>JAJEEV010000004.1 GCA_022820805.1 Acidimicrobiia bacterium
GGACTCCTCCGAGCCGATCCGGATCCCGTTGCACAACTGGTCGAGCCAGCTCGTGGGCGCCGAAGTGGTCGGCGGCATCCTCGAGGAGGCCGGGTTCTCCGTCGAGTACGTGCCATCTGACAGCCAGGTCGTGTACCAGTCGATGTGCGACGGCGACATCGAGCTCGTGCACGAGGTCTGGGAGGGCGCCTTCGGCGTGGCGTTCCAGGAGCAGGTCGACAAGGGCTGCGTGCTCGACTGGGCCACCCACAACGCGGTCACCCGCGAAGAGTGGTGGTACCCCATCTACGTCGAGGACCAGTGCCCGGGACTCCCGGACTGGGAGGCTCTGAACGCGTGTGCTTCGATCTTCGCGACCGCGGAGACCGGCGACAAGGGCCGGTTCCTGGGCGGTCCGGTCGACTGGCTCAAGGGCGACGCCGAACGGGTCGAGGGCCTCGGCATGGACTTCGAGGTCATCAATGCCGGCTCGGCCGCCACGCTGTGGGCCGAGCTCGACGCGGCCTCCGTGGACAACACCCCGAATCGTGCTGTTCAACTGGACGCCGAACTTCGTGGAGGCGGTCTATGAGGGCATAGTTCATCGAGTTCCCGACCTTCGAGGACGCCTGCCGGACCGATCCCGAGTGGGGGCTCAACTCCGAGCTGACCCACGACTGCGGCAACCCCGCCGACGGCTACCTCAAGACCGGCGTGGGCGAGCACTTCCCCGCGCATTGGCCCACGGCCGCCGCGATCGTGCAGCGCATGGACTTCACCAACCCGATGCTGGCCGCAATGGCCGCCGCGGTCGACGTCGACGGCAAGGAGCCCTCAGAGGCCGCCCAGGACTGGCTGGCCGAGAACGAGGACCTCTGGCGCGGCTGGATCGCCGGCTAGACAGAGTTCATATAGTACGTCCTACGACAACAGTAGCTAGAGTGCCGGCCGGGCGGAGGCGAACGCTTCCCCCGGCCGGTTCTCTGGAGGCGCGGATGGTGGCGACGTGACCACGGATGCGATGATCTCGTGCCGGGACGTCTGGAAGCTGTACGGGCCAGATCCCGAGAAGTTCCTGCAACAGCACGGCGGCGAGCCGAGCATCGACGCCGTGAAGGAGTCCGGTTACATACCGGCGGTGGTGTCGGCCAGCCTCGACGTGATGCCGGGTGAGATCCTCGTGCTGATGGGGCTGAGCGGCTCGGGCAAGTCGACGCTCGTGCGCTGCCTGTCGCGTCTGATCGAGCCGACCTCGGGCAGCGTCCACTTCGGGGGCGTCGACCTGCTGGCGGCGTCGGGCAAGGAACTGATCAACATCCGGCGTCACCGCATGGGGATGGTGTTCCAGCACTTCGCGCTGTTCCCCCACCGCACCGTGGCCGAGAACATCGTGTTCCCGCTGGAGGTCCAGGGGGTCGACAGCGCCACCCGTCAGAGCAGGGCCGACGAGATCCTCACGCTCGTGGGCCTCGAGGGCCGCGGCGGCTACTACCCCAGGGAGCTGTCCGGCGGGCAGCAGCAGCGGGTCGGGATCGGCCGGTCGCTCGCGGTTGAGCCCGACGTGTGGTTCCTGGACGAGCCCTTCTCCGCCCTCGACCCGCTGATACGGCGGGAGATGCAGGACGAGTTCCTGCGCCTCCAGTCGGTGCTGCACAAGACGATCGTGTTCATCACCCACGACTTCAGCGAGGCGATCCGCCTCGCCGACCGCATCGCCATCCTCTACGAGGGTCAGATCGTGCAGATCGGCCGCGCCGAGGAACTGGTCACCCAGCCGGCCACCGACTACGTGCGGGCCTTCGCCCGCGACGTGCAGCGGGACCGGATCCTCACCGCCCGCAGCGTGATGGGCGATGTGGGCCACGCTGCCGCCGACGCCGGGACGGTGGACGCCGGCGCGGTGCTGCGCGAGATCGCTCCGGCGGTGCTGGCCGGCACGAGCCCGATGCTGGTGGTCGAGGACGGCGCGACGGTGGGGAGCCTCACCCGCGACGCCGTGATCGACGCCGTGTGGGGCGTGAGCGACTCCGAGGGCGCAGACTCCGGCGCTCGCTGATGGCTGCGACTGTCGAGTCCGCTCCACCTGAGAGCCTCAGGGAGCGGATCCGCCGCACCCGGGGCTGGCGCATGGCCCTGCTGCTCCTGTCGCCGTACATCGTCATCCAGATCATCCATCAGGCCGCTCCCGGGCTGTTCCCCGACTTCCTGTCCAAGCTCGGCGACTTCAGGTTCCTGCCCGACTGGGCCAACGAGGCCCTGCTGTACCTCAAGGACGAGGAACTGCTCGGCCTGTTCAACTTCAAGGACGTCACCCGCACCGTGTCGGGCTGGCTGGAGTACCCGCTCGACCTCAGCGAGCAGCTGCTGATCAAGGGCGGCGAGTCCTTCGGCATCGGCCCGGTGCCCTGGGTGGTGTTCATCGTCCTGTTCACCGCGGTCGGTGCCATGATCGGCGGCTGGAAGCTGGCGGTGCTGGCCGGCGCGTGCTCGCTGTACCTGACCGTGTTCAACACCTTCGGCTTCGGCGCGGTTCCCTGGGTGGTGCTGGTCGGCCTCTTCATCGTGGTCGGAGCCAAGCTCGGCGGCCCGTGGCTCGCAGCTCTGGCCGGCGCGTGCTCGCTGTACCTGGCGGTGTTCGACACCTGGGAAGACTCCATGATCACGCTGTCGATCGTGTTCGTGGTGGCGCCGCTCGCCGCGCTGTTCGGTTGGGCGGCGGGGCTGGCCGCGGCCAAGGCCCGCTGGTTCGAGGCGCTGCTGGTGCCGGTGCTCAACGTGATGCAGTCGATGCCCCACTTCTCCTACCTGCTGCCGATCTCGGTGTTCATCGGCATCGGCGACGAGGCCGGGGCCATCGCCACGATCATGTTCGCCATCCCTCCGATGGCCCGGCTCACGCTGCTGGGACTGCGCTCGGTGCCCCCGGAGGTGCGCGAGGCCGGCCTGATGTCGGGCTGCACCAAGTGGCAGATGCTGTGGCGGGTGGAGATGCCCGCGGCTCGCCCGCAGTTCATGGTGGGCATCAACCAGGTGCTGATGCAGTGCTTCGGCATGACCGTCCTGGCGTCGTTCGTCGGTACCCGCGGCCTGGGCCTGCCCCTGCTGAACTTCCTGCAGAGCCTCAAGATCGGCAAGGCCCTCGAGTTCGGTGTGGCCATCGTGTTGATGGCCATCATGCTCGACCGGCTCAGCCAGGCCGCCGGCGCCCGGCGGCCCGAGCACATCGACTACTCCAAGAGCTGGCTCCAGCGCCATCCGTTCTGGATCGCCGGGGCCGGTGTGGTCGTGGGCGGGATGGTGCTGACCCGCATCACCGAGCACGCCCAGGTGCTGCCCAAGGACTGGACCGTGAGCACCGCGCCGTTCTGGGAGGAGATCGTCGACTGGGTGCAGCTCAATCTGAAGTCGCCCCTGGGCTACTTCCGCGACTTCATGATCGTGGAGGTCCTCTTCCCCATGCGCGACGGGTTCCAGGCCCTTCCCTGGATCGGCCTGCTCGTCCTCGTCGCCGCGGTCGGCTGGCGCTTCGGGGGTTGGCGGCTGGCGGCCATCGTGGCGACGTTCGTCGCCTACCTGGCGTTCTCGGGGTTCTGGATCGAGTCGATGGAGACCCTCTACCTGGTGGTGGCGGCCCTCATCGTCAGCGTGGTCATCGGGGTCCCCATCGGGATCTTCGCCTCGACGACGGACCGCCGCTATGCCGCCGTGCAGGTGGTGCTGGACACGTTCCAGGTGCTGCCCTCGTTCATCTACCTGATCCCGGTGGTGATGCTGTTCCGGGTCGGGCCCGTGGCCGCCCTGACCGCCATCGTGATCTACGCGACCGTTCCGGCGGTGCGCTACACCATGCTCGGCCTGCGCAACGTTCCCGACGACATGATCGAGGCCGCCGAGATGTCGGGCTGTACCCGGACGCAGGTGCTGCGCAAGGTCAAGTTCCCGATGGCGTTCCCCGAGATCATGCTGGGGATGAACCAGGTGCTGCTGTTCGGGCTGCTGCTGGTGATCATCTCCGCCTTCATCGGCGGGATCGACGGCCTCGGCGACGACATCCTGCTGGCCCGCACCGAGCAGGCCCTGGTCGGCGAGGGCATCGTCGCCGGGTTCAACGTGGCCGTCATCGGGCTCACGGCCGACCAGCTCATCACCAACTACGCGAGACAGCGCAAGGCCCAGCTAGGGATCGATTAGGCCGCCTCCGGACCGGCGCTCAATCCATCACCTGGGGCATGCGCTCCTTGAAGATCCGCAGGGCCTCCTTGAGGCCGTGGGTGCGGACCAGCTCGTCGAACTCGGTAGAGCCCTCGCGGTCGGCCAGGTGCAGGGTGGAGATGTCCTGGCCCATGGCGACCACCGCGTCGAGGCCCATCAGCTCGTAGACGCGCTGGAGGTGTCGCCGGTTGTGGGTCAGGCCGGGACGGGGGATGTTGGCGAACCGCCCGGTGTAGCGGTCCACGGCCGCGTCGAGCTCGTCGCCGGGCACGACCACGTTGACGACGCCCCACGCCAGGGCCCGCTCGGCCGAGATCCGGCCGCCGGTGAGCAGCACCTCGTTGGCCCGGGCTCGCCCGAGGGTGAACGGCAGCACCAGCGACGTGGCCCCCATCCCGAAGGCGGACTCGGTGTAGCCGAAGAAGGCGTCGTCGGAGCACACGATCAGGTCGCAGCAGGTGGCCAGGTCGAACGCCCCGCCCACACAGGCGCCCCGCACCGAGGCGATGGTGGGGATCGGCGACGACAGGATGTCGCGGAAGGCGTCGAAGCTGTCGGACACCTGCACAATCCACTCGCCGAGAGTCTCGGGCCGGTGGGTGCCCGACAGGTCGAAGCCGGACGAGAAGGCCCGGCCCGTGCCCTCGATCACCACCGAATGGATGTCGCCGCGCCGGCCGAAGTCGCGCAGGGCTGCGCTCAACTCGACAAGCATGGCCGGGCTCAGGGGGTTGAGCTTGTCGGGGCGGTTGAATCGGATGCGGCCGACCCGGTGACCCTCGCTGACCACCACGAGTGGCTGTGGCTCGGCTCCGGTGGGTGAAGTCATGGCTGCCGCTCCTCGCACACGACCCTGGCGTCCAGTCCTACCACAGCCTCCGCGGTGCACAGCAGCGGGTTGACCTCGGCGGAGAGGACGTCGGGGCGTTCATCGAGCAGCGCCACCAGGGACTGCACGACGGACCTGACTGCGGCAAGGTCGATCCTCGGCTCGCTCCCCCGCCAGACCATGTCCGTGGAGCGCAGGCCCGCGACCATGGCGTCGAAGGTGGCCGCGTCCACCGGCGCGAAGCCCAGGGAGATGTCGTCGATCTGCTCGGTGTGGGTTCCGCCGACACCGAGCAGGGCCACGATCCCGAACCGTCCGGTCCTGCGGGCCCCGACGATCAACTCCACCGAGCCCGGCACGGACATGTCGGGCTCGACGGCGAACTCGGTGGCTCCGAGGTCGCGGCCCATGCGCTCGACGGCCACGGCCGCGGCCGCCGCATCGGCGAGGCCCAGCTCGACGCCGCCGCCGCGGGACTTGTGCACCCGTCCGAGCGCCTTGACCACCAGCGGCACCGGAAGGTCCTCGCCGGCGGGCACATCCTGTGGGCTCGCCGCCGGCGTGCTCGGCACCAGCGGGACCCCGCAGCTCTGGAGCAGGTCCCGAGCCTGGAAGTAGGGGAGGTTCCGGGACCCGGCCCGGGAGTCGTCCCCGTCCGCGCCGGCGGCCGCGATCCCGGCGTCGGCCACGCCGAGCCTCAGCAGCTTGGCGGCATGGTCGAGGTGGCGGACCACGAGCACGCCGCCGCCCACGAGCTCCTCGAACAGCCCGGGCGCGGGCCGGAACGACTGCATCAGCACCGGCACACCGGTGCGCTCGCTGGTGGCCACGATGGCGCTCACGGCTTGGCGCTCCTCGGCCTCGAACGTCTCGATGTCCTCGCGCTCGGGGTTCATCTCGATCAGGTCGCCGAACTGGCCCACGATCAGCACCTGGTCGACCTCGCCGCTCTCGGCCAGCGCTGTGACCGTGTCGGCGTACACCATCGGGCTCTCCCGCACCGCCCCGACCAGAGCAAGGTCGACGGGGTTGTCGGCCAGTTCCTTGGCTCCCGGCCGGAGCCCGACCCGGTCACGGGTCCGGTGGCTGAGGCTGGGCAGGACCAGGCCCGCCCGACCGAGGACGTCGGCCGCCAGCGCCACCGCGCCCCCGCCCTCGGACAGGACCGCCACCCGGCGGCCCCCGGCCCAACGCCGCCTCACGGCCACGCAGGCCAGATCGACGGCGTCGGCGGGCGACTCGGCCAGCCAGGCTCCCGACTCCTGGCACACGGCCCGCAGGACCCGGGCGTCGGTGGCCAGCGCCCCGGTGTGGGAGGCGACCGCCCGGGCCGAGGCCCCGGAGTCGCCCGCGGGCATGATGACCACCGCCATGCCCCGGCCCCCGGCGTACTCGAGGGCAGCCCGGAACGCCTGGCCGTCGAGCGGATCCTCCAGGTAGACGACGACCGCTTCGGAGTGGTCGTCATCGGCCAGGGCCCGGATCGCGTCGCTGGCGGTGAGGCAGTGCTGGTCGCCCACTCCGAGGAACGTCGACAGCCCGACCCCGCGGTCGTAGAGCTCCAGCGCGAGATCGGCCGACACCGTCCCGCTCTGGCTCACCACCGCCACCCGGCCAGGGTCGTGGGGCTCGCCGTTCAGCAGGGGCGGCGCCAGATCCAGCCGGGTGTGGGTGCAGACCAGCCCCATCGTGTTGGGCCCCAGCACCACCATGCCGGCCTCGGCGATCCGGTCGAGCAGGGGGTCGTCGCGGCCGGTGAAGGGCGTGGCGATGGTGATCACCGCCTTCGAGCCGAGCTCCAGGCAGAGCTCGATCTGCTGGCGCGACCCGGCGTCCCCTATGAGCAGCACCACCAGCTCGGGGACCTCCGGCAGCGCTTCGATGCTCGGGTGCCAGCCCGACTCGGGATCGTCGACCGAGCGGCTGATGTAGTAGTTGTTCCGCAGGTCGGAGCCCTGCTCCATCCCGCGGACGAACAGGTAGCCCCAGCGGGAGCGCCGCCGGGAGGCACCGACGAGGGCCACACTGCGAGGATCGAGCAGCGATTCCAGCCCACGAGCAACTCTTCCAGCCATCAACCGACCGTTTCGACTTGCGATTTCATTGACTGTCCGTTATTCTTCGGGGTGCCGGAGCGTCCTCCTGCAGAGCGGACGAACGCTTGGGAGTCAGGAGGGCACTCCGGCTCTCACATTCTGGCCTCTGGCAGATCAAGTGACAACTCCATATTTTTCGTACAGTCTCAGTATCTTTAGAGGTTGGCGATCTCGTGCTCCAGGCGGGCCTCTATGTGGGCCCGGGCGGCCTCGATCCGGGTCGGCAGGTGCATCGACGGGTACAGGCCCTCGTAGGGCTTATACCCCTTGAGCACCTGTTTGGCGATGGTGTCCTTGTGGACCTCGGTGGGCCCGTCGGCGATACCCATGACCGGACCCGACATCCACATGTGCGCCAGCGGCATGAGGTTCGACACCCCCAGCGAGCCGTGGGCGTGCATGGCCCGGTACACCACGTCGATCAGCACCTTGGGGGTGGCCACCTTCACCCCTGCGATGTGCTGGCGGATCCTGGCGTAGTCGCCCACGGTGTCGATCAGCCAGGCGCAGTGCAGCACCTGGAGGCGGAACTGCTGGATCTGCACCCACGAGTCGGCGATCCAGTGCTGCATCGACTGCTTCTCCGCGATCAGGGTGCCCTTGGTCTCGCGTGACAGCACCCGCTCGCACATCATGTCGAGTGCCCGCTGGGCCGTGCCCACCGACCGCATGGCGTGATGGACCCGGCCCCCGCCCAGGCGGGTCTGGGCGATCTTGAAGCCGGCGCCTTCGGTGCCCAGCAGGTTCTCGGCCGGAACCCGCACGTCGTTGAACCGCAGGTGGGGGTGGTCGCCCTCCCCCAGCGGCTCCGAGCCCAGGCCGACGTCGGCCACGACCTCGAGGCCCTCGGCGTCCGACGGCACCAGGATCATCGACGAGCCCCGGTACACCGACACGTCGGGGTTGGTGATCACCATCACGATCAGGAACGTCGAGTATCGGAAGTTGGATGCGAACCACTTCTCGCCGGTGATCACCCACTCGTCGCCGTCGCGCACCGCCCGGCACGTGAAGTGGTTGGGATCGGACCCGCCCTGGGGTTCGGTCATCGAGTACGTCGACGAGATCTTCCCGGCCAGCAGCGGCTTCAGGTAGCGCTCCTTCTGGCCCTCGCTGCCGTAGTGGGCCAGGATCTCGCCGTTGCCCGAGTCGGGCGCCTGGCAGCCGAACACGATCTGGCCCCACAGCGAGCGGCCCAGGATCTCGTTCATCAACGCCAGCCTCACCTGCCCGTACCCGGGCCCACCGAGCTCGGGGCCGAGGTGGCAGGCCCAGAGCCCCCGGTCCTGGACCTGGCGCTGCAGGGGGCGGACCAGTGCGTTGGCGGTGTCGTTGGTCCGGTCGAAGGGGCTGACCGTGTCACGGAAATAGAGGTCGAGGGGCTCGACCTCCTCGGTGACGAACCGGTCCATCCAGTCGAGCTGCGCCTGGAACTCCGGCTCCACGGAGAAGTCGACGGCCATGCCCCAACGCTACGCCCAGTTACAAGCGGGTGGTGCGGGCCAGCTCGGCCGCGGCGGCGGCCATGTCGAGCACCACCGCGCCGAAGGCCTCCATCCTGGGGTTGTCGGCCCCGCCGGCCACGTAGCGGGCGTAGCCGCCCTCGAGCACGATGGCCATCTTGAACCGGGCCAGGATCACGTAGTAGTCGATCTCGTCGACGTCGCGGCCCGACACCGACGAGTAGCGCTTCAGAAGGTCGTCACGGCCGGGCATGCCGGTGTAGTCCACGTAGCCGCCGACCCGGCCCCCGGGCGCGCCGGCACGGGTGTCGTCGGGCCAGCCCATCACCACCCAGGCCAGGTCCAGCAGCGGATCGCCGACCGTGCCCATCTCCCAGTCCACGATGGCAGCCATCCGGGCCGGCGCGCCGTGATGGAACATCACGTTGGCGAACTGGTAGTCACCGTGCATGATCCCCGGCTCGTAGCTTCGGGGCCGGCGCGTCCTCAGCCAGTCGCCCGCAGCGTCCAAGCCGGGAATGTCCCGGAACTTGAACCGCTCGAGGTGCGCGTACCAGCGGTCCACCTGGCGCTCGTGGAACCCGTCGGGACGGCCCAGGCCCTCCAGGCCTCTCGCTCGCCAGTCGACCCGGGACAGCCGGGCGATGGCCTCCACCAGCTCGTAGGCCAGGCCGGGTCGGGCCTCCAGGTCCGAGTAGAACGGCTCGGGCCACTCCGGCTCGCTGATCGGCGACCAGCCGTCCACGTAGTCCATCAGGTAGAAGGCCGCGCCCAGCACCTCGGGATCGTCGCAGGCGCCGACCGCGGCGGCGTGGGGGACATCGGTGCCGGCCAGTGCGGCCAGGATGCGGTACTCGCGCATCATGGTCTCGTTACGGCCCGGAGGCACCTGGCGCGGCGGCCGGCGCAGGGCCCACCGGTGCCCGCCCCGGCTCACCTCGAAGATCTCGTTGGACGCCCCACCGGAGATGAACCGGCTCGACAGCGGCTCGCCCTCCCCCGCCAGGCCCTGCCGGTCCATCCAGGCCCCGAGCCGCTGCGGATCGACCAGGCCGGCGGTTCGGGCATCGTCCACAGCGCTCGAATCTAGTTGTGCCTACCGTTCGGCCTCAACGCCCCGGACCCACTCGCGGGCCGAGAATCTCGGGTGTGTTCCAGGTCGCATACCCACAGAACTCGACCCAAGATCGCCGGCCGAGAATCTCGGGTGTGTTCCAGGTCGCATACCCACAGAACTCGACCCAAGATCGCCG
>JAJEEV010000039.1 GCA_022820805.1 Acidimicrobiia bacterium
GAACCAGCCGCACCGCCTGGGCCTTCTCCTCCACCGAGTACCTCCTCGTCGAAGGACTCCCCGGCATCTTCTGTGTAGGCATAGCCACATCCTCGCTTTCCCAAGGTCAAGATCCTCCGGGAAAGCCAGGGCGGTTCAGCAGTACCGCAGCGGGTCCTTTCGGCAGCCGACGGTGATGCCCGCCGCGAACAGCGCGTCGATGGCACCGGCGTGGGTGTTGTCCCCGGTATCGACAAAGCCGGCAGCCTCGGCGTCCTCAAGGTCGAAGGCCCGCGCCAGGAACGACGCCATCTGGCCGCGGGTGACGGCGCGGTCGGGGCAGTACCGCAGTGGCTCCTGGCGACAGCCTCTGGTGATCTCCAGCTCGACGAGACGCTCCACATAGGGCGCCCACCACACCTCCGCGTCGACATCCGCAAAGCGGGATGCCTCCAGGCTGGAGGGCTCCTCGTCCTCGAGGGCCCGTATGAGCCACACGGCCATCTCGTAGCGCTTGATCGGCTCGCCCGGACAGAACATGTCCTCCCCGCACAACGTGCCCTCGAACACGCCCATCTCCCCCAGGGCGTCGATGGCCGGCTTGTGACCTCCCTCGGTCACATCGGAGTACAGGTCCTGTTGGGCTCCCACGGTGGGTGGCACACCCGCGGTGATCGAGGCGGCCATCACGAACACGGCGACGCTCCTCAGGAACCGCACGGGTCACCCCCGGCCTCACTGCTGGAGCCGTTGGTGCCATGCCGCCGTCGAGCCGGCCGGCCGCCCCCCATCCGGGGCATATTACTGCATGCGCGAGGCTGTGTTCCGGCCGTTGCAGGCGGCCGGGCTAGGGCTGCCAGAGGAGGGTGTTGGGCATGAACTGGCTCCAGGCGAACCAGAAGGCCTGATGGCCGGGGATCTCGTTGCCGGCGGCGTCGACGGCTCGCACCCCGCTGCCGTCCAGGCGCAGGCTCACACCGGCTAGCTCGACGGTGCGGCCCTCCTTGAGGGCGCCCGCTGCGGTCTGTACAGGGAACGCCACTGGGGTGCCGTCGTCGAGGACCACGCCGAAGACCTGGTAGTGGACGCCGAGGCGGTCGTCCACGTCGCCTACCGGGAAGATCGGGCCGTGGTCGTCGCGGCCCCGCAGCGGGTCGAGCGGGTAGTCGCGGCCGATCCCGCCGTCCTCGGCGATGATCGTGGTGTAGGGGTGGGCCGCCTTCCACTCGCCCCAGGTGGTGGTGACCACGGTGGCCTGGTTGAGCACCACCCCCTGCTCGCGCAGCGGCCCGGTCACGGCCTCGCCGGTGAAGGTGTCGAACACCGACTGGGTGACCAGGTCGTACATGACCTTGTTGGACCTCGACAGCAGGCCCGAGGTCCGCAGGATGGGGGTGGTCACGCCGTCGGGAACGTCGTCGGTGAAGAAGGCCTGGGCGGAGCCGCACAGCGTGCAGTACGGGAACCCGATCCGGCGGCCGCCGACGGTGTCGTTGACCATCTCGTGGATCTCCATGATGTGGCGGGGGTAGGCCCGGGCCTCGCCGCCGATGGCCACCGCGAACACGAGGCTGTGGTCGGAGTACCAGGAGCCTCCGGCCGCGTCGGTCACCGCGGGGTCGTCGAGGGCGGGGATGCAGCCCCGGGGGCACATGTCGGGGTCGCCGAGGGGGCGGTCGTCGATGTACACCCCGCCCCAGCTCACGAGACGCCAATCGATGTCGTCGTCGGGGTCGCTGAAGAACGGCGCCCAGCGGGGTTCGACCAGCGTGAACAGGCGGGCCTTGTAGTCCTCGTAGCCGTCGAAGGCGGGCAGGTCCCAGGCGATCATGTGGTCGGTGACCGACTGCCACCGGCTCAGCTCGGCCACCGGGTCGTCGGCCAGGTCCACGCCGGTCATCCGCTCGAAGCCCGACACCGCACCCTCGAAGATGTCGCCCACGAAGAAGAACCTCAGGAGGTCCGAGATGATCCAGGCCAGGCGGGCGTCGCCGAAGTCGGCGAGGCTGGCGACCGTGCCGCCGGTGAACCCGCCGGACTCGAGGCCGAGCCAGATGAGTTCGAGGGTGTCGACGGCGAGCGGGTCGATGGGTCCGGTGGGCACTTCGGGCGCGGGCGGGAACTCGTATCCGAGGTAATTGCGGAGCACGCCCCGCTCGCGGGGGTCGAGGGTGTCGGCGTCCTCGCCGGGCTCGGCTCGCTCGGTTGCAATGTCGGCGGACGGCGCGTCCGCGGGAGTGTCGGCGGACGGCTCCGCAGCTGTGTCGGCGGGGGCGTCTCCGGAGCTGTCGGCGGGGGCGTCCGTGGGGCCGTCGGCGGTCGCTTCGGCCGGGATCTCAGCTTCTGGCTCGGCGCCGCCGGTGAGAGCGGGCGAGCCCGGGTCGCTGCCCGAACAGGCTCCAGCCAGCAGTGCCGTGGCGACCAACAGCAGACAGACTCGGAACCTCACGCACCAACGCTAGTACCCGGAGCTATAGGGCCGCGCCCGGCACGCTGCCAGCTCCAGCAGGTCCTTCCGCCGAACTTATGCACGATTACCACCCGTGCGGTGGTTTGATTGACAGAAGTTCGGCCGCAGCCCTTAGAGGCCGAGCGAATAGGCGGAGCAACGCGGCTCATACGGCGCGAGGCCGTGGCCCGAGCGGCCCGTGAGCGCAGCGAACAAGAGCGGGAAACACCCCCTCGCGGCGCGAGAGCGTGTCACCTATTCGCGCTCGCTCTTAGGTCAGCCGACGGCTTCGAGGCGGCAGTAGCAGGACGACTCGATCTGCACGTCGGCTCGGGCCACGGCCAGGTCGAGGCGCTGCTTGATGTGACCGGCCTCGACGGTCTCGCCCCGGCGGGTGAGGCACTCGTGGAGGCCGTGCAGGCTCCAGACGTTGTCGGGATGCCAGCAGGCCCGCCGCAGCTGGCCGTCGAGCCCGAGGTCGGCCCGGTAGACGGCCTCGGCCTCGGCCAGGCGGCCCTGCTCCATCAGCAGCGCGCCCAGGGCGTGGCGGGTGGGCTGCATCCACCCCCACGGCTCGTCGTAGGGCAGGTTGTCGTCGAGCTCGACCGCCCGCTCCAGGTGCTCGAAGGCGGCATCGAAGTCGCCCTTGCGGTACTCGATCTCGCCGATCATCATCGCCTCGGCCACGGCCAGGATGTCGAGACAGGTGTTGTTGAACAGCATCCGGCTCTCGGGGACCCGGTCCCGGGCGGCCATGAACGCCTCCCGCTCCTGCTCGGCCTCGACGACCCGCTCGGTGGAGGCGTAGGCCACCGCCCGGGCGTAGTGCATCATGGCGGTGGTGACGCAGTAGAGCTCGGGGTCGTCCGGCAGGGGCTGGTCGAGGATCTCCTGCCACTTCCCGAAGCGGATCAACACGTGCTGGTCGACGGGCACGAAGCCCTCCAGCCAGTCGGCCAGCGGCACATCGTCGGGGCCGAGCAGCCCCGCCGGCAGGGTTTCGACCATCTCGGCGGCGGCCTCGGCGGCCGGGCCGTACTGGCCCAGGAACATCGCCCCGTACGCCTTGAAGTGGTAGTTGTGGCAGCGGTACAGGGTGTAGAAGTTGGCCGGGCCCTCCTGGTCGAGGTACCGGCGGTCGGCGACGACGGCGGCGTGGTTGCGGGCCACCACGTTCTGGTAGTGGCCGCAGAGCACGTCGATGTGGGTGGGCATGTGCACCAGGTGCCCGGCGTCGGGGATCAGGTCGACCAGCGCGTCGCCGGCCTTGAGGGCCCGCTCGGGGTGGGGCGACATCTCCATGAGGTGGATGTACATGTGCAGCAGGCCGGGATGGCGGCCGGCGCCGTCGGCGTCGAGCTCGGCGAAGGCGATCTCGAGGACCTCGACGGCCTCGACGGTTCCGGCGCCGTCGGCGGGCTCGCCGGTGACCAGGTCCCACAGCGCCCACGGGGTGCGGTTCATGACGGCCTCGGCGAACAGGGCGCACACGGCGAGGTCGTCGCGGTGGTCCCGGTGCACGGCCCGCATGGCGTCGGCGTAGGCGTCGTTCCAGGCCTCGAAGTCCTCCGGGCCCGAGGGTGCGCCACTGCTGGCCGGGTAGCGCCGGGCCAACGCTGCGATCAGGGCCTGCTCGACGTCGGTGGCTCCGGCGGCGGCCTCGGCGGCCGCGGCGATCGAGGACTGGGCGAGGTCGAGCGACTGGCGCAGGTCGTCCTCGTCGAAGTCCTCCCATGGCTTGTTGTAGTTGGGGCCGATGGCGTAGGCGATGCCCCAGTGGGCCATGGCGCAGCCGGGGTCGTGCTCCAGGGCCCGGCCGAAGCACACGATGGCCTCGTCGTGGTTGAAGCCGTAGCACCATGCCATCCCCCGGTCGAACCACAGCTGGGCCTGCGCATCGGAGGTCGTGACCGGCCATGTGAACGATCCGAGGTCGTAGTAGCCGTCGCCGGACCCGTTGTCCCCCGCCATCTCAGCCTCCCTGCCGGTCGTGTCGCCTGCGGCCCGAAGGTACTACTCCGGGCGCAGCCAGTTCAGGGGCGGCGGGCTCAGCGCAGCCAGCTCCCAAAGCCAGCAGGCTCAGCGCAGCCAGCTCAAAGCCAGCAGGCTCAGCGCAGCCAGCTCAAAGCCAGCAGGCTCAGCGCCGCCAGCTCAAAGCCAGCAGGCTCAGCGCCGCCAGTTCAAAGGCGGCCGCTCTCAGAGTCGCCAGTTCAAAGGCGGCGGGCTCAGCGCCGCCAGTTCAAAGCCGGCAGGCTCAGCGCCGCCAGTTTCAAAGCCGGCAGGCTCAGCGCCGCCAGTTCAAAGCCGGCAGGCTCAGCGCAGCCAGTTTCAAAGCCGGCAGGCTCAGCGCAGCCAGTTCAGGGCCAGCCGCTCTCAGAGTCGGGATGGAACGTCGGCTAGGGGGACTACCTCGGCCTGGGGGGTCTCGATGTGGCCCTCGGGGAGCATGAAGCGCCAGTAGGCGATGCCGAAGGGTCGGCCCTCGGAGTCGAGCCAGTTGGGCACCCCGGGGTCGGTGTGGGCGATCACCGCAGTGAAGCGGCCGTCGGCGTCGGCCACGGTCTGGGCCCGGTTGAGCGAGATCGACCGGTTGGCGTAGTCGAAGGTCTGCAGGAAGCGGTTCCACAGGCACACGTTGCCGTACCGGCACTGGGGCCAGCGGGCCCGGATCACTAGGGCCTCGTCGGGGCCGATCAGGAACGGGGCCATGGCGTAGGCGGCGTCGAAGGCGGCCAGGCCCAGGTCGCCGGGCTTGCCGGGGGGCGGGAACACGTTGGGCTCCCGCGAGATCCACGAGCGGGGGATGTCGCTGGACTGCGGGACCCGGTCCACGGTGAGCTCACGCACCAGGCCGGCCACCCGACGGATGCCGGCGGCCACCGAGGCGTCCGACGGGCGGGGCGGCGGGGCGGTGACGGGGCTGCCGTCGCCGTCGATCACCTCGATGCGCATCTCGGGCACTCGGGCCGGGTCGGCGGCCGCGTAGGTGGGGTCCTCGAAGTAGTGGCGGGTGCTGAGCGATCCGGCGCCGGCGGGCAGTCCCAGCCAGTTGCGCTCCCGGGGCTCGCCGCCGAGGTGGATCTCGAAGCGGCCGTCGGCGTCGATGTCGAAGGACTCGTCGTTGATCACGCCCACCGTCTGGTTGTCCATCGACCCCCAGGCCTCGCCGGCCTCCACGGTGATCGACACGTAGGTGGCGCCCTTGGTCTCGCCGGTCACCCGGTAGGTGTGGTCGGCGGAGACGGGGGCGTCGAAGTAGACGGCGTCGGGGTTGTCGCCCAGCACCTTGCGGTCGGGGCTCACGATGCGATGGAACCTGGGGGCGGACGGGTCGCGCTCGAACAGGCCTACGAGGCCCCACTGGAGGTAGTGCATCACGGCCCGGTGGGCGCCGTAGACGTCCTCGTCGCTGTGCAGGTTCCATTCGGGCGACACCCATCGCTGGTCGACCTCGCCCAGCAGCTCGATCAGCTCGTGCAACGCCCGCCGGGACTCAGTCTCCACCGTCAAGACCTCCTTCTGCTGCTGGATCTCGGGAGCGTGGCGTGTCGCATGGCCGTGTAACTCGCACCGAGATTCTGCGCCGAGCCGCCCCACGGAATCTCGGGAGCGTGCGGTGTCGCATACCCGGGCAAACCGCACCAAGAAAATCTCGGGAGCGTGCGGCGTCGCATACCCGGGCAAACCGCACCAAGAAAATCTCGGGAGCGTGGGGCGTCGCATACCCGGGCAACTCGCACCGAGAAAATCTCGGGAGGGTTGTCGGGGAGGGGCTCAGCGGCTGGGCGGGCACCGGTCAGTCCTCGGGGGTTACGCCGTAGTGGTCGATGTAGGGGGCCAGGGCTGTCCGCAGCGACTCGGCGGTGAAGCCCCAGTCCTCGGGCTGGTAGCGGTGGACCCCGAACTTGCCCTTGGGCTTGTGGGCCAGGTAGTCGAGCACGGCGGTGGCGTGGGCGTCGGTGAAGTCGCGTTCCATGCGGGCGTAGGCGGACCGCAGGGTGGCCACCGGGTCGCTCATCAGCTCGGCGAAGTGGATGTCCACGAAACGCTCGGCCGGGACCGTGCCCGAGGCCCGCACGTCGATCGTCCCGTTGAGCCCGGCCGCGAAGACGGCCAGGATGTTGGAGGCCATGGCGTCCACGTCCACGTCGTCGGTGCGGAGCCACTGGATCATGGCGGTGGTGCTGACGGTGGAGGGCATGGTCTTGGCCGGGTCGCGGTGGGTCTGCACCACCCAGGCGTCGCCGAACTCGGCGTACAGCAGCGGCAGCAGCATCAGATGCGCCGGGGTCTTGAGCACCCACTGGGTGGGCCCGGCGCCGTGCTGGAGCACCTGGAGGAACTGCCGCTCGTAGGCGTAGTTGACGGCCGGGTCGGGCAGCCAGCCGTCGAGGGAGGCGATCATGTTCCAGTGGAAGCCGCAGAAGCTGCCCTGGGTGATGGTGACGCACTCCACCGGCAGGTCGGAGCGCAGCTCGTGGAGGGCCTGGAACTCGGGCTGGACGTCGGCCCAGATCTCCTGCTCGCATTCGCTGAGCACGAGCGGTCCGGGCAGGCCGGCGCCGTCTCCGGCCTCGGGCAGGGGCACCGGGTGGAGGGCCTCGGCCGCGGTGGGGGCCCGCAGGCCACCGTCGAGGGCCAGCAGCTCGAACAGGATGGTGGTGCCGGAGCGGGCGGGGCCGGTGATGATTACCGGGGCGGTCACCGGCCGGTCGCGGATCGCGGGGGCGCGGTCGATGGCGGCGGTGAGCAGCAGCCGGGTCCGCAGCGAGCGCAGCAGCTCCTGTTTGGTCATGAGCCGCCCGACGGTGTGCATCCCGGTGGCGTCGATGGCGGCGACCAGCGCCTCGAAGCGGTCCTGCCAGCCGGGGTCGCCGAGGTCGCCGCCGGGCAGGCCGCCGAGGCCGGCGGCGGCGGTGTCGAGCATGTCACCGGCGTCGATGGGGACGAGGTCTCGGGCGTGGCCGCCGACCGATCCGGCCATCAGGTTCACTCGCCGCACCCAGTCGGGCCTCACGAGCCGGTCGGCCATCGGCGCCAGTGCGGGGGGAGGCTGGGCCATACGGCCCGTCAACGTATCAGCCGCCCACCGCCGAACCCCAGCGCCCGCGACGTCTCCGACTGACGGCTTCAGCACCGTGGCGCTACCGGCTATCGGTTCGCTTCGACCTGGATCCGACGACCAAGCACTCCGACACCCGGGCTGGCCGGTGCTTGAGCCGCTGTTGCTGAGTTGTCAAGAGGCGCACCTGCTTCGTGGAGCGTTGCTCTAGGCGGGTTGGGGGGAGCGGATTTCCTGGCGGGTGGGACGGGTAGGCGGAGGTAGACCGGTGGGGGCGCCCCAGCCGTTGGCACCCTGTTGCAGGATGATCCGGTTGTCGTGGACCCACCGGTGGTGGGCGTGGCACAGCAGCACAAGATTGTCGATGTCGGTGCGCCCGCCCAGCAGCCAGTACTTGACATGGTGGGCCTGGCACCAGTTGGGGTGCGCGCCGCAGAGTACGCATCCCTTGTCTCGAGCGAGCAGCACCCGCCACTGCTGGGGCGAGACCGTTCTGGTCTTGCGGCCGTGGTAGAGGGGCAGACCCCGCTGGTCGAACAGAATGCCGTACATGTCGGCGTCGCAGCCCAGCCGCTCCAGTTCACTGCGAGCGATTGGCCCGACGCCGGGGATCTCGCACCGGCCGCTCGCACCGTCGGTAGCCAGGTACGTCACGTCCATCACTACACACAACTGAGCCTTCGGGCCGAGTCCTCGACCGCAGGTGCATCCCGGACCGGCTCCGGGGTTGCGGCCCACGGTCGGGTCGAGACCGGTCGCTGGGACGATCCCCGGGATCGCACCGAGACCCTCACAAGCGCCCGAACCCGGCTGGGTCGAGGCGTCGCCACCAGGACCACCGCCACCGCCACCAGGACCACCGCCACAAGGACCACCGCCACCAGGACCACCGCCACCAGGACCACCGCCACCAGGACCACCGCCGCCATCACTTGGGCGACCAGGACCACCGCCACCAGGACCACCGCCACCAGGACCACCGCCGCCAGCACTTGGGCGACCAGGACCACCGCCACCAGGACCACCGCCGCCAGCACTTGGGCGACCAGCACTGGGGTCGCGGGCATCGGGAGCCGGCATGGGCTCCCGATGGGGCATGGCGAGCCCGGGGGCCTTGCCGTTGCTGGCGGCCTCGGGGGCGGCACTGGAGCCGTTGGGGCCCGCACTTGCAGTCGCAGGGGGCGGGGGCGCGGGCTCGAGGCCCACCAGCATCAGGAGAGCGTCATGGCGGCACTGGGCGCGCGTGCGGGCATGGGGGTTGTCGCGGCCGCCGTCGGCGCGATGGAGCCGGTCAGCCAAGGTCTCCACGAGATTCTGGAACTGGGCTCCCGACACCCGGTCGAACCTGGCGATGCCGGCGATCATCCCGCCCTCGCCGGGCGCGAACAGCAGCGACCGGTTGCCGCGCTGCCACTGGTGAAGTCGCTGCAGGTCGTCGTCAGTCTGGCGGCGCCGCACCCAATCCCTGATCCTGCGGGACGCCGCGTCGGCCGGAGCAGACCCAGCCTCTGAAAGCAGACCAGCATCGCGGTCGACCGCCTCGGGCGACGTCTCCGCAGCCGCCCGGGCCAGAGCCGACGCATGCTCGCCGGTGAGCCGCCCCGCCGACAGCGCCTCCGCTACCTTCGGCATCCTCTTGAGGGCCTCGGCCCGCCGGGTGCGATATTTGGCCTCCCGGGTCGAGCAGCCGGTGCGCTGGCGCAGCATCTCGGCGGCGCTGGCCTCGCTGGCACCGAGTCGCCGCAGCCGGGCCGCGATCCGGGCCTCCAGGCCGTCGAGCACAGCCCGGGTGCGACCGATCTCGGCGGCGAGATCGCCCAGGCCGGCCCCGTCCAAGGCGGCTACGTCGATGCCCTGCACGGCGGTGCTGAAGTCGTCCCACATAGTGCTCGTCCTGAGTGCCTGAATCCGAATGCCTGAGTCCCGAGTACCTGCGTCTCAGACCTCTGAACCTGGGGTGCCCCCTGAATCTGGGGTGCTCCGAATCCAAATGCCCGAGATAGATGTGATACTTCATGAATCTCTGTTAAAACACTCTAAAACACCCCTGTGACATTGGGACAAACACCGAGGTCAGAGACCTACGATGGAGTCTGCAGAGCCGGAGGGCGTCGGTGGACGCCGTCCGCTTGTTTCGATGTATGTGATGTTGTGTTGCTGATCTATCGTGCAGTGCGGTATGGTTGGTGCAGCCGTCGCAAGCCGCGGCTATCGGCTCGCCTCGCAACTCCTCACAGGAACGGAGGCACCCCCACGCCATGGACACCACCACACTCGACTTCAACACGATCACGCTCATGGTCACGATCGCCGGGTCCTGGCTGACGCTCGTGGGCCTGATCATCTACCAATCCAGCCGTCTCGACAACAAGATCGACGCGCTCGACACCAAGTTCGGCACCAAGTTCGACGCGCTGAGCGGCGATGTCTCCGATGTCCGCGAGAGGCTGGCAAGAGTGGAGGGCTTCCTGCTGCGACCCGAGAGCCCCACCTCTAGTCCCCCGTCCCCCGACGAACCTGCCGACGACCACCGCTAAGCCGGCTGACACGGTTCGTCTCCCCCAGCGAGTGCCGGAGCCCCGAGAAGCCAGTCGCCGAAACCCAGCGCCCGCTCCGGTCGCACCACCCCCAGTCATCGGCGGATTCAAAATCTGATTTTGAATTAGCCGGGGCTCGGGGGCGCTGGGGGGCTGCTGGGCGGGGGCAATACGCTGTGAGCCTGGCTGCGGTGGGGTGGACCGGGGGGTTTGTTGACTGGGCATGATCCGGCTGGGGGTCGGGGGGCGACGGTCTGGGGCGTGGGCTCGGTGGCCGTGGCGGCGTCGCTTATCGGCACGATCGGCACCGCGGCGGCGCTGGGGCCCGACTCGCTGAGCGCGGTGGCCACCGGGGCCTGGCGGGGGCTGATCGGCGCGCTCGGGCTGGTGGTGGTGTCGACGCTGCGGGGCGAGCCGGTGTGGCGGTACCGGCTGGCGAGCCGCTGGGTGGTGCTGGGCGGGCTGGGGGTGGCGGCCAGCCAGCTGGCGTTCTTCGAGGCGATGGCCCGCACCGGGGTGGCGGTCGGGACCCTGGTGGCCATCGGGGTCGGCCCGCTGGTGGCGGGTGTGGTCGATTGGCTGGCCTACCGCCGGGTCCCGGACCGGCGCTGGGCGGTGGGGGTGGCGCTGGCGGTGGGCGGTGTGGCCCTGCTGTCGGGCGGGGCCGAGAACGTGGTGTGGAGCGGGGTGGCTCTCGCGGTGGTGGCCGGCTCGGGCATCCCGTGCCAGGGGTTCGCGGCCCAGCAGCTGATGAGGGACCGGCCGACGATCACCACGATGGCCACCGTCCTGGGCGCGGGCGCGGTGGCGATGCTGCCGGTGTCGCTGGGCGCGTGGGGCGATGCGTTCGCCTCGCCCGAGTCGGTGTGGACGGTGCTGTATCTGGGGCTGGTGACGGTGACGGTGGCCCACTCGCTGTGGGGGGCGGGCCTCAGGCGCCTCAGCCTGAGCGTGGCGGTGGCGGTGGGGATGCTGGAGCCGGCCGTGGCGGCGACGCTGGCGATGACGGTTCTGTCCGAGCCGGCCACGGTGGCCCTCATCATCGGGATCTGCCTGGTGATCGCCGGCGTGGCAGTCGCATCGCTCAGCCGCACCGCCGAGCGCACGCTCTAGCTCAGATCACGATCCGGCTCGGTTGCAGCTGCTTTCTAAAAGCGTATAGTTCTATACGGTTTATGAAAGTTGCTGCGCCGCCGCTGGCTCCCATCCTTCGCTCAGACGCCCAGGGCAGGATCCTGGCGCGCGTGCTCGCCGATCCCGCCAAGAGCCACAGCTTGTCGGACCTGGTCGCCGCGACGGGTACGAGCATGCCGACGGTGCTGCGGGAAGTGCGCCGAGGCGAGCAGGCCGGAATCCTCACCACCGAGAAGGTCGGTCCCATGCGGCAAGTGTGTGCCCGGGTCGACCATCCTCTATACGACGCGGTGCGCCGGATCATTCTCGCCACCTACGGCCCGCCGACGGTGGTCGCCGAAGAATTCGCCGGCATCGAGGGGGCTGAAGCGGTCCTGTTGATCGGTTCCTGGGCCGCGCGCTATCTGGGCGAGGCGGGGCGAGCCGCGAACGACGTCGACGTGCTGGTAATCGGAGACGCAGACCGCGATCTCGTAGACGACGCCGCCCAGCGGGTCGAGGAACGGATCGGGATTCCGGTCCAAGCGACCGTCCGCACGAACTCCCAGTGGAGGTCCGAGCGCGGAAGTTTCATCCGAGAAGTCAAATCGCGGCCCCTCGTCGTCGTCCTCACAAACGATCGACAGGAACTACGAAGAGAACTTCTCGAGCTCGAAGCGAAAGACAGTAGATCCCCATGAGGCCCGCCGTCGGGTACGACGGAGGGTGTGGTTGCTGGGGTCTACGCGAGCATGAGGCGTTCGCCCTTGGGTTCCGGGACGGGGTCGCCGAACTCTCGTGCCGTGTCGATCCAGAGGTCGATCGCCGACTCGACACTGTCGAGCGCGGTCAGCTTGGTGTCCCCGTGGGCGCAGCAGCCCGGAAGCTCAGGAACCTCCGCGACGAAGACGCCGTCCCGGTCGCTCCAGTAGATGATGACCTCGTACTTGTGCATGGCTCCTCCTCACAGATTATGGCGCAGAATCGTCTGGCGGATCTGCCTGACCTGGTAGGGCTTCGCCTGACGACCGTCTCGCTGAAGGTTGATTAGTTCGCGGACGCCTTCTCTTCTGAAGAGGTGGTGACTGCCCCGAACGCGCTCGACGAAGCCGAGCCGCAACAGCCACGAGCGGAGTTCCTCGAAGCCTATGTTGGCGTCGGATCGTCCGCTGAGGATCTTCTGTCGGAGATCCTCATCGCGGCTCATTGGTGGACTCTACGCCGCTACGTCGCGCTGGCGCGTCCGTGTTGCCAGCGCCTCTCCAACCCGACGAGGACTCCCCCGGAGTCGACGAGCACGACGCCCTGCAAGCCCTCAACACCGCACAAGCCGTGATCGACGCGGCAAAGCGGCTCCTCGACAGCGGACGCCTGAACGTCTTCGAATAGGCCTTAGGCCGGGCTCGATTCGCCTACCCCAGGGCGGTGTCGACGGCGCGCGGGCCCTGCCGTGCCCGCGCCTGCCGGGCAGCCTGGTTGCCGGTCCCTGTGAAGATCCTCATGTGCATGGCTGTCGTCCCTTGGTATGGGAGGGTAGAGCATATTGGATAAGTTCATGATTTTATGGTAATTATACCTTTGTATTCATACTTGCTAGAACATCAGGAGGTTGATCAATGAGGCTGCTACTTGGCCCCAAGACACTGGACAGGCTGCTTGAGGAGGTCGACGTGTCGGTGCGGCTCAACCAGATGAGCGGCGAGGGCGAGTGGGCCGAGGGCGCGACCCGACACGATCCGCTGTCGCCGCTGTGGGAGAAGATCACGAAGTACCCCCGCAGCGTGCTACTCGGACATGTTCGATCGCAGGCCGCGCCCAACTGCTTGGCGTGGTCATGGAGGATGAGCCTGCGCAGACTGCTGGACATCAGCGTGGCCAACCCCTTCCAGGAGTGGCTGGCAACCCTGCCGCCATGGGACGGCGAGCCTCGCCTGGACTTGATGCTGAACCGCGCCCTGGACGTGGACCCGAACTGCGATCCGAGGCTGGCTGCCTGGGCCGGACGTCACTATGTGATGGGCGCCATTGCCCGCCAGTACCACGGCCGCTGCCGCGACTACTCCGCAGCGGGCGAGGGAGACCGCTCCCGAACGCCGCTGCTGGCCGGACCGCGCTTCGCGTCGTACCGCGACTTCGCCAAGTCTCTCCTGCCATCCGAGCCTTTCGCGAAGGAATGGACGCACGCCTTGTGGGGTGGGGCGCTTCGTGGCGACAGCGTGAGTGTGCAGGAGGTCATGCGCAATACGCAGGGACGCGTGTTCGCCGTAGTCGACAACCTGCTCGATCAGCCTCGCGACCTCCTCCGCTGGGCGGCCGACAGCCTCGCTCGCGCACACGACAGGCCCAGCAGCATTCACGAACGTCAGTACCTGTCGTACCGCGCAGCCCAGAGCGGCGGTAGGCGACGGGGGATCGACTATCGACGGAGGGCGGTGCTGGTACTCGGCGCATCAGACGACTTCGACAAACTGGCGACAATTCCGAACCTGAACTCGTGCCTTGTCAGCATCCCGGTGCGCCGAACCACGGTCGAACCCGACGTTGTTAACAACCCCGACTATCGAGACCAGTTGTGGGCGGAGGGACTCAGGCGGCTGGACAACGGTGAGTCGTTCCGGTTTCCCGAGGAACTGGCACCAGCGGCACGGGACTCCAACGCCCGGCTGATCGGAGATCTAAGCCGGTACTGCCTCACGTAGTCGCCCGTGCATCGGGCGCAGGGGTTAGAGGCTGAGGGTGGCTTGGAGTACTCGGTATTGGGGGGAATTGGTGGGGGGGCTTTCGGATAGGACGTTGACGGTTTCGAAGGCGGCGCTGAGGGGGGCGCGGAGGTCTACGGCTGAGGCGGTCACCGTGATCAGGTCGCCTTCGGGTTGGAGGGCGGCGGCGGACTCGTGGATGAGGCGGGCCAGGGTCGATTTTGGGACGTGGGTGGGGAGGTGGCTGAGCACGGCGTCGAAGCGCCGGCCGGACAGCGCCGAAAGCCCGTCGCTGACGTGCGCCTCGCAGCGTCCGTCAACGCCGTTGAGCCCGATGTTGGTGCGAGCCGCCCGCACTGCGGCCGGGTCGATGTCCACCATCGCCACCTGCAGCTGCGGCCACCGCGAGGCCGTCGCGATCCCGATCGGGCCGTAGCCGCATCCGAGGTCGAGCACGTCTCGCCACCGCTGCTCGGGCGGGAGGGCCTCGATCAGGAGACGGGTGCCGTGGTCGATGCGGCTCTTGGAGAACAGCCCGTCGCCGGTCTCGAAGCGGAGGTTCTGGCCGAGCAGGACAGCCTCGACGGCCGGGGCGGTGGTGGCGGCGTCGGCGGGGACCAGCACCTCCGGGCCCCGCACGGCCCGCAGCACCACCACCGGGCCGCTGCGCTGGGCCACCTCGGCCGCTCCGAGCATGCCTTCGAGGGTCTTGAGCTGGCGGGCCGATCCCAGCCTGCGGGCGGTCACCACCAGTAGCACGGCCCCCTCGCGCAGAGCAGTGGCGAGCTCGAGGAGTTCGGTCGCGATCCGGGCCTGGCCGATGTGGGAGGCGACCTCCATCACGGCCAGGTCGGCGCTCACGGCGTCGGGGAGGTCGGCGAGGTCGTGGATGCTCGCCTCGGGCAGGAGCACGGCCAGCTGCTGGCGGGTGCCGGCCGCCACCCCGTGCACGATCACGGTGCGCGCCCCCGCCGGAACGAGCGGCGCGAGGTCGACGAACGCCTGTGACATCACCAACCGCGGCGATCCTACCGCTGGGGCAACGCACGGGCCGGGGCTGGGCGATGCGCCGCTCGCAGAGGACGCACCGGCCGCTGGCGAATGTGCCGACCGCTGGGGCAACGCACGGGCCGGGGCTGGGCTATCCGGGTTGGCCGGGGGTTGTATGGTGGCGGCTGTGCCGGCGGGTGCCGTCCAACCCGGCGCCGTTTCGCCGGTTCCAGCCTGCCGGCACCCAACATGCCGGCACCCGACCAGGAGGTTCGATCCTGCCCTCTGCACTGCGCCAGGACCTGCTCAGAATCATCAAGGAACGGGGCTACCGCCGCCTGGACGAGCCGATCAGGCTGGCGTCGGGGGCGCTGTCGTCGGACTTCATCGACGGCAAGGAGGCCCTGGCCGAGTGGCGCCATCTGCGCCTCGCCTGCGAGGCCATCGTCGAGGCGGTCACCGAGGACGGTCACCGCTTCGATGCGGTGGGCGGGCTCACGATGGGGGCCGACGCCCTGGCGGTGGGCATTGCGGCGGTCAGCGACTGTCGCTGGTTCTTCGTGCGCAAGGAGGCCAAGCAGCGGGGCACCCGCCGGTGGGTGGAGGGCGCCCAGATCGGCTCCGGCGACCGGATCCTGCTGGTGGACGACGTGGTGACCACCGGCGGGTCGATCTTCAAGGCGCTCGACATCGTCGACCAGACGGGCGCCACCACGGTGGCCGCGGTCACGCTGGTGGACCGCACCGGCCTGGCCGGACCCCAGTTCGAGCAGCGAGGCATCGGCTACTACCCGATGACCACCTACGAGTCGCTCGGGATCGAGCCGGTCGTTCCGATAGAGGCCGCCGCCAGCTGACCGCTCCGATCAGGGCGGAGGCCTCGGTCCGAGAGCATCGATGCATTTCATGATACATGAAGTTGCATCATGTTTATTGTGTGGCTAGCGTGCCATCATGGAGACAGTCGCCCTGCTGGTGGCTCTCATCGCCGGCGTGTTGGGCCCGATACTGCTGTTCGTGGCCGCCTCGATGCGATTCCAGCACGACGACGGCACTAAGACCCGCAAGCTGGTCACCGATTCCAAAGAGGAGATTCTCAAGCTGATCGCGGAGTCCAGGACCGAGACCCGCGAGCATGTCGCGGGATCCAAGACCCGAACCCAAGAGCACGTCGCGGGATCCGAGACCCGAAGCCGCGAGCATGTCGCGGGATCCAAGACCCGAACCCGCAAGCATGTCGCGGGATCCGAGACCCGAACCCAAGAGCTGATCGACCGCAACCACCAGGAGCTGAGCAGCAGCCTCGCCGACGCCCGCGAGCGGCTGGCTCTAATCGAGGGCTACCTGCGGATCGCGCCGCCCCAGCGACAACCACGTCGCCGATGACCAACGGCGACGCCCAAGCCGCCTGAGCGTCCGCCGGGTGCTGGAAGTCGAAAGGTACGGGATGACACCGATGCGACAGCGAATCGAGACTGCACGGATACCGCCGTCCGCGGCCGCTTATACTCCGGTTGTGGCCCGTCTGCATACAGACGTGACCCGAGCGTCAGCGGCGATGAAGGCATTGCTCGGGTTGGGCTGTGCTCGCGGCGGGCGCCTTGGTCGCCTCGATCCTCGCGGTCGGGGCCTCTCCGGTGGCCGCGGCCGAGCAGAACGCCGACGCTCAGGCCACATGGACGGCCTGTTTGGGTCCGGCGAAGGCGAGTCACGGCTTCACCGATGTGGACATGGGCAGCGTCCATTACGACAACATCAACTGTCTCGCGTACTACGGGATCACCACCGGCAAGACTGCCGACACCTACGATCCCCAGAGCAGCGTGACCCGGTCGCAGATGTCGCTGTTCCTGACTCGTATGGCGAAGGTGGCCGGTGTTGATCTAGGTGACGCTGGCGACGCTGGCTTCACCGACCTCGGCTCCACCGACGCTGAGCGGGTGTCGGCGATCAACCGCCTCGCAGCCCACGGCATCATGAATGGCCGCACGGCCACGACGTTCGACCCCGAGGGCCACGTCAGCAGAGCCGACATGGCGCAGCATCTGTTCGCGTTCATCGATCTGGCGCTCGACTCGATCCACATCGACAATCTGCCGATAACGGTCGACGGCGACGGCACCGGCATCGAGCTGAACGTCAGCGACGGTGACGGCACCCCGCCCGATGACTGGTTCGGTGACGCACGCCGGTCGACGCCTGCCCATGTCGATGAGGTGATCGGCGCGGTCTACGAGCTCGGCATCACCACCGGCACCAACGGGATGGTGGGCGAGCGCGGAACCTTCGAGCCCACAGCGGACGTGACCCGGGCCCAGATGGCGAGCTTCATCATGCGGACCCTGAACCACACCAACCTGAAGCCCGCGGGAGTCACCGCGCAGCAGACCCGCACCTCGACCCTGGTGTCGGTCCGCGACGCCGACTTCAACCCGATCGCCGACGCCAGTGTCGAGCTGTTCACCACGAACTACGCCGACGATGTCTTCGACGAGAGGGGCGAGTGCATCGAGCGCTACGTGTCGAACTCGGGCTTCGGCTTCGAGACGGGCTGGGAGGCCTGCCAGATCGACCAGGGCGAGCAGCGCACTGACGACAACGGCAACCACGTGTTCACGGAGATTGGTTCCGCCGGCAGGCCGACCCAGGTCTGCGGCTACACGCTCAAGGCGAGCGGGCTCGACGATCCCGACTCCAAGTACGGCATATGGGCGTGGACAGGCGAGTTCGGCGACATCGTCGACCGCGACACCGTCCGCGTTTCACCTGAGCCGGCCAACTCCCAGACGGGCCTGCGCACGCCGGCGAGCGCTCTCTTCAGTGGCGGAACGAAGTCCGACCTGAAGATGGGCAGCGACACGTTGAGCTACACGATCCAGCTCCTGGACAAGAACGGCAATCCCGTCGGTCCTGAGCCCGACGTGAACCGCACCTTCAGCGTCACCACCTACGTGGTCACCGTGGAAACTACCGCCGGCACTCGCGAGGCTCGGGATCTGACTTCGGTCACCCTGGCGCCGACCGCACGCAAGGCGACCGAGACGATGAGGCCCGACAGCAACGGGCGGATCGTGATCGGCCCCATCCCCCTTCGCGATCCCAATCCCGCGGCTACCAGTGATGACCTTGACGTGCTCGTGGCCGTCACAGTGGAGCACGGCCCCGGCGCCGACGACACGCTGACGATCACTCCCGCGGCGGACACGGCAGCCTCGCTACTGGCCGGAGGAGGAAACGCCGTCACAGCCCCGGCGACTGTTGACGCTTGGGCGGCAGCGGTGTTCTCTGACAACGCCAGGGCGCCGAGCAGCTACGCGGTCTCGACGCGGAACTGGGGACGCTTCAGCAGTACCGGCAACCCGAACGAGGCCACACTCACCCTGTTCGACCAGTACGGCGATACGTACAGCGGGACGTCCTCGGTCAAGTACCGGTTCACCCTCACTCCGAGCGGGGGCACCGCGGTGATCGGCAATGTGGCCAGCAACGGCAGGGCCCGGATCGTCTATACGAACCCGGCCACCGTCAGGTCAGAAGCGCCCACCGATTCGGTGATCGCTGTTGAGGCCAATACGGGCACCGACGGTGCATTCGAAGCCGTCACTGTCACCGCCGCCCCGGCTGCGCCCACGATCTACTGGGCCGAGCCCGGCTCAGCGGCATCCGGCACCGCGGTGGTGTATGTGGTCGATCCGGCGGCTCGCAGCATCGTTATCGAGGGTGGGACCGATGATCCCGAGTACTACGTCTTCGGCAGCGACGACAGCTTTGTCGCCGACGGCACAGCGCTCAGCTTCGCCCAGTTCATGGAGGTGCTGAACGCGGCCAACGACTCGAAGATCTCGGAGATCGCCATCAGCACCACAGGTGGCAGCGAGACCATGCTGGCTTGGGAGAGCTACAATCCGGCCCGGCCCAGGGACAGGGCCAAGTGGACGCTCACTGCGATCTGTAGTAGCTAGCGCATAACAGCGGCGGCTAGGCCGCCGAAGAACCACCAACCCCGAGGAGGCCCTCGCAATTGAGCGGGGGCCTCCTCGCGTCGTTGCCCAGATCGTGATGGAGGCCGTAGCCGCGGGTACCCATCCTGGGCGTCGGTGACACTGGAGCGATACCGTTGAAGCTCCGGTCGAGGAGGTGAGAGCTTGGCTGTCGGGAACATCGGCCGTCGGCGATCGACCCGACGGGCTGCGACACGAGTTGCGGCCCTGGCCCTAGCGGCTGCGGTCGCGACGGCCGGCCTGGCACCGACCGCGGGCGCCCAGGACCGCTACACCGACGTCGACAGCACCAACCACAGCGCCCACAAGAACAACATCGAGACGCTCGAGCAGCAGGGCGTGTTCGACGGCACCGAGTGCGGGGCACGGAAGTTCTGCCCAACCGACCCGGCCGAGCGCTGGGAGGTGGCGGTGTGGATCGTGCGGGTCATCGACGGCGCCGACCCGGCCCCGGTCAAGAAGTCGAGGTTCGCGGATGTGGACGACGACGAGTGGTGGATGCCCTACGTCGAGCGGCTGTACGACCTGGGGATCACCACAGGCTGCAAGACGAGCCCGCTGCGCTACTGCCCCGACGACACGGTGACCCGGGCCCAGATGGCGTCGTTCCTGGTGCGGGCCTTCAGGCTTCAGCGGGCGTCGTCGGCCAATTTCGCCGACACCCGGGGCAATGTCCACGAGGAGAACATCGACGCCCTGTTCGCGGCCGGCATCACCGTCGGGTGCAAGCAGCGCCCGGCTCGCTTCTGTCCCAACAGGTCGACGACCCGGGCCCACATGGCCACCTTCTTGAACCGCGGGCTGATCAATGCGGGCCGCACGATCATCGGCGGTGGCCGACCCACCGACGGGACGGGCACCGGCAACACCGGTGGAACGACAGGTCCGGGCACGATCACCAACAGCCAGGGGCCACGCAGCGGCGACACCGAGATCGCGGCCATCCGGGGCCGTACCTGCGCGATCCGTTCCGACGAGACGGTCACCTGCTGGGGAGGCGACGACGGCTACCGGGAGCACCTGAGCGCCGCAGACCTCGTCGACGTGGCCGCGCTGAGCACCAGTGACCGCCCCTCCGACGCGCTGCACTCCTGTGCAGTGCACGACAACGGCGACGTCTCCTGCTGGGGCGCGGGATCGGAGGGGCAGCTCGGACAGGGCAACACGGACAGCTACTACCTGCCGCAGCTCGTCTCGGGCATCACGGACGCGGTGGGGGTGGCCGCGGGGGCGGGCTTCACGTGCGCTGTCCACCGCAACGGCGACGTCTCGTGCTGGGGCGCCAACAATCTGGGTCAGCTCGGCGACGGCACCACCTATTCGGGCAACTACTGGCCTCAGCTGGTCATCCGGCGCTTCGACGCGGTGGCCATCTCGGCGGGCGAGAACCACAGCTGCGCCATTCACCGCAACGGCGAGCTGTCGTGCTGGGGCGGGGTGTACGGCACAACCCCAACGAGGGTGAGCGTTCCCGACGACGTGACCTCGGTGTCGATGGGCGGGATCGAGACCTGCATCACCACTGCCGACGGTCGGGTCTTCTGCTGGGACTATGACGCAGCCAGATCGCCGGGGATGGCCCAGGTGGCCAACATCAGCGACGCGGTGAAGGTGTCGGTGGGCGACGACAGCGCCTGCGTGCTGCATCTCCGGGGCGGTGTCTCCTGCTGGGGACGCAACGACGTCGGCCAGGTCGGAGACGGCACCACCACCCGCCGGCACGTGCCGGTGCGGCTCAATACCATCACCAACGCCATCGACGTCAGCGTCAGCTCGGGATCGCCGACGGTTGGAGCGCACGCCTGCGCCCTGCACTCCAACCGATCGGTCTCCTGTTGGGGAGGCAACGCAGTCGGGCAACTCTCGGACGGCACCCTCACCAACAGGCTCACTCCGACGCCGGTCCAGCTATCGAGCAGGATCCGTTCCTTCGAGCTGCCCAGGACCGAGGAGGCCTTGCTGCTGGACTTCATAGACCGGGTTGTGGAAAATCGGGAACGGAGGTTCCCCTGGCTGTCTGAGGTATGGGACGACTTCGACACGCTTACGACAGCCAGCCCGACAGCCCCCACGTCCGGTGCCGGCGGCGACATCGTCCTCGTTTGCCCGACGGCCGCTCCGTTGTCGGGCTGCACCGTCACGGCCATGACCATCACCGAGATGTCTGTGGGGACTGTTATCCGCCAGCTTGCCCGCGTCTACGATCTAGCCGGTTACGGCGACCCCCTGCAGTGGGGGGCCGTGCAGCTCTACTTCGCTTCCAGGTATCCCAGATGCGCGCCCGGCAACAACCTGCACGGCGCCCAGGCGCTGGCCGACACGCTGCTGCATGTCACCGCGCCCCACGCTTGGCTGCCCTACTACCAGGGGGGCCGCAGCCGAGACTGCACCGGGCTGCCCAGTTCACCGACTCGCGAGGCCGAGGAAGTCGTCTCGCAGGGTCTGGCGGACCGGCGGGCACCTAGCCGGGCGCCTGACTGGTACTACGACAGGATCGACAGCGCGATCGACCTGTGGACTACTTGGCGTCCCAACCCATCGTTGCCAGCCCTATACAACCTGAACCGGGAGTTCGGAGGACTGTGCGACGACAACGCTGCCTGGATCACGGCATGGCTCGATCCATTGCAGACAACAGCGATTCCCGCGCAGCACCAGCTAGGCGGCAACACCAACACCAACTGCGCGGCCTGACGACTGAGCCCGCCCCGGATCCTTGCCGCAGCGCTCAGAGTCGCCCAGGCTTCCGATCCAGGCGCCAGATCAAACGGCGGTCGGGTTGGGCAGTGCTCGCGGCGGGCGCCTTGATTGCCTCGATTCTCGCGATCGGGGCCTCTCCGGCGGCCGCGGCTGCGCAGAATGCCGACGCTCAGGCACCGTGGAAGGCCTGTGTGGGCCCGGCTATGGAGAGTCGCGGCTTCACCGATGTGGACATGGGCAGCGTCCACTACGACAACATCAACTGTCTGGCCTACTACGGGATCACCACCGGCAAGACCGCCGACACCTACGACCCGCAGAGCAGCGTGACCCGGTCGCAGATGGCGCTGTTCTTGACTCGCATGGCGACGGCGGCAGGCGTCGACCTCGGCGATGTCATGGACGCTGGTTTCAGCGACCTCGGTATGACTGATGCTGAGCGGGTGTCGGCGATCAACCGGCTGGCGGCCAAGGGCATCATGGAGGGCCGCACGGCCACGACCTTCGATCCCGAGGGCACCGTGACCAGAGCCGACATGGCCCAGCACCTGTTCGCGTTCATCGACTTGGCGCTGGACTCGGTGAGCATCGACCGTGTGCCCGCGACGGTCGACGGTGACGGCACCGGCATAGAGGTGAAGAAGGGCGTCTTCGTCGATGACTACTTCGGTGACGCGCGTCGTTCGACGCCGGCCCACGTCGATGAGATCATCGGCGCGGTGTATGAGTTGGGCATCACCACCGGCACCAACGGCATGGTCGGCGCAAGCGGCACCTTCGAGCCGGCCGCGCCGGTGACCCGCGCTCAGATGGCGAGCTTCATTATGCGCACCTTGAGCCACACCAACTTGCGGCCTGCCGGGATCACCGCCCAGCAGAACAGCGACGGGACCCGGGTGTCGGTGCGCACCGCCGACTTCAAGCCCGTCGCCGACGCCCCCGTCGAGCTGTTCACCACCGAATTCGCCGACGATGTCTTCGACGCCCGAGGAGAGTGCATTAGCCACTACGTCAGCGACGGTGGGCGCCACGGCCACATCGCGTGCGAGATCGACCCAGGCGACGCGGAGACCGACGCCCAAGGCAACCACATGTTCTCGGTGGCCGCAGCGGGCTCCAAGACCAAGGTCTGCTCCCACACGCTCGAGGCGCGCGCAGCCGACGACCCAGACTCCGAGTACGGCGCATGGGTGTGGACCGGCGCTGTCGGCGACACCTTCGACCGCGACACGGCACGCTCAGAGCCGATGCCCGGGAACGACGTGGATTCCCCGAACCCGCCCGCTTCGGCCGCGCTCACCGGCGGAACGTCATTCGAGGCCAAGAAGGGCAGCACCGTGACCTACACGGTCCAGCTCCTGGACGCGGACGGCGCCCCGGTTGGCCCCGACCCCAATAGGGGCGACAGCTTCAGAGTCGAGATAGAGAGAATCGACGTAGGCGCCGACGGCAACCGCGCCGGCGGCGACGACGATGTTCTCGGTCTGACAAGGACCACGGAGATGCCCGACAGCAACGGCCGAGTCGTCATTCCGCTCACCCAGAAGCCAACTAAGGGCAATGACGTGATCGTGGATGTCACCGTGACTCCGCAGGATCCTGACGGCACCGGGCCCTTGACGGCCCTGGACTTCTCCGCGGCGCGGGCAGACTCGACTTCGAACAATGCCACCGTCTTGGGCACCACCCCCACCGGTGTGCATGCGACGGTGTTGTTCTCCGAGGACGCCGCAACGGCAGGGAGCTACACGGTTTCGACCAGGACTTGGGGACGCCATAACGCCGACTCCGGCGGCCTGAACCAGGTCACGTTCACCGTGCTCGACCAGTACGGCAAGCCCACCAGCAAGGTGGCGGGAACAGCTACAGTTGACGGCGCGGATGTGACGAAGCAGTTCGGTATCGTCTTCACGGTCGGCGACGCCTCGTACAACCCGAGGACCGGTGCTACAACTGCCCCGACAGGGACTGTGCGTAGCGACGGCATTGCCCGAGTGACTTACAGGAGCCCATCTACCACTAGGACGGACACACTCCCAGGCACACCAGGCGTTGTGCTAAGTGGCGAGAGCGTTGATGCCGATTTCACTTCAGCGATAGCTACGTCGATCGGGAACATCACTGCGCCGTCGGGGTCGGATGTGGAGACGGTCTACTGGGCCTCCGCGGCAATAACCGACGTAGCCACCGCAAGCAATGCCGTGCTGGTGGCAGATCCGGGGGCTCGTACCATCGTTGCCGGCCCCGCAGACGGATCGACGTCGATGTCCTACGTCTTCGGCACCGATGACACCTTCATCGTCAATCACGGCGGCAGTGACACGGCGCTCACTTACGCACAGTTCGTGGAAGTGCTGGCCGCGATGAACGATCGGTCGATCACGTCGATCGTCACAGCTGGCGCCACTCTGGCATCGGACGGCTACGACCCGGCCCGGCCGAGAGACCGTGCCGAATGGACGCTCACACTGGTCTGCGGTTAGCGACTAGTGAGTAGCAGCGGCGGCTAGGCCGCCGAAGTACCACCAACCCCGAGGAGGCCCCCGCAAATATGCGGGGGCCTCCTCGCGTCTGCGTTCCGGTTGGCGGGCGCCTTCTCAGGATCTCTTGGTCTCGTCTTGTTGGCCTGACTTTGTTCGTGCGTCGCAGGGGCCGGTCCTGGCCCACAAGTCCTGTCCGGGACATCGCCTGAGGCATTCAGCAGGCGAGCGGATCCCGCAGCCGGATGCCGATCCGACCGGGCCCTGGCGTCTGGAGCTGCTCTGCTCGAGCCCGCGCCGGATGGAGGGAGCCGGGCTGCGTCAGCTGGCTTGGCGGTGGCCGGAGGGTGGGTCGTCGGGGGACGGATCGACCCCCGCCGGCGACTGGGGGCCTCGCGTCCGGAAGCTCTCGGGTCCCATCAGGTGGCCCTCGATGCGGGCCAGCCTCTCCCGCGCGTCGGAGACGTCGCGGCCCATGGAGTCGAACTTGCCATCGAGCTTGTCGAACCTGGACCCCAAGCCGTCGACCCTGTCGTCCAATGCGTCGACCTTGCCGTCAAGAGCCGTCACCGCGGTCTCGAGGCTTGCGACGCGGGTGTCCAGGTGTCCGAACTTGGTGTCGATCTTGGAGTCGAGGCGGGTGTACTGAAAGATGATCAGGCCGACGAGCGTCATCCAGGATCCTAAGATCGTGACCATCAGCGTGATGGTGTTGGTGTCCAGAGTGTTGGTGTCCATGGCGCTGCTGCCTCCGTTGCGAGTAGACGACTCTTGAGGCGAGCTGGTTGGCGCAGCTTGCGACGGCTGCACTGATGATAGCCGATTGCATGATTGAACACCAACGCTGCATCACATGTGCTGAAACAACCCAGCGAGACGCAGACCAGCCCTAGCAGGGACGCGAGGAGGCCCCCGCAGACTTGCGGGGGCCTCCTCGGGGTTGGTGGTACTTATGTGACTAGTTGATGCCTAGTCGTCGGTGGCCTAGTCGCCGCCAGATCAGGTGGGGCACGTCAGGCCTGAGAGGGTCCAGGAGGCGCCGTCCCTGGGCCGGCTCAAGTCATAGCCGACCCAGCTCAGCGTGCCACCCGTCACCCCTGACATAGCGTCGCCCAGAGCACCCAGGATCTCCTCGAACTGGTCCATGGTGACGACATCTCCCTCGACGACAAACCGGTCGTCATCGCCGTAGCCATAGGCAAAGTAGCCTCCTGCAACGTCATCGTTGGTGGTTGCTGAAACTCTATTGATGACGACATAGTTGGATCCAGGATCGCCCAGCGTGACGGTCACAGTGGCGTCAAGGGTCTGACTTCCCTCCAGGCCCAGCCTCGCCCAGACAACCGTCGGGCTGTCGGGGGAACCGACAGCGGCGCTGCTGCTGTCTTGGAGTTGGAGGGTGATCGTCTGTAGTGATGTAGCCAGAGAACCCACGGTGTACGGGATGGACACGCGACCCGTGGCGTTCACGTCATACGGCTGCACGCCAGCCGTGCCGCCGTCGCCGTCGAAGGCAGGGGCAACGGTGGGCCCGCTCGGGGCAAAGCTCGTATCGGTAGCAAGTACCGCATGGTCCGCTCCCCGGTACAGGTCGCCGTACTGATCGGACACGGTGACGGAGACGCTGTTCCTGGCCGAAGACCCAATGAGTCTCCAAGGCGCTGATGCGCCGTCAATGCTGGTCGGTGCCGAATCATCGTCGGAGAACCACACGGTTGCATGCTCCGTTAAAGTTGCCGCGTGAGTGGCATTATCGGTCGCCGAGTCCACGATGGTGATAGTGGTGCCAGTGGACGCGGTGACCGTGATCCTGGCCAAGACGTCCACCTGGTTGGTGCCTCTTATGTCGATGGCGTTGGCGTCGACCGTGAATGTAAAGCTGCCGCTGCCGTCGGGCTGCAGGTTCGATGTCCTGTCAGAGAAATCGACCGACCCGAACGTATTGGAATCAACGGAGTCTTCGTAGTAGTGCTGGACCCGGACCTGGAAGGTGTTGTTGGCACCCGGTGTGGGCCCGACGTCGTTGCCAGCGTCGTCTTGGAGCTGGACCGTATAGGTCACACTGCCGCCCATCTTGACATGGAGGGCGGTACCTCCGGTGACCTCAGCCTGGGTCGCCTCGTCTCGCGTTGACAGCGTGTTCGCGGCCACGGACTTGAACAGGTCCTCGACGTCGTCGACGATGTTGCCGACGTTGCCTTGCCAGGCGTACACGGTGTAATCGGTAGCGCCACCCCGACCGGCGGAAGCGAACGTGTAGGTCCCAACGCTGCAAGTGACCGTCAACGGGTTCCCCCTCTGAAGGCCAACGCCTTCCCAGAGGGCGTTGCCGTCGTCGCCGGTCCTGAGATCGCCCACATCGATGCGGCACTCATCGTAGCTGGGGTCCTGATTCTGGACGTAGCGGCTGATGCAGCGGTCGCTCCGGTCGAAGGCGTCATCGGGGAAGTTGGTGGTGAACACGTCAGTTGAGACATCGGCGACCGGCGCAAAGTCCGCGGAGCGCACCGACACCATGGTGTCGCTTGATGTGCTCTGCGCGGTGAGCCCGGCCGGACGCAGGTTGGTGTGGCCCATGGTGCGCATGATGAACGAAGCCATCTGGGCACGAGTCACCAAGCCGTTGGGCTCGAACGTGCCGGCCTCTCCGACCATCCCGTTGGTGCCGGTAGTGATGCCCAGTTCGTAGATGGCGCTGATGCGGTCATTCACATGGTACGGCGTGTTCCTGCGGGCGTCGCCGAAGAAGTCGTTGGGAGCCGTGCCGGTCTCGCCGTCTGACGAGTTCAGTTCCACATGGCCTACACCGTCGGTGTTGTTCTCCACCGAGTTGGGGAGACTGTCGATGATCACCGAGTCCAGCGCATGGTTCAAGAACTCGAACAGGAACATCGCCATCTCCCAGCGCGTCACGGGGTCGCTGGGCGCGAACACCGTGGCCGACGGCGGGTCGAACGCGGTCTGGGTGTTGCCGAACATGATCCCCGCGCCCACCAGCTGGTTGATCGCGGCCACCCTCTCGGGCTCGCTGCCACCAAGATCGGTGAAGCCCTGGTCGGTGGCGTCGCCCAAGTCGATGCCGGCCTTGTCCGCGGCCCGAGCCAGGAACAGAGCCATCTGCGAGCGGGTCACGTTGCCCTGGGGATTGAAGGTCTCAGCCGTCTTGCCCTTGGTGATCCCGTAGTAGGCCAGACAGTTGATGTTGTCGTAGTGGACGCTGTCCATAGCCACGTCCTCGAAGCCATGGCCCTCCAACGCCGGGCCCAGACAGGCCTTCCATTGGGCCTCCGCGTCGGGCAGATGCGCGCTCTGTGCCGCTGCCGGGGCGGCCCCGACTGCGAGGATCGACGCGACCAAGGCGCCCGCCGCGAGCACTGCCCAACCCGAGCGCCGCTTCTTCACTAGCTGGGGCATCGGCCCCTCCTTTGCTTGTACCTGGGGCACAGGCCCCTTCAAATGGGGCATGTGCCCCTCCTTTCTATACCTGTATTCCATCGCTGGCAAGTTCGGCCCGTCCGGAACCGCACGCCTCCGACGTGCGAACCCTCGTGGGTGCAACCCGCAACACGCTACCTGCGTGAACCACCGGCTACACCCCCTTGGATCCATGATCCTAGACGTTCCGAGAACCCTACCACGATGGCGGGGCCCATGACGGCCCCGAAGTGTAGCACGACACGTCGGCAAGTGTGGTCATTCATCATCAATCAAATCCCGCTCTTGCACCCCAGCTCCCGAACGCAACGTCGGCGCTGTGAGGTGACACGTCGTCGTTCACGCCTTGGCACCATAACAGCACCATCTACATAGGGCAATCATTTGCGATGCCACGCGACCGGGCGCTTGAGGGCAAGGCCCCAGGCCTTTCGCGTGCTCTCAACCACCGCTCCGGAGCTGGAGCGAGACACGGGCAGAGAGCGCGCATCGGGGGGTGGTTCGGCCCGGTCGTGCACGCTCTGGTCCGGGTCCGTACACGGCCGCGCGATCGGGTACCGGAGCGGGGTCGCCAGTGGCCGGTTCTAAGGGAAGTAGCCGCTGCGGGCGAAGCCGATCAGGCCGGTCACGTCGAGGCCGCCGAGACCCAGGCTGGCCAGGGTCGGGGCGACAGCCCGCGGGTCGCCGCCGGGACCGGCCGAGGCGGCGTCCAGCAGCCCGTCGATCGCCGGGGTAGGCACGCCCGCGGCCCGGCCCAGCGACGACGCCAGCACCAGCGCACAGGGGCTGTCGTTGGCGTCGGGGGCGGCGGTGGCGTTGGCGTCGGTGGCGGCGGCCGGGCCCTGGGCGCTGCGGAAGTGGCGGTAGCCGCGGAGCTCCCTGGAGTAGAGGGCCCCGCGCAGGGCCAGCAGCTCGGCGGCCGCTGCTTCGATCGCGTCGGCCGCTTCGGGCGGGGCGGTGCCGAGGGCGTCGTAGGCGGTCAGCACCGTGGTCCACACCATGTCGGTGGCGCCCGCCTGGGGCCAGACGTCGTCGACGAGCTCCATCACCCGGGCGACATCGAACGGGTTGGGAGGCAGGACCGCCACCAGCACACCCCATCGCTTGGCGACCGCGTGGACCGCTCCGGGGCCGGTGACGCGGGCCGCCAGGGGCCAGGTGTTGGTCTCGGCCACCACAGTGGGGGGCTCGATGGCCCGACGGGCCAAGATGGCGCCGCCGCCGTCGCCCACCACCAGCACCGTCTGGTGGGGCGTGGCGTGAGGGGCGATGGCCTGCACCCAGCGCCGACGGGCCTGGCACGGGACGGCCACCACTGCGAGCTCGGCGCCGGCGAGGGCCTCCTGGATCGAGCCGGCCACGGCGACAGGGACCCGGATCTCGTCGTGGGCGTCCATGGCGAGGGCCACCGTGCCGGCGGCGGCAACCGGGTCGAGGCCTGGTCGGTCGTCGTCGAGGCCGGCCAACACGGTTCGGCGGCCGCAGCGGGCCATGTCGGCCGCCACCGCCAGCGCCCCCGCACCCGATCCCAGAACCGCCACCTTCATATAGCGCCCTCTACTATTCCGGTTCGGCTGGCCCGGTGCACCGCCACGTTCCCTCCAGCTGCTCCGTGCGACTGTCCTTATACATACCGCCGTACATACAGCCGCCCGCGCCGAGCGGGAACGGCCCGGCCGGCGGGGCGGGGTCGTAGCCTCGGGGCATGGACGACATGGTGATCCGGCTGGCCACCGCCGCCGACGCCGAGGCGACCCGCCGCATCTACAACCACGAAGTGGAGCACACCACCCACACCTTCGACCTCGTGACCCGCACCCTCGAGCAGCAGCAGGCCTGGCTGCGCGACCGGGAGGGCGCCCTCGGCGTGGTGGTGGCCGAGGCCGCCGGCGAGGTGCTGGGCTTCGCCTCGCTCAGCGAGTACCGGCCCCGGGCCGCCTACCGGACCTCGGTGGAGTCCAGCGTGTATGTGGCGGCGGCGGCTCGGGGGCGGGGCATCGGCCAGCGGCTCATGCAGGAGCTGGTGGCGGTGGCCGAGGCCAGGGGCTTCCACACCATGATCGCCCGCATCGCCGGCGGCCAGGAAGCGTCGGTGCGGCTGCACGAGGCCGTCGGGTTCGCCGTCGTCGGCACCGAGCGCGAGGTAGGCCGCAAGTTCGGCGCCTGGCTAGACGTAGTAATAATGCAAAGAATGCTCGGCTGACCCCCCAGTCGTCGTCCGCTTGGGCACAACACAATTCGCGGGTCTGAGCGCGACACAATTCGCGGGTTTGAGCGCGCCCCGAAGTTCAGTAGCGGTGTTGGCCGGAATGGCCCTGGGGGAGCCGGCAGAGGCGCTCGGTGCGCGGTCCGTAGTGGCCGCACGCTGAAGCTGACAGCGGCACCGACACAGGCGCTGGACCAGCATGTGGGGTCGGGCCGGGCCGCATGCGTGCCGTCAGCCCGCCGTCGGGGGTCATGGCCCGCAGCAGGGTGACCATCTCCGGGACCGTGTACCGGCGGTTGCGGCGGCCGCCCGTAGAGCTGACGATCCCCATCTCCGCGAGCGCAGCCAGCGCAGCCCGGGCCGCCCTCGGGGTGACCCCGACCCGTTGCGCAGCGGTCTCGGCGTCGAGCACCGGCATCGACGGCAGCGCCGACAGCACCGCAGCGGCTGCGCTGTCACGGCGGAACACAGCCACCGTCTGCCACCGCTCGGCCATCGCCTCGACCCGGCGCGCCACCGTCGCCGCCTGGCGCTCGGCCTCCACACAGGCGTTGGTGAACGCCGCCAGCCACCCCCGCAAGCCGCGGCTGCGGGACGTTGTGTCGGCCGGATCGCAGACGACCCGGGTGGCGTTGAGCGCGTCGTAGTAGCCGCGCTGGTCACGGCTCAGCTCTGAGCTGACCGGCACCGCCCCGTCAACCAGTCCCGCCGCGTTCAGCACCGTCTGGATCAGGGCGCGCCCTGTCCGGCCGTTGCCGTCGCCGAAGGGATGGATCGTCTCGAACTGGCTGTGGGCGACCACCGCTCGCAGCACCGGCGGATGGTCGCTGGTGTTCAGGTAGCCCACCAGGTCCTCCATCAGCGCCGGCACATGGTCCTGGGGCGGCGCCACGAACGAGGCGTCGTCGACCAGGCAGCCCGGCGGGCCGATCCAGATCGGCTCATCACGCAGCACGCCGCCCAGGGAGCGGTCGCGTGTGCGTGCGAAGAGCAGGCTGTGGATGGCGCAGAGGTCGTCGAGGGTGGCGCTGTAGCCGGACCGCATCCGCTGCCCGAGTTCGGCCGCGGCCCCGATCTGCTGTGACGCTCCCAGGGTGAGGGCGTCGTTCTCGTCGGACACCGGCCTGCCCGCCTGGTCCTGGTACTCGGCCCAGGCGAGCCCCGACGCGGTAGCGGCGACCCCCTCGATGACGCTCGAGCGGATGCTCTCGTCTCGGGCCAGCATCCACCTCGCCAGCCCGCCGGCGAGCTCGGACCGGGGCAGGGTCCCGGCCGCGACGAGCGCCCGGTCGGCGATGGTGACCGCGTTCACGTCCTCGGCGGTGAGGGCGGGCTCCCATCCTTCCAGCGGGTGCGGCACGTAGGCGCGGTACTGCCGCCGCCCGAACCCCGTCCGGGTCGGCATCCACCCCTCAGCGGTGATCTCCCTCCCCACAAACCCACCATATCGCGTCGTATGGGCTATTCCCAGCCGGTCTAAGCCGCGAACACCCACCTAACCAGTCCTATGCGCTATTCAACCCCTATTACCAGCAAAGTTCTCTGATGCTAAGAGCGCCGAGGTCGTGGCATCCGCTGTCAGCCAGCGGGCCGACACGCCCGAACACCTAGACGACGCAATCCAGGTCGCCTAGAAGCACCCCCAGCACGACAAAGGCGTGCTTGATGGCCTTAGGCGAGATAGGTAGGTTCGCGTTCCGTCGCGTCCCTGGTGCCTCACAGGATTCAGGAGCCTCGGCTCACTGGCTTGCCCTAGCTGTCGAGGCCCCAGCACACCACGAAACCGTCGGTGCGCAACCCGCACGTGAGGCCGTGGTTGCTGGCCACGTGTGCGCTTGTGTCGACAGCGGTAAACGTGCCGCTAGGGGCGTCGGTCCGGCCGTGGGTGTTGGCGCCCCAGCAGGCCATGGTCCCGTCGGAGCGCACCCCGCACGAATGCAACCCACCGGCGGTCACAGCGGTGAAGGTCCCGCTGGGCGGGTCGGCCATACCGACGTAGGTGCCGGCCGGCCATTCGTTCGCTCCCCAGCAGGCGATGGTCCCGTCGGAGCGCAGCCCGCAAGAGTGAAGATCACCGACGGCGACCGCGGAGAACCTACTGGTAGGGGCGTTCGCCTGCCCGAGCACGTTGCTACCCCAGCAGCTGACGAGTCCGTTGGAGCGCACCCCACAGGAATATGACGACTGAGTATCCACAGCCGTGAACCCGATCGCGGTAGACGGATCGGATTGTCCAAATGTGCTGTCGCCCCAACAGGTAACGGTCCTGTTGGCCCTTACCGCGCACGTATGCCAGAAGCCAGCACTCACCGAGATGAAGGTCCCGCCTGGCGCGTCACTCTTCCCGTCGACATCCGATCCCCAACACACGACTGTGCCGTCGACGCGCACACCGCAGGTGTGATCGCTGCCGGCGCTCACCGACTTGAATTCGCCGTCGGGTGCGTCGCGCTGACCGGAGCTGTTGCTCCCTCGGCACTCGACGGTGCCGTCGATCAGCAAGCCGCAGTAATGGTTCAAGCCCACGCTGAGCGTCACGTAGGCGTTCACTGGGCTGGCCTGATTCGAGTTGTCCTGCCCCCAGCAGGCGACAGCTCCATTGAGGCGCAAACCGCAGGTGTGGTAGGTGCCGCTGCTCACCGCGGCGAAAGCTCCCCCGGGTGGGGTGCTCTGGCCGACGGTGTTGCCATGCTCGTCCTCGTTGTTGCCCCAACACGTGATGGTTCCGTCGGATCGCAGACCACAGGTGTGAGTGCTGCCGGCGCTCACCGCGGCGAAAGCTCCCCCGGGCACATCGAGCTGCCCGTACTGGTTCCATCCCCAGCACGTGGCGGTTCCGTCAGTGTGCAGCCCGCATGAATGCCCCCAGCCCGCGCTGACGGCGTTGAAGGACCCATCGGGGGCACCCGTCTGGCCGGTGCCGTTGTTTCCCCAGCAGGCGACCGAGCCGTCGGTGGCTACCGCGCACGAATGCCAGATCCCTGCATCGACAGCGCTGAAGGTCCCATCAGGCGGGGTCGACTGGCCGTAGGTGTTGTCGCCCCAGCAGGCGAGGGTGCCGTCGACGCGCACCGCGCAGGTGTGCTCTGCGCCCGCACTCACCGTGCTGTACGTTCCTTCGGGGACGTCTGTCTTGCCGTTATGGTTCGCGCCCCAACATTCGACTGTGCTGTCGGCGCGCAGCCCGCAAGTGTGGAATGACCCCGCGCTGACCGCTGTGAAGGGGCCCTCGGGCTCGTTGCGTTGTTGGCTGGAGTTGTCTCCCCAGCAGTAGATCCGTCCGCTGACTTGGAGGCCGCACGTGTGGTCGGAGCCGGCGCTCACCGCGGTGTACGCGCCATCCGGCAACGACGACGCATCGACAGTCGGAGCCGATACGCCCGCGCCGCTGGTGTCGTCGCCGCTGGTGTCGTCGCCGCTGGTGTCTGTGTCGGCTTCGCCGATGGTGCCGTCGTTGATGGCTTTGAGCAGCACCATCAACGACGGCACCCTCCGCCGCACCGAGGGTGCGAGCATGGATCTCGGCGGTGTGTGTCCGTCGCCGTTAGTGGTGCAGACGGACTGGTTTCCGGAGTCCGAGCAGGGTGCGCTGTATCACCTGATCGGTGACGACTACACGGTGGACGCCTCCAACCAGCGTGTGCGGGGCTCGATGGTGCTCGATGGCACTGATCTGGGTATCGAGTTCGAGGTCCGCTCCGGTGGACCCGCTATCGGGTTCTCACCGGTTTCGAGCCACATGTACGCCGACGATTCGATCCATCTGGGCCTTGCATCCACTGACTTTCAGATGAGGCACTGGGATGATGCGCCCTTGGTTTCCGTGGTGGCTCCGCTGGAGAAGAGCCCTCAGATGATCATGTGGGATCCTCAGACCTACCCCAACGTTCACAGCATCGCCGATCTGGGCCGCGAGGGAGTCACGGTGAACGTGTTCGGGGGTGGTGTGTTCTCAAGCGTGCTCGTGGCTCAAGGAACCTTGTCTCGGGAGCAGGTGGATGCTTCTTATGACGGCGCTCCGGCGCGGTTCGTCTCGGAAGGCGGCGCGATCGCGCAGGAGGGGTTCGCCACGTTGGATGTGTACACCTATGAGCACGTCCACCAACAGTGGGGGCGGCCTGTCGCGTTCCAGCTGCTGCATGACGCCGGGTTCGAGGTCTATCGGCAGAACATTGCCGTGCGGCCGCGTGATCTCGAGTCAATGAGGCCGTGTCTAGAGAGGCTCGTGCCCGTCATCCAGAGGGCGGTGATCTCGTTCACGGCGTCGCCGGATCGGGCCAACGCGACGATCGTGGATGCGGTCGACAAGTACAGGAGTTTCTGGACCTACACACCGGACATGGCAGCGTTTGCGGCTCAGGCTCAGCGCGCGTTCGGGCTCGTCGGCAACGGACCGGACTCGACAGTGGGCAACTTCGAGGCCACCCGCGTCCAAAGGGTGCTAGACGGCCTGCTTCCCGTACTCGGCGACAACTTGCCCTTCTTGGCTGAGGATCTCTACACGAACGAGTTCATCGACGACAGCATCGGCTTCTAGCTCAATGGATGTCTTGGCGCGTCGAGGGTGGTGCCCGTTGGTGTTGAGAGTGCTACTCGGTTGCTTTGGGGTGACCCGTGTGGGCGGCGGTCATCGAGACCGTGCGGCTGGGGCTGTCGATGCAGTACCAGATCCTTCCGCCTGCGGTGACCTCGTATTGCCACTGTTGCATCTCGGTGCCGTTCACCACTCGCTGTGCGAGCGAGTCCTTGAGCGGGTGCTGTCTTCGGCTGCGCTGGCGGGGGTCTGCTGTGATTGCCTCCCAGGCGGCTCGCGCGTTGCTTGACGCGGTGGCACAGAGTTGCGCCCATCCTGATGCTGCTGCGTTGTTGGCGAAGCGGAAGTCCCATCCGTCGGCCGCGGGAGGCGGAGCGACCCGATCTCTGCGTCGTGGCATCCGCTGTCAGCCAGCGGGTCTTGGAACCGGGTGTCCTGCCGCCTCTATTGGACCGGTGAGCCGCCGCAGCAGTTCTGGGTCGGCGTGTATCTCGGCTGTGGACTTCCACTCGCGCACCAACTGG
>JAJEEV010000032.1 GCA_022820805.1 Acidimicrobiia bacterium
CACGCGGATAGGCGAGCGCCGGTCGCGTCGCAGTGGTGTCATTCCCGCTCTTGTTCGCTGCGCTCACGGGCCGCTCGGGCCACGGCCTCGCGCCGTATGAGCCGCGTTGTCCCCGCCTACTCGCTCGGCCTCTAACCGCAGCGCCGTGAACGGCCCACAGCCCGGGGGCGACGGCGGTGCGCCCCGCACGCTGCGCTGGGCCCGGATCGCGCTGGTCGCCGGCGCATTGTTCCTGGCCGCCGCGGCAACCCTGATCGTCTGGGACGCAGCCACCGACGACCCTCCGGTGCCGGTGATCACCGGGCGTGGCGGCTAGGGCTTGCGACGGCTCTAGGATCACGGCGTGCCGCAGACTCTGAGCGAGAAGATCTGGGATCGCCACACGGTGTCGCGGGGCGGCGACGGCGAGCCCGACCTGCTCTACATCGACCTGCACCTCGTGCACGAGGTCACGTCCCCGCAGGCCTTCGACGGCCTGCGGCTGTCGGGCCGGGGCGTTCGCCGGCCCGACCTGACGGTGGCCACCGAGGACCACAACGTCCCCACCGCCGACGTCGACAAGCCGATCGCGGACGCCGTGAGCCGCACGCAGGTCGAGACCCTGCGCCGCAATACCGACGAGTTCGGCATCACCAACTATCCGATGGGCCACTCCAAGCAGGGCATCGTGCATGTGATCGGGCCCGAGCAGGGACTCACCCAGCCGGGCATGACCATCGTGTGCGGCGACTCGCACACCTCGACCCACGGCGCCTTCGGGGCGATCGCCTTCGGCATCGGCACCAGCGAGGTGGAACACGTCCTGGCCACCCAGACCCTCCCCCAGATGCGGCCGGGGACGATGGCCGTCACCGTGGACGGCACCCTGTCCGACGGTGCCACCGCCAAGGACGTGATCCTGGCCATAATCGGCCGCATCGGCACCACCGGCGGGGTGGGACGCATCATCGAGTACCGCGGCGAGGTCATCGAGGCCCTATCGATGGAGGGCCGCATGACGGTGTGCAACATGTCCATCGAGGCCGGGGCCAAGGCCGGCCTGATCAGCCCCGACCAGACCACCTTCGAGTACCTGCAGGGCCGGGAGCAGGCCCCCTCGGGCGAGCTATGGGACAGGGCCCTGGACGATTGGCGCACCCTGCGCACCGATGACGGGGCTGCCTTCGATGTCGAGGTGACCCTCGACGGGGCCGACATCGGGCCCATGGTGACCTGGGGAACCAACCCGGCCCAGTCGGTGCCGCTGTCGGCCTCGGTGCCCGACCCCGACAGCTTCGACGACCCGGCCCGCCGGGAGGCCGCGGCCCGGGCACTGGACTACATGGGCCTCGACGCCAGCACGCCGATGCGCGACGTCGCGGTGGACACCGTGTTCATCGGCTCGTGCACTAACAGCCGGATCGAGGACCTGCGGGCTGCGGCCGCGGTGGTCGAAGGCCGGCGGGTGGCCCGGGGTGTTCGGACGCTGGTGGTTCCCGGTTCGGGCCAGGTCAAGGCCCAGGCCGAGGCCGAGGGCCTGCCCGGGATCTTCCGGTCGGCCGGGTTCGACTGGCGCGAGCCGGGATGCTCGATGTGCCTGGCCATGAACCCCGACAAGCTGACACCCGGCGAGCGGGCCGCCAGCACGTCCAACCGCAACTTCGAGGGACGTCAGGGCCGCGGCGGGCGTACCCACCTGGTGTCGCCCGCGGTGGCTGCGGCCACCGCCATCGCCGGGCACTTCGCCGCACCCGGAGACCTGCGATGACCTCCAGACGCTCTGGCTCGACGACCAGGGGGACGCACCAATGAAGGCCACCCGGGTCGTGGCGGGCACCGCGGTGCCGCTGGACCGCAGCGACGTGGACACCGACCAGATCATTCCGTCTGACTGGCTCAAGCAGGTGTCGCGCACCGGTTTCGAGAAGGGCCTCTTCTCGGAGTGGCGCGACGACCGCGACTTCGTGCTGAACGATGAGCGCTACGCGGGGGCCACCATCCTGGTGGCCGGCACCAACTTCGGCACCGGCTCGTCGCGTGAGCACGCGGTCTGGGCCATCCAGCAGTACGGCTTCGAAGCGGTTATCAGCCCCCGCTTCGCCGACATATTCCGCAACAACTGCACCAAGAACTGCCTCGTCCCGGTCCAGATCGAGGCCCAAGCGGCCGCGGAACTCATGGCGGCGGTGCAAGCCGACCCCGATCTAGACATCACCGTCGACGTCGAGCGGCTGCAGGTCGAGGCCCCGGCCATCGGGTTCGAGGCGGCCTTCCCGCTGGAGGCCTCCACCCAGCAGCGATTCCTCGAGGGCCTGGACGACATCGGCATCACGCTGCGCCATACCGAGGCCATCGACGACTACGAGCGAAGACGGCTCCCCTGGCTTCCCGCCGCCACATAAAGGGAGCCCACCGGGGAACCAGAGCGGAACCGGCGTCGTCTCAATCCTCGAAAGACCGGCGCTCTGCCGGACACGCTGCGACGAAAGGCACAGCCTCCATGCGCAAGACCCTCATTCTCGCCATCTGCACACTGCTGCTGGCCGCCTCCTGCGGCGGTGACAGCCCGGGGGGCGACCCGGGACTCTCGGGCTCCATGGCATCGGACGATCCCAGCGCGGCCGGCGCGGCCGCCGGCGGGAGCGAGGACGGCGACGGCGAGACCGTCATCGACCTCGGCAGCGGGGACGTCGTCCTCACCGCGGGGCTGGTGCGCTTCGACGACTGCGACGCCCTGCTCGACTACCTCCACACCGAATACTCGGCCCGGGTAGGCCCGTGGGGCTTCGACGATGGCGGCTGGTTCGGTCCCATGCCGATGATCGAGGCGGAGATGGACATGGCCGCGGACGACATGGCCGAGGCCGCCGCCCCGGCTCAGGGCGCCGGCGCGACCGTGACGGCCGCTCCGGTCGAGGGGGTCGACTTCTCAGGCACGAACGTCCAGGAAGTGGGCGTGGACGAGGCCGACATCGTCAAGACCGACGGCCGGCGCATCTTCACGGTCTCGGCCGGGCAGCTGGTGGTGGTCGACGCGGCCAGCCGCAGCACCACCGGCTCAGTCGCGGTGGCCGAGGGCTGGGGACGGGAGCTGTTCATCGACGGCGACAGCCTGCTGCTGATCACCCACGCCACCAGCGACGGCCCAGACCGCTCCGAGACGGTGCTCCAGAGCATCGACGTGAGCGGCGGAACACCCCGGATCGCGCAGACCCTAAACGTCCAGGGCAACTACATCAGCGCCCGCAGCGTCGGCGGCACCGCCCGGGTGATCCTGCGCCACGACCCGCAGTGGAGCTTCCCGTTCGTGTACCCCCAGAACGACAGCGCGGAGGATGTCGCCGAGACGGCCAACCGGGCTGCGGTGCTCAACTCCACCCTCGACGACTGGCTGCCCCACTACACCGTCGGCTCCGCCGACAGTTCGACGGGCTCACGGCTCACCTCGTGCTCGGACGTGCACGCCCCGTCGGTCTTCTCCGGTTTCGGGATGACCACCGTGGTCAGCGTGCCCATCAGCGGCGACTTCGACCCTTCGGCGTCGACCGCGGTGATGGCCCCGGGCGACACCGTCTACGCCTCGACCGGCTCGCTGTACGTCGCCACCACCCGCTGGCTCGACTCCGACACCTTCGATGACGACGACGACTGGCAGGAGGCCTGGCGCCGGCGCCGCACCAGCGTCCACCGCTTCGACATCTCCGCCGCCGAGGCCGACTACCGGGCCTCCGGCGAGGTGGAGGGCGTGATCCACAACCAGTTCTCGCTGTCGGAGCACAACGGCTACCTGAGGGTGGTCACCACCGTGGGCGGCCCATGGGGCGAAGACTCCGACAGCCAGGTGCGGGTGCTGAGCACCGACGGCGACGTCCTCGTCGAGGTCGGCAGCGTCGGCGACATCGGCCGGGGCGAGCAGGTCCAGTCGGTGCGCTTCGTCGGCGACGTCGGCTACGTCGTCACGTTCCGCCAGATCGACCCGTTCTACACCATCGACCTGTCCGACCCGACCAACCCCCGCATCCTGGGCGAGTTGAAGATCCCCGGGTTCTCCAGCTACCTGCACCCCATCAGCGACACGCTGGTGCTCGGTGTGGGCTCCGACGCCGACCCGGACGGCCGCGTCACCGGAGCCAAGGTGTCGCTGTTCGACGTGAGCGACCTGGCCGCCCCCCGCGAGGTGGCGGTGTGGACCGCCCCCGACGGCTGGAACGACATCGGCTGGGATCACCGGGCCTTCCTGTGGTGGGCCCCCGAGAGCCTGGCCGTGATCCCGGTCACGGTGTGGAACGAGTGGTCTGGAGCGGTGGTGCTGCGGGTGGCCGACGGCACCATCACCGAGGTCGGCCGGGTCGACCACAGCGTCGACGGCGAGGAGCCCGGCCGGACCGACTGCCGGCGGCTCACCGAGGCCGACCTGCCGACCACCGACATGGAGGACTTCACCTCCGAGCTCGAGTACATGATCTTCGACGAGTACGCGGCGGTGCTGGCCTGCGAGCCCGGCGAGGCGGGCATGACCGGCTTCGAGTGCTACCCCGAGCCGTTCTTCGTGGACGAGGCCGAGCGGCTGGATCTGCTGCGCGGCGACGAGTCGATCTCGATCTGCTGGCCCAGCGACGCGCCCGACGTGATCGTGCGCAGCATCGTCATCGGCGACGACCTCTGGACCCTGGGCTTCCAGGGCTGGGGCAGCTTCGACGGCTCGAGCGAGGCGCGCCTGCACGCCAACGACCTGCACACGCTCCAGCGCCTGGCCGCGCTGGAGCTCTGATTGTCGGCGTAATCCACAATCGCACCGGTAGGCTGTGGACGTGTCACGTCTGCTCGCTCGGGCCGTCCGTCTGGTCAAGTTCGGGGCTGTCGCAGGCGCCGCGGTGGGGGTGGGGCGGCTGGTCGTGAACCGCAGGCGCAGAGCCGCGGAGGCCGAGTCGTCGTGGCCCACGATCGCGGAGACCGCGGCCCAGAACGGCGCGACGATCGACGACGAAGCCGATGATGTCGCGCCCGACGATGCCGCCGAAGCGCCGGCCGAAGCAGGCGACGACACCGAAGCCGACCGCGCTCAGTCCTAGACGCTCGACGGCTGGCCGCACCGCCTCACGGCCGGTGTGGCCTGAGTCGGCATGGGCTCCGGCGCCGCGTGCCGGGCAAGGCAGTTCCCGGCGCTCCTTTCCACAGTGCCGTCCACAGCTTCGGTGTCGTGCCCCTTCGACGAGCCGTCGCCGTGGCGTGGCGTTCCGCCGGAGACCCCCCGTCCCGGGCGTGGCGTGTCAGTGGAGTCCGCTGATCTCCAGGGCCGGGAGGTCGTCTGCGGGTGTGAACCCGAGGATCCGGCCGAAGAAGGCGAGTTCGGCCTCCAGGGCGGCGATGATGTTCTGAGAGGCGCGGAAGCCGTGCTGCTCGCCCTCGAACAGCAGGTAGGCCACCGGCACACCCTTGGCCTCGAGCGCCTCGACGATCATCTCTGACTGCGACGGGGGCACGATCTCGTCCTCATCGCCCTGAAGCACGATCATGGGCGCGTCGAAGCCGGCCAGGTGACTGATGGGAGATCGCGCGATGTAGGTGTCCCGGGCCTCGGGGTATGGGCCGATGAGGCGGTCGAGGTAGCGGGACTCGAACTTGTGGGTATCGGCGGCCAGAGCCTCCAGGTCGGCCACCCCGTAGCGGCTGGACCCCGCCGCGAACACGTCGTGCAGCGCGAGCGCAGCCAGCACGGTGAAACCGCCGGCACTGCCGCCCCGGATCATCAGCCGCCGCGGGTCGACGTCGCCTCGGCCAGCCAGGAACCGCGCCGCGGCCACGCAGTCCTCCACGTCGACCACGCCCCATGCGCCGTGGAGGGCTTGGCGGTAGCGGCGGCCGTAGGACGTGGAGCCCCGGTAGTCCACGTCGACCACCGCGATCCCCCTCGACGTCCAGTAGGTGACGCCCAGCGAGAGCTGGCGGCGGGCGGCTGCGGTCGGCCCTCCGTGGGCATGGACCAGCAGCGGCGGAAGCTCGCCGGGCGGGCCCGCGCAGGCCGGGTTGGCCGGCGGGTAGTAGAGAGCGTGAGCGGTGGCCGCTCCGTCGGGTCCGGTGGGGAAGGAAATGGCCTCGGGCTCGACCAGCAGCCCCGGATCGAGTCCCAGGTCGCGGGCCGGGCGCACGACCCGGCGCCGGTGCCGGCCCCGGTCGGCGGCGATGACCACCACCTCGGTCTCGTGGCCGTACCCGGCTCCCGCGTAGGCCGGGGCGGGGTCACCGTCGGGCGCGACCCGGGCCATCGTCAGCGAGTCGATGGACGTGTCCGGCGCGGCCGCGCCGTCACCGGCTCCCACCAGTTGATCGCCCGACGGCATGCCCGCGGCGGCCGCCAGCGCGCCTCCGGCCGCGGTCCAGCGCTGCATCCCGAACACCCACGGCGGCGTGGCCACATCGAAGGCGCCGGTCACCACAGCCGACAGCGTCCCATTCTCGAGATCGACCTCGTAGAGGCCCCACCAGTCGTCGTGGTCGCTGCACACCAGCAGGCGGGCCGGTCCGCTCGGATCCCAGCCAGGCTCGCAGAGGCTGCGGTCACCGTCGCGGCCGAGGACCAGCACCTCGTCGCCGAGCTGCCCGTCGTCCTGCCGGTGAACCCGCAGGCATGTGGCGTCCCACGGCATGTCGGGATGATCCCAGGAGATCCAGGCCACCATCGAGCCGTCGGGCGAGACCCGGGGCGTCATCACGAAGTCGGCTCCCGACCACAGCGAGACCGTCCGCTGGGAGCCGTCGGCGGCCACCGCGGCCAGCTCGTTCACGGGCTCTCCGCCGGTGTCGTGGCGTTCGCGCACGCACACGCACCAGCGCCCGTTAGGTGTGACCCGCCCGTCGGCGTAGCGCCAGGCCCGGGGCGCGGGCGGCTCGGCGGTCAGCAGCACGGGCTCGGCGCCGGGCGCGTCCAGGCGCCGCAGGCGCTGGTCGGCGAACTCGACGTAGAACAGCGATCCGTCGTGGGGCCACCAGGCGCCGCCGCCGTATTCATGGACCCGGGTGCGCACGTTGGAGCCCGCCGGGCTGACCTCCAGCGGTTCCCCGCCGCGGAGGTCGCAGCGCATCACCGCGGTGCGCCCGCCCTCGTCGGGACGGCTCTCGGCCCACCACAGCAGCCACGGCCGCACAGGGTCGGCGATGACCTCGGAGATGCCTGCGGCGCCCTGCACCAGCGACGCCGCCTTGACCGGCGACGGCCACTCGCCGTACGGCGTCATCGTTGGCTCGCTCACCCCAACAGCTCGACCATGCGGCCCACACCCTCGCCGAGGTCGTCGTCGCCCAGTGCGAACGACAGGCGCAGCCCGCCACTGGCACCGAACGCCTCGCCGGGAACGACGGCCACCTTGGCCTTGTCCAGGAGCAGGTCGGCCAGCTCCAGGGTTGTCTCCGGCCTGAACCCGCCGAAGTCGCGGCCCAGCAGGCCGCTGGCGTCGGGATAGGCGTAGAAAGCGCCCTCGGGCTCGGGGCACACCAGCCCGTCGATCCCGCTCAGCAGGCTGTGCATGGTGCGGCGGCGACGGTCGAAGTGGCGGCGCATCTCCACCACCGCGTCGAGCGGGCCCGACACCGCGGCCAGGGCGGCCGCCTGGGCCACGTTGCACACGTTGGAGGTGCAGTGGCTCTGCAGGTTGCGGGCCGCGGCCATCGCGTCCGGCGGCCCGATCATCCAGCCAACCCGCCAGCCGGTCATGGCGTAGGTCTTGGCCACGCCGTTCAGCACGATGCAGCGGTCCTGCAACTCAGGGACCAGCACCGGCATGGAGTGATGCTCGGCGTCGCCGTAAGTGAGGTGCTCGTAGATCTCGTCGGTGAGCACCCAGATGCCGTGCTCGGCCGCCCACCGGCCTATCTCGGTGATCTCGGACCGGGGATAGACGGCGCCGGTCGGGTTCGAGGGCGACACGAAGATCAGCGCCTTGGTGCGGGGCGTCCGGGCCGCCTCGAGCTGCTCCACGCTGACCCGGAAGCCCGAGACGGCCGTGGTCAGCAGGGGCACTGCCACGCCGCCCGAGAGGGCGATGGGCTCGGGGTAGGTAGTCCAGTACGGCGTCGGCAGCAACACCTCGTCGCCGTCGTCGACCACGGCGGAGATGGCGTTGTACACCGCGTGCTTGCCGCCGTTGGTGACAACCACATCGGCCGGATCGACCTCGAGGCCCGAGTCGCGCTCGGTCTTGGCCGCGACCGCCTCCCGCAGGTCCTCCAGGCCGCCCACCGGGGTGTACTTGTGGTACTGGGGGTCGCGACAGGCTGCCGCGGCCGCTTCGGTGATGTGATCGGGTGTGGGGAAGTCGGGCTCCCCGGCGCCGAAGCTGATCACCCTCTCCCCCGCGGCCCGCAGGGCTCGGGCCTTGGCCGTCACCGCCAGGGTGGCCGAGGGGGCGATGGCGCCGACCCGTCGCGAGATCCGTTGGCTGCTCATGGGCCGAGAGCGTACCGGTGGAGACTCGACACAATCTGTCGATCTTGCAGGCACGAATGGCGTGGCGCGGCGCCCGCGCGGTGCCAGACTTCCCGACGATGCCTGCACAAGCACCGCCCCGGCCCGACACCATCACTATCCCCGCCACGATGCTGCCCTCTGACGGCCGCTTCGGATCCGGCCCGTCGAAGTTCCGTCCCGAGGCTGCGACGGCGCTGGCCGAGCGAGCGGTCGACTACATGGGCACCAGCCACCGCAGGACGGGAGTGCGCCGGGTGGTGGCCGAGCTGCGCTCCGGGATCGCCGAGCTGCTCGGAGCCCCCGCCGGCTACGAGGTGGTGATGGGCAACGGCGGCGCCACCGCCTTCTGGGACGCGGCCAGCTTCGGGCTGATCGAGACCCGCAGCCATCACCTGTCGCTCGGCGAGTTCAGCTCCAAGTTCACCGACGTCACCATGTCAGCCCCCCATCTCGCCGAGCCCTCGGTGCGCGTCGGGGACTTCGGCACCTGCCCGCCGCTGGATGCCGTCGACGGCGTCGACGCCTACTGCTACCCGCACAACGAGACCTCCACCGGGGTGATGCTCGAGGTCCGCCGCCCCGACGGCGACGACGATGCCCTGACGCTGGTGGACGCCACCTCAGCCGCGGGCGGGCTGAGATTCGACGCGACCGCGTCCGACGCCTACTACTTCGCACCCCAGAAGGCTCTGTCCAGCGACGGCGGCCTGTGGATCGCGTTGATGTCCCCCGCGGCCGTCGACCGGATCGAGCGGCTGGCGGCATCCGATCGCTGGATCCCCGCTTTCTTGAGTCTCAAGCTGGCGCTGGACAACTCCCGCAAGGACCAGACCTACAACACTCCCGCGCTGGCCACCGTGTTCCTGACGGTCGAGCAGGTGAACTGGCTCAACGGCAACGGCGGCCTGGAATGGGCCGCGGGTCGCAGCGACCGCTCCGCCGACATCCTCTACGGCTGGGCCGAAGCGTCCGACATCGCCCAGCCCTTCGTGTCCGACACCGCGATACGCAGCCGGGTGGTGGGCACCATCGACTTCGACGACCGCGTCGACGCCGACACCATCAGCGCAGTGCTGAGAGCCAACGGCATCCTCGACACCGAGGGCTACCGGAAGCTGGGCCGCAACCAGCTGCGCATCGGCATGTTCCCGGCCGTCGACCCCGCCGACATCGAGGCCCTGACGGTCTGTCTCGACTACGTCTGCGAGCAGCTCATCGCCTAGCCGCCCACCCAGAACGACCCGCCAGGCCGGGGGGTGGCGGCGAGGAACGGACGACCGACAATGGGGCGAAGCCCCGTCGGTCGAACGGCCTCGCCGACAGGACCCGCCGGCCGGAACGACCAGAACGACCCGCCAGGCCGGGGGGTGGCGGCGAGGAACGGACGACCGACAATGGGGCGAAGCCCCGTCGGTCGAACGGCCTCGCCGACAGGACCCGCCGGCCGGAACGACCAGGCCGGGGCCTACGGGCTGATGCCAGTACGAGACTTCGGTTCGCACCCCTGGTCCCGGCGCCGAGCCGACACCTCCAGGGCCGAGAGGATCGCGTTTCGGGTGTCGCGGGGGTCGATCACCTCGTCGAAGCTCAGCGCCGACGCCGATCGGTAGGCCGACTCCTCCTCGGCCTGCCGGAGATCCTGCCCGGTCTGCTCGTCGGCTCCCACCGCCCGCCCGGCGCCGGCCGCTCCCATGGCCCCCACCGTGGCCGCGGGAAAGGCGAAGCTCAGCGTCTGGGAGTCGTGGGGGTTCATGGCCATGACGCAGCTGCCGAACCCGAAGGCCTTGCGCAGCGTGACATGGATCTTGGTGGTGGTGGCCAGGGTCTGGGCCGCGTACATCCGGGCCGAGGCCCGCAGCACGCCGGCGCGCTCGGAGGCGGTGCCGGCCAGCACGCCCGGGTTGTCGGTGAGGAACACCAGCGGGAGATGGAAGCTGTCGCAGACCGAGATGAAGTGGGCGGCCTTGGTGGCTGCGGCCACATCGATGGACCCGGCCAGCGCGGCGGGCTGGTTGGCCACGACGCCCACCGCCTCCCCGCCGATCCGGACCAGCGCGCAGATGATCGAGCAGCCGAACCCCGGCTGGACCTCCAGGTACCCGGCGGCGTCCACGACCTCGTCGAGCACCACGGCCATGTCGTAGCCCTGCCTGGCGTCGCGGGGCACGAGATCGAGCATCCGCTCGATCCGGCGCGGGCCGAGGTCGCCGGTGTCGAGGGCGGGAGGCCGCTCCCAGGCGGAGGAGCCGAAGTACGAGAGGTAGAGGCGTGTCTGGGCCAGCAGATCGCGGTCGTCGGCGGCAGTGTTGTGGATCGTCCCGGCGCCCACGGCCACCTCGGGGCCGCCCAGTTCCTGCTTGCCGACCCGCTCCCCCAGCGACGCCTCCACCACCGGCGGGCCGGCAGTGAAGATGGCCGCGTCGGGCGTCATGATCGAGAAGTCGCACAGCAGCGCGGTGATCGCGCCGTGCCCGGCGGAGGGGCCCATCACCCCGCAGACCATGGGCACCAGCCCCGACAGGGCGGCCTGGGCCTGGAGGTCGTTGGGTCCGCCGCCGCCGGGATCGCCCGGCAGGGGCGGCCGGTGTCCGGCTCCCTCCAGCAGCATGATCAAGGGGATGCGCTCGCGCCCCGAGATGTCGGCGATGCGCCAGCGCTTGCGGGTGGCGGCCGGACCGATCGAGCCCCCCATGGTGGTGAAGTCCTCAGCGCCAACGGCCACGGGTCGCCCGTCTATGGATCCGACCCCGGCGACGAGAGCGTCCGCGGGGACCGGACCGGCCAGGGTGCCGATCTCGGTGAACGAGCCGTCATCGAGCAGGGCCGCGATCCGCTGCCGGGCGTCGAGCCGACCCGCAGCCCGCCGGGCCTTCACCTTCTCGGTGCCTCCCATGGCCCGGGCCTGCTCCTGGCGGCGCTCGAAGTCCTCGAGGGTGGCGTCCCAGCCGGAGGCGTCGCTCACGCCGGTTCGCCTCCCCGCCAATCCCTCAAGGATCTGCCCGCCATCGCGACCACGGTAGCTATCTGGGGGCGCTGAGGCTGGAAGGAGCGCCGGGCGGGATGACCGGAACTGGGCCGTCGGCGAGTTCGACCGCCCACCCGGAGCCGTCCCGCACCACGGGTCGCTCGATGGCTGCCCTCCCGCCGGCGGCGACCCATGCCGATGCCGAGGCCAGCGACACGTCCACGAGCGCGGCCCGGCCCTCGGCCAGCAGCGAGGCCGCCACGGCGGCGGCCGCCAGGCCGCCGATGGGATCAGCGATGGCGTCGCCCACGAACATGGGCGGCTCCCCCGGCACGACCAGCCCGCCCGAGACGGCCGCGTCGTCGCCGAAGGCGACCCGGTTGCGGTCCGGCTCCCGCCGCCCGTGGCCGGTGATCGACACCCAGGCCGTTCCGGCCTCCACGACCCGGCCGGGGCAGATCCCCCACTGCTCCATAACCCGGGGCCGGCTCGCCTCCAGCACCAGGTCGGCCCCGGAGATCAGCTTCCGGAGCTCGGCGACCGCTTCGGGGGCGGGCAGGTCCAGCGTCACTGGCTCCTTGCGGCCGTTCAGCAGGTCGAAGAATCCGGTCGGGCCCCGCCGGGCGCCGTCGGGCCTCGACAGGGACTCCACCTTCAGCACCCGGCAGCCGGCCTCGGCCAGCAGGCCGCCGGCCAGCGGCCCGGCCCACAGGCCGGTCAGGTCCACAACCACCGGTTGAGAGCCCCGCGGCCGGGCTGGACGCTCCGCTCCGGCGACCCACGGCAGGTCTGGGCCGGGAGTGGCGCCGACCACGGCCACGGCCAGGCCGAGCAGCGACGCGGACTCGACAATCTCGTCACAGCTGAGCGCGAGCAGGCACTCGGCGATGGCCGGCCAGTCGAGGCCGTTCACTGGGGCGCCCACCAGAGCGGGCAGCGCTTCCACATCGGAGGGCCGGGGAAGGTTCAGCACGACCCACCCGTCCCGGGCCCGCACCATCTGCGCGAACCCGCCCGCGCTCCGCGACCCGTTGCGGCCGAAGCCGGTGACGGCAGCCCGATGGGCCAGCAGTCCGGCCGCGTCCACCCGCAACCGGGTGCCCAGCCGGCCGGTGGCAGAGGCCAGCGCGGACTGAAGCCCAGCCAGTGGCCGCACCATGGCCGCCGGCGACACCGACGGCGGGCCCGAGGCCGGACCGGTCAGGTGCATCGCTCCGGAGGAGGCCCAGATCCGGGCGCACCCGTCGTCGTTGAGAGCAACATCGGGGCCCACGTGCATCGTCTCGAACCTAGTCTCGAACCTAGTGGAAGCAGGCCGGCAGCCGGACTCGCGCACCTGCGCTCCCGACCTCTAGGTTGTCGCTTCCCTAGCAGGAGGTTCATCTTGCCGGCCAGCGCGAACGGACATCCCCGCAACGGCGGAGCGGCGGAGGCGGGCTCCCCCGACCGACAGCACGGCGCCGCCGACCTCGCCCGCCGGATCCACATCTACCGGATGATGGTCGAGGCCAGGCTGTTCGAGGAGACGGCATACCGGATGTTCCTTGGCGGGCTCGTCAAGGGGACGGCTCATCTGGCCATCGGACAGGAGGCGATCGCATCGGCCTTCGCAGCGGCCATGAAGCCGGATGACCTGACGTTCTGCACCTACCGGGGCCACATCCACACGCTGCTGCGTGGAGCTCCCCCCAGCCGGCTCCTGGCCGAACTGTTCGGGAGGGACTCGGGAATCTGCGGAGGCAAGGGCGGCTCGATGCACCTCACCGACACCTCCGCGGGAGCGATGGGCTGCTACGCCATCGTGGGCGCCCACCTGCCGATAGCGGTCGGAGCGGCATGGGCGGCCGCCGAACGGGGCACCGGCCAGACGGCCGTGTGCTTCTTCGGCGACGGCGCCACCAACATAGGGGCCTTCCACGAGGCCCTGAACATGGCGGCGGTCTGGTCCCTGCCGGTGGTGTTCGTGTGCGAGAACAACCAGTACATGGAGTACACGCCCATCCGGTCGGTGACCGCGGTAGAGAACCCGGCCGCCGACCGGGCAGGCGCATACGGCCTCGACGCGATCCTGGTGGACGGCAACGACGCCGACCAGATGTTCGACACGGCCCGATCCGCGATCGAGAAGGCCCGGCAAGGGGAGGGACCCAGCCTCATAGAGGCCGCCACCTACCGTCACGGCGGCCACTCCCGGGCCGATCCGGGCGACTACCGGCCAGTCGACGAGGTGGCGAGCTGGAAGGCACGTGATCCGATCCCCACCTACAGGGAGCGGTTGCTGAGCGAGGGGGCCTCCGCCGAGCAGCTGGACGATGTCGAAGCCACCGCCGAGGAAGTCATTAATGCTGCCGTCGAAGAGGCACGGGCCGCTCCGGCGCCCCCCGCTTCGGTCATCGGCACAAACCTGTGGGCTGACGGAGGATCAGCATGGCGGAACTGATCACCTACCGCGATGCAGTAGGCCGAGCGCTCGCCCAAGAGATGGAACGAGACGAGACGGTCTACCTGATCGGTGAGGATGTGGCCGCGGCCGGGGGTGTCTTCAAGACGACCCCAGGGCTTCGAGAGCGGTTCGGGCCGAGACGGGTGCGAGACACCCCGATCTCCGAGGAGGCGATAATCGGGGCGGCGATGGGCGCCGCGATGAACGGTCTTCGCCCGGTGGCCGAGATCATGTTCTCGGACTTCCTGGCGACGTGCTGGGACATGATCGCCAACCAGATAGCCAAGACCCGCTACATGACCGACGGCCAGGTCGAGCTGCCGCTGGTGATCCGCACCGCCAACGGGGCGGGGGTGCGGTTCGGTGCCCAGCACTCCCAGAGCCTCGAGAACTGGGCGATGGCAGTACCCGGACTGAAGGTGGTCGCCCCCTCGACGCCCCAGGATCTGATCGAGCTGCTGGCCGCATCGATCCGGGATCCCGATCCGGTCGTGTTCTTCGAGCACAAGGCGCTCTACCCCACCAGCGGACCGGTTGACGACGGTGAACTGGTGGGAGAGTTGGGCAAGGCCGCGGTGGTGCGCACGGGCGGCGACGTCACCATCGTCGCCCTGGCTGCCATGGTCCCCAAGGCGGTGGCCGCGGCCGAGATCCTGGCCCTGCAGGGAGTGGAAGCCACGGTGGTGGACCTGCGCTGCCTGGTTCCACTCGACACGCAGACACTGCTCAAAGCCTGCAGCCAGACCGGAAGGGTGTTCACCGTCGAGGAGAACCCCCGGCTTTGCGGGTGGGGCGCCGAGATCTCCTCCATCATAATGGAGGAGGCGTTCTTCGACCTGGACCAGCCAGTCGTGCGCATCACCACCGACCACATCCCCCTCCCCTCGGCCGATGCGCTCGAAGACGCCACCATTCCCTCGGCGGAACGCATCGTGGACATCGTGTCGAGGACCCTCGACTGAGAGGGCCGCCGGTTGGGCGGCCGCTCGGCGCGGGTCAGAATGGACGCCGCGGCGGGCGAGAGGCCCGCACCGAGTCGAACCGCGGCAGGAGGACAGGAACATGGTGGAGTTGAGGCCCGGCGCCCGCTTCCAGAGCACGGTGTGCGCCACCGAGGTGATCGTGGTGAAGGGCACCGGGACAGCGGAGCTCAGCTGCGGCGGGGCGCCCATGGTCCCGGCCGGCTCGGCGGAGCGAGCCGGAGAGCCCAGCGCCGACGCGTCGGGAGGGACGCTGCTCGGCAAGCGCTACGGCGACGGTGACGAGACCGTCGAGGTGCTGTGCACCAAGGCCGGCGAGGGCAGCCTCGCCCTTGCCGGGGTTGCCCTGGCGGTGAAGGTGACCAAGCCTCTGCCCGCCTCGGACTGACCGGCCGAGCGCTCCAGCGGTCAGGGGCACGCCCTCCATGAACTTGATGATGCTGCTGGAGATGGCGGCCACCGCCCTGGGCGACCGGGTGGCGGTGGGGTCGAGCGACGCCGCGGTCACCTGCAGCGACCTGATGGGCAGAGCCGCGGGGCTTGCCGGACGGCTGCGAGCATCCGGGGCCGAGCGCCTCGTGCTGTGCGACGAGCCCGGAGCCGTTCTGCCCGTCGCCCTGTTCGGCGCGGCGTGGGCGGGCGCTGCGTACGTGCCCGTCAACTACCGGCTCCCCGACGACGACCTGCGCGCGCTGGCCGAGCGGGCCGCGCCCGCGCTGGCGGTGACCGACGACGCCGGCGCGCGGCGGCTGGCCGGTGTGGAGGGCCTGGAGGTCGTGGAGCGGGACACTCTTCTCGAGGATCCGTCCGGCGGTGCCGAGGCGGCCGGGCCCGGTGACTGGCCCTCCGATCCCGACGCCGCGGCGGTGCTGCTGTACACCAGCGGCACCTCCGGGCCGCCCAAGGCCGCCGTGCTTCGCCACCGGCATCTGGTGTCCTATGTGTTCGGCACCGTCGAGTTCGCGTCGGCGGGACCCGGTGAGGCCCACATCATGGCGGTGCCGCCCTATCACGTCGCGTCGGTGGCGGCCCAGCTCTCTCAGGTCTATTCCGGGCGCCGCATCGTGCCCCTGGCGAGGTTCGATCCCGACGCCTGGATCGACGAGGTCCGCGACGAGGGCGTGACCCACGCCATGCTCGTGCCCACGATGCTGGCCCGTATCGTCGACGCCCTCGATCGCCGGGGCGAGACCCTCGAGACGGTCCGGTTCGTGTCCTATGGAGGGGGAAAGTCGCACAGGGCCGTCGTTGAGCGTGCCCTGGAAGTGTTTCCGGCCGCCGGCTTCTCCCACGCCTACGGCCTGACCGAGACGAGTTCCACCGTGTGCGTGATGGGCCCCGACGACCACCGCCGGTGCGCAGCCTCCGACGACCCCGTCGAGCGGGCCAGGCTGTCGTCGGCCGGGCGGCCCCTGCCTGGAGTCGAGGTCTCGGTGCGCAGCGCCGACGGCGTCGAGGCGCAGACCGGCTCGGCCGGCGAGATATGGGTCAGGGGTGAGCAGGTGGCCGGCGAGTATGCCGAGGGAGGTTCGCAGCTCGACGAGGACGGCTGGTTCTGCACCCGCGACAGCGGCCACCTCGACGAGGACGGCTACCTCTGGGTTCACGGGCGCAACGACGACATCATCATCCGGGGCGGCGAGAACATGTCTCCCGGCGAGATCGAGGACGCGCTGCTGACCCACCCCGCGGTCGCCGACGCGGCGGCGTTCGGCGTGCCCAGCCGGGAGTGGGGCGAGGAGGTGGCGGTGTGCGTCGTGACCCGCACCCCCGCGCCGAGCGCCGACGACCTGCGGGAGCTGGTGCGGGCCCGGCTGCGATCGAGCCGGGTGCCGGCCCGAGTGGAGTTCGTCGACGAACTGCCCTACAACGACACCGGCAAGCTGCTGCGCCGCGAGCTGCGCGGCCGCTACGCCTCCGATCCGGTCCCGCGGCGGTGAGCTAGCCGTGCACGGCGGGGTCTGGCCGTTGGAGGAGGTCAGAGCGGCAATCGACTCCGTCGACCTCGAACGGCTGGTGATCGACGGCATCGCCGCCGCGGCCGGCGCGCCCGCGGTGGTGGTGGACGTGGGCGACGACCCCGCCGACGACGTGGGAGAAGCGCTGGCCGGACTCCCCGTGGTGGCGGTCGCGCTGGGCGGCGGAGGCGAGTCCTGGGACCTGGCGCTCGACGATCCGGGACCCGCCCTCGCAGGTCTTCGGGCCAACCCGCAGGCTTCGGTCGTGGCCGCCCAGACCCTCCGCCTCGGGCCGCGGCTCGACCTGCGCGCCGCCCTGCTGGTCGAGAGCCTCGCCTATGCGACGCTCCAGGCCGGCCCCGAGCACGCCCGCTGGCTATCGCATCGGGGGCGCCGAACCCGCAGAGACCTCGACCAGCCCCGCATCGAGGTGAGCGACGACGGCTCCTCGGTGAAGGTGACGCTGAACCGCCCCCGCCTGCTCAACCTGTTCGACGCGGCCATGCGGGACGAGCTCGTCGACGTTCTCAAGGCCCTGGTGGCGGCCGCCGACGAGCGGCCGGTCGTGATCACCGGAGCGGGAGGCAACTTCTGCGCCGGTGGCGACCCGGCCGAGTTCGGGTCGGTCCCAGATCCTGCCGCGGCTCACCTGATCCGCAGCCGGGCCAACGCGGCGCCCTGGATGGCGGCCGTCGCCGGTCGCACGACGGCGCGGATCGACGGGGCCTGCATCGGCGCGGGCATCGAGCTGGCCGCGTTCTGCTCCACCGTCGCCGCCACCGGACGGGCCCGGTTCCGCCTGCCGGAGCTGTCGATGGGCCTGATACCGGGCGCAGGCGGAACGGTGAGCATCCCCGCCCGCATCGGCCGCCAGAGAACGCTGGCGTGGCTGCTCAACGGCAGCGAGGTCGACGCACCCACCGCGCTGGAGTGGGGCCTGATCGACAGTCTCCAGGGTTAGCGACCGAGGGCGCCGCGCCCCCTGCGGCTGGAGACCTACTTGTGGACGAACGTCTGGGCCAGAGGGGCGTGCTCGAAGCCCGAGGGCGCAGACCCGGTGGTGGCGTAGAGGTACAGAGCGGTCTGGAAGACGGCGTTGAGGGCGGTCAGCACCACCATCACGACGGCCACCCAGGCCGCGGCGGCGATGATCCCGATCGCCATCAGCACCGTCCAGCCCGAGGCGATGAAGAGCCCGGCCACGATCGCGGCCGGGATGATCAGAACGAAGCCGAGCAGGCCGAACCCGACCCTCGCCGCGATGTTCTCGCCCCAGGTGTGGCGCAGCAGCGACGCCGAGTTCTTGACACCGGCTATGGCCCCAAGGTTGTCGATCACGATGGCCGGCACGGTCAGGAACGTGACCACCTCCCAGGCCATCGCCAGCATGTGGGTGACGATCCGGCCGAGCCAGCCGGACCGGTCCCTCAGCGCCTGCAGGATCAGTCCCACCGTGGTGGTGATGATCGCCCAGGGGACCAGACCGCCGATGCGCGCGAACGCCCGGCCGACCGCGCTGCGCACCGTCGGGTCTCCCCCGGTGAGCCGCTCATGGGCCCCCGCCACCAGCGCCCCGTTGAAGAACACGGCGATGACACCGAGGATCATCGCGGCCGCCAGGTACACCACGATCATCGCCGGGTTGAACTCCATGGTGGTCTGGTCGTGCGTGGACTCGGTGGACAGCGTGATGAACGTCAGCGCGACCGCGACGACGATCACGACCGCCGACGCCAGGAACGACAGCACCGGCATCCACAGCAGTTCCCGGTCCTTCTTGAGCACCGCCCAAGAGATCTTGGCCAGATGCCAGGTATTGCTAAGGCGACCCATCGCTTCTCCCCGTGTTGGCTTGCGTCCCCGGCTGACTGAACGCTAGCGGGCCCGTCGCCGGCTATCGCGGCTCCCGGGGAAGGCCCAGAACCCGCTCCCCTATGATATTGCGTTGTATCTGGTTGCTTCCCCCGTAGATCGTGTGGGCCCGGGAGTAGAGGAACGTGCGCTGCCAGCGGTCGAGCGGGTAGTCGCGCCCACCCGGACTCACATGGGCGCCGCCGGCGTCGTCGGCCACCATCGACGCTGCGCCCCGCACCTTCATCGCCAGCTCGCCCAGACGTCGATGCCACGACGCCCAGTAGAGCTTGCCGATGGACTGCTCCGGTCCGGCAGGCTCGTCGTGGGTGAGCGACGCGAGCAGCCGCAACTGGTTGTAGCGGAGGATCTCGAGCTCGATGTGGCTCCGGACCAGTTCCGAGCGCAGCACGTCGCAGCCGATGCGTCCCGACGCCCGGGCCTCGGCGACCAGGCTGTCGAACTCCTGGCGGAAGCTCGTCTGCTGGCCCAGCGTGCTGGCTCCCCTCTCGAAGGCGAGCGTCCCCATGGCCACCTTCCAGCCGTTGCCCTCGCCGCCCACCACGAGGTCCGCCTCGGTGACGGCGTCGTCGAAGAACGTCTCGTTGAACTCCACGCCGCCGGTGAGCTGGGTGATCGGCCTGATCTCGATGCCGGGCTGGTCCATGGGCACGAGCAGGTAGCTGAGCCCGGCGTGGCGCTGCGACCCGGGACCGCTCCGGGCCAGCACGAAGATCCAGTCGGCGTGCTGGGCCAGCGAGGTCCACACCTTCTGCCCGTTGATCACCCACACGTCACCCTGCCTGGTTGCCCTCGTGGCGACGCCGGCCAGGTCGCTGCCCGCGCCGGGCTCGGAATAGCCCTGGCACCACAGCTCCTCGCCGGCCAGGATGGGAGGCACGAAGCGGCGCTGCTGGTGCTCTGATCCGAACGCCATGAGCGTGGGCCCGAGCAGCATGACGCCTACGTTGGGCAGCCGCCCCGGAGCGCGCGCCTCGGTGTAGGTGTTGAAGAACACGACCTGCTCGGCCAGAGTGCAGCCCCGCCCGCCGACCCATTCCGGGAAGTCGAGACCGAGCCACCCCCCCGACGCCAGCTCACGCTCCCAGTCGAGCTGCACCTCGACCGGCACGTCCTCCTGCCCGGTGAGGCCGCGGCCCCGGTAGCGGGCGAACTCGCCGAGGAGGTGCTCCTCCAGCCAGGTTCGTACCTCGTCGGCGAAACTGGCGAGCGCAGGATCGGACCGGAAGTCCATCTGCAGTGAGCGTACAATCGTCGGCGTGCCCGACCCTGGGGACGCTCCCCCGGCCGACGCGGCGGCCCCTGGACATCCAACGGCAAGGAGGCTCAGCGGGTTCCTAGCTGGGATCCTGGGCGCCGCGGTGGCGCTGGGCTTCGGCGAGTTGATCGACGGCGTCAGCGAGAGCACCCCGTCGCTGGTGATCGCGGTGGGCGAGGTAGTCACCGACTACACGCCGGGAGACGTCGTGGCGTTCAGCATCGCCAACATCGGGGGCAGCCAGAAGACGCTGCTGACGGCGGGCGTCGTCGTCCTCTCGCTGGCCATCTGCGGCCTGCTGGGCTGGCTGACCGTACGGGGCCGGCCCGGCATCGCCGTCGGGGGCTACACGCTGTTCGGCCTGATCGGCGGGTGGGCCGCGGCCCGCAACCCGCTGAGCCCTGCGGTGCCTTCGTGGATCGTGGCGCTCGCGGCCGCCGTGCTGGGCGCGGCCACCACTCTGTTCCTCGCGAGCCGGGCCGCCCGAGCATTCCGGCCCGCCGCAGCTGCCGGGCCTGACCCCGAGCCCGGCGTCGAATCCATCCCGGATCCTCCTGTTCTGGGCGGTTCCCGAAGGTCCTTCTTCGCCTACGCGTCCGGCGCCGCGGTCGCCGCCCTCGGCCTGATCGGGCTCGGACGGAGCCTGCGGGGCGAGTCGGTCGCCGAGCAGGCGCGGGAGGCCTACACGCTGCCGTCGCGGACTCCCGCGAGCGACACCGGAGAGGACATCCCGTTCGGTCAGGGAATGGCCACCGACCAGACGGGCGCCTCAGAGGACATCCCGTTCGGCCAGGGAATGCCGGATCCAACCGGCACCGAGCCGGTGCTGGACGCAGGTGCCGGTCAAGGGTCCGGCGACGCCGGCAACCGCGCAACCGAGCCGGACCTGACGCAACCCGAAGACCCTGAACTGTCGGCGCCCACCACCACCCAGCAACAGCAGGCACAGGTCGCCGACACCGACCCATCAGTTGCGGACACCACCCAGCCTGCACCAACCACCACCCAGCAACCAGCCGAGACCGAAGCCGCACCTACCACCACCCAACAGACAGTCGAACAACCAGCAACCACCACCACCGAAGCCCCCGAACCGGCGCCCACCACCACCGAAGCCCCCGAACCCGAGCCGGCCCCGACCACCACCCAGGCTCCCGAACCCGAACCGCCGCCCACGACCACCCAGCCGCCCAAGAACCTGTCGGTCCAGCAGCAGCTGGCCCGCATCGACACCCTCGACGACGAGGTGTCCGGCATCTCGCCCTACATCACCCCGATCACCCCGACCGACCAGTTCTACCGCATCGACACCGCCCTGAGGATCCCCCAGGTGGACCCGGGCAACTGGTCGCTGCGCTTCACGGGCATGGTCGACCGGCCCTACAGCTTGACCTTCGACGACATCCTGTCCATGGACCTGTCCGACCACGTCATCACCCTGTCGTGCGTCTCGAACCCGGTGGGGGGAAACCTGGTCGGCAACGCCATGTGGACTGGTGTCCCGCTCGCGCCCCTGCTCGAGCGGGCCGGCGCTCAGCGCCGTGCCAACCAGGTTGTGGGCCGCTCCGTCGACGATTTCACGGCCGGCTTCCCCACCGGGCTGGTGAACGACGGCCGCAACGCCATCCTGGCCATCGGCATGAACAACGAGCTACTCCCCACCGCGCATGGCTTCCCGGCCCGCCTGGTGGTGGCCGGTCTGTACGGCTACGTGTCTGCAGTCAAGTGGCTCGACGAGATCCACCTCACCACCTGGGACGGCTTCGACGGCTACTGGATCCCCCGCGGGTGGTCGAAGCGGGGACCCATCAAGACCCAGAGCCGCATCGACCTTCCCAGGAAGGACGCGCGGGTCAAAGTCGGCGAGCCGGTACCGGTTGCCGGCATCGCCTGGGCGCCCACCCGGGGAATCGACCGCGTCGAGGTGCAGATCGACCGCGACGACTGGGCCGAGTGCCGCTTGGGCCAGGCCTTGGGCGACGAGAGTTGGGTGCAATGGCACAGGGAGTGGATTCCGGACAGGACAGGCACGCACACCATCCAGGTTCGGGCCACGGACGGCACCGGCACCACCCAGGGCGGGTACCGCGTCGGAGCCCATCCCAACGGCGCCGAGGGCTGGCACAGCATCAAGGTCAGCGTCAGGCGCTGAGTGCTGACGTCAGCGGCTCAGCGAGCGGCGCTCGACTTCGGGCCGCAGGCCGCCTTCGTCACACCGGGGGGACGATCACTCAGCTTCGAGCAGCTCGAGCAGGCGGCCGGACGGGTCGCAGCCGGGCTGCACGAGAGGGGTCTGGGTGAGGGGTCGGTCGTAGGGCTGCTCCTGCCCTCCGACGTCGACTACCTGGCCGCCTATCTCGGCGCCGCCCGGATCGGCGCCGTGACCGCGGGCGTCAACCCGCTCCTGACTCGGGGCGAGGTGGCCGGCTGCCTCGACCGGCTCGACGCCGAACTGGTGGTAGTGCATCCCGGGCTGGCCCACCTCGTCGATCCGGACCGAGCTCGGCCGGTGGAAATGTTGGCGGGCGGCGGCGATCCCGCCACCGCCGGAGGATCTCTGCGCTCGGACTTGCAGGCCTCGGAGCGGGCCCGGGCGAGCCTCGCGGCAAGCGGCGACGACGACCGTCCGGTGTGCATCTGCTTCACCTCGGGATCGACCGGCGCGCCGAAGGCGGCCTGGTTCGCCAACCGCCAGTTGCGGGCCGTGGCCAGCATCGACGCCGGTGGCGCGTGGGGTGGCGGCCACGGCCTCTCATCCACCCCGTTCGCTCACGTGGGTTTCATGACGAAGCTCCCGTGGATGCTGGCCCGGGGCCGGACCACGCACCTGCTGGAGCGCTGGTCGGCGGGGGCCGCTCTGGAACTCACCGCCCGTCACCGCATGGCCGCCGTGAACGGCGTCGCCCCTCAGATCGCGCTGATGGTCCGCCATGCACTGTCGAGCCGGCTGGACTTCTCGGCGGTGCGGGCGGTGGTTGCCGGGGGCGGACCCTCGACTCCGGATCTGGTGCGGGCCGCCCGCGAGCACTTCGGCGCCCCGTACTCGATCCGCTACTCGTCCACCGAGTCCGGGGGCGTCGGCCTGGCCACCGCCCTCGACGCCGACGATGACGAGACCTGCCATTCGGTCGGCAGGCCCCGCGACGGGGTCGAGGCCGAGATCCGCGACGCCGGCGGCGCCCCGCTCCCGGCCGGGCAGACCGGCGAGCTCTGGTTGCGCTCGGCCGCGGTGATGTCGGGCTACTGGCGTGACCCCGCCGCCAGCGGGGAGTCCCTCGTCGACGGCTGGCTGCGAACCGGCGACCTGGCCACGGTCGACGACCGGGGCCTGTACCGGCTGGCCGGACGCACCAGCGAGATGTTCATACGGGGCGGCTACAACGTGTACCCGATGGAGGTCGAGAGCGTCCTGGAGTCTCACGCCGGGGTCCTGGAGGCCGCGGTGCTGGGACGCCCCGATCCGGTCATGGGCGAGATCGGCCTGGCGGTGGTGGTGCCACGCGACCGGGCCAACCCTCCGACGCTGCAGGAGCTGCGCGACTTCGGGGCCCGCTCGCTGGCCCGCTACAAGCTGCCCGAGGCCCTGGAGTTCGTCGACTCGCTGCCCCGCAACCCAGCCGGGAAGGTGGACCGCCTCCGCCTCAGAGGCCGAGCGGACAGGCGCGCGAATCCGGCCCATACGGGCGAGGCCGTGGCCCGAGCGGCCCGTGAGCGCAGCGAACAAGAGCGGGAATGACCGGCGGCCGAGCGGACAGGCGCGCGAATCCGGCCCATACGGGCGAGGCCGTGGCCCGAGCGGCCCGTGAGCGCAGCGAACAAGAGCGGGAATGACCGGCGATCGCGGCGGGTCGGCTTGGGCGGGGCTCAGCGCCGGCCGCGGGACCCGGAGCGGGTCCGTCTCTCCTCGCGGATCCGCTGCTGCTCGATCTCCTCGCGCAGCGCGAGGAAGCGCTCCACCCGGCGGGCGTCCATCTCGCCGACCTCCACTGCTGCAGTCACCGCGCAGTCGGGCTCCGAGCCGTGGGCGCAGTCCGCGAAGCGACAGCCGCGGCTCCGCTCCTCGATATCGCTGAACACCCGGCTCAGAGCTTCCTGGGCGTCGGTGAGGCCGAGGGCCCGCACGCCGGGCGTGTCGAGCACCATGCCGCCGTCGCCGGGAAGCAGCACGAGGCGGCGGGCGATGGTGGTGTGCCGCCCCCTCCGATCCGAGGCACGGACCTCGGCCGTGGCCGCGACCTCGGCGCCGGCCAATGCGTTCACCAGGCTCGACTTGCCCGACCCGCTGGCTCCCACCAGAGCCAGGGTGCGGCCCGGTCCGAGCCTCGACCTCAGCTCGGCGACTCCCGCGCCGCTGCGAACGCTCAACGTCAGCACCCCGACATCGCCGGCCACCGCCCTCACCATCGAAGCCGCCGCAGCCGCATCGGCGGCCCGGTCGGCCTTGGTGAGCAGGATCACGATCGACGCTCCGCTGTCGCGGGCCATCACCAGCATGCGCTCGAACCGCCCGGGAGGCAGCGGCCGGTCGAGCCCTGCGACGATGCCCGCAATATCGAAGTTGGCCGCCAGCACCTGCTCTGCGTCGCGTTCGGCCGGGTCCCGGCGGGTCAGGGCGGTGCGACGCGGCAGGACACGGCCGATGAGCGCCAGATCGTCCTGGTGGGTCACCTGCACCCAATCGCCGGTGACCGGCGCCACCTCGGACTGGGCCCGCACCGAGTCCGAGCCGGCCCGCACCATTCCCTCCGCGGTCACCACGTCGCACTCGCCCCGGTCCACCTGGACCACCCGGCCGACCTGCGCTCCGGCCTCCGCCGAGCCGGCGACGTGATCGCCGTACCCCCACCGGCGCAGGCCGCCGTCAGGGTCCGTCATGGATCCGTCCTACCCCTCTCCATCCGTCCACTATTGCCCATCGCTCTTACCGAAGAAAGGCGTACGATCTGAAAGAACAGGCTCTGGGGCGGCGAAGAGGCAGGCAGTGACGGACGACGGCACCACCACAGGACACACGACCCTCCACCGGGTCCCGGCCTCCGGCACGACAGGAGCACTGGCCGGCACCGCCGGCGCCGCTGTCGGCCTGGGGTTCGGCGAACTCATGGAGGGAGCGTTCGAGTCGATCCCGTCTCTGGTGGTGGCGGTCAGCGAGCTCCTCAGCGACTACACCCCCGGCGACGTGGTGCGGTTCAGCATCGCCAACTTCGGCGCCAGCCAGAAGACCCTGCTCACCGCCGGGATCATCTTCGTCAGCCTGGCGCTCGGTGGAGCGTTGGGACGCTCCGCGGCGCGAGGCCGACCGCGGGTCACCCTGGCAGGATTCGCTCTCTTCGGGCTGCTGGGCGGCTGGGCGACGGCCCGCAACCCGATCAGCCCCGCGCTCGGGTCGTGGATCGTGGGGCTGGTAGCCGCGGTGCTGGCGGCAGGCACCACCCTCCTGCTCGTCCGCCTGGCCGGCAGACGGGCCGTTGTGGCTGTGTCCGAGCCGGCGGTGGCTGCCGGGGCGCGGCACCCGGAGACTCCGGGCAGGCCGGCAGTGACCGGGACGACCCGGAGGTCCTTCTTCTACGCGGCCGGCGCCGGCGCGGCCGCTCTGGCCATGGTCGGCCTCGGGAGGAGCCTGCGAGGCCAGTCGGCCGCGGAGCAGTTCCTCGAGTCGAACGCCCTGAGACCGTCCCCCACCACCGAGCCGCCGGCCGCGCCCGCATCCACCACCACGACCGAACCTCAGGCGGCCTCCCCTACAACTACATCCACCGTCGCCGCGCAGCCGGCCGGCCCATCGGTGCAGGAGCAGCTGGCCGCTCTGGACACGCTCGACGACGACGTGGCCGGCATCTCCTCGTACGTGACCCCCAACGACGGCTTCTACCGGATCGACACCGCGTTCGGCCGGGTGCCGCAGGTCGATCCGGGCGACTGGAAGCTGCGGTTCACCGGGATGGTGGACAATCCCTACGAGATCACCTTCGACGAGATCCAGGCGATGGACCTCTCCGATCACGTCATCACCCTGTCTTGCGTGTCCAACGAGGTGGGCGGCAACCTGGTGGGCAACGCGGTTTGGACCGGTGTCCCGCTGTCGGTGCTGCTGGACCGGGCCGGGGTGCAGCCGGGTGCCGACCAGGTGGTGGGACGCTCGGTCGACGACTGGACCGCCGGCTTCCCCACCGATGTCGTCTACGACGGCCGCAACGCCATACTGGCCATCGGCATGAACGACGAGTTCCTGCCCACCCGCCACGGCTTCCCGGCCCGGCTGGTGGTGGCCGGCCTCTACGGCTACGTCTCCGCGGTGAAGTGGATCGAGGAGATCAACCTGACCACCTGGGAGGGATTCGACGGCTACTGGGTGCCCCGGGGCTGGTCCAAGGAGGGGCCGATGAAGACCCAGAGCCGCATCGACGTGCCCGGCGGCCGCGGCCTGGTGGCCGGGCAGGCGACCCCGATCGCGGGCATCGCCTGGGCGCCGACCCGGGGCATCGAGCGGGTCGAGGTCAACATCGACGACGAGGGCTGGCTGCCGTGCACGCTGGGAGAGGCCGTGGGCGACGAGAGCTGGGTGCAGTGGCACCGCACCTGGACCCCCACCGCGGGCCGGCACCGGATCCAGGTGCGGGCCACCGACGGGGACGGCATGACCCAGGGCGAGCGGGAGGTGCCGCCGGCACCCAACGGAGCCGAGGGCTGGCACACGGTCAGCGTCAACGTCGACGGCTGAATGCGGGCCGCCGGGAGAGGGCGGACCTGCCCGGTTCCGGCTGCGCTGCAGGCGGGCCCGAACGTCGGGGCGTCTTAGGGGCCACGCGGATAGGTGAGAGTCGGTCGCCGTGCTGCGGTGTCATTCCCGCTCTTGTTCGCTGCGCTCACGGGCCGCTCGGGCCACGGCCTCGCGCCGTATGAGCGGGATTCGCGTGCCTATACGCTCGGCCTCTGAGGGTGAAGTTGTGTATTGTGCGGGGGTGGAGGCGTTATTGATATGACCGATCTCCAAGATCGAGCCGCGCCCGCCGCGCCGGCCGTCACCGAGTTCGTGTGCAACGGCTCGACGGTACGGGTCGGCGATCACCCCCACCTGCTCGCCGCGCTGCGGGAGGAACTGGGGCTGATAGCCGCCAAGGACGGCTGCTCGCCCTCGGGCCAGTGCGGCTGCTGCACCGTGCTGCTCAACGGCAAGGCCCGGGTGGCGTGCCAGATTCCCCTCAGCAAGGCCCAGGGCGCCGAGATCGTCACCCCCGAAGGCCTCAGCGACGAGGAGCGCCATCGCTACGCGGCCGCCTTCGGCGCGGCCGGCGCGGTCCAGTGCGGCTTCTGCACGCCTGGGATCGTGATGAGGGTCAAGGCGCTGATCGACCGCAACGGCGCCAACCTGACCCGCGACCAGGCGTCCCGCCATCTCGGCGCCCACCTGTGCCGCTGCACCGGGTACCTGAAGATCCTCGACGCCGTGGACATGCTGGCCACCGGCGCCGACGGGATCGCCGGCGGGACCGCGGTGGAGGTGGCCACGGGCGTCGGATCCCGCGCCGCCCGTTACGAGGCGACCGAGCTCGCAATGGGCGACAAGCTCTACATAGACGACATGTCCGTCCCCGGGATGCTCCACGGTGCGGTGCATCTGGCCGAGCACGCCCGGGCCGACGTGATCTCGATCGACACCAGCCGGGCCGCGGCCGAGCCCGGCGTGGTGGCCGTGTTCACCGGCGACGACGTGGTCGGCGATTTGCGGATCGGGCTGATCCACAAGGACTGGCCGGTGTTCATCCCCCCCGGCGGTCGCACCTCCTACCTGGGCGACATCCTGGCGCTGGTGGTGGCCGACAGCCGGGAGACCGCCCGCCGGGCCGCGACCCTCGTCGACGTGGTCTACGAGCCGCTCGACCCGATCACCGACCCGGCCGCGGCGGTCGCCGACGGCTGCGACGACGCGGTGTGGGGCCTCGACGGCAACGTCTTGTCGGTGTCCACCTATGCCCGCGGCGGCGACGTGGACGGGGCGCTGGCCGCGTCAGCCCACATCGTGCGCGAGACGTTCCAGACCCAGCGGGTGGAACAGGCGTTCCTCGAGCCGGAGTCGACGCTGGCCGTGCCCAAGGTGGTGGACGGCGAGCGCCGCCTGGACGTGTACTCCGGCGGGCAGGGCGTGTGGGACGACCGCGACCAGTGCGCAGCCGTGCTCGGCATCGACAGCAGCCGCGTGTGGGTGGAGCAGGTTGCCAATGGCGGCGCGTTCGGGGGCAAGGAGGACTGCTCCAACCAGACCCAGACCGCGCTGGCGGCCTGGCTGCTGGACCGGCCGGTCAAGACCACGTTCTCGCGCGAGGAGTCGCTGCTGGTGCATCCGAAGCGGCATCCGGTGCGCATCGAGCTGGCCGTCGGATGCGACGACGAGGGGCGGCTCACCGCGATGTGGGCCCGCATGCTGGGCGACTCCGGGCCGTACGCCTCGGTGGGCATGAAGGTCCTGGAGCGGGCCGCCGGCCACGCCTGCGGCCCCTACGCGGTGCCGGTCGTGGACGTCGAGGCGGTGGCAGCCCGCACCAACAACAGCGTTTGCGGCGCCTTCCGGGGATTCGGGGCCAACCAGGCCCAGTTCGCCATGGAGGGCGCGATGGACCGCCTGGCCGACGCAGTGGGGATCAGCGGCTGGGAGATCAGGCGCCGCAACGCGGTGACGCCCGGTGCCGAGTGGGGTCCGGGACAGATCATGGACGACGGCTGTCTCGGCGCCCTCGAGTGCCTGGATGCGATCAAGCCCGCCTACGACGAGGCGATCGCGGCCGGCAAGGCGGTGGGCCTCGGCCTGGGGCTCAAGAACTCAGGGCTCGGCAACGGCTTCAAGGAGATCAGCCGGGCCGTGGTCCATTTCGTGCCCGACGCCGCCCATCCGACCGGCACCCCGGCCGGCCCCGACAGCGTCGTCGAGGTGCGCCACTGCTGGACCGAGATGGGCCAGGGCGTCCACACCGTCGCCCTCCAGGTGGCGGTCGAGGAGCTCGGAGTGCGGCCCGAGACGGTGAGGGTCTACGTCGACACCAGCCGGGAGCTGGGCGCCGGCCAGACCACCGGCTCACGGGGCACCCTGATGGGGGCCGGATCGGTGGCCGAGGCCTGCCGGGCCGCGCTGGCCGGGGGCTGCCTCACCGGCGTCGACTACGAGGGCGAGTACCGGGTGGACTGGACCAACAAGCTCAGCGACGGCCTCGAGCACCCGGTGATCCACTCGACGTTCGGCTACGCGGCCCAGATGGTGATCGCCGATCCCCAGACCGGAGCGGTCGAGAAGGTGGTGGCCGCCCACGACGTGGGCAAGGCCGTGAACCCGCTGCTGTGCGAGGGCCAGATCGAGGGCAGCGTCCACATGGGTCTCGGCTACGCCCTGACCGAGGACTTCGCCTGCGACGAACAGGGCCGGCCCACAGTCGACACCCTGCGGGGGCTGGACATCATCAGGGCCAAGGACATGCCGCCGGTGGACGTGATCCTGGTCGAGGCCCCCCAGCCCGACTCGCCCTACGGCATCAAGGGCGTCGGCGAGATCGGCCTGGTGCCCACCGCCGGCGCGGTTGCCGAGGCCATGCGCCAGGTGGACGGCCAGTGGCGGACGCACCTGCCGATCAACACTCACCAGCCTGTGTCGCCCCGGTCGTGACCGGCCCCGCCCCGGACCCCGAGACCGGTGACGCGCCCGCGCCCGGCGCCCCGGACACCCGCACCACGCCCGGGATGGTGTGCGCCCATCACCATCTGTACTCGGCGCTGGCCCGGGGGATGCCCGCGCCGCCCCGCACCCCGGCAGGTTTCCTGGAGATCCTGGAGCTGGTGTGGTGGCGCCTGGACCGGGCCCTCGACCTGGACATCATCGAGTGGTCGGCCAAGCTGGGCGCGCTGGAGGCGCTGGAGTCGGGCACGACCGCCATCGTCGACCACCACGAGTCCCCCAACGCGATCGAGGGCTCTCTCGACGTGATCGCGGCGGCCTGTGCCGAGGTGGGAGTGCGGGTCGACTGCTGCTACGGGGTCACCGACCGGCACGGCCCGGCCGGAGCGGCCGCCGGGCTGGCCGAGAACGATCGCTTCCTGCGGGCAGGGGGCCGGGGCCACGTGGGGGTCCACGCCGCCTTCACCTGCTCCGACGGCACGCTGGAGGCTGCCGCGGGACTGGCCGCCGATCACCGCACCGGTGTTCACATCCACGTCTCGGAGGGGACGGCGGACATCGCCGCCGGGGCCCGCCTGGAGTCGCTGGCCCGCGGTGACTGGCTCCTGATCCACGCCGTTCACCTCGACCGCGACCTGCCCGGGGTGATCGTCCACAATCCCCGCTCGAACATGAACAACGCGGTGGGCTACTCCCGGCCCGCGGCCCGGCCCAACCCGGTGGCGCTCGGCACCGACGGGATCGGCGCCGCCATGCTCGACGAGTTCCGGCTGGCCTACGTCTGCCACCGCTCCGACGACGTGACCGCCACCCCCGAGACGGCCTGGGGCTGGCTCGAGACCGGATGGAGGCTGTTCCCGGAGGCGCTCGACGACACGGTGACGTGGTCCTATGACCGCATGGACCCATGGTCGCTGGCGTTCACCACCGGCGTGAGGGCCCTCGACGTCACCGTCGACGGCGAGACCGTGCTGCGCGACGGCCGCCCGACCCGGGTGGACGCCGACGAGGTCAGGGCCAAAGCCGCCGAAGCAGCCGCCAGACTGTTCGCCAGACTCGAAGAGATGCCCTGACCAAGACCGGCCCCGAGCACGGCCGGCCGACCGGCACGAGGAGGAAAACATGACCCAGCCCGCAGCCCTCTACATCCAGGACGCCCACACCCTCGCGGAGTCGATGGAACTCTCGCAGTATGCGGAGTCCAAGGGCTTCGACGCGGTGTGGCAGGCCGATTCCCGGCTGGTGCGCGACGCGGTGGTGCCGATGGCTGCCATCGCCGCGGTCACCTCCACCATCAAGGTCGGCAGCGGCGTGGTGGACTGCTGGACCCGGAACCCGGCCCGGCTGGCCTCGACGTTCTCCACCCTCGACGACCTGGCCCCGGGTCGCATCCTGCTGGGCATAGGCGCGTGGTGGGAGCCGCTGGCGTCGAAGGTGGGCGTGCAGAGGGTGCGTCCCCTCAAGGCGATGCGAGAGATCGTGGAGGCCTGCCGCGGCCTCCTGAACGACCAGACCGTCACCTACCAGGGCGAGTTCGTCCAGTTCGACGGGGTGGAGCTCGACTACGTCCAGCAGGAGCGCCGGCCCAAGGACGTGCCCATCTACATCGGCGCGACCGGGAACAAGATGATGGCCCTCACCGGGGAGATCGCCGACGGCGTGGTGTTCAACTACCTGGTGTCGCCCCAGTACAACGCGCAGGCCATGGAGCATCTGGCCGAGGGCGCCGCCCGGGTGGGCCGCACCGTCGACGACCTCGACCGGCCCCAGCTCATCGTCTGCTCGATGGCCACCGGCGACTCCGAGGCCGAGCGGACCGAGGCGCTCGACGGTGGGCGCATGCTGATCACCCAGTACCTGGGCCAGCAGCCCCACATCATGAAGGCCTCGGGCGTGTCGCAGTCGCTGCTCGACGAGGTCGGCTCGGTGCTGACCTGGCCGGCCACCCTCGAACAGGTCAAGGAAGCCTCGAAGCTGGTGCCCGACGACGTGGTGCAGCTGCTCTGCGCGGCCGGCACCGCGGACGAGTGCCGGGCCAAGGTGCGCCACTACATCGACAACGGCTGCACCACCCCGATCCTGTACCCGCTCGGGCCGGACGCCAAGGGGATGATCGACGCCTTCGCCGACTGGGACGGCACCTGACCGATCCTCGAGTCCGCGTGCCGAGCATGTCGAACTGCTGACACCGTGGCCGACCTGCTCGTCCGCAATGCCCGGCTGGTGGCGGCCATGGACACGCCGCGCACCGAGATCGCGGGCGGCTGGGTGGCGGTCACCGACGGGCTGGTGTCGGGTGTGGGCCCGTCCGGCACGGAGCCCGCGGGCGCGGCCCGCACCGTCGACGCCGCCGACTGCCTGGTGACGCCCGGCCTCATCAACACCCACCACCACCTCTACCAGAACCTCACCCGGGCCTTCCGCCCCGCCCTCGACGGCAACCTGTTCGACTGGCTGCGGGCCCTGTACCCGCTGTGGGCCCGCCTCGACGAGGAGGCCGCCCACGTCTCGGCCTGGGTGGGGCTGGCCGAGCTGGCCCTCAGCGGTTGCACGACCAGCACCGACCACCTCTACGTCCACCCGGCCGGCGGCGGCGACCTGATCTCGGCCGAGATCGCCGCGGCCACCGACCTGGGGATGCGGTTCCACCCGACCCGGGGGTCGATGTCGCTGAGCGAGAAGGACGGGGGCCTGCCCCCCGACTCCACCGTGCAGACCGAAGACGTGATCCTGTCGGAGTCCGAGCGGCTGGTGGCCGCCCATCACGACCCGTCACCGGCTGCGATGGTGCGCATCGCGCTGGCGCCGTGCTCGCCCTTCTCAGTGTCCACCGAGCTGATGACGGCCACCGCCGAGCTGGCCGAGCGACTCGACGTGCGGTTGCACACCCACCTGGCCGAGGACATCGGCGAGGACGACTTCTGCCTGGAGATGTTCGGGATGCGGCCGGTGGACTACTTCGAGCACTGCGGGTGGGGCACCGACCGGTCCTGGATCGCCCACTGCGTGCAGCCCGACCCGGCCGAGATCGTCAGGCTGGGTCGGTGGGGAACCGGCGTGGCCCACTGCCCGAGCTCGAACATGATCCTGGGCGCCGGCCTGGCCCCGGTTCGGGAACTGCGAGCCGCGGGCGTGCCGGTGGGCCTGGGCGTCGACGGCTCGGCGTCGGCCGACTCCGGGTCGATGTGGACCGAGGCCCGCAACGCCATGTTGATAGCCCGGCTGCGAGACGGCCAGGCCGGCCGGGACGGGCTGTTCACCGCCCGCGAGGCGCTGGAGATGGCTACCAGGGGCGGGGCCGCCTGCCTCGGTCGAGTCGGCGAGATCGGCGAGCTGACGGTGGGCGCCTGCGGGGACATCGCGGTATGGCCCCTCGACGGGATCTCCTTCGCCGGGGCCTGGTCGGACCCGATCGAGGCGTTGCTGCGCTGCGGCCCGGTGTCGGCGCGCCACACCGTCGTCGCCGGTCGCCTTGTGGTGGAGGACGGCGAGCTGAGAGCCTCAGGCACCGAGCAGATGCTGCGCGACCACCGCCGCATCGCCGTCGCGATGCAATCCATCCGCTGACAGCCTTTAAACAACATGAAATGATGTTGAATAACAGAAGGCTGATAGAGTGTGGCAGAGGGCGGCTCCGGTGCCACGAATACGTGCTCTGCCAATGCCGGAGCCGCCCTCACTACCGGTGACCACCATACCCGTGCAGCCGGGCAGCCGCAACAATTCTGTGTGAAGATGCACAGTCTCGTGATAAATGACACCTGCACCCGGACCGGGTACGCGGGAATCCCACCACAGGCCGGCGCGACCTAGTAGTACTACGGCACCTACCCCGAACGAGGAGGACCGGCGGGCGTGAGCGACAACCCGGCACGCGAGGAGATGGACTGGATGCTCTACGGGCAGGGTGTTCGCGAGCTGGCCCACATGGTCGCCGGCGACGGGTACCGGCCCGACATGATCCTGGCCATCGCCCGCGGCGGGCTGTTCTGCGCGGGCTCCCTCGGCTACGCGCTGTCGGTCAAGAACGTGTACGTCATGAACTGCGAGTACTACACCGGTGTGGGCGAGCGCTTGGAGGTGCCGGTGGTGCTGCCGCCCCAGCTCGACCTGGTCGACCACCGCCGGTCCAAGGTCCTGATCGCCGACGATGTGGCCGACACCGGCCACACCCTCAAGCTCGTGCACGACTACTGCCTCGGCGAGGTCGCCGAGGTGCGCTCGGCGGTGCTGTACGAGAAGTCGCACTCGCTGGTGAAGTGCGACTACGTGTGGAGGCGCACCGACCGCTGGATCAACTTCCCGTGGTCCACCCTCCCGCCGGTGGTCGACCTCGACGAGGCCGGCTTCAAGGTCCTCGACGCCTGAGCGCCCATGCCCGCCGGCGGCGAAGGACCGGACCCGGGGTCCGAGCCGGCGGCGCCTGAAGCCGGTGTCGATCCGGCTCTGGTGGACAGGACGGTCACGCACCTGGCCGGGATCGACGACGCCTCCCTGCGGAGCCGGGCGATGTCCATTCCCGGGATCTCGGGATCACTCGACGCCCGCATCCTGTCGACCGACCTGCGGGGGTCGAGCACCCGGCTGGTGCGCCTGCACAGGGGCTGGGCGTCAGAGGCGTCCGGCGCGTTCACCGCAGAGGTAGAGCTGTTCGTGTTCCGGGGCGCGCTGCAGGTCGGCGACCACGTCCTGGAGACCGGCGATTACGTCCACGTCCCGCAGAACCGGGTGGTTCCCGGGCTGCGCGTCGCCGACGACGGGGCGGCCCTGCTGATGACGTCGGCCCCGGTGCGATTCGACCAGAACTTCTCGGGCAGGCCCGCCGATCTGGAGCCCGGCCGAGCCTCAGATCAGGACTGGGTGCCGGTGCCGCAGATGCCGGGCAGGTTCGTGAAGCACCTGGGGCGGGGCCCCGTCGGCGACGTCTGGCTCGGCGGCGCCCACCAGTGGGACCACACGGACGGCGGATGGCACTGCCATCCCCACCACGAGGAGTGCTTCGTCATCGACGGCGAGATCACCCTCCGGGAACGGCACGACGACCCGGACGCCTTGCTCGCCGCCGGACCGGGCACCTACTTCTTCCGCCCCGCCGGTGTGCTGCACGGCGGGCCGGGATCCCGCTGCGAGGGCACCGCGCTCGCGTTCCACCGCGCCTTCGGAGACCTGAGCACCGGCTGGGACGCCGCCTAGACCGAAGGCGCCTGACCGGCGCACGTGCTCAGGCCAGGACGGAGTGCACCGCGGCAGCCACCTCGGCGGGGCCCGGCACCACCGCAGCCTCCAGCGGCGGGCTGAACGGGATCGGCGCGGAAGCGGCCCCGACCCTCGCCACCGGCGCCTCCAACTCCCCGAACAGTTCAGCGTGCAACTGGGCGGCCAGCTCAGCGCCGAGGCCGCCGAAGCGCCAGGCCTCGTGGGCAACCACCGCCCGGCGGGTGCGCGACACCGACTCCAGCACCGTCTCGAAGTCGAGCGGCACCAGCGACCGCAGGTCGATCACCTCGACATCCACGCCCTCGGAGGCCAGCTCCTCAGCAGCGGCCAGGGCATTCAGAGCCATCGCCGAATAGGACACCACGGTCACGTCGGCGCCCGGCCGGGCCACCGCGGCGGAGCCCAGCGGCACCCGATGGTCGCCGGTGGGGACGGGACCGCGCTGCGCGGTGATCTTCTTGTGCTCCAGGTAGATGACCGGGTCGGGGTCGTCGATGGCGGTGCGCAGCAGCCCCTTGGCGTCGGCCGGGTTCGACGGCGCGACCACCTTGAGGCCCGGCAGGTGGGTGAACAGCCCCTCGAGACTCGAGGAGTGCTGCCCGGCCGAGGATCGCAGCACGCCGTCGGACGCTCGCAGAACCATCGGCACCGACACCTGGCCCCCGAACATGTAACGGAACTTCGCCGCCTGGTTGACGATCTCGTCCATGGCGCCCAGCGTGAACTCGACGAAGCTCATCGACGCCACCGGGCGCAGACCGGCGGTGGCCGCCCCCACCGCGACGGCCACGATGATCGCCTCCGAGATGGGCATGTCCACCACCCGGCTCGGCCCGAACTCGTCCACCAGGCCGCGGAACTGGCCGAAGTTTCCGCCCCACGAGATGTCCTCGCCCAGCGTGAACACGCTGGCGTCGGAGCGCATGGCCCTTGCCATGGCATCGACGGTGGCCTGGCCGAAGGTCATGCGGCGGGTCTCGGGGGCCTCACCGCGACCGTCGGAGCCGACCTCGGCGCCGGCGCGGACCGGCGGGGATCGAACCGGCGTGAACACATCCTCGAGCGCGGAGTCGGGCTCGGGCAGGTCGGCAGCCTCGGCCCGCTGCTCGGCCTCGTCGACCACGCCGGCGGCGTGCTCCCACACCGCGGCGCGCTCGCCCTCCTCGAGCCAGCCTCGCTCGGCCAGCACCGCCTCCCAGCGCCGTATGGGGTCGCGGGCGCGGTGCTCGTCTACCTCGGAGGCGTCGCGATACACCTCGGCGTCACCCACATAATGGCCGCCGAACCGGTACGTCTCCATGTTGAGCAGCGTCGGCCCGGAGCCGGCCCGGGCCCGGTCGACGGCCCGGGCCGCCGCGGCCGCCACCGCGCCCACATCGTTGCCGTCCACGGTCTCGCCGGCCATGGCGTAGGCGCCGGCTCTCACGGCGAGGTCGTCCACCGCGGTGGTGCGCTGCCGGGCCGTGAACTGCGCGTACTGGTTGTTCTCGCACGCGAAGACCACGCCGAGCCGGTGCACCGAAGCGAAGTTGAGGGCCTCGTGGAACGTGCCCTTGTTGATCCCGCCGTCGCCGAAGAAGCACACCGCCACCTGGCCGCTCTCCCGGTAGCGGGCTGATAGCGCCGCCCCGGTCGCGATCCCGAACCCGCCGCCGACGATGCCGTTGGCGCCCAGCATCCCGAGCGAGAAGTCGGCGACGTGCATCGAGCCGCCCCTCCCCCGGCAGGCGCCGTCGGCCCGCCCGTACAGCTCGGCCATCAGCGCGGCCGGGGCCATTCCCTTGGCCAGCGCGTGCCCGTGGCCGCGGTGTGTCGAGGTGATGTAGTCGTCGGGCCGCAGATGCGAGCACACGCCGGCCGCGATGGCCTCCTGCCCCAGGTAGGTGTGCACGAACCCGGGGAGCTTGCCGGCGGAGAACAACTCCTCGACCCGGCTCTCGAACACCCGGATCATCACCATGGTCCGGTGCAGGGCCAGAGCCTCGGACCGCTCGACGGCCCCAGTGTCCGACGGTGGACCGGTCACTGCGCGGTGTAGCCGCCGTCGACGGCCAGGATCTGGCCGGTCACCATCGCCGATGCCGGCGAGGCCAGGAAGACCACCGCACCCACCATGTCGGAGGGCTCGGCCAACCGGCCCAGCGGGGTGCGGCTCTCGAAGTAGTCCTTGAGCTCCGGCTCCGTCTCCCATTGGCGGCGCACCAGCGGGGTGGCGACGTGTCCGGGCGAGATGGCGTTGACCCTGACGTTGTGCGGGGCCCATTCCACCGCCAGGGTGCGGGTCATCTGCACGACCCCGCCCTTGGAGGCCTGGTATCCCACGCTGCCTGCGAAGCCGACCTCTCCGAGGATCGACGCGATGTTGACGATGGAGCCGCCCTGGGACTGTGCCGCCATACGACGCCCGATCGCCCGGCACATGCGGAAGCTGCCGGTGAGGTTCACCTCGATCACCCGGTCCCAGAGATCGTCGTCGTAGGTGGCGGCCTCGTCGCGTCCCCCGATCCCCGCGCAGTTGACCAGCACGTCGATGCGCCCCGAGAGGGCCTCAGCCCGCTCGGTGACGGCTTGAACCGACGCCTCGTCGCACACGTCCACCGTCACGGCCTCGGCCCGGTCGGCTCCCAAGCGCCGCGCCAGTGCCTGGTTGGGCTCCTCCGCGGCGTCGGCGCACACCACGTAGGCGCCCGCGCCGGCCAACCCTTCGGCGATAGGGGCGCCGAGCCCTCCGGCCGCGCCGGTGACCACCGCGACGGAGCCGTCCAGCGAGAACAGGCCACCCATCAGAGCGCGGCGACCGTGGCCAGGACGGTGCCGACCGCGACCTCGTCCTCGTCGCTGGCAGCCACCAGGATCGTCAGACGGCCCGACGCCGGGGCCTCCAGCTCGGTCTCGGCCTTGTCGGTGTCGATCACCACCACCGGATCACCCGCCGCAACCGTCGAACCGTCATCGACCAGCCACTCCACCACCAGCACCTGTTCCACCACCCCCATCTGGGGCACTGCGAGCTCGTGGCTCACCGGCCGGACTCCGATGCCGCGAGCCCCGCCGGCTCAGATGTGACCATGGCGTTCCAGTCCCTCCCACGGCGAGGCGCCGGCTCGCATGTCCGCCCGCACCAGCTCCTCGGACCCCACAATCGATTCGGACTGCAGCAGCACCCGCTCCGCCTCGGATCCGGCCACCACCAGGACGCCGTCGCGGTCGCCGACGACCAGATCGCCGGGCTCGACGGTCACATCACCGATGGTCACCGGCACCTGCGAGGCCACCATCTCCCAGCGTCCGATGGCATTGAGCGGCGACAAGTCCCGGTAGAAGACCTGCAGGCCGATGTCGAGCAGGCCGTCAAGGTCACGCAGGTTGCCTTCGAGCACCACGCCCGTACAGCCGTACTGCTGGGCCGAGTTGCCGGTCAGCTCCCCGAAGTGGCCCACTTCGCTGTCGGGGTTGTACGACACCAGCACCGAGTCGGGAGTCAGTTCCTTGAACATCTCCAGGTACGACCTGATGCGCTCCAGGCCCCGGTCCCATCCCACGCCGGGGCGGATGGCCCGTCCCTCCAGCGTGTAGGCGATGCCGGCCATGGGCACGTCGGGCAGCAGGGGCTTCAGCGAGCTGGGCAGCACCCGCTCGGGCAGGTCCAGTTCGTACAGGGCGTCGCACACCACCGACACGCAGATGCTGCGGTAGCGGGCGCACAACTCCGAGGTGGCGATGGTCATGGACTCCCCCTATCCCTCGCCGAGGTAGCGCAGCGCGGCCAGCGCGTAGATGCTGGCCGACAGGGCGGCCCCATCGGCGTCCATGTACTCGTTGGGACTGTGGGCCCGGGGCAGCATTCCGGGACCGAACGCGGCCACCGTGGGAATCCCGGCGGTGAGCTGGAAGTAGGGAGCGTCGGTGGCCCCTGGGAAGGCGTCGAGGTCGGGAGCGAATCCCAGGACCTCCTGTCCCGCTTCGACCAGGGCGCCCACCACCGGATGGTCGGCGTCGATCTCGACGGGGGGAACGGTCAGGAACCAGTCCAGCTCGGCCCGCAGGTCGGGATCGTCGGCCCTGGCGTCGTCGAGGAATCGCTCGATGTCGGCCTTGAGCGACTCCTCGGTCATCCCCGGCAGGGTCCGCACGTCGCAGGCGAACTCGGCGTTGCCTGGGTACACGCCGTAGAAGACGCCGGCCTCGGCCATCACCCCCACGTTGACGGTCGGACCGACCGGGCACAGCGGATGCTCGTCGTAGGTGAGGTAGGACCTGAGCTCGCGGTCCATGCGATCGATCAGGCGGGCCATCTTCACGGTGGCGTTGATGCCGGCAATGCGATCCGAGATGGACGAGTGCATCTGCGTGCCGGTGATCGCCACCTTGAACAGGGCCGCTCCCCTCGACACCAGGTGGACCGCCTGCCACTCGGCGGTGATGCCGCTGGGCTCGCCGATGATGGCGGCGTCGGCGTGGAGGTGGCCGTTGTCGGCCAGCCACTTGGACCCGAACACCGCGCCGGCCTCCTCATCGGCGGTGAACACCAGAAGCAGCTCGCCGGCGAACCCTCCGCCGGAGCCGTCCGTCTGGGCGTGGTGCAGAGCCGCGGCCGCGTACATCATCCCGGCCACCGCGGCCTTCATGTCGCCCGAGCCCAGACCGATGAGATGGCCGTCGCGCAGCACCGGGTCCCACGGGTCGGTCTGCCAGGCGTCCATGTCACCGGCGGGCTTGGTGTCGATGTGCCCAGACAGGATCAGCGTCGGGCCCGGTGCGGCGCCCTTGACCCGGGCCAGCACGTTGGGCCGCTCCTCCTCGGCGCCGATGCGGGTGATGTCGTCGATGCCGAGGTCCTGGAGCCTGGAGACGACCAGGTCGGCCACGGCCCGCTCGTCGCCGGGAGGGTTGGGCGACGGCGTCCGGATCAGATCCCGGGCCAGCTCGAGCACCTCGCCGTCGCGCCCGTCGAGGTAGGCGCGTACCCGATCGGCCATCGATCCCGTCTGCATCGAGCTCATCGAGTGTCGTCCCTTCTGTGATGGGTCGGCTGCACGCTCGTGCGACCCCTACTCGTGGAGGGCCTTGGCCAGCCGGCGCACGCCCTCTGCGATCGCGTCCTCCTCGGCTGCCAGCGAGATCCGGGCCCAGCCCCGGCCCGCGGGACCGAACACCGAACCGGGCGCCACGCTCACCGAGTGCGAGTCGAGCAGCCTCAACGCGAAGTCGAGGTCGTCGACTCCCGCCGCGGAGACGTCGAGCAGCATGTACAGGGTCCCGTCGGAGGCCACCGCCCGCACGCCCGCGGCGGCCGCGGTGTCGAGGGCGACCGCCCGGCGGCGCCGGTATGCGGCCAGCATCTGCTCGTAGGGCTCCCTCGGTCCGCTCAGCGCGGCCTCGGCCGCCTTCTGGGAGATGGTGCTCGGGCACGACACCAGCGGCTCCTGCAGCTTGCGCAGCACATCGGCCAGCCCGGCCGGAGCGACCGCGTAGCCGACCCGCCAGCCGGTCATGGCGTAGACCTTCGAGAAGGAGCACACCGTTATCACCCGCCCGTCGGGGTCCAGCGGCGCAGCCGCGGTGTGCACGCAGCCGCCGGACAGGACCATCTCGTCGTAGACCTCGTCGCACAGCAGCCAGAGGTCGTGGCGAGCGGCGAAGTCCACCAGGTCACGCATGAGCGGTTCCGGGTAGACCGCGCCGGTCGGGTTGGCCGGCGTGTTGACGAACAGGATCTTGGTGCGGGGCGTGACCCGCGCCTCGAGGTCCTCGATGTCGGGCAGGAAGCCGGACTCGGCCGCCAGCGGGTAGAACACCGGCGTTCCCCGGAGCAGCGCGACGGTCTCGTCCATGTTGGGGAACCCCGGCGTGGGCAGCAGCACCTCGTCGCCCGGTTCCAGCAGCGCCAGGTAGATCGAGTAGAGGGCGTTCATGCCTCCGGGCGTGACCACGATCTCGTCGGTCGAGGCCTCGATGCCGTTGACCCGGCGCAGCTTGCCGGCGAGGAGTTCCCTCAGGCTGAGGAGGCCGCCGTTGGGGCCGTAGCCGGTGTGGCCGTCGTGGGCGGCCCGCGCCGCGGCGTCGATGACGTGGGCGGGGGTGGTGAAGCTGGGCTCGCCCACCTCGAGCCGGATCACGTCAGGGCCGATGCGGGCCGCCGCGTCGAACAGCAGCCGGATCTCGGACCGGCGCAGCGCAGCGGCCCTCTCGGCTGGAGCCTTCATCGGTCGGTGGGAGTGGGAATGCTCACTGGGTGCGGGCCGCGGCTTGAGCCTCCAGGTCGGGGCGTTGACCGGCATCGAAGTAGCGAAGGGCCCAGTCCGCGCCCTGCCAGGTGACCAGGCGGCCGTCGCGGGGCACGAGCCGCACCAGGTACCGCTCCCAGCTCCACGACATCTTGAGCTGCTCGGGGCCGTCGGGGCCGGTGTAGCGCGCCGCCATCTCCTCGGCGACCGGTACCCACTGAGAGCCCTCCCCCACCGCGGGGCCCTCGACGATCTCGGCCGTGCACTGGGCCAGCACCTTGCGGATGCGGGGATGGGCGAGCTCCTCGATGCACACCGCGCAGCGGGGGTCGCGACGCAGGTCCTCCACCCATTCGGAGCGCTTGCGCCCCACCACCAGGAAGGCCTCGCCGTCCCACTGGTACCAGAGGGGCACCACCATGGGCCAGCCATCGGCCTTGAGGTGGGCCAGCTTCAGCAGCCAGGTGCTGTCGGCGCCGGCCAGGAAGTCGGCCACCTGATTGGCGGGGATCCCGCCGGCGCCGGAATCCTCCTCGTAGTACCGCTCCTGCTTGAATTCGCTCATCGAACGCCCCTGGAATCGACCTCGGGCCTGCGGCCCGTGATATGACCGGCCGATACTGACACACCGGAGTCCGCCCATGACAATCGAGAACCTGCCCGCGATGGCGGTCACCGTCGAGCGCGACGTGCCCGCCACCATGCGCGACGGCACCCTGCTGCGAGCCGACGTGTACCGCCCCTCGGACCTTCCGGCCGGGGGTGTCCCGGTGCTGCTGGCGCGCAGCCCATACGACAAGCGGATCAACGTCTCCACCTTCGGCAACAGCCACCCCGCCTGGTACGTGTCCCACGGCTACATGGTGGTGATCCAGGACAGCAGGGGCCGCTACCGGTCCGAGGGCGACTTCTACCCCTTCGCCCACGAGATGGAGGACGGCTACGACACCGTCGAATGGGCCGCGGGCCTGCCGGGCGCCAACGGCGACGTCGGGATGTTCGGGTTCTCCTACGTGGGGGCCACCCAGCTGCTGGCCGCGGTGACCCGGCCCCCGTCGCTGAAGACCATCGCGCCGGGCTTCACCGCATCGCAGTACTACGAGGGCTGGACCTACAACGGCGGCGCCCTGTCGGCGGCGTTCGTGTGCTACTGGGCCACCCTGCTGGCGGTCGGCTCGGCGGTGCGGGCCGGCGACCGGGCCGCCACCGAGTCCCTGACGGCCGCCCTGGGCGGAGCCGAGGCCTGGTTCTGGTACCTGCCTCTGGCGGAGTTCCCCCCGCTGCAGGACAGCTACGCGCCGTACTTCGGTGACTGGCTGGAGCACTGCAGCTACGACGACTACTGGCACCGCTGGAGCATCGACGCCGACTACAGCCGCATCGACGTGCCCGCGCTGCACTTCGGGGGCTGGTGGGACGTGTTCCTCACGGGAACGGTCAAGAACTTCACCGGCCTGCGGGCCTCAGCCGGCAGCGAGCCCGCCCGGCAGGCCCAGAAGCTGCTGCTCGGTCCATGGACCCACATGCCCTGGACCCCGTCGGGACGCTGCGGCTGCGAGGGCCCGAGCACCAACGAGGTCGACGACTGGCATATTCGCTGGTTCGACTGCACCCTCAAGGGCATCGACAACGGTGTGCTCGACCATCCGGTGACGGTGTTCACCCTCGACGGGGGCTGGCGGGACTTCGACGAGTGGCCGCCGCCCGACTCAGCCACCGAGGAGTGGTACGCCCACTCCGGGGGCCGGGCCAACTCCAAGTTCGGCGACGGCCGGCTCGACCGGACCGCTCCGGGTGCCGAGCCGCCCGACGTCTTCGTCTACGACCCCGGCGTGCCCATACCCAGCCTGGGCGGGCATTCGTGCTGCTTCGACACCATCACGCCCATGGGCCCCGCCGACCAGCACGGCGCCGAGGTGTCCCGTATGATCCTGGTGTACACGTCCGAGCCCCTCGACTCCGACATCGAGCTGCTCGGCGACGTGTCGGTCACCCTGCACGCGGCCACCACCGCGCCCGACACCGACTTCACGGCCCGCCTGTGCGTCGTGGACGCCTCCGGGCGCAGCACCAACCTCCAGGAGGGGATCCTGCGGGCCCGCTACCGCCACTCGCTGAGCGATCCCGAGCCGCTCACGCCCGGCGAGGTCTACGAGCTGCGCATCGACCTGGGTCCGGTGGGCGCGCACGTGCCGGCTGGTTCGCGGCTGCGGCTGACCGTCTCCAGCTCGGACTTCCCGCAGTGGGACCGCAACCTGAACTCGGGCGGCCGTCCCCTCCACGAGGACGTGCTGGCCGCGACGCCGGCCACCCAGACGGTGCTCCACGACGCCGACCACCCGACCCGCATCACCCTGCCCGTGCGCCGCCTCTAGAGACTGGCGGCGAGACGGCTCAGGGCACCAGCACGGCTCGTCCCACGATGGAGCCCCCGGCAAGATCCCTCAGGGCCTGATCGGCGTCGCCGAGGGCGTAGGGCACCACCACGGGCCGAACCTCGCCCGACAGGGCCAGCTGGGTCAGCTCCACCAACTCGGGGTAGGTGCCCACATACACCCCCTCGATGCGGGTCTCGTTGGCGACCAGTTGCAGGATCGGGGTCGACAGGGTGCCCCCGACGCCGACCGCGAAGTAGGACCCGCCGAAGCCGAGGCCGGCCAGCGCGGATGAGGCCGACTCGTCGGACCCGACGAAGTCGATGACGGCATCGGCCGTCGCCCCTGCCACCGCGTCGAGGTCCGACGGCGAGCAGGCGTCGTGCGCGCCGCAGGCCACCGCGAGCTTGCGGGCCTCCTCGCGGGTGTCGACGGCCAGGATGCGGGCGGGGCACAACGCCCGCAGGATCTGCACCGCGAGGTGCCCGAGCCCGCCCACGCCCACCACCACGGCCAGGCTGCCGGGCCCGAGTACGGCCGCAGCCTTGCGACAGGCCCGGTAGGCGGCCAGACCGGCGTCGCTGAGGGTGGCCATGGCGGCCAGGTCGGCGTCGCCGGGCAGCGGGATCAGCGACCGCTCGGTCACCAGCAGGTAATCGGCGTAGCCGCCGTCGCAGTCGATGCCGGGAGTGCGCCTCGCGGGGGCGGCCGAGTCGATGCCGCGGCGCTCGGGCGGGCTGAGGCCGTCGGAGACGAACGGGTAGCACAGCACCGGCTCGCCGACCTGCACCGCCGACACCATGGGCCCCACCGCATGCACCCAGCCGCTGTTCTCGTGGCCCAGGACATGGGGGACGGTCGCGGGCAACTCCCCCATCAGTATGTGCAGGTCGCTGCGGCACACCCCGGCGGCTGCCACCCGCACCACCACGTCGAAGGGCCCCTGCGGCTCCGGCTGCGGCCGCTGCTGGAGGCTCAGCGCCTGGCGTGAGACTCCGTCCGGCACCTCGGTCATTACCATGGCCCGCATCGGGTCGAGGCTAGAGGGCCCTGCCGGCCACTGAGGAGACCGCAGAGACCGCCATGTGCACCACCGGCGTGTTGAGGATCGGCGACGGCGACTACTTGCTGTTCAAGAACAAGGACTTCGGCCGGACCCACTTCGACGACCGGCTGGTCACCGAGGCCGGCGTGTTCGGTGTCCGGGGCGTCTCCACCTGGGCCGGCACCGACCCCGATCTCGACGAGTTCTCGGGCTTCTCCATCGGGGCCAACGAGCACGGGCTGCTGTGCTGCGACTCCAACGTGCGCACCCTGGAGGGCCACGCCAACTACGACGAGCTGACCGAGGTCGCCCTGCGCGAGGGCCGCGATGTGGGCTCCGCCGTCGCCGCAGTGGGTGCAGCCGTGGAGTCCCGGCCCTACCTGTGGGCCAACCTGATCATGATCGACGACTCCGGCGCCGCCGCAGTGGAGGTGCGCGGCGACCGCATCGAGGCGACCGAGCTGACCGCACCGACGGCCCGATCCAACCACCACATCGCCCTCGAGCCCCATCCCGACGACGACGACACCGTGACCACCCAGAAGCGGCTGGCCGCCGCCCAGCGCCGCCTCGACCAGGCCGCCGGGATCGACGACATCTTCGAGTTGCAGCGCTCCCACGACGACGGCGACACCGGGATCTGCAACCACCAGGGCTACCGGACCGTCTACTCCTACGTCCTGCGGCGCAGCGGGGACACCACCGCGCTGCACGTGTCCCAGGGCCAGCCCTGCGCCGACCCCGAGCGGCTCGAGCTGACCGTGCCTCTCGGCAACTCCTGGTCTGCGAACGCAGCCACCGAGTTCCGGGCCTCGTACCCGTCAGCCCACGCCCGGCAGATCCTCTCGAGCGGTTAGGGCTATTCGCCACGCCCTCGGTAGCAGGTTCAGGTGCTTGTCGTCGACGAGCCTCGGTGATTCTCACCGGGTTTGACGGACACTGTTTGCTTCGGGCTGTGACCCGATGTCCTGGGCGGCTGGTTTCAGTTAATTCTGTCTCCGTAGACGATGGCGGCGGCTTGTGCAGGCGGGGCATCCGCATCGGTGAAAGTTCGAGTTGTCGTGGATGAGGCCGTGCATTCGACCGTCTTCCGCGTCGAATTGCGGCCAGAGGCGCCGGATGTACCGCTCGTCGTGCCTTCCGCCCGGTCTTGAGTAGTACCTGTACAGGGCGTAGGCGACGAGATCGGCGGCCTGCAGCGCCCTGGTGGCCCGGGAATCGGCGAACAGTGGAACATCAGCGAGATTCCTCAGCCGACCCAACGAGCTGCTGGCGACACGCCACCGATTTGTCCAGTCCTGTAGACGGCCTTCGACGCTGCTACGATCATGGACGATCAGTCCTCGTTGCTGCTGGCCGCCGCGGCTCATGCGATCGACGAAGTCGTCGAACTTCTTCGTCACCAGCTCATACGCCCGTAGCTGCTGGCGGCCGGGGTCGCGTTCCATCACAGCGCCGATGAGACGCCACGGCAGAGCGGGATTCACTGGCGCATAGCCGGCGAGGGCGCCGTAGGCGCCCGCCAGTATCCGGTGGCGGTCGTCCTGCCCGACGCTTGCCCACTGCTTTGTGCCGCGTCGAAGCTCGGTGGCGTGAAGCTCGAAGCCGGTGTGGTCGTGCCCGAGCGGATGGAGCTTGTTGAACAGGAATGAGTCGAGGCGCTGCTGCAGGTGCCAGGCGTCCTCCTCGTGGACGATGATCCCGCCCACCACAAGCACGGGACTGCTTCCGTGCGTTCCGGACTCATCGACGAAGCACAGGTACAACAGCCCTCCCGACGCGTCCGTGCCCCGCCGAAGCGGGGCACGTTCTGCGAGTCAGCAGAGGAGCAAGCTCACGGAACCGAATACTCCGGTCCTCTCCGCTGAGAGCATCCTACACGCGAAGCTCGACACGAACACAAGCCATAAGCACTGAGGCCTTCCCAACGCAATCCTTCGAGCCATCAACTACGCCTCGGCGCGCGCCCGCGACGACTGCTGAGCGCATCGCCGGGACAGCTTCGGTCTCGACTGGCAGCCGTCTGACGGCTTGGTATACAATCGCCGCGCCGGCCGGAGCCGCCATAGTTCCGGTCGCGCGTTCACAACTCTGGAACAGAAGGGGGCGTCCCATGGGGACTTCGTGGATACGAGATGAGTACGGCTCGGAGGTCGCCGATCTCGCCGACCAGTACCAGGCCAATGCGCTCGACCGGCGGACGTTCATGAAGCGCCTCGGCCTGTCGGGCGTCGGGGTGGCCGCCGCGGCCACCATCCTGGCCGCCTGCGGCGACGACGGCGACGACGCCGCGCCGACCACCACCGCGGCGGCAGCCGACGACGCTCCGGCCACAACCGCGGCTCCCGAGCCGTCGGGCCCGACCCAGGGCGGCACGCTGCGGGAGGGCTACAACCGCGACGTCT
>JAJEEV010000028.1 GCA_022820805.1 Acidimicrobiia bacterium
TCAACATCCGCATCATCAACCCAACCACCGGCGAACTACTGCGACAGCTCACCCTCAACCCAAACCGCGACTACCAACCCCAAGCCCGAAACACCGCTGCCGCGTGGGTTCGCGATGTTCCTATGTCTTGACACATCACAAGAGTGGGCTCGGTGGGGATCGAACCCACGACCAAGGGATTATGAGTCCCCTGCTCTGACCACTGAGCTACGAGCCCGCACCGACCCTACCGTCGGGCCGGTCGCGAGCGATTGGCGAGCGGAGGTCTCGCCGCCGCGGGCCGGCAAGCTCCGGGGGTGGGACTCGAACCCACAACCTAGCGGTTAACAGCCGCTTGCTCTGCCGGTTGAGCTACCCCGGATCGGCCTGTGAGGCTACCAGCGTCCGCGGTCTGGCCGCTCGTGTCAGACGCCGTGCTCGATGAGCCAGGGAAGCAGGTCGGCCAGCGCCTCGGCGCGGGTCCCCCGCTCCTCGAGCCGCTCCGTTTGCGACTTGAGCCAGGCCAGGCTGACGCTGCACTGCTGGCGCAGGGCGGGATCGGTCGCCGACGCGGCGGTACGGCGCAGATCGTTCATCGCCCGGCGGGAGGTGAGGCGGGCCACCCGGGCGAGCACATCGTCGATGGCCGCGCTGCCGGCGTCAACCGCCAGCCGGTGCAGCAGCCGCGCCGCCTGCGGCGAGACGAGATCAGAGGCGGCGGCCACGGAGCCCTGCTCGGAGAGGGCCTTGAAGGCCTCTCGGCGCACCGGATCGCCGAACAGCGTCTCGTGCAGGTAGCCGGTGACCTCGTCGGGACGGTGAAGCGCCAACTGCAGCGCCTCGTCCTCGGGTGTGAGGCGCTGCTCGGCGCCCGAGCCCTCCGGAGTGTCGCCCCGCGCCGGAGCCATGCTGGGCCCACCGGACGCGAAGCGGCGCAGGAGATCGGGATCGACCTGGCACCTCTCCGCGATGGCCACCACGCTCGGGTCGCGCACCATCGGGTCGGGATGCTCGTTGACGACGGACACGGCCCGCTCGGCCGACCGGGCCCGGCTCTCGATGGTGGACAGGTCGGCTCCGTTGAGCGCCCGGTCGACCCGGAACTGCAGCAGCGGCACCGCCTCGCTCACCGCCCGCCGCAACTCGTCCGGGTCGGAACGGGCCAGATCGCCGGGGTCCTGGCCGGCGGGCAGGTCGGCGACCAGCACCTCTAGCTCGAACTGGCGCTCCCAGGCGTACACCCGCGCGGCTGCCGCCGCGCCGGCGGCGTCGGCGTCGAAGGCCAGCACCAGCCTGCCGGCCGAGAACCGCTTCAGCAGCCGCACATGGTCCTCGGTCAGTGCCGTGCCGCAGGTGGCCACGGCGAGCTCGATACCGGCCTCGGCGCAGCCGATGACGTCGGTGTAGCCCTCGCACACCACCGCCTGGCCCTTCCTGACGATCTCGCGGCGGTGCTCGTGCAGCCCATACAGGACCCTGCTCTTGTCGTAGGTCTTGGCGTCGGTCGAAGTGTTCAGGTACTTGGGGCCGTCGACGCCTGGGAGTATCCGGCCGCCGAAGCCGACCACCTCGCCCCGCTCATCGTTGATGGGGAACAGCACGCGGCCCCGGAAGAAGTCCTGCTGGCGCCCGGCCCGGTTCACGAACCCCAGACCCGCGTCGCGCAGGTCGTCGTCAGCAAGCCTCAGGTGGCGGGCCAGCCGGTCCCAGTCGTCAGGCGCCCAACCCAGCTTCCAGCGTCGCACCAGCTCGCCGTCGTAGCCCCGCGACCTCAGGTAGTGTCGGGCCGGGCCGCCGTCGCGGCCGTCGAGCAGGCGCTGGTGGTAGAAGTCCCTCGCCTTCTCCACCGCTTCCAGCAGCCGCTTGCGCCTGCTGCGGGCCGCGCCCTCGTCGTGGCTGGTGTAGTGCAACTGGATCCCGGCCCTGGCGGCCAGCATCTCGACGGCCCCCGCGAAGTCGAGACCCTCGATCTCCTGGACGAAGGTGATGACATCGCCGCTGCGCTGGCAGCCGAAGCAGTAGTAGACGCCCTTGTCGGGCGACACCGACAGCGACGGGGTGCGCTCGCCGTGGAGCGGGCAGCGCGCCATCCACTGCCGCCCGGACCGCTTCACCTCGGTGTGCTCGCTGATGACGGCGACGATGTCGGTGGCGGCCCGGACCTTCGCTATGTCGTCGGCGACGATCCCCATCGCGGCCGAACCTACCAGTCCGGCAGGACGCTGATTCGCCCGCCTGCCTACTGGAGACGGTCGGTGAGATGGCCTGCGAGGCGGTCGATGCTCACCCGGTCCTGGGCCATGGTGTCGCGGTCTCGCACTGTGACCGCGTCGTCGTCGAGAGTGTCGAAATCGACGGTCACGCAAAGCGGCGTGCCGATCTCGTCCTGGCGGCGGTAGCGGCGGCCGATGGCCTGGGTCTCGTCGTAGTCGCAGCTCCAGCGCCCCTTGAGCAGGTCGAAGACCCGCTGCGCCACCGGCACCAGCACGTCCTTGCGCGACAGGGGCAGCACGGCCACCTGGTAGGGAGCGAGGCGGTCGTCGAGCCGAAGCACCACTCGCTCGGTGTCGTTCACCACCTCGGTGTCATAGGCCGACATCAGGAAGGCCATGGCGGCCCGGGTGGCGCCCGCGGCCGGCTCTATCACGTGGGGCATGTAGTGCTCGCCGGTGGCCGGATCGAAGTACTCGAGGCGCTCGCCGGAGTGCTCGGAGTGGCAGCGCAGGTCGTAGTCGCCCCGGTTGGCGATGCCCTCGAGCTCGTCCCAGCCCCAAGGGAACAGGAACTCCACATCGGACGTGGCCGAGGAGTAGTGGCTCAGCTCGTCGGCTCCATGGGCCCGCAGCCGCACATCCTCGGGCTTGATGCCCAGGTCCAGGTACCACTGGTGCCGGGCCTGGCACCAGTGCTCGAACCAGTCGTCGGACTCCGCGGGCGGGACGAAGTACTCCATCTCCATCTGCTCGAACTCCCGGGTGCGGAACACGAAGTTGCCCGGGGTGATCTCGTTGCGGAACGACTTGCCGATCTGGGCGATCCCGAACGGCGGGCGCTTGCGGCTGGCCCGCAGCACGTTGGCGAAGTTGATGAACATGCCCTGGGCCGTCTCGGGGCGCAGGTAGACCTGCGCGGCGGAGTCGGCCACCGGCCCGGCGTGAGTGGAGAACATCAGGTTGAACTGCCGCGGCTCGGTGAGCTGGCCCCGCTCCCCGCACTCGGGGCACGCATCGGGGTCCACCAGCTTGTCGGCGCGGTGCCGGGTGCCGCACGAGCGGCAGTCCACCATCGGATCGGTGAAGTTGTCGAGGTGGCCCGAGGCCTCCCAGACCGCCGGCGGCGACAGTATCGACGCGTCCAGGCCGGCAACGTCGTGGCGCATCTGCACCATCGAGCGCCACCACTGTTCCTTGACGTTTCGCAGCAGCAGCACCCCGAGCGGTCCGTAGTCGTAGGCGGAGCGGAAGCCGCCGTAGATCTCCGCGGACCGGAAAACGAAGCCGCGCCGCACGCAGAGGTTGACGACCTTGTCGAACAGCTCGGGGTCGGGCGACGGCTCGGCCATGGCAGGCAAGGCTACGGCTCCGCCCGGCCTCTCGGCCCCTGGCTCCAGGCCCCTATCCCTCCTCCAGCACCGTCACCGATCGCAGGCGTCGCTCCAGGTGGGCCTCCATCGCGGAGGTGGCCACAGCAGTGACCGCCTCCGCGGCCTCTCCCGCCGGCTCGCGCAGCACCGTCGCGAGCTGGCCGCCCAGCATGCGCCGCAACATGTCGAGAGCCTCCGGGCTGATCGGCCGCCCCTGGCGGCAGTCGCGGCACAGCACGCCGCCGGAATGCACATCGATCGCCTGGAGCGGCCCGGCCGCGCCGCAGTCCACGCAGCTGTCGAGTTCTGGCTGCACGCCCTCCAGGGCCAGCAGCTTCATGAAGAACCCGGCCACCACCAGGGGGTTCTCGACGCGGTCGAGGGTGGCGAGGGCCCGCACCAGCATCACGTGGCGGTCGGGGTCGGCACCGGACTCCGGAGCGAGCTGATCGACGGCCTCCAGCATCGCGGAGGCCCTTGCGAACCGTTCGGGAGCGGACCTGAGCCCCGTGAAGCGGTCGATCGTCTCGGCCTGGGTGACGGTGTCGAGCTCTCCGCGGCCCCGGTACAGCTGGACAGCCACGTGGCAGGCCGGCTCCAGCCGGGCGCCGAACTTCGAGCGGGTGCGGCGCACCCCCTTGGCCACGCCCCGGACCTTGCCGTTGGCCAGGGTGTGAAGGCTCACGATGCGGTCGGCCTCGCCCAGCTTCCATGTGCGCAGTACCACGGCCTCGTCGCGGTAGAGGCCCATGGGGTCTCAGCTGTCGCCGTTGGTGGTGCTCGTCTGGGAGGCTCCGTTGGGCGACACCCGGCCGAACCGGCGCTCGCGCTCCTGGTAGGCCCTGATCGCCTCATAGAGGTCGCCCCGCCGGAAGTCGGGCCAGGCGGTGTCGGTGAAGTACAGCTCGCTGTAGGCCAGCTCCCACAGCAGGAAGTTCGAGGTCCGGAACTCCCCGGACGTGCGGATCATCAGGTCCGGCTCGGGCATCTCGGGGTCGTACAGCCGGCGGGCGATGGTGCGCTCGGTGATGCGGTCGGCCGAGATCCCGGCGTCCACCACGGCCCGGACCGCGTCCACGATCTCGGCCCGGCCCCCGTAGTTGAAGGCGATGGTGAACGTCATCCGGTCGTTGTGCCTGGTCAGCTCGGTGGCGTCGTCCATCAGAGCGAGCAGCCGCTTGGGGACCCGCCGGTCGCGGCGACCCACGAACCGGATCCTCACTCCTCGCTCGTGGAGCTCGTCGCGCCGCCGCAGCAGGATGTCCTCGTTGAACTCGAGCAGGAAGCGGACCTCCGCCGCGGGACGGCGCCAGTTCTCGGTGCTGAAGGCGTACACCGTGAGCCACTCCACACCGATGTCGAGGGCGCCCTCCACGACGTCGAACAGCGCCTCCTCGCCGGCCCGGTGACCAGCGGTGCGGGGCAATCCACGAGACTGGGCCCAGCGGCCGTTGCCGTCCATGACGCACGCGACATGCGAGGGGACGCGGTCCAGATCCAGCTCGGCAGTGATCACCACCGTGAACCTACCGCCTGGCCCGCCCGGGCGGTACGCATTCCCGGCGCGTCCCGGTCCGGGCCGATGTCCGGGCCGCCGGCCACACCGCCGTGGCCGCACAGCCCCCCTGCCGGCGCCGCGCCTAACGACTGGCGCGGGGGCGGCGCTGCCAGTTCTTGTCCACCCTCACCGCGAGCTGCAGGTAGGCGCCGTCGGGGAGTTGGGAGCGCACCGCCGTGCCTACCGACTTGAGCGTCGATCCGCCCCTGCCGATCACGATGGCCTTCTGGGATGGGCGCTCCACCACCACCTCGCAGCGGATCAGGGGCCACTCGTAGTCGGTGACCCTGGTGGTGATCGAGTGGGGCAGCTCGTTTCGGGTCGTCTTGAGCAGCTGCTCGCGCACCAGTTCGGCCACCCAGAACGCCTCGGGCGCGTCCGAGACGGTGCCGGGCGGGTACAGGGCAGGTCCGGCGGGCAGCCGGCCGGCCAGGTGATCCACGAGCGCGTCGACGCCCTCCCCGGTTCGTCCGCTGACCGGGAAGTAGGCCTCGAAGTCCAGCTCGGCCGCCGCGGCGAGCTGCCTGAGCATGGCCGCGGGCCCCACGAGGTCCGACTTGGTGACCACCACGACGGAGTCCGGCGGCAGCGACTGGGCGATGAAGGCGTCGCCCCGCCCGTAGGGGGCCGACGCGTCGATCACCAGGCACGCCACGTCGGCTTCGTGCAGCGCCTCAGACGCAGCCGCGTTCAGGCTCTGACCGTGGGCGGTGCGGGGCTTGTGGATGCCCGGCGTGTCCACGAGCACGACCTGGGCGCCGGGTCGGGTGAGCACCCCTCGCACCGGCATGCGGGTGGTCTGGGGCTTGTTCGATGTGATCGACACCTTCTGTCCGATCATCCGGTTGATCAGCGTCGACTTGCCCGAGTTGGGACGGCCCGCCAGCGCGACGAACCCGCAGCGGTACGAGACGGATCCCGACTCGGGGACCGTCATGTACGGGTGAGCCTGACCCGGGTGATGCGGCGACCCTGCATGTGCTCCACCTGGAGCTTGAGCCCGTCGACCTCCACCGTCTCGCCCACCTCGGGCACATGGCCCAGCGTGCCGAAGATCAGGCCGCCCACGGTGTCCCAGTCGTCGTCGGGAAGGGTCGCGCCCACGAGCGTGTTGAGCTGGTCGACAGGCATGCGGCCGTGGACCAGCGCCTCCCCGCCCGCCAGCGGCTCCAGCAGCGGCTCCGGCCGGTCGAACTCGTCGACGATCTCGCCGACCAACTCCTCGACGAGGTCTTCGAGGGTGACGAGCCCGGCCGTCCCGCCGTACTCGTCGACCACTATGGCCAGATGGCCGCCGGCGGTGCGCATCTCCTTGAGCAGCTGGTCCACGCGTTTGGTCTCGGGGACGAACATCGCCCGGCGCATCGACTCGCGCACCGGGCTCTCGCCCCCGCCGGAGCGCTCGGTGCGGGCCAGGTCCTTCAACAGCACGACGCCGACCACGTCGTCGATGTCGTCCCGGCACACCGGCAGGCGGCTCAGGCCGCGGGAGATGGCGACCTCCAGCGCGGCGGTGACGGTCGCGGTGGCGTCGACGGTCACCATGTCGGCTCTCGGGGCCATGACCTCGCGCACGACCGTGCGGTCGAGCGCCAGCGCCGAGGCGATCATGTCGCGCTCGGCGTCCTCGATGGTGTCGGCCTCAGCGGCGGCGTCGGTCAGCGCGATCAGCTCGTCCTCGCTGACCGGCGGCCCGTCGGCGCGGTTCCGCGACGGCAGGAAGCGCAGGCGCCGGCGCGCCGCCGCGGCCCCACCGGGGCGTCGCGTGCCTTCGGCCGCCGTCGGGTCGCTCACGGCGCGGTTGCCGGGGCGGGCGGACCGGTCACTGCCGCCGGTAGTGCGAAGCCAGCAGCTGCCGCTCCCGGGCTCGCATGGCGGTTGCGTCGGAGTCGCACTGGTGGTCGTAGCCCAGCACGTGCAGCACCCCGTGCACCACCAGCAGAGCGAGCTCGTCGCCGAGGCTGCCGTCGTGCCCGGCGCCGGCATGGTCGGGAGCCTGCTCGGCTGCGTACGCGGGACACACCACGACGTCTCCCAGCAGCGGGGTCTGCTCCGGGACGGGGCTGGAGCCTCCGGCGCCGTCTATCGGGAAAGCGAGAACGTCGGTCGGCCCGGGTGAGCCCATGTGGCTCGAGTTGAGTTCGGCCATGTCGCCGGGATCCACGAAGCGTAGACCCAGCTCGCCGCTGCGCACGCCCTCATCGCGCAGCACCGCTGCGGCCAGCCCGGCCCATCGTTCGGCATCGAGCCCGTCGCTTCCCGCCGACCGCTGGGATCGGTCGTCGAAGGCGCAGACGATCGCGCCGGGGAGGGCTGCGGCCATCTAGCCGGCGCCCTCGGGCCTCGCCCTGGCCCGGTCGTATGCGGTCACGATGTCGGCCACGATGCGATGGCGGACCACGTCGCGGCTGCTGAGGTGCACGAAGCCGATTCCCGCGATGTCGCCGAGCAGCTTCTCGATGCCGACGAGACCGCTGCGCCCGCCGTCGACGTCGACCTGGGTGACATCGCCGGTCACGACGGCGCGGGAGCCGAACCCGATGCGGGTCAGGAACATCTTCATCTGCTCGGGCGTGGTGTTCTGGGCCTCGTCCAGGATGATGAAACTCGAATTGAGCGTGCGGCCCCGCATGAAGGCCAGCGGCGCCACCTCGACTGCGCCCCGCTCCAGCAGGCGCTCCATGCCCTCGCTGCCGACCATGTCGTACAGCGCGTCGTACAGCGGGCGCAGGTATGGGTCCACCTTGGCCATCAGGTCCCCGGGGAGGAACCCCAGCCTCTCCCCCGCCTCCACGGCCGGCCGGGTGAGGATGATCCGGCTGACCTCGTCGTTGTGGAGCGCCCTGACCGCCATCGCCACCGCCAGCCAGCTCTTGCCCGTTCCGGCCGGCCCGATGCCGAAGGTGATCACGCTCTGTCCCATCTCGTCCACGTAGCGCTTCTGCCCCGCCGACTTCGGGCGTACGACACGGCCGCCGGCCGTGCGCAGCACGTCGTGGGTCAGCACCTCGGAGGCTCGGACGTTGCTGCGCACCATGTCGATCGTGCGGTCGATCGTGCGCACGTCGAGGCGCTGGCCGTGTTCGAGGAGCAGGATCAGCTCCTCGAACAGCCGGGCCACGGTCTCGGCCTCGTCTCCGAGGACGCTGACCTCGTTGCCCCGCAGGTGGATGCGGCTGCCGGGGAACGCGCTCTCCAGTTGCCGGAGGTTCGCGTCGTGTTCGCCCACCAGAGGCCCGAGCAAGTGGTTGGCGGGGACGCGAATGGTGGCGGCAGTCTCGGACATGCGGTGTGTCTCGCCGAGAGGCTACACGAAGGGCCCGCCCCGGCAGCAACCGTGCCGCGGCATCGGAGCGGCCCGGCGTCCACCGCTACGTCGGCCGCTGGCGGCGCTTCTGGCGCTCGAGGAAGCGGTAGACGTCGAGCAGGTCTATGCCGGGGAACGGAAGGAAGGACCGCTGCGAGGGAGGCAGCGCCGACAGCACGTGGCTGCGCTCCGCGGCCGAGGGCCAGGCCACGCCCTCCCACTCCCGCGCCAGGCGCGCGTCGGGCTCTATGTCCTTGGAGCGTGCGTGCTCGCGCCTCAGGGTCTGCGAGCCGCGGAAGTGGCGGGCGTGCTCGGCGGTCGTGCCCAGCGTGATCGCGTAGGGGTAGCGGTCGTTCTCGGTCTCGATGTAGGTGATGCAGAAGTACTCGCCCTCGTCGAGCACGGTGTACTGCTCGTGAAGCAGGAAGTGTCCCTGGGCGCCCCATGCCTGCCGGGCGCCCCATTGGCGGGGGACGCGCTCTCCCTCGAGCCCGCCGTCGGCGGTGACCGGGAAGGTCAGCCCGTCGTTCTCGTACGCCTTCGAGATCACCCCCTCCGCGTCGGTCCGCAGGAAGTGGACCGGCAGACCGAGGTGGACGGTGGCCAGGTTCGTGAAGCGGTGAGCGGCCATCTCGTACGAGATGTAGAACGTCTCCTTGAGGTCCTCGACGCTGATGTCGTCCTGCCGCTTGGCCTCGCTCAGAAGGTCCACCGCGGGCCCCTCGGGCGCGAGGACGGCCGCCGAGAAGTAGTTCGACTCGATCCTCTGCCGGAGGTAGTCGCCGAAGTCGGCAGTGTCGGAGTGCTCCAGCGCGAAGTGGCCGAGCGTCTGCAGCACCACCGAGCGGGCCTGGCGGACCTTGACGTCGTCCTGGTCGCCGATGTAGATCACCCGGTCGCGGGTGTCGGTGATCGAGCGGGCCGTGGGGGGCAGCCCGGCCACCCGCTGGATGCGGAAGCCGTAGCTGCTCACCAGCTCGGTGAGGACCCTCTCGCTGATCGGGCCCGAGCCGGGGTAGCCGGCCAGGGCCAGTCCCTCGGCGGCGATCTTCTCGATGTCGGCGAAGTAGTTGTGCCGGTCGCGCATCTGGTGGCGCAGGTCGGAGTTGGCCCGGCGGGCGCTCTCGGTGGCGTCGGCCCCCCTCCCGGCCCGTTCGCAGGCGGCCTGGCCCAGCGCCACGAGGTGCTCCAGGACGTCGTCGGTGATCCGTGCCGAAGGCTTGATCGGGGCCAGACCCAGCTCCCGGAAGGCCGGACTGTCCTGGATCCGCAGCAGTGCCAGCTCGAGCTCTGCCCTGCGGTCGGGCGGGGTGTTGGCGAGCAGGTCGGAGGTGGTGGTCCCCAGCGCGTCGGCGAGGTCGTTCAGCACGCCGAGACGGGGCTCGACTCGCCCGTTCTCGAGCCGGGACAGGTAGGCGGGTGGTCGGCCCGTCCGTTCGGCCAGGTCCGCGAGGGTGAAGCCCCGGCTGCGTCGGGCGTGGCGCAGCCTTCGGCCGAGCACGAGCAGGTCGGGTTCAGCGGACATGGGAGAAAGAATCGCAGATCTTGCCAGCACCGACAACTTTGGTGCTTGTCTGCACGGCAGAACACTGACAATCACCACTCCTTCGGATGACGATTGGCACTACGAACCGTCGGCGGTGGCTGGTGCCGGCGCCGGAGCAGGAGGTCGATTGGGCTATGCGCAATACGAGTGCCGGTCCGGGTTTCGCAGAGCAGGTCGAGGGCTTGGAGCATGACTGGGCCACCAACCCGCGCTGGAAGGGGGCGCAACGCGACTACTCCGCGGCCGACGTGGTCGGCCTGCGGGGCTCGGTGATGCCGGAGTGCACGCTGGCGCGTGCCGGTGCGTCGAAGCTGTGGCGGTTGCTGCACGACCTGGACTATGTGCACGCCCTCGGGGCGATGACCGGCGGACAGGCCGTCCAGTTCGCCAAGGCGGGACTGCCTGCGCTGTACCTGTCGGGCTGGCAGGTGGCCGGCGACGCCAACCTCGCACAGCAGGTGTACCCGGACCAGTCCCTGTACCCGGTCAACTCGGTGCCCTCGGTGGTGGCCCGCCTCAACAACGCGCTCCGCCGGGCTGACCAGATCGAGTGGAGCGAGACCGCCGGAAACCCGAGCCGCGACTACATGCTGCCCATCGTGGCCGACGCGGAGGCGGGCTTCGGTGGGCCGCTCAACGCGTTCGAGTTGATGAAGGCCATGATCGAGGCCGGCGCGGCCGGGGTGCACTACGAGGACCAGCTCAGCTCGGCCAAGAAGTGCGGCCACATGGGCGGCAAGGTGCTGGTCCCCACCTCCCAGCACCTGGCGACGCTGAGGGCGGCGAGACTGGCCGCGGATGTCATGGGCACCGACACGCTGCTGATCGCGCGCACCGATGCGCTGAGCGCCGGGCTCGTCACCAGCGACGTCGACGAGCGGGACCGGTCGAGGCTGACCGGCGAGCGGACCGCGGAGGGGTTCTTCGTCACCGAGCCAGGACTCGAGGCGCCCATCGCCCGAAGCCTCGCCTACGCGCCCTACTGCGACCTGCTCTGGTGCGAGACCTCAACCCCCGACCTCGAGGAGGCGAGGGCGTTCGCCGACGCCGTCCACGACGTTTACCCGGGCAAGATGCTGGCCTACAACTGCTCGCCGTCGTTCAACTGGCGGGCCCATCTCGACGACGCCGAGGTCGCGCTGTTCCAGAAGGAGCTGGGCGCCATGGGCTACGTGTTCCAGTTCATAACCCTGGCCGGCTGGCACGCGCTCAATGCGTCGGCGTTCGAGCTGGCCCGGGCCTACCAGGGCGACGACATGACGGCCTATGTCGAGCTCCAGCAGCGCGAGATGGAGATGGAGGCTCTGGGGTACACCGCCACCCGCCACCAGCGCGAGGTGGGGGCCGGGTACTTCGACCGGGTGGCCACCGTGATCTCCGGCGGCACCGCCTCCACCCTGGCGCTGGAGGGCAGCACCGAGCAGGCCCAGTTCTAACCCGGCACCGGCATCGGTCGTTCCGCACCCCCGACAGGACTCGAACCCGCAACCTGAGGGGTAGAAACCCTCCGCTCTATCCAGTTGAGCTACGGGGGCCCCTCAAGGCTATCGCCGGGGCGGGCCGGCACTCGACGGTCCGCGTCCGCCTAGGGCGAGCCGGTCGGTAGGCTTGGGGGCCGCCGCTTCGGCGGTCATGGTGGCCGTAGCTCAGTCGGTTAGAGCGCCGGGTTGTGGTCCCGGAGGTCGGGGGTTCGACTCCCCTCGGTCACCCGTGTCCAGCCTGTCTGCCCCTCGCGGGCAGGACGGACGCTTGGGCATCGCGCTATCCTTGCCCGTCGCACGAGCGCCTCTAGCTCAATTTGGCAGAGCAACGGACTCTTAATCCGCAGGTTCTGGGTTCGAGTCCCAGGGGGCGTACCACGCTGATTGCTGGCCAGCGATGCGATTGCGGGCTATGCTTCAGATTCCGAAAGGGCACTCCGTTGGGGCGTGAGAGTCCGGCCGAACTATTGCCGCGCGGGGGGTGATGCCGCGCATGGACCGCTACGCAATCTTTGTCGACGCCGAGTACCTCTACACCGAGGGCGGGATGCTCTGCTGCAACAGTCCCGAGAGGCAGGAGATCCTCCTGTACGGGTTGGGCGCCAATGACTTTCTGGTCGGTCTGGCCAGCGATGTATGCGATCTCCAACCCCTGCGCACCTACTGGTACGACGCCTCCCCCGACGGTGTGCCGACCTCGGCTCAGCAGTTGGTGGCGACACTGCCCAACATGAAGCTGCGGCTCCAGCGCGGCAATCCCGGCCCCCAGCAGCCGTCACTGAGCGCCGCGATCAAGCGCGACATCACGACGTTGGCCCGCGAGCGGGCCATCTGCGACGCATTCCTGCTGTCGGCCGACGAGGACCTGGTCGAGACGGTGAGCGAGGTCCAGGACCAGGGGCTGCGAGTCACGCTCATCAACATCGCATCCCGTGAGGAGCGGGGGGAGCCGACCGCCGGCCTGGTGAAGGAGGCTGACGAGGTCATCAAGCTGACCAAGGACGACCTGTCGAGGTTCATCCGGCGCCGCCGGGCCCCCGACGACGCCGCCTCCGACACCTACGACCCGGTCGACTCGGTGGCCGCGGCGGCCGCCGAGTTCGCCGAGAGCTGGCTCTACCGGGCCAGCGACGACGAGTTCGACGCCCTGCTCGACCAGCGGCCCCGCATACCGGAGTCGCTGGACGGCGATCTGCTCTACGCTGTCGAGAACGTGATCGGTGGGAGCCTCCGCGGCCAGGATCGACTCAGGAGGGCAGTGCGTCAGGCGTTCTGGAACCGGATCGACCAGGAAGTCCAGGACTGGCCCCCGGAACCGGAGCGCTGACCGGCACCCAGACGGTGATGACCGCGGCCTCTCCTAATCCGGCGAAGCTGCCGGTAACCATCCTGACCGGGTTCCTGGGGTCGGGCAAGACGACCCTGCTCAACTACATCCTGCGCGAGAACCACGGCAAGCGCATCGCCATCATCGAGAACGAGTTCGGCGAGATCAGCATCGACTCGGACCTGGTGGTCTCCTCCGACGAGGAGATCTACGAGATGAGCAACGGCTGCATCTGCTGCGTCGCCTCGGTCCGCGGCGACCTGCTCAAGGTGATCCGGAAGCTGATGAGCCGCCGTGACCGCATCGACTACATCCTCATCGAGACCAGCGGGCTGGCCGACCCGATGCCCGTCGCGCAGGCCTTCTTCGTGGAGGACGAGGTCCTGGACGAGGTCGCTCTCGACGCCATCGTCACGCTGATCGACTCCAAGCACATCGAGCAGCACCTCGACGATGTCCGCTACGACGGAGTCAACAGCCAGGCGGTCGACCAGATCATCAGCGCGGACCGGATCATCGTCAACAAGGTCGACCTGGTGGACGACGACACCGTCGAGCGCATAGAGCATCGCATCCGGAAGCTGAACCAGCGGTCCGAGATCGATCGGTCGAGCTTCGCAGAGGTGAATCTGGACGCCATCCTGGGCATCCAGGCGTTCGAGATCTCCCAGCGGGCCGCGGCTGAGCCCGCATTCCTGGAGAACCACTACGTGCACAGCCACGATCCCAGCGTCGAGACCTTCTCGGTGAGGATCGCCGGAGAGCTCGACCGGCCGCTGGTGGAGGCCGCGGCCCGCGAGATAGCAGCCGACCACGGTGAGGACCTCTTGCGGTGGAAGGGCGTGCTCGCGATCTCGGGGAATGACCGGCGGGTCGCGCTTCAGGGCGTGCACCGGATCTTCGAGATGCACGACCTCGACCGGTGGGAGGGCCCGCACCGCGACAGCAGGGCGGTCTTCATCGGCACGAACCTCGATCGCGACCGGCTGGCGGGCTGCCTCCGGCGCTGCGTCGTGGAATCGCGGCACGAGGCCCCGGCGCCGTGACTGCGACCGGCGTGGTCAGTCGCTGAGCACCCGCGCGACCATCAGATCCCATTCCCGACGAGCAGAGCCCATCCCCAAGGAGTTCCAAGCATGATCATCGATACTCACCTGCATCCGACCAATGTCGTCGATGAGGCCTGGCGACATACCGGGGAGCCGTTCACGGGTGAGCGGATGCTTCAGATGATGGATGGGCCGTATTGGATCAACGGCAAGCCGCGCCGTATCGACATGGGGTTCATCCAGCCCCCTCCGGGCAACACGGCGTGGCGTGACGGCTCGCGCGGCGGCCGTGAGGGGATCCGTGACTACATGGCCTATGTGGCCGAGCTGACCCAGCGGTATCCGGACCGCTTCATCGGCAACTTCAACTACAACCCGCGCTTCGGGCCCGACAACGGGGCCGCGGAGTTGGAGTTCCATGTCAAGGAGTACGGCTTCAAGATGTTGAAGCTGCATGCCAACATGCACGCCTACCGTCCCGACCGGGCCCTGGACTGGCTGCGACCGGTGATGCGCAAGTGCGACGAGCTGGGCGTGGTCGTGCTCATCCACACCGGCGACGGGCCCTACTCAATCCCGACGCAGTTCTACCCCATCATCCGGGAGTTCCCCAGCGTCAACTTCATCATCGGCCACTTCGGGGTCCAGACCGGCGGCGTGTACTGCTTCGAGGCGTTCTGGATGATCATGGACTCCCCCAACGTCTACGGCGAGTCGGGGTGGCTGCTGCAGTCGCGCATCGTCGAGTTCGCCAAGGAGATGCCCCAGGACCGCCTGGTGTTCGGCACCGACTCGCCGCCCAATGATCCCGGCATGTGGCTGACCCATCTCGAGGTGCTGTGCCACGACGCCCCCCAGGGCATCAACGCCACCGAGGACCAGCTCGAGGACTACATGGGCAACAACATCGCCCGCCTCGTCGGGATCACCCCCACCGCGCCCCCCGCCACCGTCGAAGCCGCCAAGCAGCAACTCGCCGACGCCAGCTACGGCACCCCGACCGACTAGCCCCGAACGCCGTGCGATGACTGGCCAGGGCCTCCAGGACTTCCTCAGCGACTACCAGGCCGCGCATCCCGACGACGTCCGTGCCGTCGACCGCGAGGTCTCGCTCGACCAGGACATCACCGCCGTCGTCTGGGAGCTGGCCGACCGGGGACAGCATCCGCTGCTGCGGTTCCCGTGCGTCAAGGGCGCCGACCGGGAGGTCGTCACCAACTTGTTCGCGTCCCGCGTGCGCATCGAGCGGATGCTGGGTGCCCACCCTGGAGAGCTCCACGACCGGTACCAGCGCCTGGCTGCGGGCGCGCTGCCGATGGCCGAACTCGACGACGGTCCGATCGCCGACCGGGTCGACACCGGCGACCGCATCGATCTCTTCGGGCTGCCGCTGCTGACCCACTTCGCGACCGACCGGGGCCCCTACATCACCAGCGGGATCGTGGTGGCCGAGGACGCCGACGGCGGCCGGGGGAACCTCAGCTATCACCGCTCGGTGGTCGCCTCGCCCACGTCGCTCGGCACGAGCCTGCACTCCCGGGGCGATCTCTGGCGCCTGCTGCAGGACGCGGCTGCGTCGGGCAGGCGGCTTCCTGTGGCGATGGTCATCGGAGCCCACCCGTTGTTCATGCTGGCCGCGTCGGCGCGGGCTCCGTTCGATGTCGACGAGCGAGAGGTCGCCGGGGGGCTGCTGGGAGCGCCGCTGGAAGTGGTGCGCACGCCGAAGCACGGCCTGCGCGTTCCCGCGTCGGCCGAGGTCGTCCTCGAGGGCGAGATCGACCCGGCCGCCGACGAGGACGAGGGCCCGTTCGGCGAGTTCTCCGGGTATTCGTCGGATCGCTCGACCCGCAACCGCATCGACGTTTGCACGGTGATGCAGCGAGACGGCGCGGTCTGGGTCGACGTGGTCGGCGGGAACTCTCACGAGCATCTCAACCTCGGGCGCGTGCCCCGCGAAGCAGAGATGATCGCCAAGCTCAAGGACCGCTTCCCGTCGGTGGCCGCGGTCCACTACCCCAACTCGGGCACCCACTTCCACTGCTACGTGGCCGTCGACCAGCGCCGCCCGGGGGAGGCCCGCCAGGTGCTGCTGGGGCTCCTCGGCTGGGACCCGTATCTCAAGACGGTCGTCGCCGTGGACGCCGATGTCGACATCGGTGCCGACGGGGACGTGCTCTGGGCTCTGGCCACGCACTTCCAGCCCGAGCGGGACATGATCGTGATCGATGGGCTTCCCGGGAGCGCCCTCGACCCCTCGGCCGACAGGCTGGGCACGACATCACGGCTGGCGCTCGACGCGACCCGGGGACCGGGTTTCGACGCCCAGCGCATCCAGATCTCGGAACCGGCCCGAGCCGTCGGCCGCGAGGTGGCGGCTGATCGTCCTGGAGGCCGAGCGGATGGGCACGCGAATTAGGTCCATACGGTGCGAGGCCGTGGCCCGAGCGGCCCGTCAGCGCAGCGAACAAGAGCGGGAATGACACCGCCACACCGCGACCGGCTCGCACCTATCCGCGCGGCCCCCTAGCGATCCGGGCAGGTAGCCCGCCAACGATTCCCGCCTGCTGTCTGGCCCGTCAGATTCCCGTCACAGCCGCGTGGGTGTGGCCTCGGCGCGAACCGATGGCGAGCAGGATCGCCTTGGCGGTCAGAACTACCAGGAAGACGACGACCGTGGCCAGAGCCATGGTGGCTCCCGCGGCGGTTCTGTGGTGGTAGCTGACCAGCAGGCCGACCACCGTGGACACGATCCCGACAATCGCCGCGGCAGCCATGATGCGGGGCACCCGCCGCACCAGCAGCACCGCGGTGGCCGGCGGTGCGATCAGGAAGGCGAACACCAGCAGGTTTCCGACGGCCTCGAAGGAGGCGATGATCGAGATGGCCAGCAGGACGAGCAGCACGCCGTGCGCGAGACGGGGACGGAGGCCGAGCACCTGGGCCTGGGCGTGGTCGAAGGTCATCACCAGAAACGCTCGGTAGAAGATGGCTACCCCGCTCAGTGAGATCACCGCCGCGACAACCTGCCGGCGAAGGTCGCCCGCGTCGACTCCGGTGATGGACCCGAACAGGAAGCGGTTCAGGTCCCCGGTATACGCCCCCGACGAGCTGGACATGATGGCCACGGCCAACGCCAGGAAGCCGACGAACAGCACCCCGATGGAGGTGTCCTCGGGCAGCACGGAGTGGCTGCGGATCAAGTTGATGCCCCACACCATCGCGATGGCCGCCACAAAGGCTCCGATGGTGGTGTCAACGCCGATTATGAACGCCAGCGCGATTCCAGGGAGCACGCCGTGGGCCAGCGCGTCGCCGAGGAAGCTCATCCCCCGCAGCACCACCCAGGTGCCCACCACGGAGGTGGTGAGCACCACGAGCAGGCCTGCGTACAGGGCTCGCTGCATGAACACGTTGGATGTGAACGGGTCGATCCACCACGCCACCGGGTCCGTCAGGAACTCCATGGCGGGATGTTCTAGTCCGGCTCAGCCCAGGGCGTCCACGATGAGTTCGGCGTTGGTGCGCATGAAGTCGACGTAGGTCTCGGCGCCGCTGCCGGGCGGGCCGAGGCTGCCGGTATAGAGCGTGATCACGTCCACGTCGCCGACCCGGGCGGCGAGCGCCTCCACATCATCGACGGAGTGGAGGGTCTCGGCGAAGATCGCCTTGATTCCCTCGTGCTCGATGATCTCGGCCAACTCCTCCAGCCCGGCGGGATTGGCCTGCGCCATGCTGGCCGGCGTCGGGATGACGGTGCCGATCACCTCGAATCCGTAGCGGTCCGCGAAGTATCCGAGCGCCTCGTGGTTGGTGACCAGCTTGCGACTCGCCGCGGGCAACTGCTCGACCTTGGCGGCGACCTCGGCGTCGACCGCCTCCAGCTCCGCCAGGTAGCCGGAGAGGCACGCGTCGATCGCGGCGGCGTCGAGGCCGACCTCATCGGTCAGCACGCCGGCGAGCCCGGGAAGTGCCCCCGACACGCGCTGAGGGTCGAACCAGATATGGGGGTCGCCTCCGCTGCCATGGCCCCCTTCGTCCTCGCCGTGGTCGTCCTCTTCCTCTTCGCCCTCGTCCTCGTCGTGGCCTTCCTCCTCTTCCTCCTCTTCCTCGTCCTCGTCGTGGTGGCCCTCTTCCTCTTCGCCCTCTTCTGCGTCGACTTCCTCTTCTTCCTCGTCTTCGCCGTGGTGGCCCTCTTCCTCTTCGCCCTCTACGTCGCCCTCGTCCTGCTCCTCGTCGTGGCCCTCGTCGCCGTCGCTGTCTTCCTCCTCGTCGTCGTGACCGTCGTCTTCACCCTCGCCGTGGTGAGCGCCCTCGAATGCGAACGGGATGGGCTCCATTCCGTCCGCGAACTCGAACACCGGCGTGCCCGACTCGGCGACCGCTTCGAGAGTGTCCTCCAGGCCCTCCTCCAGCTCGAGGCCGTTTGCCACCACGAGTGCGGCATTCTCCATGCGAGCCCGGTCCTGGAGAGATGGCTCGAACCCGTGCGGGTCGCCGCCGACAGGGATGATCGTTTCGATGTCAGCTAGTCCGTCGCAGGCAACGTTGGAGACGATGTCAGCCCAGATCCCGGTCGTGACGAGAATGGTTGGCACCGCGGGCGCGGCCGGAGGCGCGCTCTCATCGTCTGTGCCATCGTCTGTGCCTCCGCTGCACGCGGAGGCGCCAAGGGCCATCGCAGCCAGCGCCGCAAGCGCGACCTTCGTCCGACGTCGCGGTGAGCGACTCGCACGGTCAGCGGCGCTCTGGTTGTCGGGACCCGGAAGGCACGTCACGGTAAGCTCCTGTCGAAGGCGTCAAGCTTGACGCCGGAGTCTATAGTGAGAACTGATCTCAATTGCAAGTCCCCATGTGATGTACGAGACAACAGACAATCCCGACTTGACTCCGCCCCTTCGAGAGCTTCACGCCATGGTGCGCGCGTTCCTGGCGAGACATGACAATCGTTATACGCCCGGGCGTCGCCAGCTGGTCGAGGTGCTTGCATCCGCGGGGCGACCCGTCACGCTGCCCGACATCGCGTCAGCCGACCCCGACCTGCCCCTCAGCTCGATCTACCGCAACCTCGAAGTCTTGGAACGCTCTGGTGCGGTGAACCGGATATCGATCGGCGGTGATCGTGCCCACTTTGAACTGGCCGAACCACTTCTGTCACACCATCACCACCTCGTGTGCGTGGCGTGCGGCGCCATCGAGGACATGCTGCTCGACGACGAGCTTGAGGACCTGGTCGACCGAAGTCTCGCCGAGGCAGCTCGACGGACCGCTTTCACCCCGCTTCGTCACATGCTCGACTTGCACGGGCACTGCTCGGAGTGTGCCCCACAGAGCAGATATTTGCTTCACGACACCGACATCGGCAAGAATGGCCGTCAACTCTCGGCTTCAGCGGCCGGCGACGATACCAACAGGGAGATTGCAATGGCCCATGTCCACACCGATGCGTGCTATGACCATCCGGAGCATACGCATGCCGATCATGCCGACCACTGCGGCATGAAGGAGCATTCGCACGCCGATCATGCCGACCACTGCGGCATGGACGAGCATTCGCACGCGGATCACTGTGACGACGATCACGACCATTCCGATCACTGCGACATCCCGGAGCATTCGCACGCGGATCACGCCGATCACTGCGACATCGAAGAGCACATTCACACCGAAGAGTGCTGTAACGCCGCGTAGTGGCCACCGTCGAAGCCGGCTCCCACAGGGGCCACGGCCACGATCATCCTGAGGATTGCGAGCACGCGGGACACGATCACGCGCACGGTGATGACTGCGCGCACGATCATTCCCACGATCATCCTGAGGATTGCGAGCACGCGGGACACGATCACGCGCACGGTGATGACTGCGGTCATGATCATGGGCACGATCATCATGATCACGGCCATGGCCACCACCACGGCCACGACCATGACCATGATCACCACCACCACGACCTGAGGGAATCTTCCCGGAAGGTCCTCATCGGAGCGCTAACCATGACCGCCACGTTCATGGTGGTCGAGGTGATCGGCGGGTTCCTGTCGGGGAGCCTGGCCCTGGTAGCCGACGCCGGCCACATGCTGACCGACAGCGCCTCCATCGCGCTGGCCCTGTTGGCGATATGGCTCGCCAAGCGGCCGGCCTCGGCTGAGCGGACCTACGGCTACAACCGTGCTGAGATCCTTGCCGCCGCAGTCAATGCGCTGTCGCTGTGGCTCATCGCGGCCTGGATCGTCTGGGAGGCCATCCACCGGTTCGTGTCGCCCCAGGAGATCGAGGGCGGCACTGTCCTTATCGTGGGCGGGATCGGCCTGCTCGTGAATGTGGTTGCGGCCTACATGCTGCACGGCGCTTCAGGACACAGCCTCAACGTCGAGGGAGCCCTCCAGCATGTGCTCGCCGACCTGATGGGCTCGGTGGCGGTCATCATCTCCGCAGTCATCATCATCCTGTTCGGATGGAACATCGTCGACCCCATCCTGAGCGTGCTGATCGCGCTGTTGATCGTGTTCAGTTCCTGGCACCTGGTCACCTCGGTGCTGCAGGTGCTCGTCGAGGGCACACCTGAGGACCTCGACCTCTACAAGCTGTGTCACGACATGGAGGAAGTGCCCGGCGTGACCGTCATCCACGACGTGCACGCATGGACGGTGACCTCAGGCTACGTGTCGCTGACCGCCCACGTGCTGGCCGACCCGGACCATGCGGGCGACTATGACGACTTGCTGCGGGAGTTGCGGCGAATCGCCAACGAGGATCACGGCATAGCGCACACCACTATCCAGTTGGAGACCTCCGTGAGGGGGTGCGACAGCGAGGACCACCATGTGGACCACTTGCTGGAGCGCCAGATGGCCCGCAAGAAGCGCAGGCTCGCCTTCTTCGGCCACCACCACTGAGGCAGGGCGGGCGCCGCCGAGTCCGTCTCGGATTACTGCGGATTGCAGCGAGACGCCGGTCGCGAGAGGGAAGTATGCGGGTTGGTCGCCCCGCTAGCTTGATCGTCCCATCACCGAGGCCGCCGGCACGGCGATCTCGCTGCTGAAGAACCAGACGCCTGCCGGAGCGTTGGCCGGCACGTAGGCGACGTCGGGTGTGATCGTGCTGCCGTCCGCGCTGATGAACCCCATCTCGACGCGGCCGTCGGCCAGGCGCCGGGAGCGGATCCGCCCGATCGGATCCGGCCAAACCCTGACCTCGCCGCTCAGCTGCCACGTCCCCGCGGGGAGGTCGGCGGGCAGGTACCGCTCCAGAGGCAGGACCCTCCTTCCGGTGTCCAACTCCACGCCGTGCTCGACTCGCCCGTCGTCGCCGACCCGGGCGATGATCCGCAGCCGGTGCGGTTCCGTCGTCGACACGGCAACCGTCCCGGGCGCGAGCAGCTTGCGAAGCTCGAAGTTGCTGCTGATGGAGAGCCGCCGCAGCAACGTGGTGTTGGCCCGGTCGGCGCCGGCGGCGGCACAGAGAGCGGCGTCCACCGCCAAGCCGTGGACGGGGCGAACGAAGCGCATCTCGGCGTCGAGGGCCAGCACATCGTCGATGTTCGCGGCGCCGGCCGCCTCGAGGGCCCCCCGCAGGGCGTTCGATCCGGGACTGCAGCTCGGGTAGTCGGCCAGCATCTCCCGGATTTCGCGGTCGTCCCAGCCCCGATCAGCGGCCCGGGCTGCGGTGACGATCTCTGCGGCTCTCGCTGCTGGAGCGATGAGACGCTCCGCGTGGGCGAGTTCGGAGTGGAGCGCGAGAGCCTCGTCGAACGAGAGCCTCTCGCCGGCGTCGAGCCTGGCCAGCAGCGCGCTCCACGAGGTGGCCATCGCGGCGTATTGCGACAGGGCCGCCGCGGACGCCTGGAGCACCGACTCCTCGACCGTGATCGGGTTGATCGCCTCGCCGCGCGACAGAGCCCGTCTCATCTCCGCCAGGCCGTGCCCGCTCGCAATCCTCTGCCCGAGCGCCTCCAGGAGGGCCCTCGACGAGGGATCCGGCACGGTGACCGGATCCGGCTCCGCCGTGGGGGGCAACTCCGCGATCTCGGGGCGCTCGAAGATGCCGTCCAGGAGCTGGGTGCGGACGCCGGCGGTGTAGATCGCCTTCGCCCGGTCATCTCGATCGATTTCGGCCTCCGGGTCTGCGACCGCGCTCACCGTCGTGGTCACCTTCCCGTCGTCGTCGGCCTCGGTGGACACCGTGTAGGCGGTGCCGCCGACATCGACCGTGACCGGGTCGAAGGTCGGCCCGCTCAGCACCATCAGGTTGTGCCACTGCCCGTGGAATCCGATCTCGTTGCCGTTGGCGTCGTCGGTGACCACACCGAGGAAGACCCATGAGGGGCCGTGCCCGCTGAACGTGGCCTCGAAGGCCGTTATGTCCTCGATAGAGGTGCTTGACGCGCTCGCGGTCCCATCGCTGGTGTGGTAGGCGACGCCGGCATCCCAGATCCCCGAGAGCGGCCCGATCCGATCGGACACCTCGAGCCGGTTGACGGCGTCTCGCCCGACCACGTAGACCCGGGCGTCGCTGCCGTCGTCGGGCAGTTGGCCTCCACCGACGTTCGCGACGCGGAAATGAATGGGGAACGGATCACCGGCAACCACCACCGCCGGGGTGCTGACCTCCTCGATCTTCATCCAAGCGCCCTGCTGCCGGCCCAACTCGTCCACGAGGTGGACGGTGAGGGTGAAGTCGGACTGCAGCGGCTGGAGATCGCGGGCGTAGTAGGTGGTCGCCTCGATGAAGTAGAGGCCGGCCGGCAGGAACTGATCGATGAGGGAGTTGCGGCGGTCGCCGCCGTTGTTGTCGGCGCCGACGATGCCTCTCTCCAGCGACGCCAGCGACAGGACCGGGTCGCCGCTGTCGGCCACCAGGTCGATGCGGACCCGAGCGGCCTGGGAGAGGCTGAAGGAGTACGTGTGGGCTGGATGCCTGGTCACGAAGCGCGAGCCGCAGGTGTCGAGCGACCACGATCCTGCGGCCGTCAGGTCGACGCCGGGCTCCAGCGTGCCCAGATGGACGAACTCGCAACCCCTCACCCGGCTGACGGTGAGGGTGAAGTCGGCCGGGCCCAGGGCCCGCCCACCGACCGTGGTGGCTTCGACCAGGTAGGTGCCGGGCTCGAGGTCGGTCTCGACGCGGGCGTCGAGACGCGCCCCGCCGTCGTCGTCGTCGGTGATGCGGGTGCCGTCCTCGGCGAGCAGGTAGAGGTACGGGTCGGCCACGGCGGATGTGAGGCCGACCCTGATCCGCCCCTCTTCCTCGACGGTGAACCGGTAGGTGTGGGCGTCGTTGCCGGGCCGGAAGCGGGAGTCGCAGTCCTCGGTCGTCCAGCGACCCTCAGCCACCAGTGCATCGCCTGCTGAGTCGCCCAGCGTGCCCAGGTCGGTGACCTCGCAGTCGGCGCCGTCCTGGGCACTGACCGCGTTCGATCCCGGCAGCGCCAGCACACCGGCGATCAAGCCCATCGCGATAAGTCTCCTGGCCAGCCCACGCCGTCGGGGCATGCCAGCAAGCCTTCTAGTCATGTCGAACTCCCCTGTCCGACGGCCGCGCGCCGTCGGACGCTCGGAACAGTACTCATCCGTGCGCCGGGGGGATCTGCCGGGGCGGATTAGGGCGCGGCGGAGTCCGTGCTGGCCGGCGCACCGGCCGCGGGCACCTCGATCTCGGTGCTGCGGAACCACACTCCCCCGGGGAGGCCGGTCGGCAGGTAGGCGAGATGGGGGGTGATGGACTCGCCGCCGGCCGCGACGAATCCCAGCTCGATGCGGCCGTCGGCTAGGCGCCTCGCCCGGATGCGCCCGATCGAGTTGCCTTGCACCTCGACCTCCCCGCTCTCCTGCCATGCGTCGAGCGGGCCGCTGACGCTCAGGAAGCGCTCCTCGGGCAGGATCTGCTCGCCGCCGGCCAGCTCGACGCCCTGCTCCAGGAGGCCGTCGTCTCCGAGCCGGGCGATGATGCGCAGCCGGTGGGGTTCAGGCTCCGGCGCAGGTGCCGGCGGTGGCACCAGCCCGAGCGCGTCGCGGAGTTCGGCACTGGGAGCGAGCGACAGGCGCTGAAGGAACCGCGAGACAGCCGCGTCGGCCCGTCCGGCCGCGCACAGCGCGTTGTCGACGGCCAGGCCGAGGACGGGCCGCAGCGCGCGCAACTCGGCGTCCAGAGCCACCAGGTCGTCGATGTCAGCGGCACCGGCGGCCTCGAGCGCGTCACGCAGAGCGTTCCGACCTGGGCGGCAGCCCGCTGCCTCGGCGATCATCGCGCCGACATCGGAGTCATCCCAGCCCTCCTCGGCAGCCCGGGCGGCGGCAACGATGTCGCCGGCCGCCGCGGCCGGCGCGATGATGCTCTCTGCGTAGGCGAGCTGGGAATGGACGGTCACCGCCTCCTTGAACGACAGCACGTTCCAGCCCTCGATCCGCCTCAGGAGCGAGCGCCAGTCACGGTCTATCCACGCGTACTGGGCAGAAGCGGCCTCGGCCGCGTCCAGCAGCATGTCCTCGATCGCCAAGGGGTTGATCGCCTCGCTGGCTGTCCACGCGTCGGCCAGTCCCGAAGCGCTCAATGAACTCGCGTACTGCTGCCCGAACGCTTCGAGGAGGGTGCTCGACGAGGGGTTCTCCACGGCGACCGGATCCCGGGGTGAACCCTTCGACAGATCGGCGATCGCGGGCCGCTCGAATATGCCGTCCAGGAGCTGGGTCTGCACACCGGCCGCGTACGTCGCCCTCTCACGAATCCACGGTTCGACGTCGGCGTCGGGGTCATGGTCCCAGGTGACCGAGGTCGTGACCAGGCCCTGGTCGTCGCTCTCGGCAGCCACCGTGTACTTCCTGACGCCGACGGAGACGCCCACGGGGTCGAAGGTGGGGCCGCTGTGAACCGTCAGGTTGTGCCAGAGACCGTGCCAGCCGATCTCGTTGCCGTCGGCGTCGTCGGTGAACACGCCCACGAACAGCCACGAGGGGCCGGGCTGGCTGAACCTGGCCTCGAACGGCGTCACGTCGTCGATCGTGGTGCTCGATGAACTCGCGGTCCCGTCGCCCGTGTGGTAGGCGACCCGGGCGTCCCAAATGCCCGAAACGGGGCCGATCACATCGACCATCCGTCTCCGCTCCGCAAAGTAGATCACATAGATGTAGGCGGCACTGCCGTCGTCGGGCAGCGCGCCCCCGCCGACGTTCCCGACCCGGAAGTCCACGGGGAACCGATCGCCGGCCACCACCTCCGCGGGAGTCCGGACCTCCTCGATCTTCAGCAGGGTGCTCTGCTGGCGGGCCGCCTCGTCCACGAGGCGGACGGTGAGGGTGAAGTCGGCCTGGAGCGGCTGGTAGTCGCGCTCGAGGTAGGTCGTCGCCTCGATGAAGTACACGCCGGCCTGCAGGTACTGCTCGATCCGAGCGTTGCCGCTTGCTCCGCCGTCGTCGTTGGCTCCGACGATGCCGCCCTCGAGCGATGCCAGCGAAAGGACCGCGTCGCCGTTCTCGGACTCCAGGTCGATGCGCACCTGGGCTGCCTCGGCCAGGCTGAAGGCGTAGGAATGGGCGGGATGGCTCGACACGAAGCGCGAGCCGCAGGTCTCCAGCGACCAGGATCCCGACGCGGTAAGACCCGGGCCGGGCTCAAGCATGCCGAGAAAGACGAAGTCGCAGCCGTCCACCCGGCCCACGGTGAGCGTGAAGTCGGCGGGGCCCCGGTCGCGCCCACCGACGGTGGTGACCTCGACTAGGTAGGTGCCGGGTCCGAGGTCGCGCTCGACGCGGGCATCGAGGCGGGCCCCGTTGTCGTCGTTGTCGATGATGCGGCGGCCGTCCTCGGCCAGCAGATAGAGGTAGGAGTCGGCCTCGGCGGACGCGAGGCCGATCCTGATCCGCCCGGCCTCCTCGACGTGGAACCGGTAGGTGTGGGCGTCGCTGCCGGACCTGAAGCGCGAGTCGCAGTCCTCGGTCGTCCAACGCCCGGTCGCTGTCAGCACGCTGTCCACGGAGTTGCCCAGCGTTCCGATGTCGGTGATCTCGCAATCCTCGGTGTTCTGGGCGTCCTGGGCCAGAGCGGTGTTCGCCCCGGCCAGAGTCAGCGCCGCGGCAATCAGGGCCGTGGCCGCGCCGACGGCCGCCAGCGCTCGCGCCGGCTTGCGGCAGCGGTATGTGTTCATGACGGACCTCCTGGAGGAATCCCGCATTCTTCGCGACTGTTTCGGCTCTGGCGGCAACCCCGGATGGGGTGCGCCGAGACGCAAGAACCGATCCTACGGGCGCGTTCGGGTCAGTCGAAACTGCGGACCTGTCAGGGTTCGAACGGCCCCCGTCCCAGTTGGTCGCGCACCGTCACGACCGGTGGGCTGGTCATGGAGCGGCGAAGCCAGTTGGCGCCGTCCACCACCAGGGTGTGCCCCGAGATGAACCGTCCGTAGGGCGACGCCAGGAACGTGGCCGCCCAGCCCAGTTCCTGGCGCTCCCCCACCCGCATCGCGGGCTGGCACCGGTCCTTGTCGCTGGTCCGGTCCAGGCTGGAGCGGATGTCGCTCGTCATGTCCTCGTGGGGAAACAGGCCCGGAACCAGGCAGTTGACCTGGATCCCGTAGGGACCCCATTCCACGGCCAGCGACTCGGTGAGGCTCTTGACCCCGGCCTTGGCCGCGGCCGAGTGGGCGAAGCCCGGGCCCCCCGTCCAGGCGTAGGAGGCGCCGATGTTGACCACAGATGCCGGGGTGCCCGCGGCCAGGTGGCGCCTGCCGAACTCGCGGGTGCAGTTGAACGTGCCGTTGAGGGTTATGTCCACCACGGCCCGCCAGGCGTTGGGCGACATGTCCTCGGCCGGCACCGGAAAGTTGGCGGCGGCGTTGTTGACCAGCACGTCCGGCCGCCCGAAAGCGGCTTCGGCGGTGTCGAAGGCCGATGCCACCGCAGCCGGATCGCGAATGTCGCACACCGCGGTGACCACCGGGGCTCCGAGCTCTTCCATGGCGGCCCGGCCCGCTTCGAGGTGCTCCTCAGAGCGGCTCGCGATCACCATCGAGGCTCCTAGCCGGGCGAACTCCGACGCGACGGCCTTGCCCAGGCCCGTGCCTCCCCCGGTCACGAGTACGGTGCTGCCGTCGAAGGCTCCAGGGCGCAGGGCGGTGTCGCCGGCCGGCGGAGGAGGAGGCAGTCCGGACGGCAAGGCCGGTTCAGCTCCCGGTGTAGTGCGGGGGCCGGCCCTCGGATCGGGCCGTCTTCATCTCCGCGAAGTCGTCGCTGCGG
>JAJEEV010000011.1 GCA_022820805.1 Acidimicrobiia bacterium
GCAGCACGTCATGCTCGGCCAACTCGGCCACCACATCGTTCGGGTGGCGCAGCAAGTCCGAGAAGGGACGCTCGACAACCTCCATCACGCCACTATATCAGCACTACTTCAGAAGTCAGCCGAACAGCCGCTCTCGAATTCCAAGGGGGTCGTCTTGCTCGATGATCGCTTTTGTGCGATCATCGTGTTTGTGCGATTGTGCCTCGCCGAGGCGGATGGGGAGGGCACGATGGCGAACAGGTCGCGTTGGGAAGACATCAAGAAGGAGCGGGGCGAGCCCTCCGCGGAGGCACGGGCCGGGGTGGAACAGGACCTCGCCCTCGGTCAGCTCATCTACGACCTCCGCATCGAGGTGGGTCTGAGCCAGCGCGAGCTGGCAAAGCGGATGGGAACGACCCAGTCGGTCATCTCGCGGCTTGAGGAGGGAGGCGGTGCCCGCAACCGCATCGACACCCTCGCCCGGGTGGCGAGAGCACTGGGCCGTCACCTCGTGCTGTCGTTTCCGGCCAATACGCCCGAACACCTAGACGACGCAATCCAGGTCACCTAGCAGCACCCAGCGTGAGAGTGGCAAGAGTCAGCCATATAGACTCAACTTGTTCCGGAGCCAGGCGTCTTGTTCGCCTATAGGCGAAGAGTGTGTGATTGGTTCGAGTTTTCGTTTATAGGCGAAGTTTGGCTGTAGGATGGCGGAGTTCGCCTATCAGCGAAACTGAGCTACCCGGGGAGGAAGTGCCCGTGCAGACCAACCCGCACCCCATCGAGGCGCTCGGCTCGGACTTGCGAGAGCTCGGTGCGCTGTCGCGCGCCTTCGCCCGACGCCGCCGCGACCTGGGCCTCACCCAAAGACAGGTGTCCGACGCCTGCGGCGTGTCGGTGCAGTGGCTCTCGGAGTTCGAGAACGCCAAAGGAGACTTCGGCCTGCTCCGGGTGATGCGGGTGGCGGCCGTGCTCAGCCTGTCGCTGGCAGTACACCAGCGGCCCGTCACCGACATCGACCGGGTGTTCGAGCAGATAGACGCCAGCCGGCAACCACGATGAGCACCAACGAGTTGACCGTGCTGATGTCGGGCCGGACGGCCGGACATGTGACCCGCCCGGCTGCCGGCGGGCCGCTGATGTTCGCCTACGACGACACCTACGCCGGCGGGCCCGCGGCCGTGCCGCTGTCGTTGAGCATGCCGTTGGCGCGGAGGCCCTACACGGACGCCAGGGTGCAGGGCTGGATGGAGGGGCTGCTGCCCGGGCACTCCCGGGTGCGAAGCCACTGGGCCGCCAAGTACGCCGCAGCCTCCGTCGAGCCGTTCGACCTGCTGGCCACCACCGTCGGGCTCGAGTGCGCGGGAGCGGTGCAGTTCTGCAGCCCCGAGACCCTCGCCGACGCCCAGCGGCCCGGAGACGTCAACTGGTTGACGCCCGCACAGACCGAGGAGATGGTCGACGACATGGTGCGCGACGCCTGGCTGTGGGGGCGCCAGCTGCGCATCAGCGCCTTCAGCCTGGCAGGAGCGTTCACCAAGACCGCCCTGTACAGGGACCGATCCGACGCCCGCCGATGGGGCGAGCCCCAAGGCTCACACCCGTCGACGCACATTCTCAAGGTCCCGATGCCGGGCGAGCCCGAGCAGTCCATCAACGAGCACCTGTGCCTCACAACGGCCCGCTACTCGGGGCTCGACGTCGCCGAGACCGAACTGCAGACCTGGGCGGGCCACACCGTGGTGATCGTGACCCGCTTCGACCGGATCCGCGACACCGCCGGAGAACTGCACCGCGTCCACCAGGAGGACCTCCACCAGGCGGTCGGCGACTACAGGGCGTCGATCTATCAGCGCGCCAGCACGGGCCGCGCCCCGGGCCACGACCCGGCCCGGCTCGCCCGGCTGCTGCGGGACCACTCCACCGAGCCCGCCCGCGACACAGAGGCCTTCTTCGACGCGCTGGCCTTCAACTGGCTGATCTGCAACACAGACGCCCACTCCAAGAACTACAGCGTCCTCCTCGGACCGAACGCAGCACGGCTCGCACCGCTCTATGACATCTGGTCGATCATGGCTGGGGACCCGCACCACCACCAGGCGCACTCGCTGGCCATGTCCGCCCTCGACGACGCTCGCATCCTCGCAGCCAACAACCCGCAGGCATGGCGGGCGACCGCGGCGGCGGTGGGGCTCGACCCGTCCGAAGGCGTCGACCGGGTGGAGCGGATCGCCGGCGCCGTGCCCGAAGCGTTCGAGCGTGCCGTCTCCGAGCTCGACCCCCAGCATCGAGCAGCCCAGGTGGTCGCCACCCTCTCGTCAATGATCCCTGCCCGGGCCGCCACCTGCCTCACCGCCGTGTGACCCGACCCGCGCTCGGCGGGTCGCCACGGGCGGGGTGAACGCCGCCGACCGCTGAGGCGGCTCTCGGAGCGCCGTGGCTGCGGTTCACGGGCCGGCGTGGCCGGGGCACGGGGTTACATAGCCGAGGCCCCACTACCCGGTGTGCCGTGCTAGCGGCGGCGATAGGCCTCCCGGCGGTGGGCGACTCGAACAACGAGGACCACCAGTTCATTGTCGAGCACTTCGTAGATGACCCTGTAGTCGCCGACGCGTATGCGGCGAAGGCCCCGCAAGGCGCCCTTGAGCGGGTAGCCCGCATGCGGCTGCTCGCCGAGACGATCGATGGCGTACACGATGCGCCCGCGATCCTGGCGAGCAATCTGCGCCAGGTCCCGGGTGGCGCTGCGCTTGATCCGGACCGAGTATGCGGCCATCGTCTACGGCTTCGTCGCCATCTCGTGTTCTCCGGCCGTGCGGCGATCAATCCGAACTGAGCAGCTCTTGTCGGACCTCGTCCCAATCGAGTACCGGGTCGGCTGGGTCTCGCAGGCGCTCGAGGGCCACATCGAGATCGTCGTAGTCCTCCAAATAGCGTTCCAAGGCGTGGCGGATGATGTCGGCCCGGCTGCGCTTCAAATTCTCGGCAGCCGCATCGAGCGCCTCGACGAGCTCATCGGGAACCCGGGCGGTGATCTGGCTCATGCGGACTCCTTCGTCGGCTGGAAGTCAACCTAATCGATTGACATCAATCTAATGTCAATCGATCCCGGCGGCAAGCAGTGAGCCGGCCTAGGAGGAGTGTCCTATTCTGTGAACTGGGAATCGTTGGTAAGCCCCTATGTGAGGGCCCGGCGCCACCGAGGAAGGAGGTCCAGCCATCGTCGAGTGGCTCGGGATCGAGCACCTGTTCGAGCTCTCCACGGGAGAGAAGGTCGTCGGCCTCTTCGCCCCCCTCATAGTCTTCATCGCCCTCGCGATCCCGGCGGTGCTCCTGCCCGGCAAGTGGGTCCTCGGATACGCCACCGACGAGAGGACCGGCCAGCCCCGCAGGTACCGGCTCAACGGCCTCCTCATCTTCGTCATCGCCAACCTCGTCTGGGGCTTCGAGGTCATCCCCGGGCTGGAGCGCGAGTGGTTCTACCGCACCTCGCTCTACGCAGTCGCCGGCGGTACCGGCTTCGCAGTGCTCTTCACGGCCAT
>JAJEEV010000008.1 GCA_022820805.1 Acidimicrobiia bacterium
GCACAACCACCAGCGGCTGCACACCCATCTCGGCGACGTCCCGCCGACAGAGTTCGAGGCGGCCTACGCTGCCCGAAGACCCGACCAACAAACGGTTGGAAACCAATAAACCGACCCTCCAAGAAAGCCAGGGCGGTTCATCGAGCAGAAGTTCCCCGACCTGCTAGCTCGCCCAATCGCGGCTCAATTCATGCAGCAAAGCGTCATCGCTCTCTTCGAGTTCCAAGAATCCAACAACCAGATCACCATCGCCCGCGAACACCACTACAGCCTCGTTCCCCCAGAAGAACTCGAACCACACGAATTGGCGACCTACCGGACTGCTGCACAACACGCCACTCCATAACGCCGAACGCGATGCAAGACCTAGTCAGCACGTTGTACCGACGACCACCCTCATGTCTGCAAGGGTCTGTCAGGAATTTTGTGTATCGGGCGTGATCTGAGGGTCTGCAGCTGGGTGCTGTGGACCGGAAAGGATCATGTCTGTGACTGATCAGAATATGCCGGCTGTGCCGACGAACGGGGCTGCTGATGAGGCGACGATGAATGACTGGGGCTGAACTGCTGGTGGCTTGAGCGCGCAGCGAGGGCGTGGAACTCACCGGCGACGGCGGGCTGTTGACGGAGCTGGTCCGTCAAGTGCTGCAGGACGAGTCCGACGCGGCGGTGTACAATATCGATCTGGACGGCTTCCGCGAGGGTCTGCCGTCGCTGTATCTGCCGCCGAGGCCTCCGATTCGCACCGACCCGGACCGGCCGACGCGCTCGCCCTGCATCCGGGCGATCCGCTGGGCCGAGTTGGGCGACGGGGAGCGCCAGCCCTGCGCCGGCTGCCGTCACCGCAAGTACTACGACAAACTTCGACCTCGACCACATTACGCCGCGCGCCAAGGGAGGCATCGACGCCGACGAGAACCTCTAACTGCTCTACTCGTTCTGCAACCGCATCAGGGCAGAAGGCTCACCATGGCCGAGCTGAGGGAGCGCCTGCTGACCGACAAGCGGCACAACAGAAGGCTGGCCATAGTCCCACCGCCAGTTCATGGGGTCGGTCCACGTGCATACAGACGCAGAACGATCCGGGCGGTGTGGCGGGGTTCCGGCTTCCGGGCCTGCGCTGGCAGCAGATGGCCGACCCGGCAGGATACAACCCCGGTAAGTGGTAGCGGATCCAGTTCTCCTTGGGTTCGGACTGCCAGACTTGACCGGTGCCCATGAATCGACACGGACAACGGTACGTCAACCTCCGGGACTTCAAGTCTCACGCCAACTCGCTCAACGTGAGATTTCTGGACGACCGCGAACTGGAGTTCTATGAGAGGCACTGCCTGCTGCTGCCTGCGGTGCGCCTACACCAACCATGTGGCCACCTCATCGCAGTGACCCAGAGAAACCTCGACTGGCCGGTCACGAATCCCCATGTAGACGGTCTCCATCCGTTCGACGCGGAGCGTGAGCACAATCCCCTCCTGCTCACTCCAGACTGCTCCACGTTCGAACCGTGGGACACCGACGACCGGATCACGCTGGCGGCGCCGGACGGGAACACCGAGCGGCTGACCACAGTCGAGCGGCACTACTCACCTTGGCAGGTCCATGTCGTCGAGTTCCTCCGGCAACGGAAGTACTACTACGCATACTCGCGGTTCCTGAGACATATCGACCCGTCTCACGACCTCTGGAGTTGGCACCGCCTCCCCGTTGACTCGGAGCAGACACGGTCGCTTCGAGGCATGGCGAACGGCTTCGAGGCGCTGGAGCGCTTCCTGTTCGCGGACCAAACGGCCTTCGAGGATGCATTCCACGGTGTGGACGACGGTGTACCGCTCTCGAAGCTCGCGCGCGACCGGCTGCACGCGACCGTGACAACTTGGGCGGGACGGTCCCTGGAGATCTCTGGCCTCGACGAGCCGACATTCCTCCGGTTCCTCAGCGAGCTCACCGGCCTGATCGAGGACTACCGCGACGGCGAGCGCATCGCACTGGCCGAGGACACGGAGCAGTATCTCTTCGATGCTCAGAGGCTCGCCGGGTACGCCTTCGAGTACGACTGGGATGGCCTCCTTGCGGCTGCCGAGGAGCATGTCGGACCGGGACTCTCCGCAAGCCTGCGCCGGATGGATCCGGTCGAGACTGCCGTACAAGACGCCAAGGGGATCCTGACAGCCATCCTCCGCCAAGGTCATGTGGCGGCAATCGCCGATGAGTATGGGGATGCCGACACAACGCCAGACGAGATCGTGCAGTTCTGCTTGGATCACGACCTCTTTGAGGTGCTCTACGGTCTTCAGCACTACTCATACACCAGCGCCGACCGGCGCAGAGATCGGTTCCCGGGCTTCTTCCACCGGAGGCTGAGGCCCTTGGCCTTGTCCGGCGAACAGCTCGCACGCGCCGTCTTCGATGCCCAAGCGAGGCGTGGGCACGAAGAATCGGACAGCCAACAAAGGATGGGATATACCGACTTCGTCAAGGCTCTTGGTAAAGGATCGTCCTGGCTTGAACAGTTCAAGGATGCTCAGGCATGGAACAAGCAGGGGGATCCCGACCAGCGTGCTATATGTCTCGCCGAGGCGGCCCTCGCGGCTGGCACCGAACGAGACGAGGTGATCGCCAAGACGTTCGCCGCAGCAGTCACGGCCCGCAACCTCGTCAGCCACCGGCACCGGCTCCTGTCGCCCCGCGATGCGAGAGCGCTTGCCGGGCCGTGTGCCGACGCCTTGGCCCTGATCTGGCTGGTAGCGCGGAATCGGGGCTTCGTGTAGCTCCTTCCGTCAAGAGATTGACTGCTGGGAGCTCAGAAGTCGGCCTGGCATGTCAGCCACCGCGTCCGACGTGCGTTGGCGGACGGGTGCTTGCCGGGGCTTGATGGTCCGATCCAGGTCGATGAGGCATGGTTCGGCGGCAAGGCCCGCAACCGGCATCGTCGTGCGGTTGATCCTGGGAAGACTCCGGTGGTTGCGGTGGTGGACAACGCGACGGGGAAGGCCACCGCGACGCCGGTGCATGAGGTCGGCAAGTACGTCCGCACCGACGGTGTGACCACCAACTCTGCGGAGTCGTATTGGGCGCTGGGACCCGATACCCCGTCACCCGAGCCCTACGGCTTGTGACGATTGGAGATGCTGGGCCCAAGCCTCCATCAGTGGCCGGCGGCGGTCGATCATGTCAGAGCGCTGATAGGCGCCCTCGACTCCTTTGACGGCGTGCCCGAGGCACATCTCCGCGAGGTCTCGAGGCACGCCGGTATCTGAGCACCAAGACCGGAACGCGGATCTCATGCCGTGGGGAGTGCCGTCGATGGCGAGTTCTCGCATCAGTTTGGGGAACGCTTCGTTAGTGAGCGCTCGCCCTGTGGTCGGACTCGGAAACACCAGTCCGTCGCTGGCGAATACTTGGCGGGCTTGTGCGAGGACTGCGAGCGTCCGGGACGACAGGGGCACTCTTTGGGCGGTGTTGGTCTTGGTTCGCTCCGGTGGGATCGTCCACACCTCGTCGTCGATATCGAACTCGCACCAGTCGGCACGGCGCACCTCGCCTGAGCGAGCTGCTGTGAGTGTGAGGAACTCCAGTCCCAGTTTGGCCGCGGCGCTGGCCTTCGACTCCCGAATCTTCTCCAACGCGGCTGCCACATCGCTGTGATGCAGGGCGCGGTGGTGTGTGGGTTTGTCGCTGTGGCGGGGCAATGCAGCCACCGCCGCGGCGGTAGGGTCGTCAGTGCGGAAGCCCGCGCCCATCGCCCATCTCAAGATCGCCGAGATGCGCTGTGCGAGCCGTCTGGCTGTTTCTGGACGAGTGGTCCATGGGTCGGCAAGCACCGCGAGGATGTCGCCCACGACGATGCGATCGACACGCTTGGTACCGAGATGGGGCAGCACATAGGTCTTGAGGCTCGCCCGCCACTGCTGCTCGGAGCGGCTTCCTGGCTTCCACTGGCGAGCGTGCAGGGCTATCACCGACTCGGCGGCCCGCTCGAAGCTCGGAACGCCGTCACCTCTGGGATCACGGCCCGCCTCGACGGCGCGACGGTTCTCGATGCACTTGGCGCGTGCTTCGGCCAGCGTGACAATCGGGTAGGCGCCAAGCCCGATCATGACCGGCCGGCCACCGATGTAGAGCCGCTGGCTCCAGGTCTTGGACCAGCGGCCGCTGCGGGTGGGCCGCACCAGTAAGCTCAGCCCATGTCCGCCGCGCCCGTCTCCATAGCGTCCAGCCTCATTGACTGTGCGCACAAATGCAGCCGTCAGCGTCTTGGATCTATTCACGCGTACTCTTTCTAATATTACTTCCTAAGTGGTAATGGATAGTAATGACTGAGCATGCATGGCACAACCACCGAACCCATCCGGTGGACGACTTATAGCCTTCGACCAGTATTTATGACGACAGATGAGAACGGACGGTTACAGGAGAGCAAGTCGGCCATCGCGGGCCCTCCCTCCGCCACAGAGATCATCGGGTGGTTAGGGTTTGAGGATGCCTCCGTTGGGGCGCCAGCTTTCGGGGGTGGTGGCGGCGCGGTACAGGAAGGCGGCCACGTGGGCTCTGCTGGCGTACCGGTCGGGGCAGAACAGCAGCTCGCCGTCGTCGTCGGCGCCGCAGCCGGTGGTGATGCCGTGGGCGTGCATCCATGCCACCGGCACGGCGTAGTAGCTGTCGGGGTCGACGTCGGCGAACACCGCCTGGGGGTCCTGGTCTGCGCCGGTGTAGCGGTGCAGGAAGGTGGCCACGTGGGCTCGGGTGGCGTTCCGGTCGGGGCAGAACAGCAGCTCGCCGTCGTCGTCGGTGTTGCAGCCGGTGGTGATGCGCAGGTCGCGGGCCCAGCCGATGGCGTTGTCGGCGTAGCCGCCGGCGTCGACGTCGGCGAAGACCTCTGAGCCGGGCTGTGTCGGCCGGGGCGAGCCCGCGGCGCGCCACAGGAACGTCACGAAGTGCTGGCGGGTGGCCGGCCGGTCAGCGCAGAAGGAGTCCCGGGTGCATCCGGTGGTGATCCCGTGGGAGAGCATCCAGCCCACCGCGGCCGCGTAGTAGTCGCCGATAC
>JAJEEV010000016.1 GCA_022820805.1 Acidimicrobiia bacterium
CAGCCGCGGCGGCAGCCGCGTCGGCGTCGGCTCGAGCCGCGTCGGCGTCGGCCTGGGCCGCCTCGACGGCGGCGGTGTCGACCACCGGAGCGGCCGGCTCGTCAGCCTCGTCGTCGCCGCAGCTCGCGGCTACTAGCGCGAGCACGAAGAGCGCCGCGAGCGGCACCCCCAGTCTCTTCGGAATGTGGCGCATGTTGGTGTTTCCTCCTTTGGGTCTGTGAATCAGCTTCATCAGATCTACGCCCCCTCGGCATTGTGGAATTGCTCCGCGGCCGCAGCCGCGATCTCGTGGTCGATGTGCGGCGAGCCCCCTCCGACGCCAATGGCGCCCACGCACACACCTTCCTCGAAGAGCGGGACACCGCCAGGGTTGACGGTCACGCCTCCGGGGATTATCTCCACGAGACTGGTCGGGAACATGGGTCGGTCGGCCCACTGTTCCATCAGATCCTTGGTTGGCTTGGCGAAGGCGGCGGCCAGCCGGGCCTTGCCCATGGCCATGTACGGCCCGTGCCAGCGCTTGCCCCGCATCACCACCAGGGGATGACCGGCGTCGTCGTGCACGGCCACGGTGGCGTTGATGCCGCGGGTGGCCGCGATGGCTCGAGCCTGGTGCACGAGCTCCAGCGCCTGATCAACGTCCATTGCTGCTCCGCCCGTTGCCGCCGGCCCCGTCGTCGTCCCACGGGTCCGACAGCAGCCGCAGGTAGCGGGCCGCGTTGTCGGCCATGAGCTTGCGCAGGGCCTCCTCGCCGATGGCGGGGCCCCACGAGATCACGTTGTCGGTGCTGTCGGGATAGTAGCACTCGGGGTGGGGGAAGTCGGACTCGTACATCAGCACGCCGTCGCCGAGGATGTCGATCACCGCCTTGGTCATCTCGGGACCCTCGTGCTGTTCGATGGCGCAGAACACCCGGCCCATCTGCACGTACTCCATGGGGGTGTGCTTCAAGTCGGCGGGCACGGCGCCCTTCACGTAGTCGATCTGGCTGGTTAAGCGGATGATCCAGTGCGGAAGCCAGCCGTGGCCGGTCTCCACCGTGGCCACCCGCAGGTTGGGGTAGCGGTCGAGCATGCCCGACACCAGAACGTAGGCCATGAGCCTCTGGGCGCCCCACACGTGGGCGGCGGTGCGGGCCACGGCCACGTTGCCCCAGATGTCGCGGTAGCCGGGGAAGTAGGGGGCCTCGTAGAAGAAGCTGTGGTGCATGATGGGCAGGTCGGCCTCGTCCATGGCCTGCCATATCGGCTCGAGGTCGGGGTCGTCCACGGGCAGGCCCTCGGGAAGCACCGGCCACACCGCGGACAGCCACTCCTCGTCGGCGTGCTGGCGGATGGTCTCGGCGGCCCAGGCCGGATCGGCGCCGGGGGCCAGCAGCAGCCCCTTGAGGCGGCGGGGGTCGGCCGAGCAGTAGTCGGCCATATAGCGGTGGTAGGAGCGGTACATGGCCTTGGCCAGGCTGAGGTCCAGGGCCGTGCTGCCCGGTGCCCAAGTGCCGGGGATGATGAAGTTGATGTCCACCCCCTCGACATCCATGTTGGCCAGGCGGCCCTCAGAGTTGGTGTGCTGGATGCCGTCGGCGATGGGCTTGGCCGCGAGGTTCTCCACCCGGCCCTCGAGCGCGCCCTTGGCGCCCGCGCCGCGGGTGTCCACCGAGGCGTCGGGCTTGTGCCCGGCCACCCGGCTGTAGGGCTGGGGATTGACCCGCACCACGCCGTACGGGTGGGTCGGATGGCCCCGGCCCGCGGTCGGCTTGGTCACCCGGATATAGGGCGTGAGCTCGTCGGCCCTGTCCTTGAGCTCCCGGTCGCCGTACTCGACGAGCACCTCGACGGAGGGGGTGACGTGGGTGTCGGCGTCGATCACCCGGTATCCCTGTCTCATGGCTTCCTCCCTGTCTCCTCTGTGGGGGACGATGTGTCCGATGTCGGCAACGGCGCATCGTCGGCCGTGCCCAGTGTCTCGTGCATGATCGCGAGCAGGCTGCGTTCCACCTGCTGCAGATGGCGCTGCATCTGCTCGCGGGCCAGGTCGGGGTCCTGGCGGACGATGGCGTTGTGTATCTGAAGGTGGCCCTGATACCCCGAACCCACCCGATGGCGCTGTTCGGGGGCCCGGGTGAAGACCCGCCAGAAGGCCGGCTCGCGGAAGAAGAGCCCGACGCCCGCCTCGTAGAGCTCGGCCAGCACGCTGTTGCGGGCGGCCCGCACCACCGCGCAGTGGAAGCTGCGATCAGCGGTGTGGTACTGCGTCTCGTCCTGGGTGTCCATGCGCTGCAGGCACCCGGCCATCTCGGCGAGGTCGTCGGCGGTGCGGTTGGTGGCGGCCAGGCCGGCCGCGTGGATCTCCAGCAGCTTGCGCACATCGAAGACCTGCAGCACCGAGGCGTCGGAGGCCCTGGCCGCGAGGTCGAGCATTCGGGGGCTGATGTCGCTGGGGTGCCGCACCACGAGCCGGCCCGCGTCCCGGGCCAGGAAGCCGGACGAGACCAGACCCTGGAGGGCCTCGCGCACGGTGGTGCGGCCCACACCGAAGGCCTCGCACAGCTCTCGCTCCGACGGCATGGTCGCGCCGGGCACCAGCCGGCCCGACAGCATCTGGCGCTTGAGCTGCTCCTGGAGCCGGTCGGCGAGCGTCTCGCGGCTCAGCTTCATGGGGAGCCTCCGAGCCAGCTGAGCACGGTGGCGCCGGAGTAGGCGGCGTCGAGCTCGCTGCCGCCGTCGGAGGGCGAGGCGAAGGAGATCCGCTCGAAGTCGGCCCGCCGCTCATACGGCACCGAGGCGTCCAGCACGGCCTTGGTGCCGACCCCGGCCTGCGAGGTGCGCACGTACTCGTGGCCGCGCATTCCGGGCATGACCATCAGGTCCGACGCGGCGTCGAAGCGGGTGGCGAGGGCGTACTCGACGTCGACGGGATCGTGGATGTCGATGTCGTCGTCAACCAGGATGATCATGTTGAGATCCTTGAGGGCCCCGAAGGCGGCCATGGCCGCGTTGCGGCCCCATCCCTCGTCGCGCTCGGACTGTTTCGACAGCGCCATCACCAGATGGAACCGGTGGAGCCCGCCCGAGGGCATGCACACGTCGGTGACGATGGGCGTCACCGGCCGGACCGCTTCGAGGGCGGCCACTTCCAGCACGTGCTTGCGCAGCACGATCGTCTCCCGCCCGGCGCCGTTGATGGCGTGGTACACCGGCTCGTGGCGGGCGGTCACCGCGGTGACGTCCACGGTGGGTGCCATCCCGGCCGGCGAGGCGTAGCCGACGAACTCGCCGAAGGGTCCCTCGTGGGCCCGCTCGCCCGCCTTGATGAGCCCCTCGATGACGATCTCGGTCTCGGCGGGCACGTCCACGTCGACCGACACTGCGGGCACCACCGGCAGTCCCGAGCCGCGGCAGCCGCCGGCCGCGCCCAGCTCGTCACGGCTCTCGGGCATGAGCGCGCCCATGGTGGACGCCGCGTAGATCAGCGCCACGTCGGTCCCGATGCAGACCGCCACCGGCAGGTCCTGGCCCATCTCCACCGCGTGGTCCAGAGCCCGGCCCAGGTGGCGCCCGTGGTCGATCTTGATGGCCACCCGGTCGGGTTCCAGCAGCTGGAGCCGGTGGAAGGACGCGTTGCGCACGCCGGTGAGGGGATCGCGCACGATCAGCACGCCGGCGGTGACGAAGCGCCCGCCGTCGCCGGGGGCGTGCTTGAGAACCGGGAGCTGCTCGCCCAGGTTGATGGACCCCTTGCGCCAGACCTGCTCCTGGGCCGGGGCCTCGGCGGCGGCGACGGGCTCGACGTCGGTGTGGATGCCCCTGGCCAGCGCAGCCCGCAGCCGGGTGCGGTCCAGCCCCATGGCGGTCTCGGAGGACTCCGGGGTGGCGAAGACGTTGCCGACGACGGGCACGTCGTGGTCCTTGACGCTCTCGAACAGCAGGGCTGCGCCGGCGTCGTGGCGCTTCATGAGCCCGGCCACCTCGAGATCGGGGTCCACGGTGCGCGACACCCTGGCCAGCAGGCCGGCCCGATCGAGACGCCCCAGCGCGGTCCGGAAACCGGTGTCGAGCGTGCCGATCCGGTCGGCGCCGCTGCTGTGGTCGGGCGGCGTCACGGACTGTCCCCGGAGCCGGCCCCGCCGGGGGTGTGGGTCTCGGCCAGGCAGCGCTGCACCATGGAGCGGGCCCGGTCCCAGTCGTAGTTGCGGTACAGGCGGCCCTGCACCACCGACGCCGAGCCGGCATAGAACATCTCGTACTGGAAGTGCCGGCTGGCGAACTCCGAGCCGATGGCGTCCCAGATCAGCTTCAACAGCCCGATGCGATGTTCGGCGTCCACCTCCGGCCAGCGCACGAAGCGCTCGAAGTCGGCCCGGGTGACCGGATCCTGGAGGGCATCCATGGACGAAGGCACCTGGATGGTGGTGCCGCCGGTGAGCTCCCGCAGGGCGAACGTGATATCGCGGTACAGCGCGGGCTGCTGCGTCATGGCCGCGTAGAGCATCTCGGGGTCGGGCCGGGCCACGCCGTTCCCATCGATGGCGGCGTTGTACTCGCCGGCCAGCACCATCCCGTACGGGACCGACGCGATGGCGGCCACCCGGGCCAGCGCCAGCTGGTAGCTCCGGTCGGCGGCCTGGCCCGACCATTCGGCCAGCTGCGACGCCAGCCCGGCCAGGAACCTCATCTTCACCGCGTAGCGGATCTGGGCCTGGGTGTTGCCCAGGAGGTGTGCCGGCGTCCGGTTGAACTGGGCGAAGGTGATCTCGGGGTCGCGGTCCACGAAGACGTGCTCGGGGGGCACGTCCACGTCGTCGAAGACCACCAGCGCGTCGGTCTCGTCGTAGGTGGCCGTCAGCGGGTAGTCGCCCGCGGAGGTCACGTCGCGGCCGTAGGGCCGGCGGGGGTAGATGCGCAGCCGGGGGTGCTTGACGGGGATCACCACCGACAGCCCGTAGTCGTCGGCACCGGGAGGAAGGGGCTGGATGGAGCTGACGAACAGGTAGTCCGAGAGGATCGTGCCGGTCCCGAGCATCTGCGCGCCCCTGACCACCACACCGTCGTCGCCGGAGCCGGCGATGGCGGCATACAGATGGGGCGCGTACTGCTCGTGGGGACCCTTGGACCGGTCTATCTGGGGATGGATGATGGTGTAGGTGACGTAGAGGTCCTCGTCGCGGGCCCGCTCATAGAAGCGCTGCACGTTGTCGGCGTACTGGTCGCCGGCCTTGGCGAAGGTGTCGAGCGAGCCCGAGAAGCCGGCGAAGAACGAGGCCACATGGTCCGGTGACCGGCCCAGGTAGCCGAAGCTCATCTCGGACCAGGCCTCGATGGCCAGCCGGCGACGGCGGAGGTCCTCCACCGAGCGGGGCACCAGCCAGCTGAGGTTCACGGGCTGACCGCTGGTCGGAGACTCGTAGGTCATGACCTGGCGGTTGGCGGGATCGGCCGAGAAGTCGTAGAGCCGGGCCGTGCTGCGCACACCGGCGGCGAAGGCCGGGTGGGTGGTCACGTCCTCGACGTGCTCGCCGTCGAGGATCACGTTGCGCCCGTCCCGGAGCGACTCGACGTAGCTGTCTCCCGTGCGCATCCAATCCTCCAACGGGGCGCGAGGACCCTGGCCGCTGCCGAGTTCTCCTGGCAGATTGTCTGACAACCTGCCCGCGGTGTCAAACTGGGTCGGTGAGGATCACGTGAGGAGCGGTCTGGGCCGGCTGGCCGACACGCTGAGCAACCCCAACTTCCGGCGCTACGCCAGCGCCCAGTTCCTGCACGGCGCCGGGATGTGGGCCCACCACCTCGCCGAAGTGTGGCTGGTGTACGAGATCACCGGCAGCGCCTTCGCGGTGGGGCTCACCATCGCGGTCCGGTCGGGCTCGGCCGTGGTCCTCGCGCCGGTGGCGGGGACCCTGGCCGACCGGATGGACCGTCGCCGGCTGCTGGCCTCCACCCAGGCCGCGAAGGCGGTGGTGGCCAGCGCGCTGGCACTCCTGGCGCTGGCGATGGGCGAGGACCTGCCGCTGGCCGCGCTGTTCGGAGCGGTCGCGGTGCTGGGCGTGATCGGCGCCATCGACACCCCGCTGCGGCGGGCCTTCGTGCGCGACGTCGTCATGGCCGACGGGGTCGACAGAGCGGCCCGGCTGCACACCTCGGTGATGTCGGTGGGCCGGTTCCTCGGAAGCGGCGCGGCCTGGCTCTTCCTGAGCCTGTCGGCTTCATGGGCCTGCTTCGCAGTGAACGGCGCGACCTCGCTGCTGGCGGCGACGCTGGTGCTGCGGGTGGTGCCCACCACGGTGGCCACCACGGCCGACGCCCGGGCGGCCGGGGGCCGGGTGCTCGGCTACCTGCTGCGCACCCCGGCGGTGACCATTCCGATGGCGCTGCTGTGCTCGTTCACACTGTTCGGCTGGAACCTGGCCGTGCTGCTGCCGGTGGTCGCCGACAAGCAACTCGAGAGCGGAGGGGGCACGTTCGCGGTCCTGGCTCAGGCCATGGCGATCGGCAGCCTGATCGGCTCGGTGATGATGGCGGCGTCGAAGCTCGAGGGGCCCCGCAGCCTGGCCCTCCTGCTGGCCGTGTTCAGCGCGACCATGGCCACCCTCGCAGCGGTGGACGTCCTCCTCGCCGGCATAGCGGCCATCTTCGTGGTGGGCATCTTCGGCGGCGGGTTCTTGAGCCTGTCCAACGGGTCGGTGCAGAGCGCGGCCGATCCCCGCCTCCAGGGACGGGTGTCGGCGGCCTACGGGGTGGTCTTCGTGGGGGCCCGCGCCGTCGGCGGCCCCATCCTGGGCTGGCTGGTCGACGACTTCGGCAGCCGGGTCGCCCTGGTGTCGGTGGGGATCTTCACCGCGGCCTGCGCCGCACTGGGCCTCCTCGCGGCGGCCCGAACCCGGGCCACCGCCCAGAGCCGCTGAGCCGATAGAACGGCCTCACAAGACGGAGAGCCGAACCCGTCGACAGACAGGAGGGAGCGGCCCCCATAGGCAGCCGCTCCCACCTCTACGCCTGAACCACCGATCGGCCCGCGACTCTTGCGTGCCCGTACGCGGTCAAGGTAGTTCTAGGCGAAGTCCTGCTTCCCGGGCGATTATGGGGTCCTGTAGCGCGTGGGTGGCCTCGAGCTGGCCCTCGACTGCCGCCCGATCGGCCCACGGCATGGCCGCTGTCCATCGCCAAGCGTGGGCCATCACCCGCACAAGCCCTCCCAGGTCGCCGTCGTTCAACGACGCCCGACGCAAGCCGGAGACGTACTCGTCGCGATACACGCTCGGAATCACGATTCGCGACGCGCCCGCGGCCGACAGTTCGGCGTTCAGCATGACCCGCGCCACCCGGCCGTTGCCGTCACCGAAGGGATGTACCTCCAGCACGACGAACATCATGAATAGAGCCCGGCCGATCCCTGCCGGAATGTGACACACCAGCGCGAGTCCCTTGCGCAGGGTGCCCTCCACCTGTTCCGGCGCCACGAAGTCGTATGCCCCGACGCGGTTCGCCTCCGTCTTCCAGCTTCCTGGCTCCTGATCGGGACGGCCGGCCAGGATCGTGCGGTGGCGATCGATCAGGTACCCGACCAGTTCATCCGGGTCGTCCGACGTGGCGCTGCGCCCGATCGGGTCCGAGACGCAGTGGTATGTGCCGAGAATGTCTTGCCCGTCCGCAGGTCGCGCCGGCGGCGGCCGCTGGGTCTCGACAATGCGCCTGGCCTCGTCGATGGTGAACTCGGTGCCCTCGATGTAGTTGGAGAAGTAGCTCTCGTAGAACGGCAACTCTCCGGGAGTCTCCGGAGGCGGAAGCCATTCGGGTATCAGACTCGGATCGAGTCGGGCCGCGTCACGGGCTGCATGATCGAACATGACGACCCGGCGCTCATCCCAGGCCCGGCCCTGAGTCAGCGCGACCAGCAGCGGTCCCGCCTGGGGACGAGGCGGCAAGCGCCCTGACACTTGGTCGAATAGACGCTCCACCGCGTCCAAGTGGCGGGTTGCGCCGAGGGATTCTGCCAGCGCGATGGTGTCCAGTCGCAACCTCTCAAGTCGCTCGGCGCCCCAGGCGAGCGACTTGCGCGCCAGCCAGTCCTCCAACTCCGGCAGGCTGAGGGTGCGTCCCACCTTCCCGGACCGGCTACGGGACTCTGCAAGGTTGTCGAGCAGTGTCCGGGCCGGGCTCGACATTCTCAGGCCGTCGGCCCACGGCAGGTCCGGCACAGGAGCTTCGATGGGCTTGCCCGGCCGGACTCGAATCTCAAGTCCGGGCAGTCGAATCGACTTGCGGGGGACGTCGGACACGACGAAGAGCCGGCCCGAGGCAACCCGACCGTCCTCTGCGGCAGACCGGTCGGCGATGACGGCGCCTGGCAGAGCCCTCGCCACCACGCGCCATCGATTCTCAACGATGATCTCGGAGGGCGGGCTCACCATGTCGGCGGTGTAGACCTTCGGGGCGAGCCGACGTATCCGGCCCGCCTGGACGGCCCTCGCAAGCACCGGCCGAGAAGCAACGTCATCGAAGAAGACCGTTCGCGGACCAGTAGGCCATGGTGTGGTCAACGATCGAGCCATTCGTTTACATTACAGGCCTATAAGAAGATATCCTTTATATTTTGAAGAGTTACTATCAGAAGAATCTGGCATTTGAACGAGTTTATGAGAATAGATTTACAATTTTGCTCTATACAATGCAAGCGAACCGCTCAGAGACTGCTATCAGTGGCGCTTGACGCCTCCGTACTTCATGCGGGTGTCGCTCATGGAGGCTGAGCGGGCCTCGTCGGTGAGGATGTCGCCGTCCACCAGCTCGCCCACGAACAGGGTGTGGGTGCCCAAGTCGATGGTGTGGCGGACCTCGCAGTCCATCCAGGCGATGGCCTCGGTGAAGACCGGTGCGCCGGTGGTCGCCTCCCGGACCGCCCGGCCGTTGAGGGTCCCGTCGGCGTAAGTGGCCGGCTTGGAGAACTTGACGAACACCCGGGTGTCCTCGGAGTTCCACAGATTGACGGTGAACGAGCCGCCCTCGGAGATGAGCCGGTGCGTCACCGCCGTATTGTCCACTCCGACGCCTATGAGGACCGGTTCCATCGACAGTTGCGTGATCCAGCTCGCGGTCATGCCGTTGCGCTCCTCGCCCGAGCGCGAGCCGATCAGGGCCAGGGCGTTGGGGATCTTCCAGGTGAGCCGGTTCACGAGCTGGTCGTCTAGAGCCATGGCGCCACCCTACCGGCGGGTGTGATGCGGCCCCGCGAGCTCGCGCCCGAAGGGCTGCTCATGGTCGGGACGGTGTCGCAGTACCTGGGCGCGGCCGTGGCGGTGGTGCTGTTCGACGAGCTGGCCCCGGGCGGGGTGGCGCTGCTGAGAGTGCTGGCCGCGGCGGTGGTCATCGTGGCCCTGCGGCGCTCATGGCGACGGCGGTGGCAGGCCCGCGAGCTGGGTCGGACGGCCGCCTTCGGGGTGTCGCTGGCCGCCATGAACCTGTGCTTCTACCTGGCCATGGACCGGATCCCGCTGGGCAACGCGGTGGCCATCGAGTTCACCGGGCCGGTGGTGGTGGCCGCGCTGGGAGCCCGCACGCTGCGCTCGGCGGGGGCGGTGGTGCTGGCGGTGGCGGGTGTGCTGACGCTGGCCGGCGTGGAGTCCGAAGGCACAGCCGCGGGCGTGGGGTTCGCCCTGCTGGCCGCAGGGTTCTGGGCCGGCTACATCCTGCTCGGCCACCGGGTGGCCCGCAGCCCGGCCTCGGTGGACGGGCTGGGCCTCGGCATGCTGGCCGGCGCGGTGGCCATCAGCCCCTTCGGCAAGGCCGCAGTGGCCGGAGCGCTGGACTCCCCGCTGGTGCTGGCCCTCGGACTGGCCACCGGAATCCTGTCCAACGTGATCCCCTACCGGATCGACCAGACCGTGATGCGCCGCATCGACCCGCATCGCTTCGCCCTGCTCCAGGCCCTGCTGCCCGCGACGGCCACGGTGGTGGGGCTGATCGCTCTGGCCCAGGTGCCCAGCGGCCAGGAGGCGCTCGGCATCGGCCTGGTGATCGCAGCCATCGTGGCCGGCCGCCCCGGGGCCGACTCGGGTTAGAGGCCGAGCGAATAGGCGGAGCAACGCGGCTCATACGGCGCGAGGCCGTGGCCCCAGCGGCCCGTGAGCGCAGCGAACAAGAGCGGGAGACACCCCCTCGCGACGCGAGAGCGTGTCACCTATTCGCGCTCGCTCTTAGCGCACCGAGTCGAGGCGATTACGGTGTCGGCGGTGTCGACCATGATCTTCACCCACGGGACGATCCTCACGATGAACCCGAGCCGGGAGATCATCGCCGACGGCGCGATCGCCGTGTCGGGCGGCCGTATCGAGGCGGTGGGCAGGACCGAGGACGTGCGGGACCGCCACCCGGCGGCCGGCGAGGTCGACCTGAGCGGCCACATCGTGCTTCCGGGACTGATCGACACCCACGTTCACCTGGCCCAGACCATGCTGCGAGGGGTGTCGGAGGGGAAGCGGCTGAAGGACTTCTCCAACTGGCTGTTCGGTCGCATCTTCCCGTTGCAGGGCTCCTACACGGAGGCCGACGCCGCGGCCAGCGCCCGCCTGGCCGTGCTGGAGATGATCAAGTCCGGGACCACCGGATTCGTGGAGTGCCTGCTGGCGGGGCGCTACGGATTCGACGGGATCGCCGAGGCCTGCGTCGACTCGGGGATCAGGGCCGCGCTCGGCTCGCTCGTGATGGCGGTGAGTCCCGAGACCCGCGACGAGTTGGGCTGGCACCACGGCATGTGGCAGACCCGGGAGTCCTCCATCGCCCAGGCCCTGGACGCCCACGACCGCTGGGAGGGGGCCGGGGAAGGGCGGCTGCAGGTGTGGTTCGGCTGCCGGTCGGCCGAACCGGCGTGTGACCTGTCGCTCTACGACGAGGTGTCGGAGCTGGCCCGCGAGCGCGACATGGGCATCACCATCCACCTGGCCGAGATGCCCTCGGACAACGACTTCGCCCACAGTCTGGGGTTCCGCAGCCATGTGGACCTGGCCCGTGGCCACGGCCTGCTCGGACCCCGCACCGTGCTGGCCCACTGCACCGTGGCCGGGGGCGAGGACTTCCGGCTCCTGGCCGACACTCAGACATCGGTGTCGCACAACCCGGCCAACAACGCCTCGGCGGCCTGGGGCCCGGCTGCGGTGACCGACATGCTCGCAGCCGGGGTCAACGTGGCGCTGGGCTGCGATGCGGCGCCCTCCAACGCCAATCTCGACCTGCTGCGGGACATGCGCGTCGCCTGCCACTCGGCCCGCCAGAGAGCCGGCACCCGCCTGGCCATCGGCCCCGAGACCGTGCTGGAGATGGCCACCATCAACGGCGCCCGAGCCCTCGGACTGGGCGATTCGCTCGGTTCGCTGGAGCCCGGCAAGTCGGCCGACTTCATCACCATCGACACCGACGCCCCCCACCTTCAGCCGGTGTGGAACCCGGTTGCGACCACGGTCTTCGCGGCCCAGGGCCAGGACGTCGACACCGTCGTGATCAACGGTCAGGTGGTCATGCGCAATCGGGTCGTGCTCACCATGGACGAGGCCGAGATCCTCGACGACGTGAGGGGCCGGTTCCGTGACGTGGCGGCCCGGGCCGGTGTCACCGGCCTGGAATCCGAGTGGCCTACCGTGTGAACCGGTCGGGATGTGAAGCGGTCGGGACGTGAGTTGAGCGACGCACCCCACCGCATCGCCTACGTGACCGAGCGGCCACCGGTCCACACCGAGGTGGCCAGGGCCGCCTGCCCCCCGCAGTTCGAGATCGACATGCTGGTGTCGCCCTCGACTGACGAGATCATCGACGCGGTTAGCGGCGCCGAGTTCCTGGTCAGCGAACGGTCGAGACTCATCGACGCGGCGATCATCGAGGCCGGGCCCAGGCTGCGGCTGATCCAGCGCCTCGGACAGCAGATCCACGACATCGACCTCGACGCAGCCCGGCGGGCCGGCATCCCGGTTTGCCGGTGGCCCCTGCCCCAGTGCGCCATGGTGGCCGAGCTCGTGGTCATGCAAGTCATGGCTCTGCTCAAGCGCAGCCGGGAGGCCGAGCAGATAGTCACCGAGGCCGGCACGCAGTGGGGACCGCCCCGGCGCTGCGATGCCGAGACCTTCATCATCGACTGGTCGAGGATGGGCGGGGTCCGTCAGCTGCGTGACTGCACGGTGGGGATCGTGGGCCTGGGCGAGATCGGCACCGAGCTCGCCCTGCGGCTCGGAGGCTTCGGCTGCGGGCTGCTCTACCACCGCCGCAACCGGCTGCCGGGCTGGGCCGAGGACCAGTTGCGGGTCGGCTACGCCGGACTCGACGACCTGCTCGGCCGCTCCGACGTGGTGATCCTGCTGCTGCCCCACTCCCCCGACACGGCCGGCATCGCCGGCGACCGGTTCCTGCGGCGCCTGCGGCCGGGCTCGCTGCTGATCAACGCCGGGGCCAGCACCCTGCTCGACGAGGACGCGGTGGCCCGGGCCTACCGCACCGGCCACCTGGGCGGGGTGGCCACCGACGGGTACTCGTGGGAGCCGGTGCGGCCCGACAACCCGCTCGTGGCCCTGGCCGCCGATCCCCGGGCCAACGTGGTGCTGACCCCCCACTCGGCCCAGGCCGGGCTCGTGATCGACGTGGACGTGCGGCGAGCCGAGTACACCAACCTGCTCGCGGTGCTGGAGGGTCGACCGCTACAGCACCAGGTCGCCTGATCAGGCGGCGGGGAGCAGGCCGCGGTCGGCCATCACCTCCGCGATCTGGATGGTGTTGAGCGCGGCCCCCTTGCGGAGGTTGTCGCCCGACACGAACAGCGACAGCCCGTTGGGGCGGGTGGGGTCGCGGCGGATGCGGCCCACATACGACGGATCGTCGCCGGCCGCCTTCAACGGGGTGGGAACGTTCGCCAGCACCACCCCGGGCGCTCCGGTCAGGACCTCGACCGCCCGCTCGACGCTGACGGGTCGTTCGAACGACGCGCTGATCGACAGGGAGTGCCCGCAGTAGACCGGAACCCGCACGCAGGTGGCCGCCACCGTCAGGTCGGGCAGCTCGAGGATCTTGCGGCTCTCGTGGGTGAGCTTCTTCTCCTCGTCGGTCTCACCGGAGCCGTCGTCGACGATGGAGCCGGCCAGCGGGATCACGTTGAAGGCGATGGGCTCGGGGAACTTGGCACCGGCCTGCAAGCCGATGGCGCCGCCGTCGTAGGTCAGCGACGGGGCGTCGTCACCCGCCTTCTGGACCTGCTCGTGCAGCTCGTCGACCCCGGCCAGCCCGGCGCCCGAGACGGTCTGGTAGGTCGACACCACCATGGCGGACAGGCCCGCCTCGACGTCGAGCCGCTTCAGCGGCGGCATGGCCACCATGGTCGTGCAGTTGGGGTTGGAGACGATGCCCTTGGGGATCGAGTCCAGTGCATGGGGGTTGACCTCCGACACGACCAGCGGCACGTCGGGGTCACGCCGCCAGGCCGAGGAGTTGTCGATGACGACCGGTCCCTCGGCGGCGACCCGCTCGGCCAGCGCCCGGCTGGTGGTGGCCCCGGCCGAGAACAGGCACACATCGAGCCCCGAGTAGTCGGCGGTGGCCGCGTCCTCCACCACGACGGCCCGGTCGCGCCAGTGCAGGGTCCGCCCCGCCGAACGCGACGAGGCGAAGAACCGCAGCCCGTCCACCGGGAAGTCGCGCTCGTCCAGCAGGGCGCGCATCACCCCGCCCACCTGGCCGGTTGCGCCGACGACTCCGATGTCCATGAGTCAGCAGGCTACCGGCACGGGCCGCCGTCGAATTGGGGCAGAGCGGTGGGGTCAGTAGACGCTGGCGCGGTCGGCGGGGTCCTTGTCGAGCTCGAACGACTCGTGCAGGACGACCACAGCCCGCTCCATGTCACCGGCCCGTATCACGCAGGAGATGCGGATCGCGGACGTCGAGATCATCTCGATGTTGATCCCCGCCGCGGCCAGCGTCTCGAACATGCGGGCGGCCACGCCCGGATTGGTCTGCATGCCCGCGCCGATCAGGCTCACCCTGGCGATGCTGTCGTCGGCGGACACCTCGTCGGCCCCCAGCTCGTCGATCAGCGCCACCGCAACCGACCGGGATGCGTCGAGCTGCAGCTTGGGGACGGTGAAGCTGATGTCGGTGACCCCCTCGCGCGACACGTTCTGCACGATCATGTCCACGTTGACCTCGGTGTCGGCCAGCGCCCGGAAGAGCCGGCCGGCCACCCCGGGCTTGTCGGCGACCCCCGAGACGGTCATCTTCGCCTCGCTGGCGTCGTGGGTGACGGCCGAGATGATGGCGTGCTCCATGGCTTCCTCTCCGGTTACGGTCGTGCCCGGCATCCAGCTGAACGCGGATCGCACGTGCAGCTCGACGCCGTAGGTCCTGGCCAGCTCCACCGCCCTCATGGCCGGCTTCGGGCAGCCGCTGGCGGTCATCTCCAGCAGCTCGTCGAACGAGACCACATCCATGCGTCGAGCCTGGGGAACCAGGCGGGGATCGGCGCTGAACACGCCGGGCACGTCGGTGTAGATCTCGCAGTAGTCCGCGGCGAGGACGTGGGCCAGCGCCACCGCGGTGGTGTCGGATCCTCCCCGGCCGAAGAACGTCACGTCGCCGTCGCCGGACACCCCCTGGGAGCCGCCCACGACCGGCACGACGCCTCGGGCCAGCGCCTCGGTGATGCGACCCGGGGTGATCGCCAGGATCTTGGCATCGGAGTGGGTGGAGTCGGTGCGGAATCCGGCTTGGCTGCCGGTGAACGACGCGGCGGGGACTCCAAGGTCGCTGAGAGCCATGGCCATCAGGGCACAGGCCTTGCGCTCACCCCCGGTGATGAGCATGTCGACCTCGCGGCCGGGCGGGTCCGCGGCCACGTCGGAGGCCATCCGCAGCAGCTGATCGGTCTCGCTGCCCATGGCCGAGATGACCAGCACGACCCGGTCGCCCCGGCTGCAGCGGCGCGCCACATGGTCGGCCACGACCCGGATGCGGTCGGGGCCGGCCACCGAGGTGCCGCCGAACTTCTCCACTACGAATGCCACCGACATTCAGGCTACCGGCGCGGTGGCTGGGGCCCGGCCGGTCGAGGGCCGGACGGGGTGGCCGGAATCAAGCTGTAGGAACAGGGCGAATCCGTGGCATTCTTTGAGGCGTGAGCGACGCGCTCGCGATCGACGAGATAGTCCTGAAGGTGCCCGCCACCGCCGCTTGCGCCCGGATCGTGCGCGTGGGCGTGGCCGCGGTGGCGCTCCGCCAGGGCATGTCGTTCACGGAGATCGACGAGCTGAGAGCAGCCATGGACGAGGCCACCGAGCTCCTGCTCGCGCCCGGAGCCGGTCCCGGCGCGGCCCTGGTGTGCGTGGTCCGAGCCTATAGAGGATGGCTGGAGGTGGAGGCGGGACGCACCGACGAGACCAGCGTTGCGGCCACCGACGCGGCCCGCTTCCAGAAGGCAGTCGGCGCCTCCAACGTGACCGGCACCGTCGAGCCCGACCGGGGTCGGCTGCTGATGCGCAAGGCCATAGGCCGGCCCGGCAGCCGGCCCGCGGCGTAGAGGCCGAGCGCCCGATAGTCAGCGGCCGGTGGAGCCGAAGCCCTGGTCGCCGCGCGTCGAGGGGTCGAGGCTGTCCACCTCCACCAGGCGCACCGGCTCCACCGCCATCACCACCAGCTGCGCGATCCGCTCGCCGCGCTCCACCGCGAACGGCTCGGAGGGGTCGGTGTTGACCAGTATCACCTTGAGCTCGCCCCGGTAGCCGGAGTCGATCAGCCCGGGCGTGTTGAGGCAGGTGACGCCGTGCTTGAGGGCCAGCCCGCTGCGGGGGAGCACGAAGCCGGCGCACCCCTGCGGCAACGAGATGGCCACACCGGTGGGTACCAGCGCCCGGCCACCGCCCGCGGCGAGGACCGTCGAGGTGCGTGCCCTCAGGTCGATGCCGGCGTCACCGGGCCGTGCATAGGCAGGCACGGGCAGATCTGGGTCGAGCCGGAGAACGGGAACCTCGAGCACCGGCCGAGACTAGAGGCCGAGCGAGCAGGAACGCTGATCCACGCGCGCGCGTGCTGTAGCGGAACCGCCCCATCGCGCCGTGTCGTTATCCTGCCGCGGTGCTCGTATGGATGGACTTGGAGATGACCGGCCTCGACCCGGAACTCCACTCCATCGTCGAGATCGCAGTGCTCGTCACCGACGACGACCTCCAGATCGTCGCCACCGGACCCGACCTCGTGATCCACCAGCCGGAGGAGGCTCTGGGCCGGATGGACGAGGTCGTTCGGACCATGCATACCGGCAGCGGCCTGCTCGAGGAGGTGAGAGCCTCGACCGTGAGCCTGGCCGAGGCCGGCGCCGCGGTGCTCGCGTTCCTGCGATCGCACATCGACGAGCCCCGGACCGTTCCGCTGTGCGGCAACTCGATCGGCACCGACCGCCGGTTCCTGGCCCGGCACCTGCCGGAGATCGAGGACTTCCTGCACTACCGGTCGATCGACGTGTCCACCGTGAAAGAGCTGGCCCGCCGCTGGCAACCATCGGTGTATGAGGGTGCGCCCAGCAAGGCCGGCGGCCACCGGGCCCTCGACGACATCATCGAGAGCCTGGAGGAGCTGCGCTGGTACCGCCGGGCCGGGTTCATCGACGCCCCGCACGGGTCACACCCATGACGACCAAGACCTACAGCAAGCAGGAGCAGGAGCCGGCCTCCCCGGAGGTCACCGAGGTGGCGCCGGGCGTGCTGCGGATGCAGTTGCCGGTGAGCATGCCCGGCCTGGGCCACGTCAACTGCTACGCGCTGGTCGACTCCGACGGCGCGGCCCTGGTGGACCCGGGACTGCCCGGCGAGGAGTCGTGGTCGGCACTCATTGACCGTCTCGAGCAGGCCGGCATTCCGCTGCGGCGGGTGCACACCACCGTCGTCACGCACTCCCATCCCGACCACTACGGCGGAAGCCACCAGCTGCGCGAGGAGAGCGGCGCCGAGTTGCTGGCCCACGCCGACTTCATCTCCAGCCCCGCGGCCGACGACGCCAACGCCGACATCGACCTGGAGCTGCTGGAACTGGATTCCGAGGCGCTGATCGAGCTGTGGAAGGCGAAGCTGGCGGACCGGGGCAGCACCCCGTGGGGCACCCGCCGGGAGCCGCCTCCCGACGAGGCCATCCGGCTGTTCATCCAGAGCAACGTCGAGGGCCAGGTTCCTCGCTTCCGGGTTCCCGAGCCCACCATCCGGGTCGCCGACGGCGACGCGGTGCGGCTGGCGGGACGGGACTGGTTCGCGGTTCACACGCCCGGACACACCACCGACCACCTCTGCCTGTGGGACCCGACCGAGGGCGTGCTGCTCTCGGGGGACCACGTGCTGCCCACCATCACGCCCCACATCGCGGGCTCGACCGAGTTGGAGGACCCGCTGGCGGCCTTCTTCGCCTCGCTGGCCCGGGTGGGCGCGTTCGAGGGCGTCAGGATGTGCCTGCCCGCCCACGGGCATCCATTCACCGATTTGCGGGGCCGCACCGACAGCATCCGCCGTCACCACATCGAGCGACTGGACGTGCTGCGGGCCGCGGCCGCCGACCTCGGCAACGCTCCGGTGGAGGCCTACATGAAGGAGTTGTTCTCGCCGCGGGCCTGGGGCGACATGGCGGCCAGCGAGACGTTCGCCCATCTCGAGCATCTGCGGGTGATCGGGGAGGCCGGCAGCAGCCGCGACCGCAACGGCCTGCTGAGGTATCGGCTGAAGACACCGGAGTCATGAGCTTCGGGGCGACCGCGCGAGCCGCCGTCCGGGCACGCCTGACCCCCCTTCGAGTTCGCATCCTCGCCGGTCTTGCCGCGATGGTGGTCGTACCCGCGATCGTCTTTCTCGTCGGCACCGACTCCTCGCCCGAGACCTCCGACGGCCCCGACCTGTCCGGGCTCACTTTCGACCTCTTCGACGGCGGGACCGGCACGATCGCGGGCTACGAGGGCACCCCGCTGGTGGTGAACTTCTTCGCGTCGTGGTGCCCGCCCTGCGTGCGTGAGATGCCGGAGTTCCAGGAGGTGTTCGAGAGCCTCGACGGCCGGGTGGCGTTCCTCGGGCTGTCCCAGGACCCGACACTGCAGGACGCGCTCGCCCTGGTTGAGCGCACGGGGGTCACCTACGACGTGGGCTGGGACCTCGACCTGGAGGTGTACGGAGCGACGGACAGCATCGCCATGCCCACCACCGCGTTCGTGTCGCCCTCCGGCGAGCTGCTCGACACCTTCGCCGGCGCGCTCGACACCGAGTCGCTGGCCGAACTCATAGAGAATGTGCTCGGCGTAGCGGCCAAGAGGCCGAGCGGATAGGCCAGTCCGGTGGTTATCGCCGCGAGGTGCATAGCGAGGCCGTGGCCCGAGCGGCCCGTGAGCGCAGCGAACAAGAGCAGGAATGACCACGCCGCCGTGAGACGCTTGCAAGCAGTTCGCGCTCGCCCTAGACCGTAGAGACATGGACCTCGGCGCTCTCGCCTACCCGTTCTCGCTGGGACTGGTCGCGGCCTTCAACCCGTGCGGCTTCGCCCTGCTGCCCGCGTACCTGGGGTACTTCATCGGGGTGGAGCAGTCCAACGAGTCGGCGCCGTCCTCAGGCGCCCAGGCGCTGGGCGCGATGATGCGGGCCATCGGTGTGGCGCTGACGCTCACCGCCGGCTTCGTGGCCGTGTTCGGTGCGTTCGGCCTGCTCTTCGAGACGGTGCTCAGCCAGGGAACGGTGCTCGACCACATCGGCTACGTGACCATCGGCATCGGCGTGGCGATGGGGCTGCTGGGCCTGTGGATGCTGGCCGGCCGGGCTGTCAACCTGCGACTGCCCAAGTTCAGCCGCGGCACCGGAGGCCGGGGCCTGGGGTCGATGCTCATGTTCGGCATCAGCTACGCGGTGGCGTCGCTGTCGTGCACGATCGGCCTGTTCATCGCGGCCGTCGCCTCCAGCTTCTCAGCCGACGGCGTGGCCAACGGCACGGCCAACTTCGTGGCCTACGGGGTCGGCATGGGCGCGGTGATGGTGTTCCTGACGATGGCGCTCGCCCTGGCCCGCACCAGCGTGGTCCCGGCGATGCGCAGGATGTTCCGCTGGATCAACCCGATCTCCGGGCTGGTGCTGATCGCCTCGGGCGTCTACGTGGCGAACTACGGCTGGTGGGAGCTGCAGATCATCGACGACCCGCTCGCCTCCAACGTGCTCGTCGAGAAGTTCACCGAGTTCCAGAGCGCGGTCACCAACTGGATCGACGACGCCACCGCGGAGCGCCTCGGAGTGCTGTGCGCTCTGGGCGTCATCGGAGCGCTGGTGCTGGCCTGGCGCCAGGGCACGTCGAGCGTGCTGGGCCGCCGGCTGGTGACCCTGGCCTACGCCGTGCTCTACCTGGTGGTCGAGTTCTACTTCAACCAGGGCGAGTTCGTGCTGTTGCCGGTCCTGCGGTTCGTGGCAGGCTGGCCGCTGCGGATCGGCCACTGGTTCACCGACCCGGCCCGTCTCGGGGTCCCGCTGGAGATCCTGTTCGTTGCGCTGGTCGCCTGGATCCTGGTCCAGAAGACTCGCATGACCTTGTCGCAACGATCGAAGAGGGCTGCGCTCCACAGCTGATTTCCGGCCGCTGCAGTGACCATCGGATTCTCGACTTTCCTCGCCCGTCCCGACGTGGACGAGGTGTGCGAGCTGCGCAGCCCTTTCGGGATCATGGCATTCCACGGCGGGAACCTGGAGCGCACCACCGACGTGATCGCCACCGAGGTCGCTGAGCGCTGCGGGACCTCGCTGTACGCGGTCATCCAGCACCCACCGCTGCGCGAGCACGTGCCCTCCACCACCATCCGGCCCGAGCACTCCCGATGGCTGCAGGCCTTCGTCGACCACGTCCACACGGTGATCGCGGTGCACGGCTACGGCCGCGAGACGCAGTTCTGGAAGGTGCTCCTGGGGGGCAGCAACCGAACGCTCGCCGGCCATCTGGCCGGGCACCTGCAAGCCGCGCTGCCGCCGGACTACGGCGTGGTCGACGATCTCGACGAGATCCCGAGGGGGCTGAGGGGACTGCACAGGGACAACCCGGTGAACCTTCCCGACAACGGCGGCGTGCAGCTCGAGCTGCCCCCGACCATCCGCTGGAACAAGCAGGCCCGCAACTGGTCCGACCACGAGGGAACTCCCCGAGCCCCCCAGGTCACCACCCTCATAGACGCGCTCGTCGCCGCGGTGGACGCCTGGACCGCGCAGTCCAGGGTCTAGGGCGCGAGGCGGTCGATCACCCAGCCCGCGCCCGGGGTCGGGCCCGAGCGGCGGTAGCGCAGGCGGTCGTGCAGGCGGCTGCGGCGGCCCTGCCAGAACTCCACCGTGACTGGTCGCACCAGGTAGCCGCCCCAATAGGAGGGCCTCGGCACGGTCTCATCGGGCCCGAAACGGGCCTCGGTCTCGGCCATGAGGCGTTCCAGTTCGGCCCGGTCGGCGACCGGTTCGGACTGCGGCGACGCGCTGGCCGCGATCTGGGCGCCCCGGGGCCGTGAGGCGAAGTAGGCGTCGCTCTCGTCGTCGGGCAGGTGCTCCACCGTGCCCACCACGCGAACCTGTCGCTCGAGGGGATGCCACAGGAAGCACAGCGAGGCCCGGCGCGACCGGTCCAGGTCCAGCCCCTTGGCCGAGCGGCGGTTGGTGTGGAACACGAAGCCCCGCTCATCGAGCCCTTTCAGGAGCACGGCCCGGGCCGAGGGCCAGCCGTCGCCGTCGGTGGTGGCCAGGATCACCGCGTTGACGTCGTAGGGCTTGGTGGACAGCCACTCGGTGAACCAGCGCTCGAACTGGACGATGGGATCGTCGGCGACATCCTCCTCGCGCAGCCCGACTTCGGAGTACTGCTCTCGCATCTGCGCCAGGTCCATGACCCGACTCTAGAACGACCGGGCGCGCACGACAGAGGGCTAGGCGCGGCGGGCGACCAGCCAGAACCCGGTGCCGGCGTAGCTGCCGGTGGCGGTCCAGCGGCCGGGCAGCAGGTCCATCACCTCCTCGGGCGGGAAGTAGATGGGGGTCTCGTCACCCATGGTGCTGATCCACACGAAGCGCCCGCCGGGGGCCAGCACCCGGTCGTAGGAGGCCGCGAACATGAACATGTTCACCAGCACCAGCACGTCGGCAGACCCCGAAGCGAGCGGCAGCCTCTCAGCATCGGCCCGCACGAACGGTGCCACCGTCCGATCGGCCAGAGCGAGCATCCTGGGCGACAGGTCCAGCGCGGCGGCCACCGGACGGCGGGCCGCGATCCGCTCGGTCGCCGCCCCGGTCCCGCAGCCGATCTCCACCAGGCGACCCGGCGGAAGATCGCCGCGTTCCATGGCGTCCTCCAGCGGCGCCAGCCGCAGGTCGCTGCTGTGATCGGCATGCCAGCCGACGCTCAGCTCGTCGAAGACGCCGGCCACGAACGACGCCCGCTCGGGCGACCATCCCTCGCCGGATCCGATCTGCCGGGTGACGGTCCGCATCGGATGGTCCGAACCGAAACGAGCCGGCTCGACCAGCGCCATCGCAGGCTCGATCCAGGTGATCGATCCCGCCATCTAGCGCGGGCCTATCGACGTGATACCGCCCATGTAGGGGTGCAAGGCCTCGGGGACCTCTATCGAGCCGTCGGGCCGGCGGTAGGTCTCCACCAGCGCGGCCCACACCCGGGGCACCGCGAGGCCCGAGCCGTTGAGGCTGTGAACCATCTGGGTGCGACCCCCGGCGGCAGGACGGTAGCGGACGTTCGCTCGCCGGGCCTGGTAGTCGCGGCACCACGAGATGCTCGACACCTCGAGCCAGCGATCTGCGCCCGGGGCGTACACCTCGATGTCGAACGTGCGGGCCGAGGCCGCGCCCAGATCGGCGGTGCACAGGTCGAGTACCCGGTAGGCCAGGCCGAGGTCGACGATGGCGGCCTCCGCCCGGTCGAGAATCTCATCGTGCAGGTCGTGGGCCTGCTCCGGCGTGCAGAAGCCGTACAGCTCGACCTTGTCGAACTCGTGGACCCGCAGGAGCCCGCGGGTGTCACGGCCCGCGGATCCCGCCTCCCGCCGGAAGCACGAGGTGTGGCCCATCAGCCGCATCGGCAGGTCGGCCTCCTCGACGATCTCACCGGACAGCAGCGACGTCAGCGGCACCTCCGCGGTGGGGATGGCCCAGAGCCCGTCGCGTTCGAGCTGGTAGGCGTCGTCGGCGAACTTGGGGAGGTGACCGGTGCTGGTCATGGTCTCGGTGCGGACCAGGGTGGGCGGCCTGATCTCCTCGTACAGGTCCCGGTTGCGGTCGAGCCCGTAGTCGATCAGTCCTCGCACCAGCCGGGCCCCGAGACCGCGGTACATGGCGAACATCGCACCCGACATGCGCACGGCCCGGTCGATGTCGAGGATGCCGAGTTCGTCGCCGATGTCCCAGTGCGGCACCCGCTGGTGCTCGCCAAAGGAGCTTGGATCGTGGCCCACCGTGCGGACCACGACGTTGTCGTCGGGACCCGAGCCGCCGGGACAGTCCTCGGCGGGCATGTTGGGGACGAAGAGCAGGATCCGGCGGATCCACTCCGAGAGCTGCTCGCCCTCGGCGTCCAGTTCATCGATGCGAGCACCGAGCTCCCGGCTGCGGGCTCGCAGCTCGTCGGCCTCACCGGCCCGGCCGTCGCGGTGGAGGGCGCCCACCTCGGCCGAGATCCGCTTCACCTCCGACCTCAGGTCGTCGGCCTCGCTCACCACCGCCCGCCGGCGCTCATCGTGGACCATGACCTGATCGAGCGGCGCGGTGGGCTCGCCGCGGCGGGCGACCGCCGCCTTGACGGTGTCGGGCTCAGCCCTCAGTTGGCGCAGATCGAGCATCACCCGACGGTACCGGCTCGCGCCGCCGGCGCGGAGCGAGCAGTTCGCGATTGTTCAACTGCTATTCGCCCGGGCGTTGGCGGTGCCATTTGCCCGACTGGACATCCGCACTTATCCTCAGGTTATGGTCGGAGCTGTGGACAGTCCAGCTGAATAGACTGTAAACACATGTAAACTAATTAAACATTCGGACAAAGCACCTGAGTAGTAGTATGAAGAAGACAAAGTACGTACCCACCGACAGGGAGCGGCTGGTCCTCGACGAGGTCGAGAACCCCCGCTATGACCGCCAGATCGTCAATGGTCTGGACGCTTTCATCAACGAGACCGCGCCCGAGGACATGCGCGGCTTCTACACCCCGGTCGAGCTGTCCAGCCTTCAGAGCCTCAAGGGGACCGACCGCGACGTCGAGGACCGCATGCCGGTCAAGATCACTCGCCACTACTTCGAGATGGCCCGCAGCAGCCCGGCCCTCCAGAAGCTGGTCAAGGCCTCACCCGATGAGACCCTGAACCTCGATGGCGAGGAGGACCCCGCCGGCCAGCTCAACTACAGCCCGATCGAGGGGATCCTGCACAAGTACGAGATGGCGCTGCTGTACGTGATCTCGACCTGCTCGGCCCATTGCCGGTTCTGCTACCGCGAGGAGTTGATCGCCCGCAAGGACATCGAGCGAGCCGACGGCACCGTCAAGAAGAAGGGGCTCGCCAACGTCGCCGAGGTGACCGACTACATCCGGACCCACAACGCCGCGGTCGCGGCCAACGGCGGCCGGCATCCCGAGACCGGCCGACCCAAGCTGCGCGAGATCCTGCTCTCGGGCGGCGATCCGATGGTGCTGCCCAACTCCAAGCTGGCCGGCTGGTTCACCGCGCTGGCCGAGGCGGGCGCCGAGGTCATCAGAGTGGGGACCAAGGAACTCGCCTTCCATCCCGACCGCTTCGACGAGGCGTTCCTGTCGATGATCGACCGGTTCCACGAGGTGTACCCGGATGTGGCCCTGCGGCTGATGGTGCACTTCAACCATCCCGACGAGCTGCTGGTCAAGGACGCCGACGGCAACTACATCAGCGGCGAGCACGGGCACTACGAGTGGAACCCCAGCACCCGGCGGGCCGTGGACGGGGTCGTGTCCCGCGGCTGGATATGCGTCGAGAACCAGTCCCCGATCATCCGCGGGGTCAACGACGACGCCGAGGACCTGCGCATCCTGCAGCGCACCCTCAAGGCAGCCGGCATCGAGAACCACTACTTCTTCGGCGGCCGCAACATCGTCGCCTACAAGGCCTTCAACGTGCCTATCGAGACTGCGTGGCACCTCCTCAACGACTCGCAGCGGGGACTGTCGGGCGTAGAGGCCCACGCCCGGATGACCTGCGTGCACTTCAAGGGCAAGACCGAGGTCGCGGCGGTGACCGACGAACCAGTCCCCGGGCTGCCCGGCGCGGAGAACGGGGTCGTCATATTCAAGGTGCTGCGCAGCCCCGGCGACGCCGGCGACCGGGGAAAGGTGGCCATCGTCGGACGCAACCCCGAGGCGCTGTGGTTCGACGACTACGTCGACCGTGTCATCATCGACGAGGCCGGGCTCTTCGACTACTACCGGACCGCCGAGGAGCCGAGCGCCGCCTCCACCAACGGCTCAGCCCCGCCCGGGCCGTCTCGCCGCACCCCCGCGGAGCGGCACCGCGACGAGGAGATCCACAAGCACCGCACGGCGGCCGTCCGCAAGAACTGACCGGCAGTCCAACCACTCGAAGTGCCGGGAGGCGAGAGCCGTCTCGCGGTTTTCAGGCTGCGACCAGCGAGTCGAGGTGGCCGGCAAGATGGGACACGAGGTCCCTGCTGTCGTCGCCGGCTCCGCAGATGAAGCTCGACTTGCGGCGGCGAAGGAAGTTGAGCCCGATCAGGTACATGCCCGGGGACTCGGTGACGACTCCGCCGTCGTGGCGGACCTGACCCTTCCGGTCGATCACCGGAACGCCGAGCCACTGGTATTCGGGCTTGAAGCCGGTGGCCCAGATGATGGTGCGTATGTCCCCGCGGGCCAGGTCCAGGCTCAGGGGCGGCGACTCCGGCACCCGGGTGGCAGCGAACCGCTCCGGCGGTCCGACCGTGTCGAGGCCGCGCTCGTCGGCCCACTCGTCGAACGTGTCGAGGAGCCGTCCCAGCTTGAGGTCGGCCAGCTCGCACTTGTTGGCCAGCGACCCTGACAGCAAGGCCTCGGTGCCCCGCAGGGCAGCTAGCCGTCCCACGAGTCGCACCCCCTGATCGGTGAGGGCGTTGAGGTCGAGCGTGATCCGCTCGGGGGTTCCCACCAGCTGGGGGGACGGGGTTTTGCGCACCCGCACGACATCGTCGACCTCGTCGTAGCGCTCATCGAACAGGCCCGAGCGCTCCATCCACCACAGCGTGTCGCGGCCCCGGTACAGGCGGGGCATGCGCACATGCTCGCCCACCGCGACCGTGACCGGACGTCCGGAGCGGTGCACCTCGTCCGCGATCTGCACGCCGGTGGCCGAGGCGCCCACCACCAGCACCCCGCCCGGGGCCAGCCGATCCGGGTTGCGGTACTCGAACGCGCTCAGCGCGGTGACCGCCGCCGGCAGCGAGCCGCCCAGCTCGGGCACTCTGGCCGCGTTGAAGCCGCCGGTGGCCAGCACCACCGTGGTGCATTCGATGCGGCCCTGGTCGGTGTCGACGACGTAGCCGGCACCCGAGGGCCGCACCGAGGTGACCGTCGTGCCCGTGCGGACCGGGGCGTCGATGACCCGGGCGTAGTCCGAGATGAAGTCGATGACCTCGGGCATCGTCATGTAGCCGTCGGGGTCCGTGCCACCGTGCGACTGGTAGGAGTAGCCGGGCAGCCGGCTCTGCCAGTTGGGGGTGAGCAGCCGCAGCGAGTCCCAGCGCTGGGTCCGCCAGGAGTTGGCCACCTCGCCGCGCTCGAGCACGACATGTTCGATGGAGCGCTCGGCGAGGTGCCGGCTCACGGCCAGGCCGCAGTGCCCGGCTCCAACGACGACTGTCGTCGTCCTCATGAGTCCGCGGGTGCTCTTGGGGTCAGTTGACCTCGACGGTGACGTTCGTCGGGTTGGTGATGATGTCGTAGACGGCCGACCGCTTCTGGGACTGGGCCACCAGCGCCCTGATCTCGTCGGCGGTGGCGTCGGCATCGATGTCGTAGGAGACCTTCACCGAGTCGAACCCGTTGCGGACGTCCGGGTCGCCGCCGAGGATTCCCAGGATGTCCATGTTGCCCTCCAGGGTGGCCTTCACCGACCGCAGCTGGATCTCGCGGTGCTGGGCCACGGCGGCCACGCCGGCGGTGAGGCAGCTGGCCAGGCCGGCCAGGACCAGCTCGACCGGTGTGGCCGCGTTGTCCTCGGCCCCGAACACCAGGGGGTGATCGGCCTCGAAGCTGAAGGTCGAGCGATGCTGGTGCTCCTCCCCGAGCCCGTAGTAGCTGTCGACCGAGGACCGGCTGTGGGTGCCGTTCAGCCACTCATTGGTGGCCTTCCAGGTGAACTGAGCCGCCGCGGGCGCCTCGCTCAGAGCTTGACGGGCACCCAGCAGGTGTTCGACGTTCACGCCGTTGTCGACGTTTGCAGTGGTCATCGTGTGGATTTCTCCTGTGTGATGGCTGTGGCTACTCGACGCGACAGGTTCGCTCGGCGAACACTGGCCGCGGCCGTGACAGTGCAATGTAGAGCCCTGACGGCCAAAACCCGACTTATCCGATCAACTTTTACTCGTTTCAGCAAGCGCGCCTTCAGGGGCGTGGCGGCGCCCTCACGCGCTCGGCTCCTGGGGCGGGGGGCCGAGACGCTCGAACTCGGCCTCGACATCGGCCGTCGTGAGGGTGTTGGCCGAGAAGCGCAGGCGACGCTCAGCGGCGTCGGCGTGGCGCTGGGCGGCCGAGAAGCGGAAGAACCGGATGGCGATCAGGGTCCACAGGTAGAGGCCGCCGAGGACCTTCATCACCGCGCCGGCGGCCTGCTGGTCGGCGGCCACCGAGATGCCGAACAGGCGCTGGGCGTGATCGTAGACCGGGTACACCGAGCCCTCGGCGAAGGTCAGCCAGGCGGCCGGCACGGTGGGCACGATCGACATGGCGAACAGGTAGACCATCTTGGCCGGCTCGGACAGGTGGAACTCCCGCAGGGGCCCCACCACCGGGGTCCACATGGCCAGCGCGCTGGCGAACATCAGCAGGTGCATGGCGTAGTGGAACGGGCCGCTTCGCACCGACAGCTCGACCAGGGTGCTCCAGTGCATCAGCCCCTGAAGCGCGTTGAAGACCACCCCTGCCACCAGCGGATGCACCAGGCAGCGAATGACCTTGGCCGCACGCGAGCCGTCGACCACGATCAGCCGGGCCAGCCACTCGGGCACGGCCATGAGCAGCAGGGGCGGCACCACGAAGCTGATGAGCAGGTGCTGCACCATGTGCACCGAGTACAGGTACTCCTCGGCGATGTCGTGCATGGGCCAGTCGGCCGAGACCCACAGCAGGGCGACGGCCGCGATGAAGCACAGCCGCTGGCGCTTCGTGAACACTTCGACGCCCGGCTCCACCGCCACCGGGGCCACCACCCTCACGACGTAGACGGCGACACCGACCAGCAGGGCGACGGTCAGCCACACCTCGGGATGGAACTGGAAGCGCCAGGCGTCGGTCGCGGCCAGCGCGCCCATGACCGGCTAGACCCAGAATTCGAAGACCGTCAACGTGACCAGGTAGACGCCGACGGCCAGGATGAGCCCGGCCGTGAACATGCGGCCGAACAGCTTGCTGTCAAAGCGCAGATGCATGAACCACGTGGCCACCAAATAGAACTTGACGATCATCATGAAGATGAGCGACGGCACCAGGAACGCACCCCAGTCGAGCACCGTGTCGAAGTAGGTGAACACCTCCAGCGCGGTGACCAGGGCCAGCACGATGGCGATCTTGGCGTAGGCCCAGTCCGAGGGATGCGAGTGGCCCTCGTCGTGATCGGCGTCGTCGTGCCCGTCGTGGTGCTCGGCGACGGGTTCGGAGTGCTCGGAGGTGGCGGTGTCGCTCATGGGAGTGGGTCGCTCGTGGGAGTCAGTCGGCCGGGATCAGGTAGATGACGGTGAAGATGAAGATCCAGACGATGTCCACGAAGTGCCAGTAGAGACCCACGATCTCCACCGTCTCCGCGTTGCGCTGGGTCAGCTTGCCCTTCACCGACGCGACGTACAACGACATCAGCATCACGATGCCGAGGCTCACGTGCACGCCGTGGAAGCCGGTCAGGGTGAAGAAGGCGCTGCTGGCCGGGTTGGTGGTGAAGGCGACACCCTCACGCACGAAGCTGGTGAACTCGTACACCTGCCCGCCGATGAACACACCGCCGAGCAGGGCGGTGGCCAGCAGCCAGGTGCGGCCGGCATCGTCCTCGCCCCGGCTCACCGCCGAGAGGGCCAGCACCATGGTGAGAGAGCTCATCAGCAGCACGAACGAGCTGACCGACGTGAACGGGATGTCGAACACGTCGGTGGGAAGCGTGCGCCCGTTGCCCCGGGTCTTGTACAGCAGGTAGGTGGAGATCAGCCCGCCGAACAGCAGGCACTCCGAGCCCAGGAACACCCACATGGCCAGCTTGGTGTGCGACAGGCCGGTGGTGGTCGCGTGCTCGTCGTGGCCGTGGTCGTCGGCCGCGTGGCCTTGATCGGCGACGACAGCTTCGGCGCTCATGACAGATCCCCCCGGCCGGCGGGTCCTGTCACCGGCGCGGCCTGGCGGCGCGAGCGCCGCCATTCCTTGCCCCGGCGCCACCCCCCGGCCTCTCGGGTCGCGTCGGCGGTCACGGCTCATCCCCGTCGTCATCGGCCTCTTGGGCTTCTTGGTCCTCTTCGTGGTGGTCGTGGGCTGCGTCGGGATCGTCTACCGGCTCGAGCGCCCACGAGTAGAGGGAGCCGATGGTCACCAGCGCGCCGATCAGCGCCAGCCAGAGGTTGAAGATCAGGCCGTAGCCGATGAGGGGCAGCCCGACCGCCACGGCCAGCGGCCAGAACGACGGCGACGGCAGGTGCACTCCGGTGGCCTCGCCGGTCTGCGCGGCCTCCTCGACGGTGGCGACCCGCACCACTCGGCCGTCGTCGTCCTCGGCGTACTTGGTGTGCCACCACTCGTCGCGGCTGTGCACCACCGGCACGGTGTCGAAGTTGTGGGTGGGCACCGGCGACGGGATCGACCACTCGAGGCTGCGGGCGTCCCACGGGTCCGGGCCCGGCGGGGGCAGGTGGGGGGCGTCGCGTTTGGACTTCACAACGTTCCAGATGAACACCATCACGCTCACCGCGAGGAGCAGCGACCCGACGGTGGCCGCCATGTTCCAGAACTCGAAGCCGTAGCCGCGGGCATAGGTGTCGATGCGGCGCGACATCCCCTGGAGGCCCAGGATGTGCATAGGACCGAACGTGAGGTTGAAGCCCACCAGCATGATCCAGAAGTTCCAGTTCCCCAGCCGCTCGTTGAGGAAATGGCCCCACACCTTGGGCCACCAGAAGTACAGGCCGGCGAACAGGCCGAGCACACCTCCGCCGAAGATCACATAGTGGAAGTGGGCCACGATGTAGTAGGTGTCGGTCTGCTGGGTGTCGGCCGGCGCCACCGAGTGGGTCACGCCCGACAGCCCGCCGATGGTGAACATGGCCACTGTGGCCACCGCGAACTTCATGGCCACCGTGAAGCGCAGCTTCCCGGCCCACATCGTGGCAAGCCAGTTGAGGACCTTCACCCCCGTGGGCACTGCGATGAACATGGTCGACAGGGAGAAGGCGGCCACCGAGATGGGGCCTATGCCCGACACGAACATGTGGTGGGCCCACACGCCCCAGCCCATGAAGCCGATGGCGATCCCGGAGAACACCATGAACTCGTAGCCGAACAGGGGCTTGCGGCTGAAGGTCGGGATTATCTCCGACACCACCCCGAAGGCGGGCAGGATGATGATGTACACCTCCGGATGCCCGAAGATCCAGAATAAGTGCTGCCATAAGAGCGGGTCGGCGCCGGCGTCGGGGTTGAAGAACTGGGCGTCGAAGAGCCGGTCGAACATCAGCAGGAACAGCGCCACGGTGATCACCGGCAGCGCGAACAGCAGCAGGAACTGCGTGATGAGCAGCATCCAGGTGAGCACCGGCATGCGCATCAGCGTCATGCCCGGAGCCCGCATGTTGAGGCAGGTGACGATCAGGTTTATCGATGACACCAGCGAGGCGATGCCCAGGATCTGCAGGCCGATGGCGTAGAAGTCCACGCCGTGGCTGGGCGAGAAGGCCACGCCGCTGTTGGTCGAGTAGCAGAACCACCCGCAGTCGGCGCCGCCGCCGCCCACGATCCACGACGTGTTCAGGAAGATGGCACCCGAGAGCCAGATCCAGTACGACAGCGCGTTCAGGCGGGGGAAGGCCACATCGCGGGCGCCGATCTGGAGGGGGATGAAGTAGTTCGCGAAGGCGGCCGCCAGCGGCATGATGAACAGGAACACCATGGTGACGCCGTGCATGGTGTACACCTGGTTGTAGACGTCGGCGCTGAGCACCGAACCCTCCGGTGCGGCCAGCTGCAGCCGGATGAGCAGCGCCTCGACGCCACCCACCAGGAAGAAGAACATCGCCGAGGCGCCGTACAGGATCCCGATGCGCTTGTGGTCGACAGTGCTGAGCCAGTCCCGCCAGCCCCGACCGCCCTGGGGGCGGGTGAACACGCCAAGGGGCCGCTCGGCATAGCGCGCGGTGTCGCCCGGGCCGAGCTCGAGGGGCGTCTTCTCAGTTATCGCCATGCTCGTACACCTCCTCGGTCGCTACCTCGGTATGCGCCATGTCACTCCACCTGCGTCGCATCGATGATCCAGCCGGCCGGCCGCTTCCCCAACCCTGAAAGGTAGGCCACCAAGTCGTCTATCTGCTGCTCGCTCAGGTCCAGATCGGGCATGCCACGGTACTGCTCGCCCGGCACCGTGTAGTTGGCCTTGAGGTCCCCGGGGTTGCGGAGCCAGGCCTCGAGCTGCACCCGGTTGAGCGACCCGTCGGCGTTGTAGATGTTGAAGATGCCGCCCGCGAAGGTGCTCCTGTTGGCGAAATGGGTCAGGTTGGGAGCCGCGCCGGACGCCTGGTCGGCACTCTCGAAGACATCGTCGTTGACGCCCTCGATGACGTGGCAGGAGGTGCAGATGCCCGAGAACACCTCCAGGCCGGCCAGCGCATCCGGGTCGGTGGGCTCGACCGCGTCCTGAGTGGTGTCGTCGACCCAGGACTGGAAGTCGGCGGGGCTCAGCGCCACCACCTGCATCCTCATGCGGGAGTGCGACAGGCCGCAGAACTCGGTGCACTGCCCGAAGTAGAAGCCGGGTTCCGAGGCCTCGATCTTCCAGGGCGAGAACCGGTTGGGCACCGCGTCGCGCTTGCCGTTGAGGGCCGGGATCCAGAAGGAGTGGATCACATCGCGCGACGTGATGATCAGCTCGATCTCCTCGCCGATGGGGATCATCATCTGGCCCGAGGTGACGATGTCGGCCGGCGGCAGCGTCTTGGCGTCGCCGTGGGCCCTCAGATCGGCCAGATCGACCTGGTCGGAGAAGTAGTAGCGGAACTCCCACCACCACTGGTTGCCGACCACCACAACGGTCGGCTCCCACTCGACGCTGTGGTCGTCGACGATGACGTCGACGGTGTTGACCTCGGTGGCGTCCACGGTGGGCAGCGACAGCACCATGATGACGGCCACCCCGGCCATCGTGACGAGGAACCCGACGGTCCAGCCGACCTCCAGCGGGACGTGGCCGTGGGTCTGGGCGGGCCACTCGTCGTCGCCCTCGTAGCTCCTGACCCGGTGCCGCCAGATCAGCCAGACCATGGCGATCGTGATGCCCACGAACACCACCGCCGCGATCCAGAACACCGGCAGCACGCCCCAGGTATGCAGCTCCCTGGCGATGGGACCCTTGGGCGCGAAGGTGTCGAGCTCGGCATCGGATGCACAGCCGGTGACGACGGCTGCGCCCAGCAGCATCAGCGCCCAGGCGACCGCGCGCGCCAGTGCCGGGGTCCGCACGTCAGCCACCTTCCTCATGGCCGGCCGGCTCGCCCGACTCCTCGTGGGTGTCGACTTCTTGGTGCTCGACGTCGTGGTGGACGAACTCGCGCTCCCCGGCCACCGCGGCGAGCACCCCGCCCACCACCAGCAGCAGGGCGGCCACAGGCCCCAGCATCCGGACCAGGCGACGGCCGAGACCGGGACGGCTGGTGTACACCCAGGCGAGGATCAGGATCAACGCGGACACGACGCCGGCGACCCACACCGCCTCCAGCTTGGACACCGTCAGCAGGATGCGGGAGGCGGCGATGACGATGACGCCCACCGCCAGCGCGCCCACGACGGGAATCTCGATTGGAGCCATGATGCGGTTGCGCAGCTCCCGGTTGATCGCCGTGTCGCCGGTGGCCCGGTCGGACCAGGCGTCCATCGTCCACTCGATCAGCGACAGGAAGATCAGGGCCAGTCCCAGCACGAACACCATGGGGTGCAGCACCAGACCCACCGCGGCTGCGCCCATCCCGAAGGCGGCGACCACCGGCCAGAAGCTGGCCGCGACCGGCTGGTCGGTGAGCACTTCGGCAAGGTTCTGGAGGCGGGCCTGGGCCGAGGCGTCGGCGTCGCGGAACGACACCAGCACCAGGCTCACGGTCAGGGAGACGCCGGCCAGCGCGACCAGCACGCCGTAGCCGATGTGGTCGCCCACCCCGCCCTTCCAGCCCAGCGAGATGGGGCCGACATGGTTGCCGCCGGTGGTGTAGCCGTAGACGAGCGCGGCCGCGCAGAAGGCGGCGAACAGTCCGAAGAAGAACTTGAAACCGGTGGTGAACACGCGCGCCCTACTTCACTTCAATTCACTTCGTGATGAACACGACGTACCAGACCAGGAAGTAGCACAGTACGCACATGTGCCAGAACATGGCCGAGGCCTGCACCGCGTGGGCCAGGTCGCGGCCGAAGGGCCCCATCAGCGAGCGGATGGTGGTCACCGTCAGCGTCGCCATCGCGGCGATGAGCATGGCGATGAACGAGCCGGTGACCGCGTAGAAGAGCAGCTCGGCTCGGCCGCCGTCGATGGCGAAGGCGGTGTCCTGGTACACGAACCAGAACTGGTTGATCACCGCGGCACCGAACATGAGCGTGACGCCCAGCGCGATGAACCCGTGGGGCCGATCCTCGGCCCGGGCCGCCTGGACCGCCCACTGCACCGTCACGACGGACAGCATCAGCGTCATCATCATCATCCCGGCGGGGCCGAGCTCGACCGTGCCCGACGGGAACCACTCCTCGCCCAGGGCGCGGGCGTGCTGGCGCTGCTGGACGTACACCGAGACGAGGGCGGCGAAGGCCACGAAGGTTGCGCCGGTGGCCAGCAGCGAGCCGACCACGACGGTGCGGGGCCGGGTCGACTCCGCCGCGGGCAGCTCGGTCGTTCTCATGCCGCCTCGCTCGCGTGTGCCGTGGAGGGTCTCAATGCCGAGGCCACCGCCGCCAGGACTGCAGCCAGCCCGCCCAACACGAGCACGGACCCGATGAGGGCCACCACGTTGAGCGCGATGCTGCCGTCGAGTGCGAGGGCCATGAGGTCGGGATCGTCGGCGATGAAACCGGAGATCAGGTCGGCCAGGACCAGCAACCCTCCGCCGCCGAACAGCAGCATGATCGCCGGGCGGGCGAGCTTCTGCTGCAGGGGGCCGAACAGCAGTTGGGGCCAGGTCCCCAGCGCAGCCACAGCCGCGATGAGGCCGGCGACGACCACGCCGTGGAACACGGACCACGTGACCGACGTCTCGAGCAGGTCGAGGGGCTCGATCACCCGCAGCGCCCCCACCAGGGCAGCCGCGCCGAGGAGCTTCAGCGCCGCGCCGGCACCGAGCACCCGGGCATCGAGGAGCCGGTCCCGCGTCTTCGACCCGCGCAGCACCAGCTCGCCGACCCCGCCGGCGGTGGCTACCACCGGCACGACGGCGGCCAGGCCGAACGCCACGTAGACCAGCCCGTCGCGGAGATCCTGGGGTGCGGTGAAGTAGTCCTGTGACCAGCCGCCCACCGCCAGCAGGCCGAACAGCCCGATCACGATGAGGATCGCCTCGGGGCGGCTGGAGCGCGAGCCGACTGACGCGCCGACCGCCTGGAAGATGATGCCGAGCACCGGCACGGCCATGGCGTAGACCGCGGGCTGCTCCACCAGCCAGTCGAGCTGGAGCCATATGTCGGGACTCTCGGGCCGGCCGAAGGCAATGGCCGGCCGGCCCCGCAAGTCGGCGTAGATGACGACGATGTTGGCGATGGCCACGGGAAGCGAGAACAGCCAGACCGCGGCGGTCACCAGCATCGACCAGGAGAAGGGCGGCACGTCCAGCAGGCCCATGCCGGTCTGGCGCAGCGAGATCACGGTGGTGGCCACCACGATGGCGCCCAGAAGCAGTGCCACGATCACCATGCCCGTTCCGAGCAGCGTCAGGGCCATGGCGTCGCTCTCGTTGCCGGTCACGCCGTCGACCGCGCCCCAGCCCCCGCCGGCCAGCACCGACGCGACGACGATCACCGCACCGATCAGCCACGACCAGAACGAGGCCAGCGCGGCCCTGCCGAAGGCGACGTTTCGCGCTCCCACCTGGGACGGAACCACCGCCAGGGCCAGGCCGAGGAGCAGCGGCATCACCACCAGCAGCACGAACGACACCCGGTACAGCGTCCACAGCCGGAAGTAGGCGTTGAGGCCGCCGAACAGGTCGTCAGGAGCGACCGCGTCGGTGCGCCCGAAGGAGAGCAGCACGCCTATGACGGCCTTGCCCAAAGCCATCACCAGCGACGCGACCACGAAGAGCCGGCCCACGTGCGCCGCGTCGCTGGTCATGAACGGCTGGGCCAGCCCCCGAGGCGCTTCGAGCGCGCCCGCGGAGGACTCCGGCTCGACCGCGCCGTCAGTGTCGGCGGCAGCCTCCGATTCCGCGACGGGGGACTCGGTCAGCGTCATCGGGGGGCGATGCTACACATTGATAATGGGGCCACCGACAATCGGCGTCGACGCCGACCGATCGCTGCGAAGCGAGACGCGTCGGCGTGGGGGAGGCGCGTCCTCATCGCTAGAGCCCGTTGCGGACCAGGACGTCGGCTGCGACTGCCCCGAAGAGCAGCACGATGTAGGCGTTCGACCAGCCGAAGAGCCGCATGGACCGGGCCGGGTCCGGGCGGCGCAGCACCGCGACGGCCAGCGCCAGGAAGCCCGCCCCCAGGACCAGCGCGGCGGCTGCGTACACCGCGCCCATCGACGCCACCGGCACCAGAGCCAGGGACAGGGCCCACAGTGCGACCGTGTAGGCGACGATGCGGCGGGCCGTCGCCCGCAACCCCGCCACGGCGGGAAGCATGGGCACGTCAGCGGCCTCGTAGTCGCTGCGGTAGCGGATGGCGAGAGCCCAGAAGTGGGGCGGCGTCCAGTAGAAGATCACCGCGAACAGCACGACCGGGGGCCAGTCGAGCGATCCCGTGACCGCGGTCCAGCCCACGAGGGTCGGCACCGCTCCCGCCGCTCCGCCGATCACGATGTTGCGGATGGACGTCCGCTTGAGCCACAGCGAGTAGACGAACACGTAGAACAGGGCGGCCGCAGCGGCCAGGGCGGCCGACAGCAGGTTCACGAAGGCCCACAGCCACACGAAGGATCCTGCGGTGAGCGCCACCGCGAAGGCGACCGCCTCGGTCGGGCGGACCGCGCCGGTGACGAGGGGCCGGTTGCGGGTCCGGTCCATCAGACGGTCGATGTCCCGATCGACGTACATGTTGAGCGCGTTGGCCCCGCCCGCGGCCATCGAGCCCCCCACGATGGTGGCCGCCATGAGCCACAGCGACGGAAGGCCCCGCTCGGCCAGAATCATCGACGGGACCGTGGTGACGAGCAGCAACTCGACGATGCGCGGCTTCGTCAGCGCCACGAAGGCCGCAGCACGGGCGCGGCGGGGCGCGGCCAGAGTTCCGGTCACATCGGCAGGCTACGACCATGCGGCTCCGGTATGACAGCCGGACGGGGTTTCTGACGGATTCCGCCCCCCGAGTTTTGGCCGTACGATCGGTGTGTGGCCCCGCCCACATACGCCCGGCTCACGCGGTTCGCGCTTTGGGCCCTCGCAACCATCGTCGTGACCGGTGCCGCGGTGCGCCTCACAGGCTCGGGCCTGGGGTGCGAGGACTGGCCCACCTGCTCCGAGGACCGCTTCGTCGCCGACCTCGAGTACCACGCCATGATCGAGTTCTTGAACCGGCTGTTCACCGGCGTGGTCGCGCTCGCGGTGATCGCGGCCGTCCTGGGCTCCTGGGCGAGGCGGCCGAGGCGGCGCGACCTGACAATCCTGTCGCTGGGGCTGGTGGCCGGGGTCCTGGCCCAGGTCGTGCTGGGGGCACTGCTGGTGAGGACCGAGCTGGACCCCCGATTCACGATGGGGCACTTCCTGCTGTCGATGGTGCTGCTGTGGAATGCGGCCCTGCTGGACGTGCGTGCCCGCCACGACGCCCCCGAGAGCGGCGGCGGCCGGACCGTCGACCCGCGGACCAGGCTCATGCTCCGGGCGGTGCTGGCCGTGGGAGCGGTCCTGCTGGTGACCGGAACCCTCGTCACGGGGGCCGGGCCCCACGCCGGCGACAGCCGGGCCGAGCGGCTCCCGCTGCTGGTGCAGGAGGTGGCCCGGGTCCACGGCATCGTCGCCATGTCCCTGCTGGCGCTGGTGGTGTGGACGTGGTGGCGCCTGCGCAGCGCCGGGGCGCCGGTGCAGGCCCGGATGGGCCGGGTGGCGCTGCTGCTGGTCGCGCAGGGTGCGGTCGGCTACACGCAGTACTTCACCGGAGTTCCCGCCCTGCTGGTCGGGATCCACGTCGCTCTGGCCTCGGTCGCCTGGATCGAGATCGTCAAGTCGGTCCACGGGCCGTCGTCGGCGGAGGTCAGGGCGCCGGGCTACCGGGCCGGCGGAGCCGCGATGGCCGGGGCCAGGCCATGAGGCCGCATCCGGCCACCCTCGCGGCGCCGGTGATGACGTCGCCGGTGACCGCGCCGGTCAAGGATCCCGTCGACGAGACCGACCGCCGTCCCGATCTGCCGTGGAAGGTGATCGTGCTCGACGACCCGGTCAACCTGATGTCCTACGTCACCTACGTGTTCCGCAAGCTGTTCGGCTACTCGCAGCAGAAGGCCCATCGCCTGATGATGCAGGTCCACACCGAGGGCAAGGCCGTGGTGGCGTCGGGGCAGAAGGAGAAGGCCGAGTTCGACGTCTACCGGCTGCACGAGCACGGCCTGTGGGCGATCCTCGAGCAGGACTGAGGATCTCGATGCCACGTGGGAAGTTCAGGCCCGGCCCCGACGGCATCGTCGTGGCACTGCGCCACGAGGAACGCTCCGGCCTCGCCTCGATCCTCGAGCAGTTCCGGCAGCTGCTGGTGGGGGGCAAGGATCCCTCCCTGCTCCGCTTCCAGCCGCCCGTGCACATTCACGACCGCCAAGCCTCCGAGGAGTTCTGGGAGATGACCGGCGACTCGCTGCTGCGACATCGCCTGGAGGCGATCGACACCGTCGAGGCCACCCTGGGCGGCGCACCGCTGGACGACGATGGAGTGGCGGCCTGGATGCAGACCGTCAACAGCGTGCGGCTCTTTCTGGGGAACACCCTCGAAGTGGGCGCGGCCACCTTCAACCCGCCCACCGAGGGCGATCATCCCCAGAAGGCGGCCAGGTACGTGCTCTACGAATGGCTCGGCGGGCTGCTCGACGAGCTCGTGACGGTCGCGGCCACCGACCTCCCGCCCGGCACCGACGACTGAGACGGGCTCCGGCTCCGGCGCCGACCCGCCAGACCGTATGATTCTGAGGGCTGGAGAGTCCATGGGCCTGGGGGTCTCCCCAGTGACGCGAGCCCGGGCGAGGAAGGTCTAGCAATGCCAGTCCGGGGTGATGCCGCTCCCGACACCGAACTGCCTTCAGCGTTCCCCGAGGGGTGGTACTTCATCGCCGCACGGAAGGCTCTGGAGAAGGCGAAGCTCATTCGCAAGACTTGGATGGGCACCGAGATCGTCGTCTGGGGCGACACCACCGGGCAGGTCTGCGTAGCGGAGGCCTACTGCCCGCACCTTGGGGCCGATCTGGGACCGGCCACAGGCGGGCGGGTGCGGGGCGACCGGCTCGTCTGCCCGTTCCACGGATTCGAGTACGAGGCCAGCGGCCAATGCGTCGCGACTCCGTTCGCTCCCCCGGTCAGGGCGGCGCGGCTGCGGGTGTTCGAGACCAGGGACATCGCCGGCATGATCTTCGCCTGGTGGGGGGCCGGGGGAAGGGCACCGCAGTGGGACCTGCCTGCGAAGTCGCCGGACCAGACCGGTTGGAGCGGCCTGCACATCTGGACCTCGCGTTTTGCCGGCCATCCCCAGGAAACCACGGAGAACTCGGTGGACCTGGCGCACCTGCGCTACGTCCACGGCTACGACAGCGTGAGCCGCGTCGGGCCGATGTCCGTGGACGGGCATGTGCTGGTGAGCGACTTCGACTTCGCCACCACCCGGGACGTCACCCGGATCGCTTCCATCGACCTCGAGGTCTCCGCCAGGACACTCGTCGTCGGCTTGGGCTACTCGTTCGTGGACATACGGGAGCACACCATCGGTCTGGACATGCGCCTATGGATCCTGGCGACGCCGGTTGACGGCACGCTCATCGACCTGTCGGTGGTCTCGCAGGCGGGAGAGATCCGCAATCCGAACCGCCGGATCGCGGGGCTGGGGTTCCTCCCGGTGAAGCTGCGGGCCCCCATCATGAACAGGATCATGGCGTCCTTCGAGCGGCGGGACGTGCTGCAGGACGTGCCGATCTGGAGCGCCAAGCGCTACCGGTCCGGCCCCCGTCTGGCCCGCTCCGACGGCGAGATCATGGCCTATCGCTCCTACTGCGCCCAGTTCTATCCCGATCCGCTGGACTCCGCCGGCGCCGACACCGTCGTCAACCTGCGGGCAGCCGGCGACCGGTAGGAACCCGGCGTTTCGCAGACGATGACCACCGACGCGACGGGTTCACGGCCGCGGCGAATCGCAATCATCGGTGGTGGTGTCTCGGGGCTGGGCGCGGCATGGGCCCTGCATCATCATCCCGACCGGTTCGACTTCCGGCTGTTCGAGGCGAATGAGCAACTGGGCGGGAATGCAGTCACCGTCGACATGCCACAGGACGATGGTGGATCGATTCCCTTCGACATCTCGGTTACCGCCTGCATCCCCTCCGTCTACGACCACATCCTGTTGTTGATGGAGAGGTTCGGCATTGACCTGATCGACACCAGATTCAGCTACAGCGTCAAGTACGGCGGCAGGATCTATGCCCACGACTTCGACTCCGAAATCAGAGAGCAACTGCAACCGGAGATCGAGAGATTCCAGCGTCTATTGCACTGTCTGAAGCAGTTCGGGTGGCTGACGCGTTCGCATTCCAAGTTTCTCAACGCCATCAATCCCTTCAATTACATCAGCATGGGCACCGTGTTGAATCTGGGCGGATTCTCCGGCGACTTCAGGTACAAGATCCTCAAACCCATGTTCGTCAACTTTCTGATGGCGACGAACGTGTTCGACATGCCGGCCGCCCTCTTCGCGCGGTACCTCGAGTTCTTCGACATCGAGTCGGCGACTCCGATGCAGACCTGGGACCAGGGAACGCGGCGGATCTACGAACGTCTCTCGGCCGGCTTCGGTGACCGGATCTACCTCAACCGGCCTGTTCAGAAGGTGTATCGGTCGGAGTCCCGTGTCGTGGTCGAGGACGCCGGGGGCGTGCGAGAGACCTTCGACGACGTGATCTTCGCTTGCAACGCGAACCAGACGCTGATGATCCTGGACAAGCCCACGAGCCTCGAGCGCCATCTGCTGTCGTCGATCCGTTACGAGAGCGAACTCCACAACCACACCATCGTCCACTCCGACTCGTCCGTCCTGCCCGACAACGAGGTGAAGCCCCTCACGACCCGCAGCAACCACATCGAGCAGTACGGGGCGAGACCGGACAATTATGAGATCACCTACATCATGCACAACCAGCAACCATGGGCGAATCGATCCGACAAGCCCTGCCTGGTCACCTACAACCCGATCAGTTCCATAGACGAGGAAAAGGTCGTCAAGAAGTGGTGGTTCCAGCACATCGTCCATGACGTGCGCCATGTGGCGGTGTCAGTCAATCTGTTCCGATTCGTGCAGGGAAAGAGGAGAACGTGGCACTGCGGTGCTCACACTCTGATCAACAGCCAGGAGACCTGCTTCGTGACCGGGCTGGCCGCCGCTCGGCAGTTGGGAGCGGACTACCCGTTCAATGAACCCCACGCGAAGCGAGCATTCAACTATTACGGAAGCATCCTGTACGGCGGTCGATTCCGACGAGTAGCGCACTGATACAGTGACCCGCCATGAGCCGCCTGCTCGATAGGTTCAGCCGGCTGGTAACAGCCCGCCCGGCCATCACGCTTCTCGTTCTCCTGTTGATCACCGTCGGACTGGCTGCGGGGGCGACACGGCGCGCCCCTCCGGTTGAAGGGGCCTCGCTGGAATTCCTTCCCCCTGGGAGCGCCATCGCCACCGCAGTGGACGAGCTCGACGAGTTCTTCGGGGCGTCCAGCGACGTCAGCGTGGTGACCCTCGTCTTCCGCGGCGACGCGCTCACGCCCGGTGGGCTCGCCCAGATGGACGCCCTGCTCGACGGCATCCTCGCCCGGCCCGACGTGGCGGCGCTGCTGGCGCCGGCCGATCCGCTCATTGCGCCCTCGTTGCTGATCGAGGCCGCGGGCGGGCTCGACGCTGCATCGGTCACGCAGGCAGAGATCGACTCCCTCTCGGGAATGCCCGAGATCGGTGGCGCACTGGCCGCGATGGGAGGGATCGACTCGGACGGCACTCCGATCACCATCGCCAACATCCGTCTGCTCAACACCGGCGACACGAGAGTCCAGGACGCAGAACGGCGAATCAGCGAGCTGGCGGCCGACTCGACCGGCCCGCTGCGAGTGAGCAGCCTGTCGCCTGTAGTGATCGAGGACGAGTACACCGAGGCGATAGAGACGGGGATGGCGCCGCTGGTCGGGTTGGCGCTGCTGCTGATCGCGGTGCTGATCGTGCTCTTCCTGCGAACGTTCTCAGATCTGGTTCTCACACTCACAGGTCTCGTCTTCTCGCTGGTCTGGATCGTTGGAGCGGAGGGGTGGCTCGGGCCCAACGCGCTCGGTTGGATCGGTCCTCCGAGCTCGCTCACAACCATGGTGCCGATCATCGTCATCAGCCTCACGGTGGACTATGCGATCCAGGCGGTCTCGCATTACCGGGAACTGCGAGCCGACGGCGAGCCGGTGCTCCAGGCAGTCCGGACGGGTCTGCGAAACGTCGCCATCCCGTTGACGCTGGCGGCCGTCACAACCATCGCGAGCTTCCTCGCCACCTTGTTCTCCCCGATCGACGTGATCGGCGACTTCGGCATCGTGGCGGGGCTGGGCGTCGGATTGAGCCTGATCGTCATGCTCACGCTGGTCCCGGCCGGACGGACGATCGTCGACCGGCGGCGCGAGGCCCGCGGCAAGTTGAAGCCGCCCCGTCCGGTTTCGGGCGCGCTGCCCGGGATCGACCGGGTGGCGAGGGTCCTCGGCGCGAGCGTGGCCCGGCGGCCGGCTCCCTATCTCATCGCGGTGCTGGCTGTGACGATCGCATTCGGGGTCGCAGCCACAGGACTCCACTCGGAGTTCAGCGTCCGCGACATCCTTCCCCGGGACGGGCACGTGATGAACGACATGGAGAGCCTCGACGCAGCCGTCGGCGGGTCGACGGAGTTGGCCAGCGTGCTGGTGAGAGCCGAGGTCACCGAGACCCGCACCCTCCTGAACGTGCAGGATCTCAGCAGGGCCTTCGCCGATCCGCACCGCCGCCCCCGGGCGGCTGCAGGACCGATGGAAGCGTCGTATGTGTCCCTTCTGCGCGACTGGACCCACGACAGCTCCGAACCGGGCGACAGGTACGACCCTGAACTGGCCGCCCTCTTTACCGAGGCCTCGGCTGGGGTGGAACTCGATCCGGCCCTCATGCAGGAGTTCCTGGACCGGCTCGGGACGATTGAGCCGGCATTGACCCACCTGCTGGACAACGATCCCGGCGGCGTCGACGCGATCCTGCTCCAGTTCCCGACCTACACCGATGATCCCGGAGCCACCGCAGTACTCCAGGAGGAGATCGAGGCGCTGTGGTCCGGTGACGACCACGCCATCACGGCGACCTCGACGAGTGTCCTGTCAGTCACCGTCACCGACCAGATCACATCCCGTCAGACGGAGGCGATCACCTCGACCGTCGCGGCGGCCCTCGGCATTCTCATTCTCTTCTTCTGGCTCACGCTGCGCCGGCCAATGCTGGGGATCATCGCGGTGGGACCGATCGTGCTCGTCCTCATCTGGATCCTGGGCACGATGGCGCTGCTGAACATCCCCTACGGGCTGATCACCTCGATCATCACGGCGCTGTCCATCGGGATCGGGGTGGACTACACCATCCATGTCATCCACCGCTACCGGGAGGAGTTCGCCAGAGTACGCAACCCGGAGCAAGCGGCGATCCGTACCCTCGAAACCACCGGTTCGGCTCTGCTGGGCTCGGCCCTGACCACGGCGCTCGGGTTCGGGGTGCTGATCTTCTCGCCACTGGCAGGTACGCAGCAGTTCGGCATCACCGCCGCAATCGCCATCGCCTACTCGCTGCTCGTCTCCATCCTGGTGGTACCGCCGGCGATGACCGTGTGGGGCGCCTACGAGAACATGCGACTGCGCTCAACGGTGCAGCGCATGTGGGACGACCTCGACGTGGCCGTCGAGGAGATCCATCAACGCCACGCCCGGGAGCAGGGCGCGTCAGACGGGTAGCTCGTGGCGCTGCTCGGAGATGCGGAACTTCAGCTTCTTGTTGGGAGACATCGACGGGAACGGGCTGATCTTGAGCTTGTAGTTCTTGGGGGCGATCTCGAAGGTGAAGTAGTGCGCCATCATCAGCAGGTTGGTGGCCAGATACATCTCGGTCTGACGGGACCCGAGGCACGTGTGAGTACCTAGGCCGTACGGGACGTACCCGGTGCCGATGTGCTCTTTGCGCGGCGCTTGATATCGGTCGATGTCGAACTTGAAGGGATCGGGGAAGAGATCCTCCATGTAGTGCGTGGCGGTCGTCGCGATGAATACCCGAACACCCTCGGGAAGCTCATAGCCCTGAACCTCGCACGCGTTGGCTACGTTCCGGACCGACAATGGGACGATCGGGTACATACGCATCACTTCCATAATGAAGCGACGAGTGACGTCAGTCTCCGTTCCGGTGAGTGCGTCGCGATCCGGATCATCGTCGGTGAACAGGGCATCAGCCTCGGCGCGGATCTTCTCGTACAACTCCGGCCGCGACACCATGGCGTGCGTGATGAAGCTGAGCTGATCGCCTACGTACATGCTGGCGATCAGCGGTGCCGAGAGCACGAACCGCAAATTCGACTCCGGGAGGAACTGCCGATCGTTCGAGTGCATGGTCAGTAGGTCATCGGCAAGATCGCGGGGGCATCCAGCCCGCTGGGCGGGCGTATGGACACTCAGGACCCGATCCACAACCTCACCGACCAGTTTTGCCCTGCGCTTCATGCCCGGGGTCTTCAGCATGAACTTGGGGAGAGTTCGGCCGATGTGCGTCTTGAGGGCACGATCCTTGAACTTGTGCATGTCGTCAACGATGTCCTGCGAATCGATGCTGACAGACAGTGGTGACATGGCCGCGTTGATCAGCTTCCGGCACATTCCCACCCCGGGGAGCGTTTCTCCGACATTCCAGGTGTTCATCTCGTTCCGCGCGTGGGCGAGGAACTCATCCAACTGCTCTTCGAGCCTGGTGCGCGAGTACGCAGGCTGAATGGACTTCCGGTACCGAAAGTGATCGGCGCCGTCGAGGGCGGGCAACAGTCCGACCCCGCCGTAGACCTTTTCGAAGTCCTCCAGATAGTCCCTGGCTCTCAAGTGCATGCGACCGTGCCGATGCACCCAGTGATTCGTCTCGGGTCCAGCGAGAACGATCATGTTCTCTGCGACCGGCGGCCGGATCTCGAACACCGGGCCATACTCTTTCTGGAGTTCCGCGAAGACCGCGGGCAGGTTGCCGCTGCGCACATTCTTGCTGCGCAGCAGTTTCCGCAGCTTGACGACGGGAATCTGCTTTGCCAGGGCGGACCGCCGGAACTGCGGCCCGGCTATGTTGTGGCCGACGGCATCGGCGATGGCGCGGCCGATCAAGTCCATCTTGCAGATCTGCTCAACGCGCTCCTCGGACTCCTCATCAAGTTCGAAGATGAACCGCAGGACGTCGCAAGTGTCGATGAGACAGATGATGATGTCTCGCGGATCCGGAATCTCGTTGTTGAAGACCGCCCGGCTGATGCGGGTCTTGACGAACTCGACCGCCGTGCCCACCTCGGATCCCGTGTGGACTCCCATCCGCCAGGCCGATCCGGCCAGCGACCAGAAGTCGCCGTCGTGGTGCTGGAGGATCTTCAGGTCGCACAGGCGGGCCAGGGTCAGGTCGATGATCGACTCTGCCTCGGGGGCGAGCCGCTCGATCCAGTACTGGGCGTTGCGCTGGGTCTTCTCCGCCGCGATCTTGTAGAGCACGGGGTCGAGGGCCGGATCGCCGGTGGCGGTCCCGTCCAACAGGATCAGGGACTCCATGTCGGTGTCGATGCGAGCCATCAGCGACAGTTCGGCGAGGGCCGCACCGACGACGGCGCAGTTCAGATTCCATCCCGGAACCTGGCGAAAATAGCCGCTCTCCTCATTGAGGAGGGTCAGGACGAGTTCGTCGATCAGGGTCAACGACCTGATCATCACACCACGCCCGGTGTTCAAGGACCCTGCACTCCGTGTCGCATCGGACGGGATGCTACCCGTTGGCCACCATGCCTACCAATAGCTGAAACCCTGGCGTGGACGCGCTCTCCCGGCAGTCCGGGCCCGGCCGGTAGGCTGAGCCGGTCGGCGACGGCCGGCGGGCCCCCATCGTCCAGCGGCCTAGGACGCCGGCCTTTCACGCCGGTAACACGGGTTCGAATCCCGTTGGGGGTGCGAGCAGCGGGACGGCTCGCTAGCGTCTCTGTTCCCGCACGCCCGTCGTGCGCCCGGTCCTGTAGATCAGTCTGGAGTGATCGCCACCCTGTCAAGGTGGAGGCCGCGGGTTCAAATCCCGTCAGGACCGCGTTACCGCCCTCACCGGCGGTGACAACCCCGGTCGGGTAGCTCAGTTGGCAGAGCGTCCGCCTGAAAAGCGGAAGGTCCGCGGATCGACGCCGCGCCCGACCACTACAGTGACAGCGCGATGATCGACGACTGCCCGACCCGCGTCGCGACGCCATGACCGTCGCTACCCCCGGCTCGACTGCCAAGCCCCCTCCGGCTACCGAGGGCGATCCCCGCAACCCGATCCACAACGTCTTCTGGCGTCGGCATCGCAGCGAGGTGGAGGAGGACCTGAGCAGGCTGCGATCGGAGCCGCTCACGTTCTTCCCCGGATTCCAGTTCGTGGACGAACTGGCGGGCATAAAGACGCCGGGCGCCTGGGTCGTGCCCCGGCACGCCCCGATCCTGGAGGTGTCGCGCAAGCCGCAGATCTACTCGTCGGCCCAGGGGGTCACCATCAACGACTTCCCGCCCGAGTTCAACGAGTACTTCAACTCCATCATCGCCATGGACGACCCCCGCCACGCCCGGCTGAGACGGCTGGTCTCGGCGGGCTTCACCCCCCGGATGCTGGCCCGGCTGGAGGACTCGGTGCGGGATCAGGCCTCGATGATCGTGGACGAGGTCTGCGAGCGGGGCGAGTGCGACTTCGTCACCGACGTGGCCGCCCGGCTGCCGCTGCGCATCGTCTGCGACCTGATGGGGATCCCCGCGTCGGAGCACGACTTCGTGTTCGACCAGTCCAACATCATCCTGGGCGCGGCCGACGAGGAGTACGTCCCCGAGTTCGGCGACCTGATCACCGCCATCCTCACCGCGGGGGAGAGTCTGAGCCGGCTGATGGACGATGTGGCCGAGTCGAAGGTCGGCGTGGAGTCCGAGGACCTGACCAGCATCCTCGTCAACGCGGAGGTCGACGGGGAGCGGCTGACCCGGGCCGAGCTGGCCAGCTTCTTCATCCTGCTGGTGGTGGCCGGAAACGAGACCACCCGCAACGCCATCAGCTGGGGCCTGGTGTACCTCACCGACAATGATGACCAGCGCCGCATCTGAGCCGAGGACTTCGAGGGCGTGGCCCACAGTGCGGTGGAGGAGATCGTTCGGATCGCCAGCCCGGTCACCTACATGCGCCGCACCGCCCTGTGCGACACCGAGCTGGAGGGCGTCAAGATCGACGAGGGCGACCAAGTGGTGATGCACTACCTGTGCGCCAACCGGGACGAGACGGTGTTCGACGACCCGCTCGCCTTCGACGTGCTGCGCGACCCCAACTCCCACGTGGGCTACGGCGGCCCCGGTCCGCACTACTGCCTGGGCGCCCACCTGGCCCGCCGGGAGATCAAGGTGATGTTCCGGGAGCTGTTCAGCCGCATCGGCGACATCCACGCCACCGGCGAGCCCGAACTGCTCTCGTCCGCCTTCATCCACGGCATCAAGCACCTCCCCGCCGAGTTCACCCCAACCGGACCCGGCCGGTCCTAGCGAGGTCGCACACCCGGGGCCAGGCGGCAACATCCACGGGCTTGTCAGGCCCGGCCTCTCAGGGGGACCAACTGCCGGTGAACCGGGTCTACTTGCAGCCTCAACCCCTCCAGCGTGTAGGCGCCCAGCAGTGCGGGCGCACCCTCCGCCCCGAAGACGACCAGGGTGGCCTCGGTGCGTCCGTCGATGCTGGCCATGGCCCGGGCGATGTCGTAGAAGTCGCGTCGCCCGTCGGCCAGTTCGAGGTGCACCTTCTCGAAGGGCGAGACCCCGAGCTCCCGCAACTGGTCCGCGGCGACGACCGTGAAGGTCGAGCCGGTGTCCACCAGCGCCTCCAGTTCCAGCGAGCTTCGACCATCCATGGTCTCGAGCCGTAGCGGCCATTCAAAAGTTCCCATTCCACCTCTCCAACTCTTTTCCATATATTTCAAGCTAACTCAACCCCCCCAAGCATTGCAACCACCGCCAACGGAAACCGCAACGTCCAGCCGGGAGATGCCCAGGCGGGGGATGGGGTGTTCGACTTGCGAGCGAGTAGGGCGAAGCCCGTGCGAGCAAGCGAACACCCGCAGCACCCGCCGAGCGAACGCACAGCCAGGCGGGGGATGCCAGCCCGCGGATACCAGGCGGGGGATGCGGGTGTACGACTTGCGAGCGAGTAGGGCGAAGCCCGTGCGAGCAAGCGAACACCCGCAGCACCCGCCGGACGCAGCACCCGCCGGTCCCCAGCAGAGCAGAGTTCGGTAGTGTTGACCCATGGGGAAGCTCCGATCACACACCACCACGCAAGGTCGGAACATGGCCGGCGCCCGCGCCCTGTGGCGGGCCACCGGCATGACCGACGACGACTTCGACAAGCCCATCGTGGCGGTGTCCAACTCGTTCACCCAGTTCGTGCCGGGCCACGTGCACCTGAAGGACCTCGGCCAGCTGGTGGCCGGCGAGATCGCGGCCGCAGGCGGGGTGGCCAAGGAGTTCAACACCATCGCGGTTGACGACGGCATCGCCATGGGCCACGGCGGGATGCTCTACAGCCTTCCGAGCCGCGACCTCATCGCCGACTCGGTCGAGTACATGGTGAACGCCCACTGTGCCGACGCGCTGGTGTGCATCTCCAACTGCGACAAGATCACTCCCGGGATGCTGATCGCCGCCATGCGGCTCAACGTTCCCACCGTGTTCGTCTCGGGCGGACCGATGGAGGCGGGCAAGACCAAGCTGGCCGGAGTGAGCGTGAAGCTCGACCTGATCAATCCCATGATCTCGGCGGGCGACGACTCGGTCAGCGACGAGGACCTGCTGGAGATGGAGCGCTCGGCCTGCCCGACCTGCGGGTCCTGCTCGGGGATGTTCACCGCCAACTCCATGAACTGCCTCACCGAGGCCCTGGGGCTGTCACTTCCCGGCAACGGCACGGTGGTTGCCACCCACGCCGACCGCCGCGAGCTGTTCTGTGAGGCCGGCCGGCGGGTGGTCGACCTGGCCCGGCGCTACTACGAGAAGGACGACGAGTCGGTGCTGCCCCGCTCGATCGCCAGCAAGGTCGCCTTCGAGAACGCCATGCGCCTCGACATCGCCATGGGCGGCTCCACCAACACCGTGCTGCACATCCTGGCCGCGGCCCGGGAGGGCGAGGTGGACTTCACCATGGCCGACATCGACCGGCTCAGCCGCAACACGCCCAACATCTGCAAGGTTGCGCCGTCCACGGACCGGTACCACGTCGAGGACGTTCACCGGGCCGGGGGGATCATGGGCATCCTGGGCGAGCTCGACCGGGGCGGGCTGCTGGACACGTCGGTCCCGACGGTGCACTCGAACACGCTGGCCGACGCCCTCGAGGTGTGGGACGTGATGCGCGACCCCTCCAGCGAGGTCGTCGAGTTCTACCGGGCAGGGCCGGCGGGGATCCCCACCCAGGTGGCGTTCAGCCAGGCCACCAGATGGCCGAGCCTCGACACCGACCGCACCGACGGCTGCATCCGCTCCGTCGACGCCCCCTACAACGCCGACGGCGGCCTGGCCGTGCTCTACGGCAACATCGCAACCGACGGCTGCATCATCAAGACCGCCGGCGTCGACGAGTCGATCTTCCGTTTCTCCGGACCGGCCAGAGTGTTCGAGAGCCAGGAGGACGCCTGCGACGGGATCCTCGCTTCCTCCGGAGGGGTCCAGTCCGGTGATGTGGTGGTCGTCCGCTACGAGGGGCCCAGGGGCGGCCCCGGCATGCAGGAGATGCTCTACCCGACCTCGTACATCAAGTCCCGCGGGCTGGGCAAGGAGTGCGCGCTGTTCACCGACGGCCGCTTCTCCGGCGGAACGTCGGGCCTGTCCATCGGCCACGCCTCGCCCGAGGCGGCCGAGGGCGGTGCCATCGGCCTGATCCGGGACGGCGACATCATCGACATCGACATCCCGAACCGCACGGTCAACCTCAGAGTCGACGACGCCGAACTGACCCGGCGGCGGCAGCAGGAGGACGAGCGCCCGGGAGGCTGGCGGCCCCGCGCCCGCGAACGCCAGGTGTCGACCGCGCTGCGCGCCTACGCGGCCATGGCAACCTCAGCCGACACGGGAGCGGTGCGCGACCTGACCAGGCTCGAAGGCTGAACCGACCGGTTCAGCAGCTCAGAGCAGGTCGGAGGGGACCGCCGGCGCCGGCGGGCGCACGCAGCCTTCGTCCACCGCGCAGGCCGCCACCTCGACCGCGACCCGCGACGCGACCCGGCGATCGAAGACGGACGGGATGATGTAGTTGCGGTCCAGATCCTCGTCGTCGATCACCCCGGCGATCGCGACGGCCGCGGCCGACTTCATCCGCTCGGTGATGCGGGTGGCACTGGCGTCCAGCGCGCCTCTGAACACGCCCGGAAAGGCGAGAACATTGTTGATCTGATTGGGGAAGTCGGACCGGCCGGTGGCCATGATCGCAGCCAGACCGTCGACCTCCTCGGGGCGGATCTCCGGATCGGGGTTCGCCATCGCAAAGACAATCGGATCGCGGCCCATGGCCCGGACATCGTCCGCCCTCAGCAGACCCGGCGCGGACACTCCAACAAACACATCGGTGCCGCGGATGACCTCCGAGAGAGAGCCCGCCTTCTGATCGGGATTGGTATTGGTTGCGAACCATTGCTTGGCGTCGTGCAATCCACTGCGACCCCTATGGATCGCACCGAGCCGGTCGACGCCCACAATCTCGCCGACACCAGCGTCATGAAGCATCTTGGCGACGGCCAAACCGGCCGCGCCGGTGCCCGAGATCACCACCGACACACCGTCGAGGGGTTTGCCGATCAGCTTGAGAGAGTTTCTCAAGGCAGCTGTGGTAACGATGGCCGTGCCGTGCTGATCGTCATGAAACACGGGAATATCGAGGGCATCAATGAGCCGTTCCTCGATCTCGAAGGCCGCCGGCGCGGCGATGTCCTCCAAGTTGATGCCGCCGAACGACGGTGCCATGCGAACAACGGTCTCAACCAGTTCGTCGGGCGTGCTCACATCAAGACACACCGGGAAGGCGTCCACGCCTCCGAACTCCTTGAACAGCAGAGCCTTGCCCTCCATTACCGGCAGGGCCGCGGCCGGGCCGATGTTGCCGAGGCCCAGTACCGCGGTGCCGTCGGTGACGATGGCAACGATGTTCTTCACGATCGTGTGGGTGTGACGCAGCATGGGCTCCCGCTCGATCGCGGTGCACACTCGGGCCACGCCCGGCGTGTACGCCATGGCCAGGTCATGGGCGTCACCAACCGGACACAGGGCGTTGACCTCGATCTTTCCGCCCTCATGGAGCCGGAATGTGCGGTCCCACCAGTCGAGAACGGTGACGCCGTCGAGATGACTGACCGCGGTCACTATCTCGCGGGCATGGTCCGGCGACTTGGCGAGCACATCGATCTCTCGCATCACGACCGGGCCCTTGGCCTCGAATCCCGGGATGGCGGCAATATTGCCGCCTGCATCGCCAATGGCGGTAGCGAAGCGACCCAACGTCCCGGGGCGATTCCCCAGCGAGACCTTGATAGTTATCGAGTAGGCGGGCGTTGGTGTGTCCAAATCAACTCCCGGATTTGCGCTGGTTGAGGCAGAAACCCTAGCCAGATATCAGCAGAACACATCTATTTGCCAGCCGTGGTTGAATATGCGATACGGCAATGGCTATCATTCGAGTCTCTAGATTCAACAGAACAAGGAGCAACCAGTGGTTCGACACATGTCAGACGAACACAAGGCTGCGAATGCCCGGGCTCGATCCGAAAACAAGGCGGTAAGCGCATACCTGGAGGGTCTCGAATCGAACCGGCCTCGACCCGGTCGGAGGCGTACTGCCGAGTCGATGCAGAAGCGAATCGAAGCAATCAGCGAAGCGCTCGAGGGAGCGACACCCATTCGTCGGGTGCAGCTCATACAAGAGCGAATCGACCTCGAGCGTACGTTGAGCGCGCCCGCAGAAACGACCGACATCAGCGAACTCGAGGACGCATTCGTCGAGATTGCGGTGTCCTACAGCGGCCGCAAGGGAATCACATACTCCGCATGGAGAGAGGTGGGCGTTCCCGCGGCGGTCCTCAAGCGGGCTGGAATCTCCCGCGGCGGGACCTGACGGTCACCCCGTCTCCCGGCCCGTCATGAGCCGGGGGGTCACAACCGAACTTCGGCGGGCTGCGCCGCGGCTGCGGGATGGCGTGCCGCTATCTCGCGGGCTGACGCCACCACGAGGGCGGTCTGCGACGATGCGGTTCCTGTGAACTGCGCCGGGTCGGCCACCAGTCGGGCCAGGTCGTCGCGGTCGAGCGGCACGCGGCCGTCCGCGGCGAGCTGGTCGAGCAGGCCGTCGAGGTCGGCAGGGGCGCCGCCTCCAGCTTGTTGAGCGGCCTGCCGGGTGGGCGCCGCCAGTACTGCGAGCGCGGCCTCACGACCCATCCCGGCGCCCACCAGTGCGGTGAGCAGCCTCGTGGTTGCCAGCGCAGGAACGAAGCGCTCGAAGTCGGCGTTGAGGGCGTCGGTGTCGATGTGAAGCTCCTCGAGCACGCCCAGCGCGGTGTGGAGGAGGCCGTCGGCGGCGCAGAAGGCGTCGGGGAGCATCACCCGGCGGGCCGCCGAGCAGCTCACGTCGCCCTCATTCCACTGGCGGCCGGCCAGGGACGCCGCCATGGCCAGATGCCCGTCGAGGACGGTCCGCAGCGCGCCGATGCGCTCGGAGGACCTGGCGTTCGCCTTGTGGGGCATGGCCGAGGATGCGACCTGCCCGTCCCTGAAACCCTCGGCAGCGAGGCCGTGCCCGGCCATGAGCCGGATCGTGGTCGCCCATGACGCCGGTCCGGAGACGGCCTGCACCAGGGCGGACACGACATCGAGGTCCATCGAGCGGGGATAGGTCTGTCCCGTCGCGTCGAGCACCCGGCCGAAGCCGAGGTGCTGGGCCACGATCCGCTCCAGCTCGTCCACCGCCTCCACCGAGCCGAGCAGGTCGAGCTGGTCGAGCCGGGTGCCGACCGGTCCCTTGATTCCCCGCAGCGGGTACCGGCCCAGGAGCTCGTCGATCCTGGTGAAGCCGAGCATGGTCTCGGTCGTGGCGTCGGCGAAGCGCTTTCCCAACGTGGTGGCCTGAGCGGCCACGTTGTGGGTGCGGGCCACCAGCGGTGTCGAGGCGTGACGCTCGGCCAGGTCGGCCAGCCGGGAGATGACCGCGACCAGGTCATCGCGGATCACCTTCAGCGATTCGAGGATCTGGAGCTGCTCGGCGTTCTCGGTCAGGTCGCGCGACGTCATGCCCAGGTGGATCTGCTGGTGACCGGCCAGCGCGCAGAACTCGTCGATGCGGGCCTTCACGTCGTGGCGGGTGACCGCCTCCCGGGCCGCGATGGACTCGAGATCGACCACATCGACCACAGCCTCGTACGCCTCCAGCACGCTCCCCGCGACATCGAGCCCGAGCTTGCGCTGAGCCTCCAGGACCGCCAGCCACAGCCGGCGCTCCAGCACGACGCGCCGCTCCGGGGACCACACGGCCCGCATGCGTTCGCTGGCGTAGCGTCCCGCCAGCACGTTGGGGATTCCAGCGTCCACTTCGCTAGTCCCTCTCAGCTGCACTGCAGCGCATCTGTCCGCTCGGCCTCTAGGCCGCTTCCTGCCAGTCCAGGTACTGGCTCCGGCCCGGTCCGACCCCTACCAGCCGGATGGGCACGCCGATGCCCTCCTCGAGGAAGGCGATGTAGTCGGCGGCCGCGGCCGGCAGCTCCGAGGACCGGGTGATGCCGCTCAGGTCGGTGCTCCATCCCTCGAGCTCGGCGTAGACCGGCACCGCCTTGTGGATCACCGACTGGTGGTACGGCATGTGCTCGTAGCGCTCACCGTCGAGCTCGTAGGCGACGCACACCTTGAGACGCTCGAGGCCGTCGAGCACGTCGAGCTTGGTGAGGGCCACCTCGGTCAGCGAGTTGAGCCGCACCGCCTGGCGCATCATCACCATGTCGAACCACCCCGTGCGGCGGCGGCGACCGGTGTTGGTGCCGAACTCGCCGCCGACCTCCACGAGGTGATCGCCGACCTCGTCGAACAGCTCGGTCACGAACGGCCCCGACCCCACCCGGGTCACGTAGGCCTTGGTGATGCCGATGACCCGGTCGATGTGGCGCGGACCGATGCCGGATCCGACACAGGCCCCGCCGACCACCGGGTTGGACGACGTCACGAACGGGTAGGTGCCGTGGTCGAGGTCGAGGAACGTCCCCTGGGCCCCCTCCAGCAGCACCTGCCGGCCCCCCTCGAGGGCCTCATGCAGGAGGTTCACGGTGTCGGTGATGCATCCGGCGAGCCGGGGCGCGCACTCGTCCAGGTACACGCGGGCGATGTCGTCGGCGTTCATGGGCAGCCGGTTGAACACCTTGGCCAGGACCTTGTTGGTATGTGACAAGGCGGCTTCGAGCTTGGCACGGAAGATGCTCGGGTCGAGCAGGTCCTGCACCCGCAGCCCGGTGCGCATGGACCGGTCGGCGTACGCGGGTCAGATGCCCAGCTTGGTGGTGCCCAGCTTCGCATTGCCGAGGTGGCGCTCGTGCAGGGCGTCCAGCTCGGTGTGGTAGGGCATGATCAGGTGAGCGTTTCCCGACAGCTTCAGGGAGCTGCAGTCGATGCCCCTGGCCGTCAGCGCGTCGATCTCGGCGATGAGGACCCGGGGGTCGACCACCACGCCGTTGCCGATGACCGGCGTGATGTGGTCGTAGAGGACTCCGCTGGGGACCAGCTGGATCTTGAAGGTCTGGCCGCCTACCACCAGCGTGTGGCCGGCGTTGTGGCCGCCCTGGTAGCGGACGACCATGTCCATCTCGGCAGCGACGAGGTCGGTGAACTTGCCCTTCCCCTCGTCGCCCCACTGGGTACCGACGACAACGGTCGCAGGCACGGCGCTCTCCTTCAATCGGGGGGCGTTACCCGCCAAGTGTAGCTCCAATACCGCTCTTGTTCGCTATCGCTCACGGGCCGCCCAAGTAACAGCAACAGCGCCCACGGCCTCGCCAGGGCTCGGCCTCTGTCAGCCGAGAATGAGCGACGAGCCGGACTCGTCGACGTCGACGGTCACCGTGTCGTCGGGGTCGTAGCGGCCCTCGAGCATGGCGATGGCCAGTGGATCGGAGATGGCGCGTTGGATCAGCCGCTTCAGGGGCCGGGCGCCGAAGGCGGGGTCGTAGCCGGCACGGGCCAGGTGCTGTCGGGCCTCGGAGGTGACCTCCAGCCCGAGGCGCTTCGGCTCCAGGCGCTCGCCCAGCCCCGCCAGCTGGATGTCGACGATGGCGGCCAGATCCTCGGGCTCGAGCGGGCGGAACCGGACGATGTCGTCGATGCGGTTCACGAACTCGGGCCTGAAGAAGTTGCCGGGCTCGCCCTTGAGGTTCGAGGTCATTATCAGCACCACGTTGGTGAAGTCGACGGTGCGGCCCTGCCCGTCGGTGAGGCGGCCGTCGTCGAGCAGCTGCAGCAGCACACCGAACACGTCGCCGTGGGCCTTCTCGACCTCGTCGAGGAGCACCACCGCGTAGGGGCGGCGCCGGACCGCCTCGGTGAGCTGGCCGCCCGAGTCGTACCCCACGTATCCGGGGGGCGCGCCGATGAGGCGCGACACGGAGTGCTTCTCCAGGTACTCCGACATGTCGATGCGCACCATGGCACCCTCGTCGTCGAACAGGAACGCGGCCAGGGACCGGGCCAGCTCGGTCTTGCCCACCCCGGTGGGGCCCAGGAACAGGAAGCTGCCGATGGGGCGGTGGGGATCGCCCAGACCGACACGGCTGCGGCGGATGGCGTTGGCCACCACGCTCACGGCCTCGTCCTGGCCCACCACCCGCTCGTGGAGGTGCTCCTCCAGACGGATCAGCTTGGCGGTCTCGCCCTCCATCAACCGGGACACCGGCACGCCGGTCGAGCGGCTGACCACGGTGGCGATGTGGTCGGCGTCGACCTCCTCGGTGAGCATCGACGAGTCGCTCTGCAGTGACGCCAGGCGGCTGGTGGCCTCGTCGATGCGGCGCTCGGTCTCGGGGATGATGCCGTAGCGGAGCTCGGCGGCCCGCTCCAGGTCGGGCTCGCGCTCCAGGTCGGACCGCTGGGTCTCCAGCTCCTCCTTGAGGGACCGGATGACGCCGATGGCCTCCTTCTCGGCCTGCCACCGGGCCGTCAGCGCGGACGACTCCTCGGTGAGGTCCGCGATCTGTCGCTCCAGGTCCTCCAGGCGCTCGCGTGAGGTGGCGTCGGTCTCGGCTGTCAGCGCGACCCGCTCCATCTCCAGCTGGCGCAGGCGGCGCTCCACCACGTCGATCTCGGTGGGCACGGAGTCGATCTCGATGCGCAGCGAGCTGGCCGCCTCGTCGATTAGGTCGATGGCCTTGTCGGGAAGGAACCGGCCGGTGATGTAGCGGTCCGACAGCTGGGCCGCCGCGATCAGGGCCGAGTCCTTGATGCGCACCCCGTGATGGACCTCGTAGCGCTCACGCAGGCCCCGCAGGATGGCCACCGTCGCCTCGACGGAGGGGGGCTCAACCAGCACCGGCTGGAAGCGGCGCTCCAGCGCGGCGTCGGTCTCGAGGTGCTTGCGGTACTCGTCGAGGGTGGTGGCCCCCACCATCCGCAGCGCGCCCCGGGCCAGCATGGGCTTGAGCATGTTGCCGGCGTCCATGGCTCCCTCGGCGCCGCCCGCACCCACCATGGTGTGCAGCTCGTCGATGAAGGTGACGACCTCGCCGCCGGCCTCCTCGATCTCGGCCAGCACGGCCTGCAGCCGCTCCTCGAACTCGCCCCGGTACTTGGCCCCGGCCACCATGGCGGCCAGGTCCAGCACCACGAGCCGCTTGCCGGCGAGGCTGTCGGGCACGTCGCCGTCGACGATGCGCTGGGCCAGGCCCTCCACGATGGCGGTCTTGCCCACGCCGGGCTCACCGATCAGCACCGGGTTGTTCTTGCGACGCCGGGCCAGGACCCTGATGACCCGCCGGATCTCGTCGTCACGACCGATGACGGGATCGAGGCTGCCCGCCCGGGCCTCGGAGGTCAGGTCGCGGCCGTACCGCTCCAGCGCCTGGTACTGGTCCTCGGGAGCCTTGGTGGTGACCCGGTGACTGCCACGCACCTCGTGCAGCACCTTGAGCAGCAGCTCGCGGTCCAGGTCCAGCCGGCCGCCGAGGGCCAGGACCAGATGCTCGGTGGACAGGTAGTCGTCGGCCAGGTCGGACCGCAGCGTGTCGGCGTCGTCGAGCACGTCGCGCAGCTCCCGCGAGATGCCGACTTCGGACCCGTAGGCCCGGGGCAGGGTGGTGACCGCCTGCTGGGCCCTGTCTCGAACCGCGGTGGGATCGACGCCCGCGGAGTGCAGCATTGGCAGGACCAGGCCCTCCTCCTGGGCCAGCAGGGCCAGGAGCAGGTGGTCGGGGGTCACCTCCGCGTGCGAGGCCGACCGGGCCGACTCGGTGGCGGCCGAGAAGGCCTCCGTCGTCTTGAGAGTCCAGCGGTTGGGGTCGAGTGCCATCGCCTCTCCTAGTGGGCCCGGCGGTGGGCGTCCGGGCCCGCGGCCGCACCGGGCTCAGCGGCGGGGTCTCGGCGGGCGCGGTACAGCGTCACCGGCCTCTGCGGTCGAACCGCCGGGACCAGGCTGGCTCCGGTGAAGCCCCGGGCGGCCAATTCCGCCCGGTACTCCGCATGCGCCTGGCGCGCCTCGGACAGCTGGGACCGGAGTTCGGCGACCTCGCGTTCGAGTTCCAGGACGCGCTGCACTCCAGCAAGGTTGAGCCCCGAGTCGGTGAGCTCGGCGATGCGTCCCAGCAGCGCCAGGTCGGCGTCGCTGTAGCGGCGGCTGCCGCCCGCGGTCCGGGCCGGCGCGAGCAGACCCTTGCGCTCGTAGATCCGCAGCGTCTGGGGGTGCACTCCCGCCAGTTCGGCGGCCACCGATATGACGTACACGGCTCGATGGAAGCGTTCGTCGGTCATGATGATTCTCCGTGGTCTGAGGTCTTGCGTCGCAGATGGGGCCTGGGGTCGTCCCCGGGGGCGGCCGCGAAGGCCTCCACCGCGGCCCGCTGCTCGTCGGACAGGTGTTCGGGCACCACCACCTCGACCTCGACGATGAGGTCGGCGCCACCGGTCGAGGGGCTCGCCGGAATGCGCAGTCGCCGTCCCGTGGTGGTGCCCGGCGGGATCCGGATGGTGATGGTCGAGTCGTCGAGGGTGGGGACCTTGACGTGGGCGCCGAGCGCGGCCTCCGAGAACGTGACCGGCACGCTCAGCGTGAGGTTCTTGCCGTCCCGCCCGAAGAGCCGGTGCGGCTTCACGCTGATCCGCACATACAGGTCGCCGGGCTGGGCACCGGGTCCCTGCGACGGGCCGCCGCGTCCCTTGAGCTTGATCCGCTGGCCGTCGGTCACCCCAGCGGGGATGCGCGCCTTCACCTCGCGGCGTCGATGCTCGACGCCGCGACCCCGGCACGCCGAGCAGGGCTCGTCGATGACGACCCCCCGTCCGGCACACGCGGTGCAGGGCCGGCTGAAGGAGAACAGGCCCTGGTTCTCCTCGGTCACCCCGGTGCCCGAACAGGTCGGGCACGGCTGCGGCCTGGCTGGGGGCTCGGCCCCTAGGCCCTCGCAGGTCCGGCAGCGGGCCTCGCCGGTAACGGGCACGGCGATGGTGGCCCCCGACACCGCGTCCGCGAAGTCGAGCTTCACCTCGGTCTCGATGTCGGCACCCCGCTGACCCGTGTCGCCGGGGCGACGACGGCGACCGAAGAGCCCCCCGAAGAGGTTCTGGAGGTCGCCCATCTGCTCGAAGTTCAGGTTGAAGCCCCCGGCGGCGCCCGGGCCGCCCGGACCGCCCGGACCGAAGGCGCCGGCCATGGGGCCGAGCCGGCGCACATCGTCGTAGGCCTTGCGCTTGGACGAGTCGCCGAGCACGTCGTAGGCCGAGGCCACCTCCTTGAAGCGGTCCTCCACCGCGGAGTCGCCGGGGTTGGCGTCGGGGTGCAGCTCCTTGGCCAGCCTGCGGTAGGCCTTGGAGATGTCGGAGGCCGACGCGTCCTCGGCCACGCCGAGGATCTTGTAGTAGTCCTTCTCGAACCACTCCCGCTGGGGCTCCACGCTCACCTCCCTACTTCCCGCTCTTGTTCGCTCAGTTGCGCACCTTCACCATGGCCGGCCTGAGCACCCGGCCATTCCATGCGTACCCGGTGCGGAGGACCTCGGCGACGACCGGGGCGGCCTGGCCGTCGGCGCCGGAGTCCTCGCTCATCACCGCCTCATGGAACCCAGGGTCGAAGGCCTCGTCGACCGTGCCGAGGACGGTGAGGCCCTCGCCGGTCAGAACGCCCAGCAGCTGGGCCTGAACGGCTTCGATGCCCTCGACGCCCTGGCTCACCGCGGCCTCGCAGGCGTCGAGCACAACCAGCAGCTCCCGGGCCAGCCGCGAGGCGGCCTGGGCCACGAGGTCGGTGTTGCGCTTCATTGTCTGGCGGCGGAAGTTGGTGAACTCGGCGGTCACCCGCTGCAGGTCCTCGAGGTAGGCGTCGCGCTCCGCGATGGCGGTGGCCAGATCGGCCGGTGCCTCGTCGCTGAACGTCCCAGGGTCTGCCGACTCAGGATCAGCGGTCGCGGACTCAGATGACTCCGGCGGCTCCGGCTCGGAGGCCGGCCCGGCCTCCGGGGCCGGGTCCGTCCCGTCGGGCTCGGAAGCCGCCGTGTCGAGCTCGCTCACGTCCGAGGACTGGGCGCTCACGCCGACTCTCGGTCGTCGTCGACGATCTCGGCCTCCACCACATCGTCGTCGTCGGGCGCGGCGCCGGCGGCCTCCTGGCCGCGCTCAGCCGCGGCGGCCGCGTCGTACAGCCTCTGGCCGAACTCCTGGCTGGCCGTCATGAGCGCCTCGGTGGCCGCCTTGACCGCCTCGATGTCGTCGCCTTCCAGCGCGCTGCGCAGGTCCGCGAGCTTGGAGTTGATGGTCTCCTTCTCGTCGTCGGACACCGCGTCGGCCTGGTCGGAGAGCAGCTTCTCGGTCTGGTACACCAGCGTGTCGGCCGCGTTGCGGATCTCGGCCTCCTCGCGGCGGCGCCGGTCCTCGTCGGCATGGGACTCCGCGTCGGCCACCATCTGATCGATGACCTCGGAGTCGAGGGACGACTGGCCGGTGATGGTCATCGACTGCTCCTTGCCGGTGGCCTTGTCCTGAGCGCTCACGTGGACGATGCCGTTGGCGTCGATGTCGAAGGTCACCTCGATCTGGGGCATCCCCCTGGGGGCGGGCGGGAGATCGACCAGCTGGAACTTGCCCAGGGTCTTGTTGTAGGCGGCCATCTGGCGCTCGCCCTGTAGCACGTGGATCTCCACCGACGGCTGGCCGTCCTCGGCGGTGGTGAAGATCTCGCTCTTGCGGGTGGGGATGGTGGTGTTGCGCTCGATGAGGGTGGTCATCACGCCGCCCTTGGTCTCGATGCCCAGCGACAGCGGGGTCACGTCGAGCAGCAGCACGTCCTTGACCTCGCCCTTGAGCACCCCGGCCTGGATGGCGGCGCCGATGGCCACCACCTCGTCGGGGTTCACCGTCTTGTTGGGCTCGCGGCCGGTCATCTCCTGCACCAGCTCGGCCACCGCGGGCATCCGGGTCGACCCGCCCACCAGGACCACATGGTGGATGTCGCCCTTGGACACGCCGGCGTCGGAGATGGCCCGCTCGAAGGGGCCCCGGCAACGGTCGAGCAGCTTGGCGGTCATCTCCTGGAACTTGGCCCGGCTCAACGTGTAGTCGAGGTGCAGCGGACCCTTGTCGGTGGCCGTCACGAAGGGCAGGTTGATCTGCGACGACGGGGTCTGGGACAGCTCGATCTTGGCCTTCTCGGCGGCCTCCTTGAGGCGCTGCATGGCCATCGCATCGCCGGACAGGTCGACTCCGTGATCGCCCTTGAAGGACGCCACGAGCCAGTCGATCACGGCCTCGTCCCAGTCGTCGCCGCCGAGCTTGGTGTCCCCGGCGGTGGACTTCACCTCGAACACGCCGTCGCCGAGCTCGAGCACGGAAACGTCGAAGGTCCCGCCGCCGAGGTCGAACACGAGGATGGTCTGGTCGGTGGACTCCTTGTCCAGCCCGTAGGCCAGGGCGGCCGCGGTGGGCTCGTTGATGATCCGCAGCACCTCGAGTCCGGCGATCTTGCCGGCCTCGTGGGTGGCGGTGCGCTGGGCGTCGTCGAAGTAGGCGGGCACGGTGACGACGGCCTGGGTGACGGTGTCGCCGAGGTACTCCTCGGCATCGCGCTTGAGCTTCATCAGCACCCGGGCCGATATCTCCTGTGAGGCGTAGTCCTTGTCGTCGATCTTGAACTTCTTGGCCGTGCCCATGTGCCGCTTCACCGATCGGATCGTGCGGTCGGGGTTGGTGATGGCCTGACGCTTGGCGACCTCGCCCACGAGAACCTCGCCGTCGGCGCTGAACGCCACGACGGAGGGGGTCGTGCGCGAACCCTCGGCGTTGGGGATGACTACGGGGTCGCCGCCCTCTAGGACGCTTACGACAGAGTTCGTGGTACCGAGGTCGATACCGACGGCCTTTGGCATGGTCAGGTTTCCTTTCGCTCGAATGCTCCTAACCTTTGAACGCCCACCATAATCAAGTTAATTCCCAGTCACAACAAAAACTTGAGTCTTTAGTTGTCAACTTTCACAAAGGGCGGGCCGATACCTTGACAGCCATGGCCCACGACCTGATCCTGCTCCGCCATGGCCGCAGCGAGTGGAACGACAAGAACCTCTTCACGGGCTGGTACGACTGCCCCCTCGACGACACGGGGCGACACGAGGCTCGCCGGGCGGCGGAGTTGCTGAGGGGCGCGGACCTGATCCCCACCGCAGTGCACACCTCGGTGCTGCGCCGGGCCACCGAGACCACCGCCATCGTGCTCGACGCCCTGGGCCTCGGCTCGCTTGAGGTTCACCGCAGCTGGCGGCTCAACGAGCGCCACTACGGCGACCTCACCGGACTGGACAAGGCAGCCACCCGCGAGGCCCACGGAGACGAGCAGCTGCAGCGGTGGCGCCGGGGCTACGACACCCCGCCCCCGCCCATCCGGGGTGACAACGAGTTCAACCCCAACCAGTCACCGGTCTACGCCGACCTGCCGCCCGGGCTGGTGCCGCTCACGGAGAGCCTCGCCGACGTTCTGGCCAGGCTGCTGCCCTACTGGCAGGACGCCATCGTGGGCGACCTGCGCCGGGGGCACACCGTGCTGGTCTCGGCCCACGGCAACAGCCTGCGGGCCCTGGCCAAGCACCTCGACGGGATCTCCTACACCGACATCGGAGCGCTCAACATCCCCACCGGAATGCCGCTGCACTACGTGCTGGGCGCCGACATGCTCCCGATCGAGCCCATGCACCCCCTCCAGCGAGCCCTGGACCCCGAGGCCGCGGCCGCCGCCGCCGCCGAGGTAGCCGCCCAAGCCTCCCGTCCCCACTGAGGCCCGCCCTCACTGAGAACGGGCGCGGCGGGTAATGTCGCGCCGTCATGCAGTCCCGGATCAAGCCCCATCACATCGTCGTCGTGGTCGGCGTGGCCATCGCGCTGTTCACCGCCCTGTCGGGCATCGTGGCCGGCGTCGCCGGCTTCCACGACGACAGCCCCATCACCCGCGAGGTGTTCGGCAACATCCCGGCCCCCCTGAAGGTCGCCTTCTACACGGTCATCCCCGTGCTGCTGGTGTACGGGTCGGTCCTGTTCGCCCACCGGGTGAAGAACTGGCAGCGGGGCCGGCCCGACAACCGCCGCACCACGGTGCACAACGCCAAGCACCGCATGGCCGACTTCCGGGCGGGCGTGTACATGCGCACCCTGCTGCGGGAGCCCGGCGCCGGGGTGATGCACTCGCTCATCTACTTCAGCTTCCTGATCCTGCTGGGCGTGACCACCACCCTGGAGGTCGACCACCAGCTCCCCGACGGGCTCAAGTTCCTCCACGGCGACGTGTACCGGGCCTACTCCGCGGTGGGCGACGCCGCCGGGCTGGTGTTCGTGGCGGGCATGGTGTGGGCCATCCTGCGCCGCTTCGGCCCGCCGGCGTGGCGGCCCTACCGCATCCGCATCAAGACCCGGCCCGAGCACGCGGTCATAGGCGGCGTGCTGCTGGCCATAGGAGTGACCGGCTTCGGTGCGGAGGCCTTCCGGATCGCGGCCGACGGCCTGCCCGACCACGAGCGCTGGAGCTTCGTCGGCTACCCGCTGGCCACGCTGGTCGAGGGCTCGGGGGCACTGCACGGCTGGCACCAGGCGTGGTGGGTGGCCCACGTGGTCGCCTTCATGGCCTTCCTGGTGATCCTGCCCACCACCATGCTGCGCCACATGTTCACATCGCCGCTGAACATGTACCTGCGCCACCGGGACCGCCCCAAGGGCGCCATGCGCCCCATGCCCAACCTGGTGGAGGGCGACACCGAGCTCGAGACGTTCGGGGCCTCGGTCGTCGAGGACTTCTCGTGGAAGCAACTCCTCGACACCGACGCCTGCACCATGTGCGGCCGCTGCACGTCGGTCTGCCCGGCCCACGCCACCGGCAAGCCCCTCGACCCCCGCGAGATCGTGCTCAAGACGGGCGAGATCATGGCCCGCACCGGCAACCCGGCCACGTCACCGCCGCTAGGCACCGGCGAAGCCGAGGTGACGGTGCCGGCCAACTGGATGTTCGAACGCATCAGCAACGAGGAGCTGTGGGCGTGCACCTCGTGCCGGGCCTGCGACGAGATCTGCCCGGTCAACATCGAGATCCTCGACAAGATCCTGGACATGCGCCGCTACCTGACCCTGATGGAGAGCGACTTCCCCTCGGAGCTGGGCCAGGCCTTCCGGGGAATGGAGAACTCGTCCAACCCGTGGTCGATGAGCCAGACCGAGCGGGCCGACTGGGCCCGGGACCTCGACGGGGTGCGGGTCATCGACGGCGGTGACCCCCTCGACGCCGAGTACCTGTACTGGGTCGGCTGCGCGGGCTCCTTCGACGACAAGAACAAGAAGGTGGCCCGGGCCATGGCCCAGCTCATGGAGCGGGCCGGGATCGACTTCGCCATCCTCGGCCCGGCCGAGAACTGCACCGGCGACTCGGCGAGACGCTCCGGCAACGAGTACCTGTTCCAGATGCTGGCCTCCACGAACATCGAGACGCTGAACTCCATGGGAGTGCGCAAGATCGTCACCCAGTGCCCCCACTGCTTCAACACGCTCGCCAACGAGTACCCGCAGCTCGGCGGGCACTACGAGGTCGTCCACCACAGCCAGCTGCTCGACGCGCTGGTGGCCGACGGCCGGCTCGACCTCGACGGCGCCACCCTCGCCGAGCGGGTCGTCTACCACGACAGCTGCTACCTGGGGCGCCACAACGACGTGTACCTGGCCCCCCGGCGGGTGCTCGGCTCCCTGGGCGGCATCGACCTGGTGGAGGCCCCCCGCAACGGCACCAAGGGCATGTGCTGCGGGGCGGGCGGAGCCCGCATGTGGATGGAGGAGACCATCGGCACCAAGGTGAACGACGAGCGCTCCCGGGAGCTGCTCGACACCGGGGCGTCGCGCATCGCAACCGCCTGCCCGTTCTGCTACATCATGATGGACGACGGGGTGCGGGCAGCGGGCGTCGAGGAGGACGCGGTGCAGGTCGCTGACATCGCGTTGCACGTGCTGGAGGCGGTCGAAGCCCGCGACTCTGCTGGCAGCTAGGCATTTCCGGCCGGCGGGGCCTGTCGTCGAGGCCGTCCGACCGACGGGGCTTCGCCCCATTGTCGGTCGGCCGTTCCTCGCCGCCACCCGCCGGCCTACCCCGGCGCGATGCCACGGCTTGCTGATCACGCCTTGGCGGTAGCGTTTCTCGGGTGGGGCCTCGGATTGCGGTGATCGACAACTATGACTCGTTCGTCTACATCCTGGTGCAGTATCTGGGGGAGCTGGGAGCCGAGCCGCTGGTGTACCGGCACGACGCGGTCACCGTCGACGAGGTGCGCACGCTCGAGCCCGACGGGATCCTGATCAGTCCGGGGCCGGGCACCCCCGACGATGCCGGGGTCAGCAACGAACTGCTGGGCGAGCTCAGCGGCGAGGTGCCCATCTTCGGGGTGTGCCTGGGGATGCAGTGCATCGGCCAGGTCTTCGGTGGGGAGGTGGTCCGGGCCCCCGAGGTGATGCACGGCAAGACGTCGGTCATCGAGCACGGCTCCACCGGCGTGTTCGCGGGACTGCCCAACCCGCTCACCGCCACCCGCTATCACTCGCTGATCGTCGAGCGCTCCTCGTTGCCGCCCGACCTGGAGGTGACCGCCACCTGCAATCAGGGCCTGGTGATGGGCCTGCGACACCGGGAGCACCCCACCGAGGGCGTGCAGTTCCACCCCGAGTCGGTGCTGACCGAAGCCGGCCGGGACCTGCTCGACAACTTCCTGGCCCTCTGCCGCTAGCCAGCCGCCTAGCCGGTCTGGCCCTGGCCCTCGTTCTCGGCCCCCTCGCCGTCCGCCGGTTCGGTGTCGAGCTGGTCGCCCTCCTCCGACAGCGCGCCCACCACGACGTCCACCGCCGTCTCGGTCGCGACCTCGAGGTCCGGCGGCGGGGTCTGGGCGAGGATCCGGCCCACGTCGGTGGATCCCGGCTCGACAGGCTCGAACGTCACCGATCCGATGGTGAGGCCCTCGCGCTCGATCGCCAGCCTCGCGGTGTCGAACAGCAGGCCCTGCACGTCGGGGATGATCACCAGAGGCGGCCCGTCGGAGATGATGATGAACACCTCGAGGCCGGCGGACACCGGGAACCCGTGGGCCGGGTCGGTGTCGATGATCTCGCCCTCGGGAACGTCGGCTGAAGGCTCCCGCCGCTCAGCCACCCGGAACCCCTGGCCGATCAGCGTCTGGATCGCATCGAAGGGCGACTGTCCCCGCACATCGGGCACGAAGATCTGTCCCGGACCGGTGGAGACCGTGATCGTCACCGCCTCGCCGAGCGCGAGCTCCGCTCCCGAGCCGGGCTCCTGGAAGACCACCGTGCCGGCCTCGGCCTGGCTGGGACCCTCGATCACGATGACTTGGAAGCCGGCGTTCTGGAGGATCTCCTCGGCGTCCACCCGGTTGCGGCCCCGCACGGGCGGGACCCGGGGGATCTCGCCCTGGCTGACGGTGAGCGCCACCGTCTCCTCCTCGGCGATCCTCTGGCCGGCGGGCGGGCTCTGGGCGAAGACCGTGTTCTCGGGGAACTCGGTGTTGACCTGGTAGCTCGGCTCGGGCTCCAGACCGGCGGACCGCAACCGCGCGTCGGCCTCCCCGTAGCTGAGCCCTATCACATCGGGCACTTCCACCAGGACTGCCTCGTCGCTGGGGGTCGTCACGGTCGGCGGGGTCTCGTCGTTGAGGCCGAGAGAGTCGTAGAAGGTGATCGCCAGGAACCCGAGCGCGCCGAGGAGGAGGACCAGGCCCACGACCATGAGGAGCGTGCGCTTCCAGCCGTCGGAGCGGTGGACCTCCTCGTAGTAGTAGGCCGGCGGCACGTACTGGTGGGGGGGCCCGCCACCGGGCGGGGGCGGCGTCCCCGGAGGTTGGACACCGGAGCCTCCTGCGGAAACGGCCGGCTGCGACGCGGTCGGCTGCCGGGTGATCGGCTGCCCGCTGGTCGGGTGCCGGGTGGTCGGCTGCCCGCTGGTCGGGTGCCGGGTGGTCGGAACCGGCCCGGTCTTGGTCCGGGTCCTGGGCTGGCTGCCCGTCCTGGGCTGCTTGGCGGTGACGGGACGCTCGCCCGTGCGCACCGACGATGATTGGATGACACGTTCGGGGATCCTGTGAGCACCGTCGAGGTAACGCCGCAAGTCGGCCCGCAGGTCGTCGGCCCGGGGGTAGCGGTTGGCCGGGTTCTTGGCCAGCAGCTTGAGAATGATGGCCTCCAGCGACTGCGCGACGCTCACGCCCAGCATCGACGGCGGGAGCGGCCGCTCCTGCACGTGCTTCACGGCGACCGCAGTGGAGGTGTCGGCGGTGAACGGGGGCTTGCCGACGATCATCTCGTAGAGCACGATCCCCAGCGAGTACAGGTCGGAACGCCCGTCGAGAGCCTTGCCCCGGGCCTGTTCGGGCGAGAAGTAGGTGGCGGTGCCCATCACCGACCCGATGTGGGTGAGGTTGTCGCCCGCCCTCTGCGCCAGCGCGGTGGCGATGCCGAAGTCGGCGACCTTCACCTGGCCGTCGTCGCTGACGATGATGTTGCCGAGCTTGATGTCCCGGTGCACGAGCCCGGCGCTGTGGGCGCTGCTGAGGGCCTCGGCGACGTCGGACGCTATCTCCGCGGCACGGTCAGGGCTGAGCGGTCCGGTCGACCGCAGCACGTCGGCCATGCTGCGGCCCACCACGTACTCCATGACGATGTAGTAGGTGCCCTGCTCCTGGCCCCAGTCGTAGATGCCGACGATGTTCGGGTGGTTGAGGTTGGCCGCGGCCTTGGCCTCCCGGCGGAACCGCTCCACGAAACTCGGGTCGTTGGCGAACTCCGGGAACAGGACCTTTACCGCTACCTGCCGGTCGAGAGACGCATCGCGAGCCAGGTAGACATCGGCCATCCCTCCCCGCGCGATCCGGCGCAGCAGTTCATAGCGGCCGTTGAAGACGGTCAGACTCTGGTCGGACACCAAGGAGCATTGTACCGGCCGCCTGTTGACGGGTATTGAAGCCGAGTATCGGGCCCTTGCGCAGCCGGTGCGCCCGGCGGGGTCGAGGGCCGGATCAGGCAGCGACCGCGGGAGTGGCCGCGAGCACCAACCGGTCGGGGTCGCCCGGACCGGGCCCGGCACCGTCGGCGACGTCCACGACCACGACGGTGACGTTGTCGCGGCCATGGCCGGGCCTCACCGCCTGCTCCACCAGGCTGCGAGCCGCGGCCGCGGGGGCGGTGACGGATCGCAGGGTCTCGACGATGTCCGGATCGGGCACCTCGTTGGTCAACCCGTCGCTGCAGAGCAGGAAGCGGGTGCCCTCGACCGCGGCCAACTCCCAGCCGTCTACGTGCACCTGCCGCTCGTATCCGACGGCTCGGGTGAGCGTGTGGCGGTCGGCCCTGCTGGCGGCCTCCACCGCCGTGATCACCCCGTCGCGGGCCAGGTTCTCCGCGACCGTGTGGTCGACGGTGAGTTGGCTGAAGCGTCCTCCGGCGAGCGCGTAGAGGCGGGAGTCACCCACGTTGCAGGCAGCCAGCCGGGCCGGGTCCGCGGGGTGGCCGATGTCGGCCAGCACGCACAGCGTGGTGGACATTCCCGTCAGGCTGGGATCGTCGCGGGCAGCCTCTAGGATCGCCGCGTTGGCCGAGCCCACGAGGGCGACGAGATGCGCGAGCGACTCGAGACGACCGCGGCGGCCGAGAGCATCGATGGCCGTCGCCGCGGCGGTGCCCCCTCCGGAATGACCGCCCAGCCCGTCGGCCACCGCGAAGAGGGCGCCGTCGGCGAGATACCGGTCCTGGTTCTCGTGGCGGTGCAGGCCAATATCGCTGGCCGCTCCGAAATCGAAGCGCACGCGCGGATGCTAGTGGCGGCCCTGAGGCCGAGCGGGCAGGTGGGATGACGCGGCCCATACGGCGCGAGGCCGTGGCCCGAGCGGCCCGTGAGCGAAGCGAACAAGAGCGGGAGTCCAAGGCCGCGGGACTCGGTTGGCCCCGGAACCGGCGCGGTGATTCGGCCGGTGGGCCGCTAGTCTCGCGCCCGGTCCACCCCGGTGGGCCGAGGCCATGCGCGAGTGGCGGAATTTGGCAGACGCGCAGGATTCAGGTTCCTGTGTCCGAAAGGACGTGGGGGTTCAAGTCCCCCCTCGCGCACCGCTCAACCCAGTCTGACCCCGCCCCCGTCCGCGGCGCCCGCAGGCTGCTCGCTCTCAGGCTGCCGGCTCTCAGGCCAGGCGACCGGTGGCCGTCTCCACCGCAGGCACCAGCGCCTCGTCGACGAGCATCCGCTCGGCTGCCTCCAGCTCGGGGGACAGCCAGCGGTCAGGGCCGGGGCCGGGGACCTGGCTCCGCAACAGGCCGATCGCAGCCGCGGTCCCCGATGCGGGCCGCAGGGGGGCACGCAGCTCGATGCCTCTAGCGGCCGCCACCCATTCGACGGCCAGTATGCGTCGCAGGTTGGCGACGACTCTGCGCAGTTTGCGGGCCGCGCCCCAGCCCATCGACACGTGGTCCTCCTGCATGGCGGAGGTGGGCAGCGAGTCCACCGCGGCCGGTGCGGCCAGGCGGCGGTTCTCGGCACACATGGCCGCTGCGGTGTACTGGCCGAGCATCAGGCCGCTGTCCACGCCCGGATCGTGGGCCAGGAACGGGGGCAGGCCGTGGGAACGACCGGCGTCGAGCAGCCGGTCGACGCGACGTTCGGCGATCGCGCCGACCTCGGCCGCGGCAATGGCCAGGTAGTCGGCCGCCAGCGCGACGGGCGCTCCGTGGAAGTTGCCGCACGACTCGACACGGCCGTCGGGCAGCACCATCGGGTTGTCGATCGCCGACGCCAGCTCGCGGTCGGCCGCGACCAGCGCGAAGTCGAGGGTGTCCCGGGCCGCCCCGTGAACCTGGGGGGTGCACCGGACGGAGTAGGCGTCCTGCACCCGGTCGTCGTCGAGGCGGTGGCTGGCCACGATCGGCGAGCCGGCCAGCACAGCCCGGAGGTTGGCCGCGCTGTCCTGCTGCCCGGGGTGCGGCCTCAGTGCCACCAGGTCGGCCGCGAAGGCTCGGTCGGTGGCCAGCAGGGCCTCGACGCTGCAGGCGGCCACGATGTCGGCGACGGTCAGCAGGCCGGCCAGGTCGTGGACGGCGAGGCAGAGCATTCCCAGGATCCCGTCGGTGCCGTTGGTGAGCGCCAGACCCTCCTTCTCGGCGAGGACCAGCGGCTCGATGCCCGCGGCCGACAGGGCCTCGCCTCCTCCGGTCACGCCGCCCTCGTCGGTCAGCACCTCGCCCTCACCGATCAGCACCAGCGCAGCATGCGCCAGGGGCGCGAGGTCTCCGCTGGCTCCCAGGGAGCCGTGCTCGGGCACGACCGGCACCACGCCCGCGTTGACCAGTCGCACCAGCGACTCGGCAACCTGCGGTCTGGCTCCTGAGGCCCCGAAGGCGAGAGTGCGGGCCCGCAGGAACATCATCGCCCTGACCACTTCGGCTTCCACTGCCGGGCCCATCCCGGCGGCATGGGAGCGGATCATGGACTGCTGCAGTGCAGCCCGCCGGTCCGTCACGATGGCGGTGTTGGCCAGAGCACCGAAACCGGTGGAGATCCCGTAGGCGGGCTCGCCGCCGGCCAGAGCCTCGACGACCGCGCGGGCCGCAGCCATGCGAGACACGGCGGCCGCGCTGAGGCGGACCTCCTCGCGCCGGCGGGCGACCGCGACGACGTCGGAGACGGTGACGCCTGCGCCGTCGAGTTCCACCGTCACGCCAGGGCTGCCTCGGGTGACGAGAGTGCCAACGATGTGGCCGAAGCCGCTTCGACCACCGCCGAGGCCGCGATCTCGAGGCGGGAACCGGTGAGCCGGTCGGCGGGACCGAGCACGGACAGGGCGGCGACGGGACCCGAAGCGCCGTGTACCGGCGCGCAGATCGCGGTGACATCGGGCTCGATGGCGCCGGTGTTGAAGGTGGCAGCCGGACGGTTCCCCGGCTCCAGCGGGGCCGCGGACAGCGCCTCGCCCACCGCGGTGCTGCCGACGGGAACCGACCTTCCCACCCAGCCGACATGGCGGATGGCCCGGCGGCTCTCGACCGTGGCTATGTAGACCGCCTCGCTGCCGTCGCGCACGGCGAGGTATGCGGACTCCTCGGTGGCGTCGACCAGCCGCTCGAGCTCGGGCTGGGCCGCCGCGGTGAGTCGGGCGTAGGGCCCGGACTGCAGCGAGGCCAGGGCGGTGCGCACGAACGACGGCCCGACGGAATACGTCCCGGCGCGGGTCCTGACGAGGTAGCCGCGGTCGGTCAGAACCCGCAGGTGGCGCAGGGCCGTGCTGGCCGGCATGCCGGTCCGGGTGGCGGCTGCGGTGAGGCTGAGGGCGCCCTCGGAGACCACCGTGTCGAGCAGGGCCAGCACCCGCTCGGCCGAGCGGGACCGGTGCAGCGGCGAGGGTGCGTTCTTCTCTCTCTCCGCTAGTATTTCATTATCTGAAATCTCTTGTTGCATATTGACACATTAGGCCCGCAGCCGTTACGATGCAACCAGTCACGCGACCCCTAACGGAGATCCGAGATGCCTTCGACCACGCAGAGCCGCGCCGGCGCCCCTCCGGGCGGGGTCAGAGCTCCCACCGGTACCGTGCTGACCTGCCGCGGCTGGCCCCAGGAGGCCGCCTTCCGTATGCTGCAGAACAACCTCGATGCCGAGGTGGCCGAGCGCCCCGACGAGCTCGTCGTCTACGGGGGAACCGGCCGCGCCGCCCGATCCTGGGAGGCCTACCACGCCATGATCCGGGCACTGACCGAGCTGGCCGGCGACGAGACGCTGCTCGTCCAGTCGGGCAAGCCGGTGGGAGTGGTCAGCACCCACGAGTGGGCACCGAGGGTCCTGATCGCCAACTCCAACCTGGTCCCGGAGTGGGGCACCTGGGACGAGTTCCGCCGGCTGGAGCACCTCGGGTTGACCATGTACGGGCAGATGACGGCCGGCTCATGGATCTACATCGGCACCCAGGGGATCCTCCAAGGCACCTACGAGTGCTTCGCGGCCATCGCCCGCAAGCGGTTCGGCGGATCGCTGGCAGGGACCCTCACGGTCACCGCCGGGCTCGGCGGGATGGGCGGGGCCCAGCCACTGGCCATCACCATGAACGAGGGCGTCGCCCTGTGCATCGAGGTCGACCCGGAGCGGGCCGCACGCCGCGTCGAGACCCGCTACCTGGACATGGTCGCCGACGGCTATGCCGACGCGCTGCAGCGCTGCGAGGAGGCCCGGAGGGCCCGTCGCCCGCTCTCGGTGGGACTGGTCGGCAATGCGGCCGACATCGTGCCGCGCCTTCTGGTCGACGGCGTGGCCGCCGACATCGTGACCGATCAGACCTCCGCCCACGACCCCCTGACCTACGTTCCCAACGACCTGTCGCCAGAGGCCGCCGACGAGATGGGCCGCAGCCAGCCCGACGAGCTCATCCGCCGGGCCCGGGCGGCCATGGCCACGCACGTGCAGGCCATGGTCGGGTTCGCCGACGCCGGCGCCGAGGTGTTCGACTACGGCAACAGCCTGCGGGCCGAGGCCGCCCTAGGCGGCTGCGAGCGGGCCTTCGACTACCCGGGCTTCCTGCCCGCCTACATCCGGCCGCTGTTCTGCGAGGGCAAGGGGCCGTTCCGCTGGGTGGCGCTGTCGGGCGACCCGGCCGACATCGCGGCCACCGACCGGGCCGTGCTCGAGGAGTTCCCCGAGGACGAGGGCCTCAAGCGCTGGATCACCCTGGCCGCCGAGCGGGTCGCCTTCCAGGGCCTGCCGGCCAGGATCTGCTGGCTCGGCTACGGGGAGCGTCACCGGCTGGGACTCCGCTTCAACGAGATGGTCCGCTCCGGGGAGTTGACCGCGCCCATCGTCATCGGGCGCGACCACCTCGACTCGGGCTCGGTGGCCTCCCCCTACCGCGAGACCGAGGACATGCTCGACGGCAGCGACGCAATCGCCGACTGGCCCCTGCTCAACGCGCTGGTCAACACATCGTCGGGGGCGTCCTGGGTGAGCATCCACCACGGCGGCGGGGTGGGCATCGGCCGGTCCATCCACGCCGGCCAGGTGAGCGTGGCCGACGGGACCGACCTGGCCGCGCAGAAGCTGGAGCGGGTGCTGCTCAACGACCCCGGCACCGGCGTGATGCGCCACGCCGACGCGGGCTACGACCGGGCTCACCAGGTGGCCGCCGAGCGGGGCGTGCGCATACCCGGCGACCTCTGAATCTCGGGAGAGAAACGTGTCGCATAGCCGCGACAATTGCACCGAGAATGGTCGGCCACGGCCGCTCGGGTTCCCGCTCGCTCTGAGCCGATGACAGTCCGGGACATCCTGTCGATCGGCCATCCGGCGCTGCGCGCCCCGGCTGCGGCCGTGCCGCCGTCGGAGATCGCCAGCTCGCGGGTTCAAGGCATCGTCGACGACCTGATCGACACCATGCGCCACGCCAACGGGGCCGGCCTGGCCGCCAACCAGATCGGCGAGACGGCCCGGATCGTGGTCATCGAGGTGAACGACAACCCCCGCTACCCCTACAAGCCGCGCATCCCGTTGACCGTCGCCATCAACCCCGAACTGGAGGTGCTCGACAACGAGACCGTGGTCATCAACGAGGGGTGCCTGTCGGTGCCCCTGCGGGGCGACGTGGTCCGCTCCGTCAATCTCGGGGTCCGCTACTGCGACCGCGACGGCGCCGAGCACCGGGTCGAGGCCCGGGGCCTGACCGCGGGAACCTGGCAGCACGAGTGCGACCACCTCGACGGTGTCCTGATCACCGACCGGGCCGACCCGTCCACACTGTGCACGTGGGAGGAGTTCGAGAGGCACCACCGCGACGCCTTCATAGAGCGCATCTCCAGATTCACCGAACTGGTCGGGTCATGACGGCCCGGTCACCAGCAGCGAACGGGCGACCATGACGGCGCACCACGGGGCGACAAGGCCGTGATCATGACGGTGCACCACCCGGCGACAAGGCCACGACCATGACGGCGCGGTACTGGTGCGAGCTGGCGTGGCTGGGAGGTCACGACGTCGAGGCGGGAGTAATGCTCGAGGTCGAGGGCGACCGGATCGCCGCCGTCACGCCGGGCGTACTGGCCCGTCCCGAGGACGCCGTCCCACTCAAGGGCCTCACCGTGCCGGCGCTGGCCAACGCTCACAGCCACGCGTTCCACCGGGCGCTCAGGGGGCGCACCCACAGCGGTCGAGGAACGTTCTGGACCTGGCGCGACCTGATGTACCGGGTGGCGGCGAGGCTCGACCCCGACCGCTACTACATGCTGGCCCGGGCGACCTTCGCGGAGATGACCCTGGCCGGCATAGGTGTCGTCGGCGAGTTCCACTACGTCCACCACCAGCCCGGCGGCGGCGCCTACGAGGACCCGAACGCCATGGGCCTCGCGGTGGCGGCCGCGGCCCGCGACGCCGGTATTCGCCTGACGCTGCTGGACACGCTCTACCTGCACGGCGGGCTCGACCCCGCGGCGGACCGCGGCTACCAGCCCTTGCGTCCCGAGCAGGCCCGCTTCAGCGACGGCACCGCCGAGCAATGGGCTGAGCGAGCCGGCGACCTGGCCGCCGCCGTGTCCGATCCAGCGACGAGAGCCGGCCCGGCATCCGACCATCCCGGCACCACATCCACCACCACAGCCGGCCCGACCGTGAGAGTCGGCGCGGCGGTGCACTCGGTGCGGGCCGTCGACCCCCCGTCCATCAAGGTGGCCGTCGACTGGGCCCGGGAGCGGGGCGCCCCGCTGCACTTCCACGCTTCCGAGCAGCCGGCCGAGAACGAGCAGTGCCTCGCGGTCCACGGCCGCACCCCGACCGTGGTGATCGCGGAGGCCAATGGCCTCAGCGCTGACTCGACGCTGGTCCACGCCACCCACACCACGGAGCGCGACCTGATGCTCATCGGCGAGGCCGGGGCTCGATGCTGCCTCTGCCCAACGACCGAGCGCGATCTGGCCGACGGCGTGGGCCCGGCCGAAGCCCTCGCCCGGGCCGGCTCCCAGCTCTGCGTGGGCTCGGACTCCCACGCCGTCGTCGACTTGTTCGAGGAGGTCCGAGCGGTCGAGCTCGACCAGCGAGCGGCCTCCCACAACCGGGGCGTGTTCTCAGCGCAGGAGCTGGCATCGATGGCCACAGCCTGTGGCTACCGGTCCCTCGGTTGGGCCGACGGCGGTGTTCTGGAACAGGGAGCCCTGGCCGACTTCGCCACCGTCGGCCTCGACTCGGTCCGCCTGGCCGGAACCGAGGACTCCTGTGCGCTGGCTGCGACGATCTTCGCGGCCGGCGCCGGCGATGTGCGCCATCTGGTGGTGGGGGGACGGGCCGTCGTCCGCGGCGGGGCTCACACATACATCGACGTGGCCTCGGAGCTGCGGGCCTCGATCGGCGAGGTCGTGTCGTGACGCTGGTGATCGACAACATCTCGGAGCTGGTCACCAACGACCCGGCGCTGGGCGAGGGGCCGCTCGGCGTGGTGACCGATGCGTCGGTGGTAGTCGACACCGACACCGTGGTGGCGGTGGGCCCGGCCGGTGCGGTCGCCGACGTGCGCATCGACGCCGGCGGGCGGTGCGTGCTGCCCGGATTCGTCGACTCGCACACCCATCTGGTGTTCGCCGGCGACCGGGCCGAGGAGTTCACCCGGCGCATGGCGGGCGAGCCCTACGACGGCGGCGGGATCCGGGTCACCACCGACGCCACCCGCAACGCCGGTCGGACGGTGTTGCGGGACTCGCTGCAACAGCGGCTGGTCGAGGCTCACCGGGCCGGCACGACGACACTGGAGATTAAGACCGGCTACGGCCTGTCGGTGGAATCCGAGGCCGAGCTGGCCTCCCTGGCCACCGAAGCCACCCCGGAGGCGACGTTCCTGGGAGCCCACCTGCTGCCCAGCGAGTACCAGGGACGGGCCGACGAGTACGTGGAGCTGGTGTGCGGGCCGATGCTGGACACCGTCCGCGACGACGTCCGCTGGATCGACGTGTTCTGCGAGACCGGCGCCTTCGACGCCGACCAGTCGCGGGCCGTCCTCGAGGCGGGCCGGGCCGCGGGGCTGGGCCTGCGACTCCACGCCAACCAGCTCGGCCACGGGCCCGGCGTCCAGCTCGGCGTGGAGATGGGCTGCTCGTCGGTGGACCACTGCACCTACCTGTCCGACGACGACATCGCAGCCCTGGCCGCCAGCGACACCGTGGCCACCTTCCTGCCGGCCACCGACTTCTCGACCCGCCAGCCTTACCCGGACGCCCGGCGGGCCATCGACGCCGGCGTGAAGGTGGCGATGGCCTCGAACTGCAACCCCGGGTCGAGCTACACGACCTCGCTGTCGTTCTGCATCGCCATGGCGGTGCGGGACATGGGCATGACCATCGACGAGGCGATCGCCGCGGTCACCACCGGAGGGGCGGCCGCTCTGGGACGCTCCGACATCGGCCGCATCGTCACCGGCGGTCCCGCCCACCTGACCATCCTCGACGCCCCCAGCCGCCACCATCTCGCCTACCGGCCCGGCGTCCCGCTGATCTGGCGGACCTTGGGAGCCGACTACCGGCTCCCGCCCGCCGGCGACCAGACTCAACCCTGAGATCCACGAGGAGAACCAATGACCAACTCCGTCCCCAACCCCACCGAGCACAACCAGTGGTATCCCTTCGCCAACCGGCCCCTGCCGCCCGAGGTGCACGGGCAGGCCGTGAACCCGGCCGTCATCCCGGTGTTCGACGCGGTGGCGCTGCCGCCGAGTGCCCGGTTCGTGGTGGTCGGCGCGGGCGTGCACGGCCTGTCGAGCGCCTACCACCTGGCCATGTACCTCGAGCGCACCGGCAAGGGCTCGGGAAGCGACGTGGTGCTGATCGACAAGCAGGGACCGGGCGCGGGCGCCACCGGGCTGGCCTGCGGCTGCATCCGCAACCTGTACATGACCGGCCCGCTGCACGCCATCCTGCGTGCCAGCGTGGAGGTGTGGGAGTCCGACCCGGTGAACTTCGGGTTCCAGCAGGTCGGCTACGTCTCGGTGGGCGAGTCGAACCAGACCGAGGACTACCTCATGCTCCAGGCGTCGCAGGCGGCCAGCGGCTACCCGTCCGACGTGTACACCGGTGCGGAGGCGCACGCCTTCCTCACCAACCTGTGGCCCGACTTCAAGACCGAGAACTGCGACGTGGTCCTGCACGAGCACCGTTCGGGGTATGCGGGCACCCACATGGCAGTGTGGGGTCTGGACCAGAAGTGCCGCCAGTGGGGCGTGCAGCGGGTGTACGGCGCGACCGTTACCGGCTACACCATGGACGCCTCGGGCTCGGTCACCGCGGTCGAGACCGACCAGGGATCCATCGCCTGCGACCAGGTGGTGGTCGGCGCGGGGGCATGGACGCCGACGCACTGGGAGTGGCTGGGCGGCCCATCGCACCTCGACGTGGTCTACCCCGACGGCCATGTCGAGCAGCAGATGGACATGTGGACCTACTGGCGGCTGCTGGAGGGCGAGGTCGTACTGCCCGAGGGCGTGGACTTCCGCACCGCCCAGCACCGCGACTCGCCGGTGCTGCACGTGGAGCTGATGAACACGCCGGTGTACTCCGAGGACGGGCGGTTCCTGAAGGACCACTTCTACTCCTACGTGCGCTACGCCGCCGAGCGGGTGGGCGCGCCAGGCCTGCAGGGCGGGACCATCCCGATCAAGATCGGTCCCCGGGCCGCGGTGGAGCCCTACGGCCACCTGAACGACCAGTACCAGGCCGAGGAGTGGTTCGCCGACTACTACTGCGCCACTCTCGGGATGCTGTTCAAGCGGCTGGAGAATCTGCGCCCGTTCTTCAAGGAGCGCCGCAACGGAGGCATCGGGGCCTTCACTCCCGACAACGTGCCCGTGTTCGACTATGTGGCCGACAACGCCTGGGTGATCGCCGACTCCAACCACGGGTTCAAGATGATCGGCGTGGGCAAGCTCACCGCCGAGATGCTGGTGCACGGCGACAAGCCCGAGGAACTCAAGCCGTTCACGCTCGACCGCTACCGCACCGGCGCCACCTTCGGCGACCGCAACTCCAACTGCCCCTGGGTCTAGCCGGCCCCTCCGCCCGCAGCAGAATCTCGGGAGACTACGGGGGGCTCTGCGACACAGAACCCACCCGAGATCCGGCAGCGGCGGGCAGGGATGTCAGCCGGCGAAGGTGGCGAGCCACTGGTCGCGCCGGGGGATGCGGAAGACGGGGTTGCGCTCGCGGGTGATGCCCATCGTGGCCGACGACTCCAACGAGTAGCGGTGCCCGGGGTAAAGCACCGTGTCGTCGGGCACCCGGGCCAGACGGGTGGTGAGGCTCTCGTACATCTGGGCCGGGTCGGAGCCGGGCAGGTCCATACGGCCGCAGCCCTCGAGGAACAGCGTGTCGCCGGCCACCAGCCGCCCGTCCACCAGGAAGCACTGGCTACCGGGGGTGTGGCCCGGCGTGGCGATGAGCTCGATGTCGATGGCGCCGACGGTGACCACATCGCCGGAGGCGTGGCTGACCAGGCAGTCGTCGCCGGTGCCGGTCACCTTCTTGACGAGGTCGGCTTCGTCGGCCTGCACGTGGATCGGCACCGACACCCGCTCCAGCAGCCGGGCGACCCCCTCGATGCTGAAGCCCATCATCTCGCCGCCCACATGGTCGGGGTGGTAGTGGGTGGCCAGCACGCCGGTGCAGGCCATGCCGTCGGCCTCCAGCAGATCGAGGAGCCCGAAGGTGTCGTAGGCCGGATCGACGAGCACCGCCTGGCCGGTCTGACGGTCGCCGACGGCGTAGACGAAGTTCACCATCTGGCGGGCCAGCCCGTCGTCGGCCGCGAAGTCACGGCCCGACAGCAGCTGGCGGAAGTAGAGCCGGTCGTCCACGCTCCTCACCCTATTTCCCGTGCGCCAGATGGCGCTGATCCGGGCTGATCGGCCGTACCCTGCCTCCCCATGGGGCAGCCTGAAGAGCCGCGCACACCGACCGTCGGGTACCTGGGTCCGGCCGGCACGTTCACCGAGCAGGCCATCTATTCCCAGTCCGACCTGGCCGCCATGAACCACCGGCCCATCAACTCGATCATCGACGTGCTCCAGGCGGTCGAGAGCGGTGAGGTCGACCTGGGCCTCGTGGCCATCGAGAACATGATCGAGGGGTCGGTGACCGCCACCCTCGACGCGCTGGCCTTCGACACCGACCTGTTCATCCAGCGGGAGGTGATCATCGACGTCAACCTGAACCTGCTGGCCAGACCGGGGGCGAGGCTGGAGTCGGTGGAGCGGGTCCGGTCCTACCCGGTGGCGCATGCCCAGTGCCGCGGGTACGTGGCCGAGCACCTGCCCGGCGCGGTGTTCGAGGCGGCCAACTCGACCGCTGACGCCGCCCGCAGCCTGGCCGAGTCCGACGACCTCACCGCCGCAGCCATCGCGCCCTTGCGCGCGGCGGAGGTGTACGGCCTGGAGGTGCTGGCTGCGGACATCGCGGATCACGCCGAGAACCAGACCCGCTTCGTGCTGGTCGCCCCGGAGGTGATCGCCGCACCCACCGGCCACGACAAGACGAGCCTGGTCGTCTACCAGCGCTCCGACGCCCCGGGCTCGCTCATCGGCATCCTCGGCGAGTTCGCGGCCCGGGCCATCAACCTCACCAGCCTGCAGAGCCGTCCCACCAAGGCCAGCCTGGGCCAGTACTGTTTCCTGCTCGACTGCGAGGGACACATCGCCGACGAGGTGGTGGCCGACGCCCTGCGCAACCTCCGCATGAAGACCGCCAGCGTGAAGTTCCTGGGGTCCTACCCGTCGGCCTCGGTCGACGACCACGACCATCTGATGAACCAGGTCGAGGTGCGCAAGGCGGCGGTCTGGATCGACGACCTGAGGGCGCGCATCCTCGGTTGAGGCCCGCCCGCGGCGCCCCGGTGGCCGCGTATCCTTGGCGGCGGAGGGATGGCAGAGCGGACGATTGCGACGGTCTTGAAAACCGTTGGGCCTTCAAGGGTCCCGGGGGTTCGAATCCCCCTCCCTCCGCTCCTATTCTCTCATAATATTGACTTTAAACTGCTCTTTTACTGAGACTATCGTCTGTCTGTTATTATTTTTCATATTATGAACACTTCCAGTCCCAAGATGGACACCAAGATGGGACATGCTCACCTCGGTGTGGGACTTGACAATCTGGAGAGCAATTCTCGGGAACCGATCCGGCGCTGGCAGCGTCTGAAGTGCATGCGCAGATTCTCGGCGCTGGTGGCGTGGACGATATTGAGTGTCGGTTGCGGCTCGGGTCAAGGTTCCAGCGACGTGTCGGTGGTCGGATCTGAGCCGGTGGCCGAGTTCCCGAAGCTGGAGCTCTGTGACCGAGTCCCCAAGGTTCGGACGGATTTCGACTCTCTTCCCGTCGACGACCCTGTCCGATCGGCGGCCCAGCACAGGGCCCACGACACCGCGGCGGCCATGGGCATCGGCTTCGACGGCTCTGGATTCGACTGGGCGCGCGAACGCGTCGAGTTGTATCTGCGGAACGCGACGAACGAGGCGATCGAGGAGTTGGCGCAGCGCCTGGATGATCCATCGGGAGTTTGCTACGACCTCAGCGTGTCGCCGGTAGCGTCCAGCGAACCGTTCGAGCCGCTGCCGGCTCAAGGCCTCGACGATCCGATGGTCGTCTGTGGCGACTGGGAGGCGATCGGCTCGTCGCACCTTGCCCATCTGCCAAGCATCGACAGCTTCGACCACCCCGCGATCGACGCGCTGCGCGCCGAGTTGGCCGAGCCGAGCAGAGAGCCGCTGCCCGAAGGGCGCTGAACCGCCCTGGCTTTCTTGGAGGGTCGGTTTATTGGTTTCCAACCGTTTGTTGGTCGGGTCTTCGGGCAGCGTAGGCCGCCTCGAACTCTGTCGGCGGGACGTCGCCGAGATGGGTGTGCAGCCGCTGGTGGTTGTGC
>JAJEEV010000030.1 GCA_022820805.1 Acidimicrobiia bacterium
GCGGTCCCGGCGGCGCGCAGCGACGCCCGCCGCGGCGCAAGAGCCGCCGGCGCCGGGTGCGCGAGGAACTCCAGCCGATGGACATCCCGACCTACACACCCCGGCACGCGGCCGTGCCGGACGGTGTGGTCGTGGTCGAGCGGGCCTCGGCCGCTCAGGACTTCGGCCCCAAGCTGAACCGCACCGCCGCCGACGTGGTCCGCTTCCTGATGCAGCACGGCGAGATGGTCACCGCCACCCAGTCGCTGAGCGACGAGATGATGGAGCTCTTCGCGGCCGAGATCGGTGCCGAGATCCGCCTCGTCGATCCGGGCGAGGAGCAGGAGGCCGAGCTGCGCAAGCTCCTCGGCATCGACGGCGACGTCGACGGCGAGAGTGATGAGGCGGATCTCCGGCCGCCCGTCGTGACCGTCATGGGCCACGTGGATCACGGCAAGACGCTGCTTCTGGACCGGATCCGCGACGCCAACGTCGTCGACGGCGAGGCGGGCGGGATCACCCAGCACATCGGTGCCTACCAGGTCGAGCGCAACGGCCGGACCGTCACGTTCATAGACACGCCCGGCCATGAGGCGTTCACGGCGATGAGGGCCCGGGGAGCCAGCGCCACCGACATCGTGGTGCTGGTCGTGGCCGCCGACGACGGCGTCATGCCCCAGACGATCGAAGCCATCAACCACGCCAAGGCCGCCGACGTTCCCATAGTCGTCGCGGTCAACAAGATCGACCGGCCCAACGCCGACACGCAGAGGACCGTGGCCGGCGTGGCCGAGCAGGGCCTGGTTCCCGAGGCCTGGGGCGGGGAGACCATCTACTGCGAGATGTCGGCGCTGACCGGCCAGGGCATCGAGGAACTGCTGGACCAGATCCTGCTGGTGGCCGAGGTCGAGGAGCTGCGGGCGTCTCCCGACGGCCGGGCTGGTGGCGTCGTGCTCGAATCGAACCTCGACATAGGGCGAGGCCCGGTGGCAACGGTGCTGGTGCAGCGGGGCACGCTGCAGGTGGGCGACCCGATGGTCGCGGGGGCGGCCTGGGGTCGCGTCCGCGCCCTGCTCGATGACCGGGGCCAGAACGTGAACGCGGCTCCGCCGTCGACTCCGGTCCAGGTTCTGGGCCTGTCGGAGGTCGCCGTCGCGGGCGACTCGTTCGCGGTGGCCCCCAACGAGAAGATCGCGGGACGGGTGGCCGACACCCGCGAGCACTGGCAGAGGCTGTCCAGCCTGGGCCGTGAGGCTCACGCCCTCTCGGGCGGAGCCAAGCTCGAGGACCTCTTCACCCGGATCCAGCGGGGCGAGACCGCCACCCTCAACGCAATCGTGAAGGCCGACGTGAACGGCTCTCTCGAAGCCGTAACCGAGAGCCTGCGCAAGCTCGAGACGGGAGACGTGCGCATCGCCATCGTGCACCGCGGGGTGGGCGGCATCACCGAGAACGACATCCAGCTCGCCTCGGCCTCCAACGCCACCATCATCGGGTTCAACGTGCGGCCCGACCGCAAGGCCCGCGAGGCCGCCGACGCCGAGAACGTCGAGATCCGCACCTACGAGATCATCTACAAGCTCCTCGAGGACGTGTCGGCGGCGATGGTGGGGATGCTCGCCCCCGACATCGAGGAGGTCGTGACGGGCGAGGCCGAGGTCCGCCAGATCTTCCGCATTCCCCGCGTCGGCGCGGTGGCGGGCTGCTACGTGCAGAACGGCACCATCACGAGGGGGTCCAAGGTGCGGTTCCTGCGCGACGGGGCGATCATCTGGAAGGGGACCGTCTCGTCGCTCAAGCGCTTCACCGACGACGTCCGCGAGGTCCAGTCCGGGTTCGAGTGCGGCATCGGGCTGAGCAACTTCCAGGATCTCAAGGCGGGCGACGTCATCGAGACCTTCACCGAGCGCGAGGTGGCCCGGACCCTGGAGGGGTGAGGATCCGGCACCGAGCCCGGGGCATCCGATGACACGACGAGCGAAACGCTTCCAGCCCGACCATCGGGCCGGCCACCGCACCGCCCGGGTGGGCGAGCTCATCAGGCGCATCGTCGCCGAGTCCATGGAGGACCTCGACGACGACCGGCTGGCCATGGTGTCGGTGACGGGAGTCGACGTGGACCGGGACCTGCACAGGGCGGTGGTGTGGTTCACGTCGCTGGGCGACACCGAGGAGGGCGACGTCGACATCGTCGAGGCGTTCGCGGAGCACGCCGGGGGGCTGCGGCGCGCCGTCGGGGATCAGGCCCGGCTGCGCCGCACGCCGGAGCTGGTGTTCCGCCCCGACGCCGTGCTGCGCTCGGCCGAGCGGATCGAGCGGCTGCTGGACTCCCACGGGCGGCGCGACGGGTCCCGGGATCCGGCAGGGCCCGGCGGCATGGACGGCGGCGCCGATCCAGAGGGCTGAGATGCCCGACGGCATAGCGGTCATAGACAAGCCGGCCGGGTGGACCAGCCACGACGTGGTGGCCAGGGCGCGGGGGGTGCTCGGCACCCGCAAGGTCGGCCACAGCGGCACTCTCGACCCCGACGCCACCGGAGTCCTGGTGCTCGGCATCGGCCGGGCCACCCGCCTGCTGCGCTACCTGACCGAGCTCCCGAAGAGCTACGAGGGCGAGATCGTTCTGGGGATCGAGACCGACACCCTCGACTCGTCGGGACAGGTGACGGCTCGCCACGAGATGGCCGGCGTGACCGGGGCGCGGGCGCGCCGGGCGGCCGCGTCGCTGACCGGCGACATCCTCCAGGTGCCGCCCATGGTGTCGGCCGTGAAGGTCGGGGGACGAAGGCTGCACCAGCTGGCCCGGGAGGGGATCGAGGTGGAGCGCGAGGCCCGTCCCGTCACCGTCCACCGCTTCGAGGTCGCACCGGTTCCCGGCTGCGAGGGGGTGCTGCGGGCCGTCGTCGACTGCTCGTCGGGCACCTACGTGCGGGTGCTGGCCGCCGACTTGGGCCGGGCGCTGGGAGGCGGCGCCCACCTGCGAGGCCTTCGTCGCACGGCCGTGGGCAGCTTCGGGCTGGCGGAGGCCCGCCCGGTGGAGTCGCCCGAGATCCTGCCCATGTCGAGGGCGGTCGAGCACCTGGACGGGATGCGAGTGGGCCTGGAGGTGGCCGCCGAGGTGGCCCACGGCCGTGTGCTGGCTCTCGACCGCCTGGGTGCCACGGGTGCCGGCCCCTGGGCGGTGCACGATTCCGAGGGCGGGCTGCTGGCCGTCTACGAGCGGTTCCGTACGGGCGCCAAGCCGGCCGTGGTCATCGCGGCGCAGGTGTGAGGTAGGGGACTGGCCTCGGTAGCCTCACAACGCCGGATCAGCGCCCGGAGCACACTCACTATCCGCGCTGGAGGCATCTGTGGAACTGCTGCACGATCGGCGCGACCAACTTCCCGACACGGTGTCGGTGGCGGCCGCGGTCGGCGTGTTCGACGGCGTGCACCTCGGCCATCAGGCCGTGCTGCACCAGGTCCGGGAGACCGCGGAACGGCTCGGGGTGGCGTCGGCTGTGGTCACCTTCGACACCCACCCCGCCTACGTGGTCCGTCCCGAGAACGCGCCCAAGCTGCTCACCACCCTCGATCAGAAGCTCGAGCTGCTCGAGGCCCAGGGACTCGACTACGGCTACGTGATCCAGTTCGACGAGGCCCGGGCGGGCACCCGGCCCGAGGAGTTCGTGGAGCAGGTCTTCCTCGACGCCCTCAACGCCAGGGCCGTGGTGGTGGGGGAGGACTTCCACTTCGGCAAGGGACGTACCGGCAACGTCGCCGAGCTCCAGCGCCTGGGCCGGGAGTGGGACTTCGAGGTGGTTCCCCTGGAGCTCATCCGCCACCGTGAGGAAGCCCGCGAGCCGGTGTCGTCCACCACGGTGCGCCGGGCCCTCGCCGGAGGCGACGTGGCTCGGGCCGCAAGGATGCTCGGCCGCTGCTACGAGGTGCGGGGCACCGTGGTCCCCGGCGACCGGCGAGGGGTGACGGTCGGGTTCCCCACCGCCAACGTGCCGGTTCCGAAGTTCATGGCCTGGCCGGCCGACGCCGTGTACGCCGGATGGTGCACGCTGCCCGACGGCAGCCGGCGGGGCTGCGCCATCAACATCGGTCGTCGCCCCACCTTCTACGAGCACGCCGAGCAGTCGCTGCTGGAGGTCCACGTCATCGACTTCGACGGCGACCTGTACGGATGCGAGGTGCGAGTGGAGTTCGTCGACTTCCTGCGGAGCGAGCGCAAGTTCGAGGGGCTGGAACAGCTATCCGAGCAGCTTGCGGTCGACGTGGCCGACGCGCGGAGCCGGCTCGGCCTGGCGTGACCGACCCGGTCGCACCGGGGGCGCCCCGCCCGGCGTCCGAGGTGGAGCACTTCGCCGAGGCGCTGGTGCCCACTCCCCACGGGGAGTTCCTGGCCCACGTGTACATAGCCGACGGTGGCCAGCAGCACATCGCCTGCGTGATGGGCGATGTGGAGGACCCTCCGCCGCCGCTGGTGCGGGTCCACTCCGAGTGCCTGACCGGCGACGTGCTGCAGTCGTTGCGCTGCGACTGCGGGGCGCAGCTCGACCACGCGCTGGCCTCCATCGCGGCCGAGAAGCGGGGCGTCCTGCTGTACATGCGGGGCCACGAGGGCCGCGGCATCGGGATCGGGCACAAGATCAGGGCCTACGCCCTCCAGGAGCACGGCCTCGACACCGTGGAGGCCAACGCGGCCCAGGGCCTGCCGGTCGACGGCCGCGTCTATGACGCCGCGGCCGCGATCCTGGCCGACCTCGGCCTGCGCGGGGTGAGGCTGCTGACCAACAACCCGGCCAAGTGCGAGGGCCTGTCCAGCTGCGGGATCGATGTGGTGGAGCGGGTTCCCATCGAGATCGGCGCCCGGCCCGAGAACCTCCGCTACCTGGAGACCAAGCGGTCCAAGCTGGGACACTCCCTGAGCGACTGACGACCGCGGTCAGCGGTTGAGCACAGCAGCCGACAGCCGGTCGGACTCGCGGGTCCGCAGCGCGACGTTGATGTCGAGTCGCTCCAGGTGCTGGGCGACCTGCTTGGCCCCCTGGGGCACCGGGTGGGCGGCCACGAAGTCGTGGACCTGCCCGGCCAGCTCGGTCCGGTCGAGCGCGGTGACTCCCCCGAGCATCCGCGACAGCGAGTTGCTGGGGAAGGTGGCCACCACGTCGTCCCAGCGGCTGGTGAGGAAGTGCCACGCCTGCGGCCCGGCGTTGCGGTTGGAGAGGGCGCGGCGGATCAGGTAGGGGCCGTCCTGAGTGCGCACGGAGCCGTCGAGGGTGCCTTCCAGGATGGTGCGGACCAGCTCGGTGTCGGGGAAGTCGGCCAGCGCCGCCAGGTGGCGTTGCTCGGTCTGGGGGTCTGTCGCCGTCTCGTAGCGTCTCCGGATGCGGGCGAAGTCCTCGGCACCTCCGTGGGCTGCCACCACCGCCAGGGCCGCTGCGGCCAGTGTGGGATCCCGATGGTCGAGCCTGGCCCGGCATGCCGCGATCGTGGCCGGATGGTCGGCTATCGCACCTCTCAGCCTCACCAGCGTCGCTCGCAGCTCGCCGGTGCGCTCGTCCTCGTCGCCGGCGGGCGGGGGATCGAGTCCGAGGTCCGCGGCGGTCGCGTCGGATGCGGCTGCGACGAGTTCGCAGAAGCGTTGGGCCGCGCCGCCGTCCAGCAGCCGGCGGAGGTGGGCCAGGCTGCCCGCGATGGCCTGCCACACGGTGAGGTCGCGCTCGGAGGTGAATCCCCCCAGCACGAGGTCGACGAATGCTGCCGCGTCGAGCCGGCCCGAGACGGTGGCGGCCCAGGCGTCGTCGACGAGGCCGTGGCGTTCGTCCGCGGTGCGGTCGCCCGGCCCTGTGCCGGCCACGGTGGCGAGGGTCTCAGCGTCGGGGTCGTCGCGGTAGAAGCCGGAGGCGCCGCTGTTGAGGGTCACTGCCTGCCCAGCCGCCACCGTCAGGGTTCGCCGGGGCTGGTCCAGCAGCAGGCGCAGCTCGTGCAGGTTGCCGCCGGGCTGGCTCAGCCGCAGCCGCAGCGGGACGGCCCAGCTCCGCTGCTGGGCCCGGTGGGGATCGAGGGTGAAGTGGCGCTGGGACAGCTCCAGGCCGTGCTCGCCGGCGACGGCGCTGACCGCCGGGTAGCCGCCCTGGTAGATCCAGCCGCCCATGATCTGTCCCACCGGCTGGCCCGAGGCCTCGGCCAGGGCGTTCCAGAGGTCCTCGGTGACCGTGTTGCCGTAGGCGTGGCGCCGCAGGTACAGGCGCACGCCGGCTCGGAACGTCTCGGCCCCCAGGTACTGCTCCAGCATGCGGACCAGGGCCGCCCCCTTCTCGTAGGTGATCACATCGAACATGTCCTCGGCCTCGGCCGGGGAGTGCACCGGGTACTCCACTGCCCGGGTGGTGCCGAGGGCGTCGGTGGACAGCGCCGAGGCCCGGCTGCGGCAGAACGTCGACCACACCTGCCAGTCGGGCCGGTAGGCGTCGCTGCAGGCCGTCTCCATGAAGGTGGCGAAGGCCTCGTTGAGCCAGATCCCCTCCCACCAGGCCATGGTCACCAGGTCCCCGAACCACATGTGGGCCAGCTCGTGGTTGATCACGTCGGCCACCCGCTGGAGTTCGGGTTGGCTGGCGGCGGTCTCGTCGACCAGCAGCAGGACCTCCCGGAAGGTCACGCAGCCGAGGTTCTCCATGGCGCCGAACGCGAAGTCCGGTATGGCCACGAGGTCGAGCTTGTCAGAGGGGTAGGGCAGGCCGTAGTAGGCCGAGAACCACTCCAGGGCGTGGGCCGCGACGTCGAGCGCGAACCCGGTCTGGTCGCCCCGGCCGGGCCGGTGGACCACCCGCACCGGCACCCCGCCGCAGTCGACCGGGTCGGTGACCTCCAGCGGTCCGACCACGAAGGCCACTAGGTAGGTCGACATCGGCATGGTGGTTGCGAATGTGACCCGCACCCGGCCGTCCTCCAGCGGCTCGCGACCGGTCTCTGCCGTGTTGGACACCGCCAGCAGGCCGTCGGCCACCACCAGCGTGGTGGCGAAGGAGGCCTTGAGCGCCGGTTCGTCGAAGCAGGGGAAGGCCCGCCTGGCGTCGGTGGACTCGAACTGGGTAGTGGCGATGGTGTGGGTCGCTCCGGTGTCATCGGTGTAGGTGGAGCGGTAGAAGCCGTGCAGTTGGTCGTTGAGCACCCCGGTGAAGGCGATGTCGAGCCGGGCCGGGCCCGGCTCGAAGCCTCCGGCTCCGTCTGGCACCGACAGCGCCAGGCGCTCCGACTCCTCGTCGAGGTCGAAGTCGAGTTCGACAGGCTCGCCTCCAGGGACGGTGATCTGGGCGCTTGCGACGTCCAGCTCCGCCGCGTTCAGCACGATCGTGTCCCGCGGCTCCGTGACCTCGATGTCGATGCCGACCCGGCCCGTGAAGGCCGCGGCCTCGAGGTCGGGTTCCAGCTCGATGTCGTAGTGCCGGGGAACGACGCCGCCGGGCAGTCTCGGACTCACGGCCCGACGGTACCCGTGATGATGCTGTTGTCAGCCGTCGACGACCCGGTAGCGGTGGTTCAGGGGCCAGTACCGCCGGTCCGTCAGGTCCTCGCGCATCCGCTGCGCGACCTTCTCGGCCTCGTCGAGCAGGGCGGCCTCGTCGACGGTGAGGACGCGGCCGCCGTCCACCACCAGCGAGCCGTTCACCAGCACGCTCTTGACGTCGGTCCCGGCCGCGTACCTCACGATCGATCCGACCGGGTTGTGCCGGGGCGAGAGTCGCGGGTTCTCGCCGTCGATCACGGCCAGGTCGGCGGCCTTGCCGACCTCGAGCGAACCGATCTCGTGGTCCCACAGCAGCGCCCGGGCCCCGTCGATGGTGGCCATGTCGAAGGCGTCCTCGGTGGTGAAGCCCACGGGGTCGTACAGCGGGATGCCCGCGGCCTGGCCGTGCATCATGTAGGCGATCCTGGCCACGGCCAGGATGTCGTTGATGACCGTGTCGCATCCGAGGCCGACGGTGACGCCGGCGGCCCGCATCCCCACCACGTCGGTGACGGCCGACACGATGTCGGTGCACACCACCGGTGCATGGGTGAGCATCGCGCCCGACTGGGCCATCATCTGCGCCTCGCGGGCGGTGGTGAGCATGGCATGGATGGCCAGGAAGCGCGGTCCGAGCACGCCGAGGTGGCTGAGGTGTTCGAGTGGCCGCCGCCCGAACAGCGAGACCGACAGCTCGATCTCCTCGCGGTCGCGGTTGATGTGGGTCATCATCGCGGTGTCGTGGCGCTCCGCCAGGTCCCGGGCCGCACCGAACATCTCGTCGCTGACCGAACCGACGCTCGGTGCATGGATGTAGGGACGCACCCGGCCCGCGCCCCGGGCCGCCCAGCGGGTGCAGAAGTCGTCGATGTGGGCGATGTTGTCGGCCCGCACGGCCGGGTCGTCGCGGTACTCCGAGCGTCCCTCGATCTGCTCGTAGTTGCTGGCGAGGCGGGAGGTGCGGTCGCGCTGCCCCACCGCCAGGGCGCAGCGGATGCCCATCTCCAGCGCGGTCTCTCCCACGGCATCCTCGTGGTCGGGCGTGCAGGTGGTGTCGGTGGTGGTGGTGACGCCGGCTCGGAGCAGGTTGGCCATGGTGACCCGTGTGCTGGTCCTGATCCCGTCGTCGCCGAGCACGTCCTCGGCCGGGATGTAGATCCGGGTGATGTTGGGAAGATCCTCGAAGGCCATGCCCCGAACCAGCGCCTGGGCCATGTGGTTGTGGGTGTCGATCAGCCCCGGGATCACCAGGTCTCGCGGTCCTCCCAGGCGCCGGCTCGCCGGGTAGGCCGCCTCGACCTCGGTCCTCGGTCCCACCGCGACGATCCGCGAGCCCGCGACGGCCACCGCGCCGTCGAGGAACACCCTGCGCTCGGGGTCGGCGGTGATCACCGTGCCGGTAGCCACGAAGTCAGCGGCCCCGGTTCGGCCGTGGTGGACGTCAGCGGCTTCTGTCATTCGCACTCCTTGCAGTGGCGCGCTGCGTATGGGCGAGGGTAGGGCCGACGGCGGCCTCCCGGCTGACCGGGAGGCTCCGCCGTGTCAGCTCTAGAAGCCGATGCTCTCGTCGATGAACTCGTTGGTGACGATGTCGCCGGGCTGCATCGAGGGGTCGACATCGAAGCCGGCCGCGATGATCTTGGCGATTACCTCGGCGATCCGGCTCTCGTCCATGTTGCCGACCGTGTCGTCGGGGCCGTTGCCGACAAGGCCGTAGTCCTTCTGGGCCTGTACGGAGAAATCGGCCAGTTCGGGTGGGTAGACCCAGAAGCTGTCAATGGTCTCCACCGCGTCGACGATGATGGCATTGGCTCGGTCTGGATCGGTCGCGAAGTCCACCACGGCTTGCTGGACGATGGGCACGAATCGCTCCAGGCAGGGGCGAAGCGAGTCGAGGTCACCGGTACGGATCGACAGCGTCTGGGAGTAGATCCGCAGGCCGGCGTCGTGGATCAACTCGAACGCGATCGGCTTGGCCCACTCCTCGTAGACGACCTCGTAGCTGTAGGGGGACTCCGACGCGAACCCCTGCTGGGCAATGGCCCCGCCCTCGGTGATGAACCGGGACGGCGCGCCGTCGTAGGACGGGTCGATCTGGTCGGCCGAGAGGACCCCTTCGTTGACGAACACGTCGATGAAGGTTCCACCGGCAAACACGTTCACGGTGAGTCCGGCCTCGCCGATGTCGGCGATGGTCTTGATGTCGGGGTGCGACTCGGGGTCCCACTGGATGATCTGAGGGTTCTTCTCCAGGGGTGCGGCCACCGACATCGTCGGGGTCTCGCGGTTGCGGATGATCGCCTGATCGATGCTCACGTAGGCGAGGGTGATGTTGTCGTCCACGTAGATGTGGGAGGAGCCGGAGGCGAAGCCGATGGCGGGGCCTCCGGCCCGGATCTGGATGTCGACACCAGTGTCGACATCTCCGGCCATGAGGCTCCCGGACGTCCACTGGTTGTCGGCATCGATCATGTAGTCGGACCCGACCAACTGGTACAAGGCTCCGTGCTCGGACTCGGGGAACCAGTCGGTCTGGATGACCAGAGGGTCGGGGCATACGCCGGCCAGGACCAGGGAGTCATCAGCCATCTCCTCATCGCCGGTGTCGGCCGGCGCCTCGGTGGTCTCGGGCTCGTCGGCGGGTGCTGGCTCGTCGGCAGGTTCGGGGTCGGGGTCCGGTGCGGGCTCAGGGTCCGGTGCGGGCGCGGTGGTCGTCGTCGCAGTCTCCGCGACTGTCGCCGTGGCGTCATCGTCGGTATCGTCGTCGCCGCATGCAGCCGCGATCAAGCCCAATACCGCCAGCGCGCAAAGGGCGCGAATCCATGACTTCTTACTCATGCTGTCCTCCAGGTGGTGGTCGGGAAATGTTGATATGACCTATACCAATCTTGATACCATCAACATTCGCTCGGCGCAAGCCGGATGGAATCGCGAGCCGGAACAAGCCTGTGAACTCTGAGAACGTTGCTGTCGGCGCTGGGGGAGCGAGGCTCGACAGGGTCGACGATGCGGAGCGAATCCGGCGGCTGGGGGCCAAGGTCCGCACCCTGCGAAAAGAGCGCGGCCTGACCCTGAAGGCCCTGGCCCAGTTAAGCGGCCTGTCTCACCCCTTCCTGTCCCAGGTCGAGAGGGGACTGGCGAGGCCGTCGATGAACTCGCTGCACCAGATCTCCGAGGCGCTGGGCACCAACGCGTCGTGGCTGCTCGCCGGGTCGGAGAACACCCGGGAGGCGACCGTTGTCCGGGCGGCCGACACCTCGGTGGTGCCGGCCAGCGAGCTCGGGGAGATGGACGGTCTGCGCCGGGTGGTCGCCCCTGAGGCCAGCCCGTTCCAGGTCGTCGAGTTCACCGGCGCCCCCGACTCGTTCCGCGAGTACTGGGTCCACGACGGATTCGAGACGATCTACGTCATCTCGGGAGCGGTGGACGTCGACCTGGACGGCGAGATCTTCCGGCTCGAGCCCAGCGACTCCATCTCCTACGACACCCGCCAGCCGCACCGGCTGCGGGCCGCGACCGACGAGACGGTCAAGCTGCTCATGATCGAGGCCTCGCCCGGCTTCACCAACGTTCGCCTCGGGTAGCCTGCGGCCCCGTGCCGCCCGCTGCCCGGAATGGGGATCTGAATCCGGCCATCGAGGCTCAGGGCTTGGTCCGGACCTTCGGCGACAAGCGGGCTGTCGACGGTGTGGAGCTGCGCGTCGAGGCCGGGGAGATATACGGCTTCCTCGGCCCCAACGGCGCGGGCAAGAGCACCACGGTGCGGATGCTGTGCACGCTGCTGAAGCCCACCGCGGGGCGGGCCGCGGTGGCCGGCCACGACGTGGAGGCCAGTCCCGGCGACGTTCGCATCCGGATCGGGGTCGCCCTTCAGGACGCCGCGCTCGACGAGCGCCAGACCGGCCGGGAGATACTCGACCTGCAGGCCCGCCTGTACGGCCTGAGCGCAGCCGACCGGGCCGCCTCGATCGAGCGGGCGGTCGATCTGGCCGACATAGGCGACGCCATGGACGATCGGGTCAAGACCTACAGCGGCGGCATGAGACGCCGCCTCGACCTCGCGGCCGCACTCATCCACGGCCCCGAGGTGCTGTTCCTGGACGAGCCGACCACCGGCCTCGACCCGGTCAGCCGCACACAGGTCTGGGAGGAGGTCCGCCGGCTGAACCGGGAGCTCGGGGTGACGGTGTTCCTCACCACGCAGTATCTCGAGGAGGCGGACGCGCTGGCCGACCGGGTGGCCATCATCGACGGCGGCCGCATTGTCGAGGAGGGGCGGCCGACCGATCTGAAGCGGGCCGTGGGCGCCGACGTCATAGTCGTCGACCTGCCGCCGGAGGCCATCGCGCCGGCTGCCGCGGTGGCTGAGACGGTGCCCGAGGTCGATGCGGTGACCCAGGGCCGCCGCGGCATCACCATCGCCACCGCGGACGGCGCGGCCACCGTCGGCAGCGTGGCTGTGGCCCTGTCGGCGGCCGGGCTGCACCCGAGGTCGCTCACCGTCCGCACGCCGTCGCTCGACGATGTGTTCCTGCTGGCGACCGGGTACCGGATGTCGACGGTGGACCCGACCGCCGAGGCCGGCGCAGGAGCCGGTCTCGGCCGCGCCGGCGCCGCCGCGCCGTAGCGGCCCTCGGGAAGCGGCCGGTCATGAGTGTTCAGAGCACTGCGCCCGTGGTGGCCGGCGGGGGCATGGTGCGCCCCGTCGGGTTCCTCACCGACATCGCCACCGTGGCCCGCCGCTCCGTGCGCAGCCTGCTGCGCGAGCCCGAGGCGATGGCACCGGCGCTGATCATCCCGACGTTCTTCTTCATCGTCAACATCGGCGCGCTGGAGTCCTTCGTCGAGCGCAACCCCGGAATCGACTACCGGGCGTTCCAGATCCCGGTGGCGATCATCTTCGCGGTCACCGGCATCTCCCGGGCGTCGGTGCTGGTCATCGACATCCAGTCCGGGTACCTCGACCGCATGCTGGTGACGCCGGTACGGCGGACAACGCTGCTGCTCGGCCTGATGGTGGCCGACATCGTGCTGGCCGTCGCGCTGTCGCTGGTCGTGATCGCCATGGGCCTGGTCTTCGGGGTCCGCTTCGGCACCGGGCTGCTGGGGATCCTGGTCTTCCTGGCCCTGGCGGTGGCCTGGAGCCTGGCCTTCACCGGCTTCCCGTACACGGTGGCGCTGCGCACCGGCAACCCGGCCGCGGTCAACTCGTCGTTCCTGATCTTCTTCCCCTTCGCCTTCCTCACGCCCGCATACCTGCCGCGCGAGCTGATGACCGGCTGGATGCAGAACGTGGCCGCCTGGAACCCTGTGACCTACCTGCTGGAGGGCATGCGCTCGCTGCTGTCGCAGGGCTGGGACGGGGCCGCGCTCGGCAAGGGGGCGGCCGCCATCGGCGGCCTGGCGGTGGTCACATTCGTGATGGCGTTCCGGTCGCTGGCCCGGCGGGTGGCCACCGGCTGATCAGCCGGCCGCTCCTCCCCTCGGAGCGGCACCGGCAAGAGGCCGAGCGGATGGACTCGACCCGCTGGTCATCTTCGCGAGGGGCAGAGCGAGGCCGTGGCCCGAGCGGCCCGTGAGCGAAGCGAACAAGAGCGGAATGACACCGCCGCACCGCTGGGCGCTTGCGAGCAGTCCGCGCTCGCGGCAGGCGCACCGGCCTACTGTCTGGGCCGACACGCGGGGAGGCCGCTTGGAACCTGTGCTCGATGTTGTGGGCGTCGGAAACGCCATCGTCGACGTGATCGCGTCCGTGGACGACCCGTTCATCGCGGCACACCGGCTGGCCAAGGGGGCCATGACCCTGGTCAGCGCCGAGAGGTCGGCTGAGCTCTATGAGGCCATGCCTGCCGGCATTGCGGTCTCCGGCGGCTCGGCGGCCAACACCGTGGCCGGCGTCGCGTCCTTCGGGGGGCGGGCCGGCTTCATCGGCAAGGTGCGCGACGACCAGCTGGGAGAGGTGTTCGTGCACGACATCCGGGCGACCGGTGTGGCCTTCGACGTGCCGCCCGCGCCGGAGGGACCGCCCACGGCCCGCTGCCTCATCCAGGTGACCCCCGATGCCGAGCGCACCATGAACACCTTCCTGGGCATAGCGGCACTGCTGGGACCCGCCGACGTGGACACCACGCTGGTGACCTCCGCGCGGATCACCTACTGCGAGGGCTATCTGTGGGACGTGCAGGTGGCCAAGGACGCCATCCGGCTGGCCATGGAAGCCGCCGGAGAGGCCGGCCGAACGGTGGCTCTGGCGCTGAGCGACTCGTTCTGCGTGGAGCGGCACCGCGCCGAGTGGCTGGACCTGATCGAGGACCGGGTCGATGTGGTGTTCGCCAACGAGGCCGAGATATGCGCCCTGCACTCGACCGACGATCCAGCCGCGGCTCGGGACCGGACCGCCGCGATGGCACGGACCGTGGTGGTCACCCGCGGCGCCCGGGGTTCCATCGTGGTCGATCCGACGACGCTGGAGGAGGTCCCCGCCGCACCGGTCGACCATGTGGTGGACGCCACCGGTGCCGGGGACCTGTACGCCGCGGGGTTCCTGTGGGGTCTCAGCCAGGGAGCGCCCCTGTGGAACTGCGCGCAGCTGGGAAGCCTGGCCGCGGCCGAGGTGGTGAGCCATGTGGGCGCGCGTCCGGTGGTGTCGCTGGCCGGGCACGCCGCCGCGGCCCCGCCCGCTTAGAGGCCGAGCGGATAGGCACTCGAATCCGGCGCATACGGCTCGAGGCCGTGGACAGAGCTGCACGTGAGCGAAGCGAACAAGAGCGTGAATGACACCGCTGCGACGCGACCGGCTTTGCCTATTCGCGCGGCCCTAGGCTCGGCGTATGGTCACGATAGGGGTGTCGACGGTGGTGCCCGCCGCACCCGAGACGGTCTGGGAGGACCTGCGCCACATCGGCCGCCACGTCGACTGGATGGCCGACGCCGACGCGATCCGCTTCGAGACCGAGGCGACCGAGGGCGTGGGCGTGTGCTTCGAGTGCGCGACCAGGGTCGGCCCCATCCGGCTCACGGACCGCATGGAGGTGACCGAGTGGCGCGACGCCGAGGTCATGGGGATCCGCCACGCCGGGACCGTCTCGGGCACCGGCCAGTTCCGGCTCACTCCCTGCCAGGGCCCGGCCGGCGAGATCCACACCCGGTTCGAGTGGACCGAGACGCTGCACTTCCGGTGGTGGCTGGGGGGACCGCTCGGCGCGGCCGCGGCCCGTCCGGTGCTCAGAGCGGTGTGGGCGCGCAACCTCCGTCGCTTCGCCTCCCGGTTCTGATCGCCGGGTCACCGTCCGGGTGGCCCGAAGCCTCCACCGCGGGCCCGGGAGCCGCCGGATCCGCCCGGCGCGGCTGCAGCAGTGGATTCTGCAACGCCATCTAATATGGTTCTGGAATATACAAGCATGTTTCATACAATAATCATTATTATCAGTAACGGTTATTATCAACAGCGGTTGCTGTCAAGTTGGCACAGGAACGGGTGGTGAAGGCGAATGGTGAAGGAATGGACGACTCCCTGACGGGTTCCGACGCCATCGATGGCGTCTATCCGGAGTCGGTCGCCCCGGCGAAGGACTCCGACCGGTCGCAGGCGGTGACGCTGAGCCTTCTCGATGCCGCCGTCGAGGTGTTCGCCGAGAGCGGGTTCGAGGCCGCCCGCGTCGCTGAGATCGCGCGCCGGGCCGGACTCACCACCGGTGCCATCTACGCCCGGTGGCGGGGCAAGCGGGCCCTGCTCGTCGACGCTGTGGGCCACGTCTGGCCGCAGTTCGCGGACCTGCCCGCACACGGCTCGCACCGGCCCGCTCCCGAGACTCTGGCCGCGCTGGGCGCAAGCCTCATCGACGCCGGTGACGCCAAGTCCCGCGACGTGCTGCTGGAGGCGTTCGTCAGCGCCCGCCGCGACGATGAGTTCCGCGCCGCGGTCACCCGCTCCATGGAGCAGGAGGCCGACGGCCTGCGCCACCTCGTGGCCGGGGGCAAGGCTCAGGGACTCATCGATCCGGAAGTGAGCGCCCGCGTCATGGTGGCGTTCCTGCAGTCACTGCGGCTCGGTATCCACCTGGTCGCCTCCGCGTCCGACCTCGATGTTCCGAGAGCCGACTGGGAACGGCTGATCGCCCGGCTGGCCGCGGCGGTGATACCCGCAGCCCCCTCGGGCCCGCCCGCGTCCGGCCGGTGATCCCGCCTCTGTGACCGCAGGGCGCACGGCTACGCTGCGGGGATGGGGTACGAGTGCTTCGAGGTGGAGGAGTCCGACCACATAGCCCACCTTCGCCTGAGCCGGGGCGAGCAGCTCAACAGCATGATCCCGGAGTTCTGGTCGGAGCTGCCCGCCATCGTGGACGAGATCTCCGACTCGGGACGGGCGAGGGTGATCGTGCTGTCCGCGGAGGGCCGCCACTTCTGTGCCGGCATGGACCTGTCGGTGTTCGGCGGCGACTCGATGATCGAGGGCGACTCGACGGAGGTCGGCCGGCGCCGGGCGAACGTGCGGCTCAACCTGATGCACCTCCAGCGCTCGTTCACCGCGCTCGAGCAGGCCCGCATGCCGGTGCTGGCCGCGATCCACGGGGCCTGCGTGGGCGGCGCGGTCGATCTGGTGACCGCGGCCGACTGCCGCTACGCCACCGCCGACGCCTGGTTCTCGATACACGAGATCAACATCGGCATGGCCGCCGATGTGGGCACGCTTCAGCGGCTGCCCAAGCTCATCCCGCCCGGCGTGGCCCGCGAGTACGCCTACACCGGCCGCCGCATGCCGGCGCGGCGGGCCCACCAGTTGGGCCTGGTCAACGAGGTCTTCGATGACCGGGAGTCGATGATGGACGCGGTGATGGGCACGGCCGCGGAGATCGCGGCCAAGTCGCCGCTGGCGGTCCACGGCACCAAGGAGGCTCTCAACTACAGCCTGGACCACACGGTGGAGGACTCGCTGCGCCACATTGCGCTGTGGCAGTCGGGAATGCTGCATCCCGGGGACCTCGCCGAGTCGTTCACGGCCCAGTCCGAGGGACGCCCTCCCGCCTACGAGGACCTGCCCGAGGTGCGCCGCGGCCTGTGAGCCGCAGCGCCGGCGAGGTCAGTTCTCCAGGACCGGCCGGTAGCTCAACTTCAGGTCGCCGAGGCGGACCAGCATCGAGGCGATCCAGCCGCCCAGCGCGGTGAAGTGCTTGTCGAGCTCCGCGCCGTCGGACAGGCCGGCCTCGTCGAGCTCGTAGACGCCCTCGTAGCTCACATCGATGGCGTACTCGGTGGCGTCGGCGTCGTCGAGGTCCTCGGCGTACAGCGACTCGACCCGGGGACCTCCCCGCTGCAGGGACTCGCTGCCGATGTCGGGGCTGGAAGGGGGGAGCACCCCCAGGACCATGGCCGGCTCGGGCGTCTCGGCCAGGCACTGGGCCCGCAGCAGGATCTTGATCTCGATGCGGGGCGGCTCGGCATAGCTCTCGCCCGCGTACCAGCTCAGGTAGGCCGCCTGCGACCAGGTGGGCCACACGCAGCTGACGTCGGCGCACACCCTGGGGGGCTGCCCCTCCCCGGGCAGGGCATAGGAGTTCTCCCAGGAGACGTCGCCCAGCAGCACATCGGTCTGGAAGCGCTCCTCGCCCGCCTGCCGCTCCAGCAGCGCGTCCTCGAACGCGTCCCGCAGGGCGCCTATCGCATCGGTGAAGACATGGTCGAGCATCGTCTCGTCCGCTTCATCGCGGTCGTGCTGACAGTATCGCCTCTTCGCGTGGTGGCCCCGTAGTGGAGCGCACGACCAGCTCGGGCTGGAGGGTGTGACGGACCGGCTCGCCGGAGCCGTCGGACAGCCGCTGGAGCAGCGTGGCCACCGCAAGGCGCCCCATGGCCAGCTTCGGCTGGTTGACAGTGGTGAGCGACAGGTGGCGCAGTGCGGAGATGAAGGTGTTGTCGAAGCCGACGAGCGACACGTCGCCGGGCACGGCCATCCCGGCGTCGGCGAGGCGGTTGAGCGCTCCGGCGGCCAGAAGGTCGTTGAAGGCGAAGATGGCGGTGGGGGGATCGTCGTCGGCCAGCAGCCCGTCTATGACTGCGAGGGCGTCGGCCTCCCCGTCGCCTGCGGGCCGGATGTCGATCAGATGGCCGAGCCCGGCGGCCCGCATGGCCGACTCGTAGCCCGATCGACGCTTGGCGGCCGACACGTTGGCCCCTCCGTCCATATGGACGATGCGGGTATGGCCCAGCCCGACCAGGTGCTCCACCGCGAGCTCCGCCCCCCGGCGATCGTCGGTGCCGACGGTGTCGACGCCGGCGTGGGCCGGACTGCTGGCCACCATCACGCAGGGAGCGTTCATGCCCACCCGCGTCGTGTCGCTGTCGTCGAGGCGGGCACCGACCAGAGCCGTCCCCTCCACCCGCAGCTGCAGGAGGGTCTCGACCGCCTCCATCTCGCGCCGGGCGTCGCGGCGGCCGTTGAGGATGAGCACTCTGAAGCCGTGCTCGGCGGCCTCGGCCTCTATCCCGTCGACCACCTCGCCGAAGAACGGGTTCCGGAGATCGTCGACGAGCACGCCGATCGTGTGGGTGCGCTGCTGGGCGAGGATGCGTGCTATCAGGTTGGGCCGGTAGCCCAGCTCGCGGGCGGCCCGCAACACCGAGCGCCGCTTCTCGTCGGACACCTGCGGCGAGTCGTTCATCACCAGCGACACCAGGGCGCGCGACACCTTCGCCCGCTCCGCCACGTCCTCCATGGTCGGGCGGTTCATGCCAGCTGCCGGCGCCCGGCTTGACAGGCCACGGGGCGGAACGATAAACCATTAGAGCGCTCTAATACAATGCGGCGCGGTGGATCCGCGTCGAGGGATCCAGAGGAGGACATCAAGGGGGATGTGCCTGCAAGACAGGGCGAGCCTGACCGGTCGCGGGACTCGGCGGTGAGCGGTCCGTGAAGACCGTTGCACCCATCGCGCTGATCGACCGCGTCGCCACCGCGCCCATCAGCTGGGGCGTGTGCGAGGTTCCGGGCTGGGGCTACCAGCTTCCCGTCGACCGGGTCCTGGCGGAGATGAGTGCCGCCGGCTTCACCCACACCGAGCTCGGTTCCTACGGCTACCTGCCGACTGAGCCCGCTGACCTGCAGGGCATCCTCGACAGCAACGGCCTGAGTCTTCTCGGCGGTTTCGTGCCGCTGGTCCTGCACGATCCGAGCCGGGCCGGGCCGGCTCGCGAGGCGGCCCGCCGGTGGGCCCGGCTGATCGCCGGCGGCGGCGGCCGGTTCTTCGTCACGTGTGCCGTCAGCCATACCGACGACTGGCGCCAGGAGCCTCTGGGCGACGCCGGCTGGGCGGTGCTGTGCGCCGCGCTGGCCGACATCGACGACATTGCCGAGTCGTACGGGTTGCAGCAGGTGTTCCACTCCCATTACGGGTCCCTGGTCGAGACCGACGCCGAACTGGAGCGGGTCCTGGCGGGCTCGGAGGTGTCGCTGGTGCTCGACACCGCCCACATCACCATCGGGGGAACCGACGTGGTGGAACTGTTGGATCGCTACGCGCCGCGGGTGGGCCTGGTCCATCTCAAGGACCTGGAGCCCTCGCTGGCGGCGCGTCTAAGGGCGGGAGAGCTGTCGCTGATGCAGGCTGTGCAGCGCGGCCTGTTCCCGCCGCTAGGTCGAGGAGGGGTGCCGATCGCGGAGATCGTCACCCGTCTCGAGGAATCAGGACGAGACCTCTGGTACGTCCTGGAGCAGGACGCGGCCATCGCGGAGGGTGACCTCTCCGCGGTCGCCGGGCTCAGGCGCAACGCCGACCTGAGCCTGGAGTTCCTGCGCAGTCTGGTGCCCGCCGGAGCGGGCAGCGGAGCAACCCACAACAACCACCGATTCCCGGAGGGATAACCAAATGTCAAGACTATTGAAGCTGCTCGGTGTGGTGCTCGCCATCACGCTCGTCGCCGCATCGTGCGGTGACGACGGCGACGATTCCACCCCCGAGCCGGCGGCCCCCGCCGAGGAGGCGCCGGCCGAGGAGGCCGCACCGGCCGACGACGAGGCCCCGGCAACCACCGCGGCCGCGGCCGACGAGGTCGTCGAGACCCAGGGCTGCGACCACACGTTCCACGTGATCACCCACGGCGACTCCGGCGTGTTCTGGTCAGTGGTCGAGGTGGCCGTAGCCGACGCTGCCGACGCCATCGGCTGTGACGTCGTGTACTTCGGCTCCAACAACGATGCTCTGGCCCAGTCCCAGGAGATCGAGGCCGCCATCGCGTCGGGCTCTTCGGGCATCGCCATCTCCCTGGCCGACCCGGCGGGCGTCAGCGACGCCGCTGCCGCAGTCGTGGCCGCCGGCATCCCGCTGTACACCCTCAACTCGGGCGTGAACAACTACAAGGACCTCGGCGCGGTCACCCACGTCGGCCAGACCGAGGTAGTGGCCGGCAACGGCGCCGGCGAGCGCTTCAACGCGCTCGGCGCCACCCACATCCTGTGCGCCCGCCAGGAGCAGTCCAACGTGGCCCTCGAGGAGCGCTGCGACGGCCTGGCCGAGACCTTCAACGGCGACGTGACCTCGGAGTTCGTCGGTCTGGACGCCAACCCCGACGAGCAGCAGAACAGCATCGCCGCCATCCTGCAGGCCGATCCGTCGATCGACGGCGTGCTCGGTGTCGGCCCGAACCTGCCGCTGCGGGCTCTGGCCGCGGGCGAGCAGGCCGGGCGCGAGCTGGTCATCGGCGGCTTCGACCTGTCCGGCGACCTGATCGACGCCATCGAGGCCGGCGACGTGGCCTTCACCGTCGACCAGCAGCAGTACCTGCAGGGCTACCTCCCGGTCGTCCTCATGTACCTGCAGGCCACCAACCAGAACACCGCCGGCGGCGGTCTGCCCATCCTCACGGGCCCGGGCTTCGTGGACACCGCGAACGCCTCCGTCGTCAAGGCTCTGGTCCAGCAGGGGACCCGCTAACCAATCCGTAGCGGGGGGCGGCCGGTTGCGGCCGGCCGGCCCCTGCTAGTTTCCCCCCAGCGCGGGGCCCGCCCCTGCGGCGGGCCCCGGTGCTGGGCGGGATCACACGTGTCGTCCGGTCGCCACGGAGTGGATGGCCGGCCAAGTCGACTAGCCGTTGGGGGATCGAATGGCTGACACGATCAACGAGCAGTCCGCCGCAGCGGCCGATGCCGGCGGCGACGAACGCTTGGCCCACCGGGGGCCGATACAGACGCTGCTGACCCGGCCCGAGATCGGAGCCCTGCTGGGCGCCGTGGGCGTGTGGCTGCTGTTCTGGCTGGTGTCCGCCCCCTTCGGCACCGTGGGGGGCACCGCCAACTTCCTCGACGTCGCGGCTTACCTCGGGTTGATGGCCGTGCCCGTGGCGCTGCTGATGATCGGCGGAGAGTTCGACCTTTCTTCGGGCGCCATGACCGGCGCGACCGCGATCATCGCGATCCTGCTGGCCAACGACATCAACGGGGCCGGCCTGGGACTCCATATCGCGGTGCCGCTGTCTCTGGCCTTCGCGCTGGCGATCGGCTGGTTCAACGGCACCCTGGTGGAGAAGACGTCGCTGCCGAGCTTCATCGTGACCCTCGGCACCTTCTTCATGCTGATCGGAGCCAAGCTCGGCTTCTCCAAGCTGTTCACCAACAAGGTGCTCGTGGAGGGCCTCGACGAGGCCGAGGGCTACGACTTCTGGAACGGGATCTTCGGCGCCGAATGGCTCCGCAACTCCCACCTCTGGGACACCCGCAAGTGGTCCAACCTCTGGCTGGTGCGCGACGAGGTCTGGGCTCTGCTGCTCATGGGCGGCATCGCGGCCCTCATGATCGGCACCTTCGAGCTGACCTACGCCCGGCGCAAGTCGCCGAACGTGTTGGCAGGAGCCGTCGCGGCCGCGGGTGCGGTGCTGGCGCTGGTCGGCCTGATCTACCTGCTGGCCCAGGACGGCAGGACCTCGCAGTGGATCGGAGGGATCCTCGTGTCCGCCGGCGTGCTGGCCGGCGTCGCCGGCTGGTGCCGCTGGCGATACGCGGCTCCCACCCGCGACGAGCGCGGCACCTCCCCGGGCTGGTGGCAGTACCTGGTGAGCGGCCTCGCGGCCGTGGTCGTCGCCATAGTGGTCGCCGCGGTCATGAACGCCTCGGACTCGTCGCAACTCGGCTTCCTGGGCGGCTCGTTCGGCAAGTTCGTGTTCGCGCTGGGGATCGCGCTGGTCGGGGTGCTGGCCGTGGTGGCCGCACTCGGGCGCATCACCCCCGGCTATCCCGCCCTCGGGGCGGTGCTGGTGGCGCTCCCGTCGATCAGCTTCCTGATCACGGTGCAGGCCGCCCGCGTCATCCTCTTCGGCGGGCTGGCGCTGCTGGGGATCGCGTTGCTCTGGTCGAGCGCGCGCCGGGTGAAGCCTTCGGTCATGGTCTCGGGGGCCGTCTCGCTGGCGATCGTGGTGCTCGCGTTCTTCATCCAGTCGGAGGCGGCCTCGCGCAAGCTGCGGGTCGAGCTGTTCACGGTGCTGCTGCTGGTGGCGCTGCTGCTCGCCGCCTCCGCGGTGGCCCGCCATCTCAGCGCGGTCCGCACCGCCGCGCCCCCACCGCCGCAGTTCGGCCGGTGGATGCACGTCTGCGCCGCCCTGGGAGTGGCGGGCGTCGTCGTGTTCACCGTGGTCGAGCTCGCGGACGGTGACGCGATCCTCTACTCGCTGATCTCGGGCGCGGTGAAGGGCGGGATCCTGGCCTTCGTCGCCTACGCGCTGGGGACTCTGGGCCGCACCCTGCTGACCCGGGACGAGGGCGTCGGCCGGGCCCTGATCACCACGGGAATCGGGGCGGTGATGCTCAGCGTCGCCTCCCGGCTGCTGTTCGTGACGGGCAGCGAGCTGGACAAGATCTGCAACATCGGCACCGACGGCGAGCTCAGGTGCCCCCAGACCCAGTTCGGCGTGGTCGTGCTGTCGTTCCTGGTCTTCGCGGCTGTGGGTTCATGGCTGCTGATGCGCACGCAGTTCGGCAGCTGGATCATGGCCGTCGGCGGCAACAAGGAGGCGGCCCGCTCCGTCGGGGTGCCCGCGGCCCGGACCAAGACGACGTTGTTCATGATGGTCTCCGGAGCGGCCTGGATCACCGGCATGCTGATCGCGTTCCGGCTGACCGCGGTGCAGGCCGACGTGGGCGACGGCAACGAGTTCCGCTACATCATCGTCGCGGTGGTGGGCGGCAACCTGCTGACCGGCGGGTACGGGTCGGCTCTGGGCGCCGGCATCGGCGCGGTGATCTGGGGGATGATCTCCCAGGGAATCGGCTTCGCCCAATGGAACAGCGACTGGCGGTTCCTGGTCCTCGGCGCCCTGTTGCTGGTGGCGGTGATGGTCAACAACTACGTGCGGGGACGGGCCGAGAAGGCACCGACCACTTCGAGCGCCACCAGACCCGACAAGACCGAGATCACCATCGTCGTGCCCGCTGAACCGGCGGCGGGTGCAAAGGAGGGCCAGCAATGAGCACCGACTTCCTTGAGCTGAGGGGTATCTCCAAGTTCTACGGCAACATCATCGCCCTGACCGGAGTCACCACAACGGTGAACCCCGGCGAGGTCACGTGCGTGCTCGGCGACAACGGCGCGGGCAAGTCCACCTTCATCAAGATCCTGGCCGGCGTGCACCAGCACGACGAGGGCGAGCTGATCCTCGAGGGCTCCAAGGTCCGGTTCGCGCATCCACGGCAGGCCCTGGCCGCCGGCATCGCCACCGTCTACCAGGACCTGGCGATGGTGCCTCTCATGTCGGTCTGGCGGAACTTCTTCCTGGGCCAGGAGCCCAAGAAGGGCATGTGGCCCTTCCGGCAGATCGACATCGACGAGGCCAAGCGGATCGCCAAGGAGGAGATGGCCAAGATGGGCATCGACATCCGCGACACCGAGCAGAGCGTCGGCACGCTCTCCGGCGGCGAGCGCCAGTCGGTGGCCATCGCCAGGGCCAGCTACTTCGGGGCCCGTGTCCTGATCCTCGACGAGCCCACCTCCGCGCTGGGCGTGAAGCAGTCCGGCGTGGTGCTGCGCCGCATCGTCGAGGCCCGCGACCAGGGTCTGGCCGTGATCTTCATCACCCACAATCCCAACCACGCCTATCCGGTCGGCGACCGGTTCGTGATTCTGCAGCGGGGCGTGTCGCTGGGCAACTGGGCCAAGGAGGAGCTGACGCAGGCCGAGCTCACCCAGCTGATGGCCGGCGGCGCCGAGCTGGAGGAGCTGCAGCACGAGCTGGCCGAGGCCAGCGCGAACTGAGGGTGAACGGGCTCCACCGGCACTCTGGGGCCGCCGGCGGCGGCCGCGGCCGGTCGGGTCAAGCTGGATGACTGGACTCGAGTTGCTCACGGTCGGGCGGGTGAGCGTCGACCTGTACCCGCAGCAGAGCGGCGTGCCGCTCAGCGGGGTGCAGTCGTTCGCGAAGTCGATCGGGGGTTCGCCCACCAACGTGGCTGTGGCCGCGGCACGGCTGGGCCGCCGGGCCGCGGTGGTAACCAGGGTGGGGGACGACGGGTTCGGCGAGTACATCCGCGACGCCCTCGCCGACCAGTTCGGGGTGGTCAACGACTACGTCTCGGTCGATCCCGACCTGCGCACCGCCCTCGCGTTCTGTGCCCTCGATCCGCCGACTGATCCGCCCCTGCTGTTCTACCGGGAGCCGCGCGGACCGGAGATGAACCTCACCATCGCAGACATTCCCGACGTGGCCTACACCGTCGGTGTGCTGTGGGTCACCGGGTCGCGCTTCGCTCAGGAGCCGTCCCGCTCGGCGGTGACGACTCTGCTGGAGCGCCGGGCCCGGGCCGAGCACACGGTGCTGGACCTCGACTACCGGGAGAGCTTCTGGTCGTCGCCGGCCGAGGCGTCCGAGCACATCGGCGCGGCCGTCGACCACGCCACCGTGGCCGTCGGCAACCGCACCGAGTGCGAGATCGCGGTCGGTTCCTCCGATCCCGACACCGCCGCCGACCGGCTGCTGGAGCGGGGTGTGTCGCTGGCGGTGGTCAAGATGGGGGCAGACGGCGTGCTGGTCGCCACGGCCGACAGCCGCGGCGCGGTAGCGCCGGTGCCGGTCGAGGTGGTGTGCGGGCTCGGCGCGGGAGACGCCTTCGGCGGCGCGCTGGCCGACGGGCTGCTGGCCGGCCTCGATCCCGCCGAGATGGTCACCAGGGCCAATGCGGCGGGCGCAATCGTGGCCGGCCGCTTGACGTGCTCCGACGCCATGCCCACCGCGGCCGAGATCGACGCGGTGCTCGCGGGAGCCCCGCCGGCCGAGGCCGACGCCGCATGAGCACCGCCGCGCCCTGGCTCGTGTGGGTCGATCGCCGGCCGTCGCCGGAGGTCACCGTCCCCGACGGCATCGAGTTGACCGACGACCTGTCCGCCGCCGACGGAGCGGTGGTCGGCGCGCAGGACTCCTGGGACGCAGCCGCCTGCCGGCGCCTGCCGAGGCTCAAGGTGGTGGCCCGGGCCGGGATCGGCTACGACAACGTGGAGGTGGCCGAGTGCGCCGCCGCCGGCGTGGCCGCGTGCAACGCGCCCGACGCGCCCACCGTGTCCACCGCCGAGCACGCCCTGGCCCTGCTGCTGGCGGTGTCCAAGCGGGTCAAGCCGTCCGAGCGGCGGCTCCAGGGCGGTCTCGGCGACTACCGGGCCACCCACCGGGCCCTGGAGTTGGACGGCCGGACGCTGGGACTGCTCGGATGCGGGCGCATCGGCAGCCGCGTGGCCCGCTACGGGGCCGCCCTCGGCATGATCGTCCTGGTGCACGATCCGTACCTCGACCCGGCCAAGGCCCGAGAGGTGGGCGAGCCGGTGCCGCTCGACGAGCTCTGGCGCCGCAGCGACGCGGTGTCGCTGCACGCGCCCGCCACCGACGCCACCCGCCGCATCGTCGACGCCGGTGCCATCGCGGCCATGAGGCCGGGCGTGATCATCGTCAACTGCGCCCGGGGATCGCTGATCGACCAGGACGCGCTGCTCGCGGGGCTGGAGTCGGGCCACATCGCGGGCGCCGGCCTAGACGTGACCGAGCCCGAGCCCCTGCCGGAGGGACATCCGCTGCTCGGGCGTGACGATGTGATCGTCACCCCGCATGTGGCCTCGTCGACCACCGCCGGGACGGTCCGGCTGCTCGACCAGGCATTGGGCCAGGCGGCCGAGTGGCTGGGCGGCGGGACCCCCGAGCACCTGCTGGACCCGACCGCGGCCGATCCCGCCGTGGACCGCCGGAGGATCCCATGAGATCGCACCCAGCCGTATTGCGGGCATCCGCTCGCCCGACCCCGTTGCGCCGGAGACCATGATGAGCAAGAAGCGACGTCTCGGTGTGGCCGTGATCGGCTTCGGCTGGATGGGCCAGGCCCACGCCCGGTCCTACGCCCGGCTGCCCATGATCTTCGACGGCCTGGGGTACCGGGCCGAGCTCGCGGTGTGCGCCGACACCCTGGAGGAGCGCCGCGCCGTCGCGTTGAACGACTTCGGCTTCCGTGAGGCCACCGACGACTGGCGGGCCGCGGTGGACCGTCCCGACGTGGACGTGGTCGCCATCTGCGCGCCCAACATGATGCACTGCGAGATGATCGAGGCCGCCGCCGCGGCCGGCAAGCACGTCTTCTGCGAGAAGCCGGTAGGGGGCACTCCCGCCCAGACGGCCCGGGCCGAGAAGGCCTGCCGAGACGCCGGGGTGATAACCGGCGTCGGCTACAACTACCGCTTCGTGCCGCTCGTGCAGCACGCCCGCAACCTGATCGAGGCCGGCGACCTCGGCGAGATAACCAACTACCGGGGCCGCTTCTTCTCCATGTACGGCGCCGACCCCCTCGGCCTGCTCAGCTGGCGCTTCCGGCTCGAGCAGGCCGGGCACGGCGTGTCCACCGACATCCTCAGCCACGCCGTGGACCTGGCCATGATGATCAACGGCCCCATCACGAGGGTGGTCGGCACCGGCGAGACGTTCATCAAGGAGCGGCCCCTGCCGTCGGCGTCGGGCACCCACTACGACCGGGGCGGGCCTGACGACCCGGTGGGCGTGGTCACCAACGAGGACTACTTCGGCGCGATGGCGGTGTTCGCCAACGGCAGCCGGGGCACCTTCGAGACGAGCCGCACCATGGTGGGGCCCCAGAGCCAGCTGGCCTTCGACATCCACGGCACCGGCGGCGCGCTCAGCTGGAACTTCGAGACCATGAACGAGATGCGCCTGTTCAGGCTCATCGAGGGCGACAAGGGCTACACCACCGTCTACGCCGGAGAGCGCCACCCGTACCATGCCGGCTTCGTTCCCGGCGAGGCCAACTCGATCGGCTTCGAGGACGTGGTGACCATCCAGGACCACGAGTTTCTGGCCGCGGTGGCCGAGGGCCGGCCCCACTCGGCGGGGATGGAGCAGGCTCTGGCGTACGTGAGCGTGCAGGCGGCGTTGCTGCGAAGCTGGGAGACGGGCTCATGGACCGACGTGGTGTCGGTGCGGATCGACTGATGGGCCCAGCGTCCCGGGCAGAGGGGAGGTCACCATGGACACCATCAGGCTGACCGCAGCGGGAGCGGTTGTGCGATACCTGGCCGCTCAGCGCATCGAGGTCGACGGCGACATAGTGCCGCTGTTCGCGGGGGTGTTCGCCATATTCGGCCACGGCAACGTCACCTGCCTGGGCCACGAGCTCGAGCAGGCTCAGGACGCGCTGCCCACCTGGAGGGGCCAGAACGAGCAGGGGATGGCTCTGGCCGCCTGCGGGTTCGCCCGGGCGTCCAAGCGGCGCCGGATCATGGTGGCGGCCAGCTCGATCGGGCCCGGGGCCACCAACATGGTGACCGCCGCCGCGGTGGCCATGGCCAACCGGCTGCCGCTGCTGGTGCTCTCGGGCGACACCTTCGAGCATCGTGTCGTGGATCCGGTGCTCCAGCAGGTCGAGCACTTCGGGGCGCCCGCCACCACCGTCAACGACTCCTTCCGGGCCGTGGTGCGCTACTGGGACCGGATCACCGCCCCCGAGCAGGTCGTGCAGTCGCTGCCCCACGCCCTCAACACCATGCTCGACCCCGGCGACTGCGGCCCGGCGTTCATCGCGCTGCCCCAGGACGTTCAGGCCCAGGCCTACGACTACCCGGTGCGGTTGTTCGACGAGACCCTGCACCGCATCCGTCGGCCCCGACCCGACGCGGGCGAGCTTCAGCGGGCCGCAGCCGCTCTGGTCGCCGCCGAACGGCCCCTGCTGATCGCGGGCGGGGGAGTCCGCTGGTCGTTGGCCGAGCAGCAGCTGGCCGCCTTCGCCGAGGCCCACGGCATACCGGTGGTCGAGACCACCGCGGGACGGACCTCGCTTCCGGCCCACCATCCGCTCAACTGCGGCCCGATCGGCGTGACCGGGTGCACGTCGGCCAACGCCATGGCCGCGGACGCCGATGTGGTGCTGGCGGTGGGCACGAGGATGCAGGACTTCACCACCGGCTCCTGGACGGTGTTCGGTGACGAGTCGGCCCGCATCGTCGGGCTGAACGCGGCCCGCTTCGACGCCACCAAGCACATGTGCCTGCCGCTGGTGGCCGACGCCCGCGAGGGGCTGATCGAGCTGGGCGCGGCTCTCGACAGCTACCGGGCCGGCGCCGATTGGACGGCCCGGGCTGCCTCCGAGACGGCCCAGTACCACGCCTACATCGACAAGATCGCCGCTCCGGTGGCGGTCGGCACCGACGCGGGCGGCGGGTCCCCGGACCCCTACGCCGACCTGCCCACCTACGCGCAGGTGGTCGGTGCGGTCGACCGGGCCGCGGACGACTCGACCTACGTGGTGGCCGCCGCGGGCGGTCTGCCCGGGGAGCTGGTCAACGGGTGGCGGGCCAGCGCGGTGCACTCTTTCGACTGCGAGTACGGGTACTCGTGCATGGGATATGAGATCGCCGGCGCCTGGGGGGCCAAGATGGCCATGCCCGAGCGCGAGGTGATGGTGCTGGTGGGCGACGGGTCCTACCTGATGATGAACAGCGACCTCTACAGCACGGTCATCACCGGTCACAAGCTGATCGTGATCGTCTGCGACAACGGCGGCTACGCGGTGATCGACCGCCTCCAGGTGAACCAGGGCGGAGCGTCGTTCAACAACCTGTTCGCGGACTGCCGCACCGAGCGGCTCGTCGATGTCGACTTCGCGGCCCACGCGGCCTCGATGGGCTGCATGACCGAGACGGTGGGCACCATCTCCGAGCTCGAGGCGGCCATCGAGCGGGCCCGGGACGCGGATCGCACCTACGTGATCGCCCTCAAGACCCATCCCCACAGCTGGACCGAAGGAGGCTCCTTCTGGGAGGTCGGGGTGCCCGAGGTGAGCGCCAGCGAGTCGGTGAGGGCAGCCCGCGAGGCCATGGACGCGGGCCGGGCCAACCAGAGAGTGTGGTGACGGTGGGACCGCCCATGGGGCAATCGGCGCCGGCCTTCGCCGGCGGCATCGCATTGATCACCGGCGGATCCCAGGGACTCGGCTACGCGGTGGGGGAGCGCCTGGTCGCCGAAGGGGCCGGGGGGCTGCTGCTGGTGGGCCGCGACCGCGAAAAGGGCGAGGCGGCGGCGGCCTCGCTGGCCACCAGCGGTTGCCGGGTGGAGTTCGCGGCCGCCGACCTGGCCGATGCCGACGGCTGCAACCGGGTCCTGGAGGCTCTCGATGAGGCCTTCGGCACCTGCCACAGCTTCGTCAACTGCGCGGCCATCACCGATCGGGGCACGGTGTGGGACACCACGCCCGAGTTGTGGGACGCCATGCTGGCCGTGAACGTGCGGGCGCCGGGCCTGCTCAGCCAGGGCGTGGCCGCGATCATGGCCCGCGAGTCCGTCGAGGGGGCCATCGTGTTGATCGGCTCGATCGCCGGGCGGGGCGGCCCGCCCAAGCTGCTGCCCTATGCCACCTCCAAGGGGGCGCTGGTGGCCATGACCCGCAATCTGGCCTTCGCCCTCATGCGGCACCGGATCCGGGTGAACCTGCTCTGCCCGGGGTGGATGGACACGCCCGCCGAGGATGTCGTGCAGCGCACCTTCGACGGCGCCGCCGACGGCTGGCTGGAGCGGGCCGAGGCCGAGATGCCCTTCGGGCGGCTGATCAAGCCGCCCGAGATTGCCCGCACCATCGTGCATCTGGCCACCGCAGACTCCGGGATGATGACCGGCGCGGTGGTGGAGTGGGACCAGACGGTGCTGGGCGCGGGCGACTCCGTCTTCCCGGCGCCGGAGCTGGGTCAGTGGCCGCCCGATGCCGGGAGCGGTCCGTGACCGCGGCCGTGCGTGACTACGGCCTCACCGGGTCAGACTCGCTGCTGGCGGTGGAGCGGGGACTGGTGGAGGCCGAGTGGTTCCGACCGCCCATCGACCCCGAGCGGCTTCGGGCCCTCCAGGCGCGGACCAACGCCCGGGCGGCCCGCGACACCATCCTGTGGCTCGGGCTTCTGGCCGTGTTCGGCTATCTGGCCTTCCAGACGCTGGGGAGCTGGTGGGCGGTGCCGGCGTTCATGGCCTACGGCGCGCTCTACGGCGGGGCCGGCGACTCCCGCTGGCACGAGTGCGGCCACGGCACCGCGTTCCGCACCAGGTGGCTCAACGATGTCGTCTACTACGTCGCGTCGTTCATGCTGCTGCGCCAACCGACCCTGTGGCGCTGGTCCCATGTTCGCCACCACACCGACACGATCGTGGTGGGCCGCGATCCCGAGATCATGTTCCCCCGACCGTCGTCGCTGCGCCGGGTGCTCGGCGTGTACCTGCCGGTGGCGATCCTGCCGAAGGCGGTGTGGCGCACCCTCAAGCACGCCGCGGGCCGCGTCGACGCCGACGCCCGCGACTTCATCCCCGAAGACGAGCTGCCCAAGCTCAAGTGGGAGTCGCGGGCCTACATCACGGTGCTGGGCGGCACCGCGGTCTGGTGCATCGCCATCGGCTCGATCGTCCCGGCGCTGTACATCGGGCTGCCCACTTTCTACGGGGCCTGGCTCATGGTGTTCTTCGGGGCCATGCAGCACGCCGGACTGCGCGAGGACGTGCTCGACCATCGCTACAACTCCCGCACCGTGTACATGAACCCGATCCTGCGGTTCCTGTACTCCAACATGAACTACCACGTCGAGCACCACATCTTCCCGACGGTGCCGTACTACGCCCTGCCCGCTCTCCACGAGGAGATCAAGGAGCATCTGGCCCCGCCGGACCGGTCCACGATCAGCGCCTACCGGCGGATCTTCGCGACGCTGCGCCGCCAGTGGCGCGACCCGTCCTACGACGATCCCCGTCCCGACGTTCCCGACGTCTCCGGCGCAGACCGGTCGTTCGTGAACACCGGGCTCACCGCATGGGCCGGGGACGTGCACGACGGGCTGGTCGATCTCGGGCCGGCCGAGGGTCTGGCCCCCAACTCGGCCCGCCGCGTCGACCACGGCAACGCCACCTATGCCCTGTTCCGGCTCGATCCCGACGACCTGGCCGGAAGTGACGAGGCCGTGAACGCCGAGGCCGCCTCCGGCTTCGTGCTCAGCGACGGGCTGTGCACCCACGGCCAGGCCCATCTGGCCGAGGGCGCGGTGCTCGACGGCCTGATCGAGTGCCCCAAGCACAACGGGTGCTTCGACCTGTGCACGGGCGAAGCGCTGCGATACCCGGCCACCGAGCCGATCACCCTTTACGACGTGGCTGTGCGCAACGGTCGTGTCGTGTCGCGCTTCGTGCCGCAGGAACCCGACGCGTGAACAGTCCTGTCCGTATCGGCCTGCTGGGCTGCGGGCGGATCGGCTCGATGCATGCCGAGCTGCTGGCGCGGCGGGTGCCCGACGCGGCCCTCACCGCAGTGCACGACCTGATGGGCGACTCGGCGGCCCGCGTGGCTGCGGCGTTCGGGGCCCGCCGGGCGGCCAGCACCGCTGAGCTGATCGAGGCCGACGACGTCGACGCGGTGGCCATCTGCAGCTCGACCGACACCCACATCGACCTACTGATGGAGGTAGCCGCCGCCGGCAAGCCGGCCTTCGTGGAGAAGCCTCTGTCGCTGGACCTGGCCGAGGTGGACCGGGGAATCGCGGCCGCGAACGCGGCCGGGATCGACGTCCAGGTCGGGTTCAACCGCCGCTTCGACGCGGCTCACCGCCATGTGCGCGACCGGGTGGCCGCGGGCGATGTCGGCGAGGTGCACTTGGTGCGCATCTCCAGCCGCGACCCGGATCCACCGCCGCTCTCCTACATCGAGGTCTCCGGCGGCATCTTCTGCGACATGACCATCCACGACTTCGACATGGCCCGCTTCGTGACCGGAAGCGAGGCGGTCGAGGTTTACGCCACCGGGGCGGTACGGGTCGATCCGGCCATCGGTGAGGCCGGGGACCTGGACACCGCGGTGGTGGTGGTGACCCACGCCAACGGAGCGATAACCACCATCGACAACAGCCGGCGGGCGGTGTACGGCTACGACCAGCGGTTGGAGGCGTTCGGGTCGGCCGGGATGGCGGCCTCGGACAACCCGACCTCGGCCACGGCCCGCTACTGGGACACCGACGGGCCCCACGGCAGGCCGCTCCCGTACTTCTTCCTGGATCGCTACATCCCGTCGTATGAGGCTGAGTGGGACGCGTTCGTGGCCATGGTGCGGGGGGCTCCGTCGCCGGTGACCCTGGCCGACGGGCGGGCGCCGCTGGTGATGGGTCTGGCCGCGTGGGCCTCGGTCCGCGAGGGCCGCCCGGTAGCCGTCGCGGAGATCGGCTGACCGGCATGCGCGCCTATGTGACCGGCGGAACCGGCTTCGTCGGATCGAACATCGTCAAGGTGTTCTCCGAACGCCACGGCGCCACCGTGCACTGCCCGGTCCACCGGTTCGTTCCGGCCGGCACGCCCGGCTTCAGCACCGAGCGCCTGGACCTTCTCGACGACGGGGCCGTTCAGGCCAGCGTGGACGAATTCGACCCCGACGTGATCGTGCACTCGATGATCCTCAACGACTTCGCCGCCATGTACACCGACCGGGACCTGGCCTGGCGCAGCTACGTCGGCACCACCGAGAGCCTGGCCCGGGCCGCCGACCGCGCTGAGGCCAAGCTGATCCTGGTGTCGACCGACTGGGTGTTCGACGGCACCCAGCCCGGCGCCGACGAGGACACCCCGCCCAACCCGGTGAACCTCTACGGCGTGCTCAAGATGGCCAGCGAGCGGACCGCCCTGCTGAGCGCGGAGCGGGCCGCGGTGGCCCGGGTGTCGGCGGTGAGCGGCATGCACTGGCTGCGGGACTCCACGCCCCGTGTGCAGGACGGCGGCTTCGGCTACCTCGTCACCTCGATCGTGGAGGCCCTCGAGGCCGGCGAGGCGTTCGCGGTCTGGGAGGCCGACAACATCAACATGGTGGCCAGCCCGTCGCTGGCCAGCGAGTGCGCCGAGGTGATCTGGCGGATCGCGGCCGACGCATCGGCCACCGGGGTCTTCCACTGCTGCGGCGCCGATTCTGTGGGCCGCATGGAGCTGGCCCGCTTGGCCTGCGAGGTGTTCGATCTCGACGTGGCGATGCTGGCCTCGACGGCTCCCGACACCGGCGCGACGGGCGCGGTGGGGGAGTTCCCCATCCCGTACGACACCAGCCTCGCCGTGCGGCGCACACGGGAGGTCCTCAACTACGAGCCGCCGGGCGTCCGGGAGCTGCTCGCCCGGTTCCGCACCGAGCGGTCCACCGGCGACCTGGCGGGCCGTTGATGGCATCGGTCAGGCCTGTCCGGCACGCGGCACGGCTTCTCCAGAATCTTGGAGCGATTTACCCGCGCATGCGACCGGTTTCCCACCCGAGATTCTGGTGCTCGACAGAGGAGGCAGTCCTATGAGCAGTTCGTCGCTGATCCGCCCGGTCCCCGGCCCGGGACGGATCCTGCACGTCACCCCCGAGTCCGCGGGCTGGGACAACGTCGAGTTCGGGGTGGTCGAGGTGACCGCCGACGCGCCGTGGACCGGGATCCAGGCCGACCGCGAGACGGCTGTCGTGCCGCTGGCCGGCGCGGGCCGGGTGATCGTCGGCGACGGCGACATGGAGGTCGAACTGAGCCGGGAGTCGGTGTTCACCGAGATGGCCCGGATCGTGTACCTGCCGCCCGGGACGCCCTTCCGGATCGAGTCCGGGTCGGGCCTGCAGGCGTCGGTCGGCTCGGCTCCGGCCGAGGGCCGCTACCCGGTGCGGGTGTTCGAGCCCTCCGAGATGCGCATCGAGATCCGGGGCGGCGGGCAGGCCTACCGCCAGGTGGTCCACTCGCTGTCGCATCCTCTCCCCGCGGAGCGCCTGATCCTCTACGAGGTGTACGTGCCCCGGGGCACCTGGTCGGGCTGGCCGCCGCACTGCCACGACGGCCGCGACGGATCGCCCTACCTGGAGGATGTGTACTACTTCCGTCTGGACCGGCCCGAGGGCTATGCCATGCATCGCAACTGGCGTGACGACGAGCGCTACGACGACGCCATGGTCGTCACCGACGGCGACGTGGCGCTGGTGCCCAAGGGCTACCACACGTCGGTGGCCTGCCCGGGCTCGAACATGTACTTCCTGAACTATCTGGCCGGGGAGCTCACCGACGATGATCGCCGCACACCGCCGTGCTTCATGGCCGAGCACACCTGGATCGAGGCCGACTGGACGGCGGGGGAGTGGGGCCTGCCGGTGGTGACCCCCGGCGGCCCACGAGCACGCTCGTGAGCCTGGACGGGATATCCGACGGCGGGCGCTTCGGGGTGCTCGCCATCGACCATCGGGACTCGATGCGGGCGGTGCTGGCGCCACGAGATCCCGGTTCGGTGAGCGCCGCCGACATCACCGACCTCAAGCGGGAACTGGTCGGCGCTCTGGCCGGCGGGGCCACCGGCGTGATGCTCGAGCCCGAGTACTCGATCCCCCAGCTCCTCGACGGCACCCTGCCCGCAGGTGTGGGCTTCACCGCCGCGCTGGAGGCTCAGGGCTACGCGTCCGACCCCGAGGCGGCGCCCACCGAGATCCTGGAGGGCTGGTCGGTGCAGGCCGCGGCCGACTCCGGGGCGTCCGCGGCCAAGCTGCTGGTGTTCTACCGCCCCGACCGCCCCGGCCACGCCGCGGCCCAGGAGCGGGTGGCCGGCGAGATCCTCGCCGAGTGCCGCCGGGTGGGGATCCCCCTTGTGCTGGAGCCGCTGTTCTACGGCCTGGACGACCCGTCGGCCCGCCGGGGTCTGGTGACCGAGACCGTCGAGCGCTTCGCGGCCATGGACCCCCACCTGCTGAAGCTGCCGTTCCCGGTGGAGGCGGCCCACGAGCCCGACCGTGCGGTGTGGGCCGCGGCCTGCTCGGAGATCGCCGAGCGGTGCCACATGCCGTGGACGCTGCTGTCGGGTGGCGGCGGCTACGAGTCGTACCGCGACCAGGTGGAGTCGGCGGTGGCGGCCGGCTGCTCGGGGTTCATGGCCGGGCGGGCTCTGTGGGGCGAGGCGGTCCTGGCCCCGCCGGCCGACCGGGCCCGGATCATCGCCGATGTGGTAGCCCCCCGCCTTGCCGAGCTGCGCACCATCGTCGGCTGAGTACCCTGATCCCGTAAGCACGGGCGTTGAGCGTCTGGACCGGCGCCCGGGCGCGATGCGGGTGGCGATTCGAGCGGTCTAGGTTGGCCCGCCGTGGGTAGCGGAGTGGAGCGCTTGGACGCCCATCGATGGGCGGTCGGGGCTGCCGTGGGCATGAAGGCAGCTCTACTGGTGGCGTTGGTGGTGGCGCTGACGGTGCCGCTGGAGCATCTCGAGAGCAGGGTCATGGCGGTGCGGTTGCCGCTGTTCACGCTGGTGGCGGCGGCCGTGCCGCTGGTGTGGCGACGGCGGCGCTTCTCGCCTTATCCGGCTGCGGCCGACACCCTGCTGGTGGCGCCGTTCCTGGTGGACACGGTGGCCAACATCGCCGGTTTCTACGACTCCTTCGGCTTCACCGACGATGTGGTCCACGCGCTCAGCGGGATGCTGGTGGTACTGGCCTTCCACGCCTGGAGGTTCCGCCAATTCAGCGACCGGGGAGGCTCTCGGTGGGACTCGTGGCTGCTGGGCACCGGCGTCGGGGCCCTGGCCATCGTCTGCTGGGAGGTCCTCGAGTGGGCCGCGGTCGAGGCCGGCTTCGATTTCGGAGTCCCGCTCACCTACGGCGACACTGTCGGCGACCTAGCCACATCTACCGCCGGAGGAATGCTCGGCTCCTGGCTAGGCGTCCGGTTCCTCGGCGCAGGACACCCACGCGCATGACCTGCCGATCTAGCGTTGCGCGCTGTGAGTAGCAGAGCGGAGCGCCTGGACGACCATCGATGGGCGGTCGGTGCGGCCATGGGCATGAAGGCGGCTCTGGCGCTGGCGTTCGTGGTGGCGCTCACGGTGCCGCTGGACCAACTCGAGGGCAAGGGCATGGCCTTCCGGTTCCCGCTGTTCATGCTGTCGGCGGTGGTGGTGCCGCTGGCGTGGAGGCGGCGCTTCTCGCCCTATCCGGCCACCGCGGATGTGCTGGTGGTGGCACCGTTCCTGCTCGACACTCTGGGCAACCTCGTTGGCCTGTACGACGCCTACGACGCCACCGACGACGTGCTCCACACCGTCAACTGGGTGCTGCTGGTGGGCGCCTTCCACGCGTGGCGGTTCCGCCGGGGTGGTTCGGCCGACGCCATGTCACGCGCCGACGCCTGGCTGCTGGGCACCGGCCTGGGCGCGCTGGCCATCGTGGGCTGGGAGATCGCGGAGTGGATCGTGGCCGAGACCGGTGCCGGCGGCGGCCTAGCCCTCACCTACGGCGACACCGTCGGCGACCTGGCCCTGTCCACCGCCGGAGGCATGCTCGGCTCCTGGCTGGGAGTTCACTACCTCCGAAGCAGTGATCACGGCCGTCGGTCCGGGCCTCCCGAGCCGACTTGAGCGGGCTGCGATCCGCACAGACCTGACCTCGGCCGTCCAACCCACCCGGACAGTCACCACGCCTCCAGCGTCGCCTAGCGGGGGTTGTGCATGGTGGCAGATGGGGGAGGGCGGTCGGTGTCTTGTCGGGCGTCGGTCTGCGTTGGGTAGCGGGGGTTGTGCGTGGTGGCAGCTAGGGGAGGGGAAACAGTGGCTCGTGCTTGAGGAGGCTCGGCTGGCCGGGCTCCGTCCGTTCCAGCCGGGGCGCATCCCTCCGCACCCCTTCGAGCGCTGGCGTCCGCTGGGTGCCGCGCCGGTGCGCAGGTCCGTGCGCGGGTGGCGGTTCGGGGGCGTGTGCGGGTCCGTGGCGGATTCGCTCGGGCGGTGCGATGGTGTAGAGGCCCCGTCTGTCCGGCACGACCCGCCAGCCGTGGTGGTGAACCTTCTGGTGACACGCCCAGCACAGCAGCATCATGTTGCTGATGTCGGTGCGCCCGCCCTGCGAGACCGGCCTGATGTGGTGGCCGTCGCAGATCCACATGTCAGCCTCGCAGCCCCCGCAGGCCCCGTAGCGGGCCCGAAGAGCGTTCATCTGAGCCTTGGTGGCCAATCGCTTGGCGTGGCCGTGCCATAACGGCAGCCCCTCTGAGCTGAACACCACGCCCTTGATCTGAGCGTTGCAGAAATGCTCCTCGAGCACACTGCGGGGGATGACACCGCCCCCGGCTACCTCCGCGAAGGCGTCGGTGCCGTCGGCGCTCAGATGCTGCACGATCGTGATGTCAGCCGAGGGCTTCCGGCCCCCACCCCTACCGACGGACTTGTCGCCGCAGTCGCATGTCTCGTCACTCCCGCAGCCGGACTCGCCGCGTTCGCCGCCATCATCGCTTGTAGCGCCGGTCGCTTTGGCGTAGGTGCTGCCGTGCGAGGTGAGCGTGTCCAAGGCGTCGGCCATGCGCTGGTTGGGGCTGCGCTTGTCGCCTCCCGGACCGTGAAGGTCCAGCCGGCGCAGCCGCTCGGACTCCTGGGCGAACCGCTTGCGAACCTTGGCGCCGGTCACCGGGTCCAGCTCACCCCGCAGATGCACCATGCCGTCGTCGCCGTCCCAGAAACTCAGCCGCCGTCTCGCCCGCTGGCGGCGGTACCGCTCCTCGCCGTCATCGACCTGACGCCGCGCCGCCCACCGGCCCGCCTCCCGGGTGAACTGATCCGCCGACAACACCGCAGCCTGAGCCAACAGATCCTCGTCCTGCTCCACCTGCTCGGCACTGGTCCTCTCGGAAGCGGTAACGAGGGTCTTGGCGTTGGCCACAGAGATCCCACCGCTGGCCAGCGCGTCGCGCGCGGCAGGCATCTCCTGGAGCCTCTCGACCGTCTTGACCTGACTTACCGCGTCGCGCTTCGAGAGGCCCGCAGCCTGCGCCAACACCCCCACACCGCCATCTCCATGGTGCTCGCGAACTGCCAACCCCGCAGCCGCATCGGCCTGTAGCACGGTTAACTGCCCGCCGAAGGTCTTGCACTCCGTCAGAACCACCCGCAGATCCGCAGTCGACGTAGCTGGATCGTTCACCAGCCCGATCAACTCCGCTAGCCCTGCCCGCACCCGCTGTGCCGTGTTCGCAACCATGTGCAACATCGTGCCAGAGGGGTGTGACATCCGACAGTCATTCACATGTAAATGAGCTATCTTATATGTTCAGATCTGGAGAACTCGGCGCGTCACTCGTCCCATCGGGACTATGTCGATGCGGGGCAGATTCGCCAAGTCGCGGCCGGTCACGGCTTGCTTGCTTGTCTGTTGTGACGGGCTGGGGCGTGGAGGCGCACCCCCAGCGCCCTCTCCAGGTTTGACAGGTAGGTGTTGAAAGCCTGCCGGCCGGTGGCGGTGGCCTGCACCCAGGTGCGGGGCTTGGCCCCCTCGAACTCCTTGGTGATGGCCAGCAAGCCGGCGGCCTCGAGCTTGCGCAGATGGATGGTCAGGTTTCCGCCGGTCAGTTCCAGGGTCCGCTGGATGAACCCGTAGGCCAACCGGTCCGGCTCCGGCACCGACACCAGCAGCGTCATGATCCGCAGCCGGGTCGGCTGGTGGATCGTCTCGTCGAGGACGATCGCCTCGCCGCCCGCGGGGGAGGGCTCGGTGGCGTCACTCATGGCACCGGCAGTCGGGGCCTCGTCGGTCACCGGCGGTTCACCATTCGCCGGTCCTGCGGATCCATGCGTGAGTGAGCACGAACGTGGCCAGGTTCAACACCCCCGACACGGCCATCGCCGTCTCATCCAGCAGGAAGTGCGGGATGTAGAACGAAGCCGCGAAACCGGCGCCGGTGGCGACGAACACGGGCCGGGTCAGGACCCCGAACAGTATGTACGCCAGGGCCACCAGACCTATGGCGGCACGCACCGGAGGCTCCCACTGATCGACGTCGAACAGTCCTCCGGCGAACAGGATCAGACCTCCGCCCACCGTGAACGTCGTCCAGTAGAAGAACACCCGCATTCCGGCCCTGCGGGCGGCGGCTCCGGCGGCGAGGCGCTCGCTGGCCCGGTGCCCGATGATACCGCTCCCTGCGCCGCCGGCCACACCGAGGAATCCCCACAGCGGCCCCGGGAACCACGGGTAGCTCTCGGCGAAGCCATCGGCCAGGGTGTACACCGCGTACATCGAGAGGTATCCCACCGAGGTGACCACGCCCCACAGCAGCATGATCGCTGCGCTCCCGGCGACGTACAGGGAGCTCCGGGCGTGGTCCATGGTGGCGTGGATGGACTGCCAGCTCTCCTCGGCGCTCATGGCGTTGGCGCCCTCATCGAATGCCTGCATCTGCTCGACCTCCTAGGTTTGTAATACAAACTAGTTTGCACCACCAAGGCAGCGATGTCAAGCTGGCAATTGAGCCGTAGCCGGAGGGTGGGGGTTCAGTAGCCGAGGGCTACGTCGACCAGGCCCAGCAGTTCCTCGCCGGCCAGCCAGCGACCCACGTTCTCGCGCACCCGGTTGGTGATCAGGGGCAGGCCCATCTCGCGGGTGTTGCCGATGTGGGGCGTGATGACGCAGTTCTCCAGACCCCACAGCTCCGAGCTGTTCGGCAGCGGCTCGGGGTCGGTCACGTCCAGCACCGCCCCGGCGATCACCCCGGACCGCAGCGCGGCGCCCAGCGCGTCGTGATCGACATGGCCGCCGCGGGCCGCGTTCACCAGCCAGCACCGTTGCCCCATCGCCTCCAGCAGGGCGGCGTCCACCACATGGCGGGTCTCGTCGGTGAGCGCCAGTGCCACCACCACCGCGTCCGCTCCGGTCACGGCCTGGTGCACGTCGGCCAGCGCGAAGGTGCGGGCCGCGCCCGCCACGGGGTCGGCGGTGCGCCGCACCACGGTCACCTGGCAGCCCCACGGCTCCAGCAGTCGCAGCAGCGAGCGGGTGATGCCGCCGCCGCCCAGCACGGTGATGCGGGCTCCCAGCAGGTTGCGCCCCGACTCTGCGCACCACGAGTCGGCCGCGGCGAAGACGTGGAAGTCCCTCAGGCCCATCAACAGCGCGGCCATCACCCACTCGGCCACCGGGTCGGCGTACACACCCTTGGCGCAGGTCCACACCAGGCGCTCGTCGAGGTGGTCGACGAAGGGCTCGATGCCTGCGTAGGGAAGCTGCACCCACTGGACTGCGGGGGCCGCGGCGATGAGTTCGGGGTACAGGTTGGCCGCATACGGGTCGGCCCAGATCATCGCCTGAGCGTCGGCCAGGCCGGCTGTGCCGGCCACCTCACCGCCCGCATCGCGCACCGCGCCTGTGAAGGCCTCGTGCATCACGGGCCGGGTGTCGGGTACGACCGCGATCAGACCACTCACTGCAGCCCCTGAGAATAGGCGACCGTCAACGGCAGTCGGGGGTCACGACTTCGGCACGGTGCTGGCCTACGGCGGTCCGAACTGGCGGTCGCCGGCATCGCCGAGGCCCGGCAGGATGAACCCGTTGGAGTCGAGTGACTCGTCGACAGCACCCACGCAGAGGGCGTCGGCCACCGCGGCCTGCTGCACCCGCTCGATCCCCTCGGGGGCGGCCAGCACGCACACCGCGGTCACACGGGCCGCTCCGGCGGACCGCAGCAGCCCGCAGGCGTGAACGAACGACCCGCCGGTGGCCAGCATCGGATCCAGGACCAAGGCATCGCGGCCGTCGAGGTCCTCGGGCAGGGTGCTCGCATACTCCCGGGCCACCAGGGTGCTCTCGTTGCGCCTGAGGCCCACGAACGCCACCTGCACATCGCCCAGGAGCTCCAGCGCGGCGTCGAGCATCCCGAGACCGGCCCGCAGCACCGGCACCACCACCGGTACACGCTCGAAGCGCATCCCGGTGGCGGGGCCCATCGGGGTGGTGATGTCGGTGGGCACGAGCGGGGCGTGCCGCATCGCCTCATACACCAGTACGGAACTCAGATCCCGCAGCAGCCGCCTGAACTCATGGTTCGGCGTGGACGAGTCGCGCAGGCGGGTGACCCGCTCGGCTACCAGGGCATTGTCGACGACGTGGACTTCGGTCACGGCCTTCTAGCTATCTCGATGCGTCCGCCCTCACCGTAGAGCGCGGCAGCGATCGCCCGCACGTCCTCGAGGGTCACGCGGACCAGCTCCGCCCGGCGCCGCGCCTGGGTGAGCACGTCCTCGTCGCCGACGTGGGGTCGCGACAGCAGTGCGCTGATCAGGTTCGAATTGCGCACCCGGTTGTAGTCGGTCGTCAAGATGGCGGTCGCCTGGTCGAACTCCGCCTGAGTCAGCCCGTTGGCGGCCACATCGGCGAGGATCTCCAGCATCCTGGCGTGGATCTCCTCGAACCGGTCCGGGTCGAGCGTGGCGAAAACCGTCGAGTCGAAGAGATGGCCCGGGGCGGTGATGCCGTTGATGTCGGCCCCCGCAACGTATGAGGAGCCCAGTTCCTCGCGGATCACCTGGAACACGCGCTCGTCCAGCGCGGTGGCGAGCACATCGGCCGCCACCGCCTTCAGCGGGGTCACATCGATGGGCGCCTCGTGGTAGATCTGCAGCACGGCGCTCTCGCCCTCGGCGAGCTGGATCTCGCGTTGCACCAACCCGGTGGGCATGGGCCGCCGGCGGTTGACGTAGGTGTCGGACTCGCCCGCCGGAAGCGTGCCGATGTAGTGGCGGGCCAGACGCTCGATCTCGGCTGCGTCGATGTCCCCGGCGACGGCCACCACCAGATCGTCGACCGAGCCGAGTCGGCTCTGATACATCGAGAGCAGCTGCTGCGGGTCGAGCGAGTCGATCTGCTCGCGGCTGGCGATGACGCCATGCCACTCCTCGCCGTAGCGGGCCTCCAGGTAGGCGACAGCCGCCTGCCACCTGGGGTCTCGCTGCGACAGCTCCAGCCTCGTCTCGGCCGTGTTGAGCGCGTCCGCAAAGGCCTGGTCGTCCACCCGCGGCGCGGTCACCAGCAGGTGCAGGAGCTGGAACATTACCTCGATGTCGTCCACCGACGACGCGGCGGCGAAGCCCTCGACCGCCTCGCCGATGAACGGATTCACCGCCACGGTCCGATCCTCGAGGAACCGGTTGAGCTGCGACCGTGACAGGTCGCCGAGGCCGCTTCCCTGCACCGCGTTCACCGCGATGGCCGCCAGGGGACGGTCACCGGGTTCGAGGATCGACCAGCCTCCGAGGGACTGGGCTTGCAGGTTGATAGTGCCCTCGGCGATGTCGGAGGGCACGAACATGACTCGGACCCCGTTGGCGAACTCCCATTCGTATCCGTCCTCGAAGAGGTCGACCGCGCCCTCCGAGACCGGATCGGCGGGTTCGGGAGGATCCATCAACCGGTCGATGGCGACCGTCTCCACGGGAGGCGCCCCCGGCGCGGCCGATGCCCAGGCAGTGTCGAGTTCCTCGACCGTCGGCACGCTCGACGGGTCGGGGCCGACCGCGATGGCCAGCAACCCGCCCCGCTCCATCTGCCAGCGGAAGTGCTCGGTCAGCTCCTCGGGGGTGAGCACCGACAGCAGCCTGGCGGTCCTGGTCACCGACCCGGTGACGCTGTCGATGTCAGCACCGAAGAAGAAGTGATCCTGGTAGAGGCCGGCCCACTGGCCGTCCTGGGTGGTGGGTGCGCTGTCGAGCCGGAACTGCAGGGACGACACCACCTGTCTGATGGCCCGAGCCAGATCGCCGCCGGTGAAGCCGTGCTCCTGCGCGGTGAGCAGCACCGAGAGGTAGTCCCTGGAGGCGGTGTCGAGGTTGTCGCCCTGCCAGTTCGTCCCGTAGTACCTGAGCCCGCGGTTGTAGGTGAACGAGAAGAAGCGGGGCGGGTCGACCTGGCTCAGCTCGCCCCGGTGGTAGGCGTCGGTGAGGCGGTTGGCGATCATCACCTCGATGAGAGTCTCCATGGTGGTGAGCCGGTCGCCGCCGACGGTGCTGAGGTCGTGGGGGTCGATGGGAATGTCCAGCGAGATGAAGGTGACGCCCTCCCTCTCGTCGGTCACCACGTGGCTGGAGGACGGCGCCGGCGGGATGTACGCACTGGGGGGCTGGCGTCCCTCGCCCGCCGGCAGCGAGTCGAAGTGCTCCTCCACCAGCGCCTCGAGGTCATCGACGGACATGTCGCCGACGGCCACGATCGCCATGTTGGCCGGCACGTACCACTGCTCGTAGTAGTCGCGCAGCATCTGCGGCGTCAGAGAGGTCACGCTCTCGAGCGTGCCCACCGGGTCGCGTCCCTCATACGGGGTGCCCTGGGTGTAGATCCGGTCGAACTCGCTCGAGATGAAGCCGTCGACGCTCTCGCGCCTGAAGCGCATCTCGTCGAGCACTATGCCCCGCTCGGACTCGACGGCCTCGTCGGTGAGGGTGGCTTCGCCGGCCATCTGCGACAGGGCGTAGAACACGAACGGTGCCTTGTGGGGCTCGTCGAGGCGGACGGCGATCTGGTAGACGGTCAGGTCGTGGCCGACATAGGCGTTGATGTCGGGTCCCAGCTCCACGCCGATCTCCCGAAGCGCCTCTCCGAGCGAGTTGCCGGGGAAGTCGGTGGTGCCGTTGAAGAGCATGTGCTCGATGAAGTGCCCGATGCCCACGTTCTCGTCGGTCTCGTCGACCGATCCGACGTTGACCAGCAGCCGCACCGCGAGGTTCTTGCCCGGATCGTCGTTGTGGCGCAGGTAGTAGGTGAGGCCGTTGTCGAGGGTGCCGATGACGACGTCGGGGTCGACCGGCAGCAGGGTGTCGTCCTGGGCCGGCTCGTAGCTCGTCTCCCGCGGCCATGGCAGGACCACCCGGCGCAGCGTGCGGGCCAGGAACGTGGCCATCTGGCCCCGGGTGACGTTGCTGTCCGGGCAGTAGCGGGCCGGGTCGGTCTGGCATCCCTCGGTGACCGCCCATCCGGCGAGCCGGTCGATGGCGTCGGAGTAGGGGTGCTCGGTGGGGACGTCGACGAACCAGGCCCTCTCGGCCGGAGGAATATCGAACGCCCGGACCAGGATGGCGGCCATCTGGCCGCGGTCGATGGGAGCGCCGGGACAGAATCGCAGCGGGTCCGTGGCACATGCGGTGACGATTCCCAGCTCGACCAGGCGTTCGGTGTGCGGGGCCCACCAGGCGCTCGGGTCGATGTCGGCGTAGACGGACGAGCTGACGGCGGCCGGGTCGGCGCGGTCGATGACCCTGACGAGCCAGACCGCCATCTCCCAGCGCCGCAGAGGTTCCTGCGGGCAGATCTCGTCGCTGTCGGAGCAGCCGGTGCCCGCGAACACATCGATCCCGCTCTGGTCCCCGAGCTTCACGAGCGCATCGATTGACGGCTGATGGACGCTGGCCTCCTGGCTCTGCGCCGGTGCCGTCTGGGCGGCCGCACCGGGCACATGGACGAGAATCGAGGCCGCCACTGCAAGGGTGGCTAGCAGGGCGACTCGGCGGAGGGCGAAGGTCATTGCTCAGTCTCCTGGGGATGGGGGAGGGGCTCTGCGGCTGCAGGCCCGGACGATCGACGCGGCAGCGTAACAAACACGTCAGTCAAGTAAGGCCGGATCAGAGTTGTAGGTCCTATTTCAGCCGGTCACCGGGCATTTCTAAGCGGGCGGCTCGCTCTGGGCCGCCTCGAGCGGCGCGTACTGGGGCTTGATCACGCCCTCGATGATCTGGAGCCGCTCCCTGAACGGCAGGAAGCTGGACTTCATGGCGTTGACCGTCAGCCACCGCAGCCGGGCCCAGTCGTAGCCGAAGGTGTCGGCGAGGGCGGCCATCTCAGAGGTCATGGACACGTTCGACATCAGGCGGTTGTCGGTGTTGACGGTCACCCGGAACCGCAGCTGGACCAGCATGTCGATCGGGTGGTCGGCCACCGAGGCGAACACCCCGGTGTTGACGTTGGATGTGGGGCACACCTCCAACGGGATCCGGCGGTCCCTGATGTAGTGGGCCAGGCGGCCCAGGGTGCGGTCCCCGTCGTCGCCGGTGACGATGTCCTCGACGATGCGTATGCCGTGCCCGAGACGCTCGGCGCCGCAGAATTGGAGCGCCTTCCAGATCGAGCGGGGCCCGTAGGCCTCGCCCGCATGGATGGTGATGTGGAAGTTCTCCCGCTGGCAGTACTGGAATGCCTCCAGGTGGTCGTCAGGGGGGAAACCGTCCTCGGGTCCGGCGATGTCGAAGGCCACCACGCCGTCGTCCCTCCATCGGACCGCGGCCTCGGCCACCTCGGCCGAGCGGTGCAGATGGCGCAGCGCGGTGCAGATGGCCCGGATGGTGAGCCCTGTGCCCCGGCTGCCCTGTGCGAAGCCTTCGAGCACCGCCTCGATGGAGTCGTCGAGGGTGAGTCCCCGCTCGACGTGAAGCTCGGGGGCGAAGCGGACCTCGGCGTACACCACGCCGTCGGCGGCCAGGTCCTCGGCGCATTCCCGGGCCACCCGGACGACGGCGTCGGCGGTCTGCATCACGCCCACGGTGTGGGCGAACGTCTCCAGGTACAGCGTCAGGTCCTTGCGGTTGGCGCCGCGGCGCATCCAGGCGGCCAGCCGGCCGGGGTCGGTGGTGGGCAGGTCGCGGTAGCCGGTCTCGTCGGCCAGCTCGATGATCGTGGAGGCCCGCAGACCCCCGTCGAGGTGGTCGTGGAGGACGACTTTGGGGGCGCGGCGGACGCGCTCGACGGTGGGCGGTCCGATCTCGGTGGCATTCAAGGGATTCGGGATACCGCAGGGTAGCCTTGTGGTCCTGATGACCCTTTCTGATCAGATTGTCGATGTCGAGACGCTCCAGGAGGCCGGCTTCGACTCTCCCGACACCGGTGCCGTGACGTTCGCCGAGCTGGGTCTGCGCGACGAGATCGTGGTCGCGCTGGCCGCTCGAGGCATAACCGTGCCGTTCCCCATCCAGGTGCTCACCATCCCCGATGCGCTGGCCGGTCACGACGTGTGCGGCAAGGCCAAGACGGGCTCGGGCAAGACGCTCGCCTTCGGGCTGCCCGTGCTTCAGAGGCTGCCCCGGGCCGAGCCCGGCGCGCCCACCGGGCTGGTGCTGGCCCCGACACGCGAGCTGGCCAACCAGATCTGCGACGAGCTGGCCGTGCCCGCGGCCGCGGTCAAGCGCCGCGTGCTGGCCGCATACGGCGGTGCCCCGATCGACAAGCAGATCAACAAGCTGCGCAAGGGCGTGGACCTGGTGGTGGCCACCCCGGGCCGGATGATCGACCTGATCGACCGCAAGGTGGTCAGCGTCGGCTCGGTGCGCCAGGTGGTGGTGGACGAGGCCGACCGGATGGCCGACATGGGCTTCCTGCCCCAGGTCGAGTGGATCCTGCGCAACGTCAAGAGCGGTCACCAGACCCTGCTGTTCTCGGCCACCCTCGACGGCGCCGTCGACTCGCTGATCCGGCGCTACCAGACCGATCCCGCGATGCACGCCGTCGCGCCCCGCGAGATCACCGTGGCCGAGATGGTCCACCGTTTCGTGGGCGTCCACAAGCTCGACAAGGTGAAGGTGGCCGCGGCCATCGCCGGCTCGGTGGGGCGCACGCTGATGTTCACCCGCACCAAGGTGGCCGCCGACCGGTTGGCTCGCGACCTGCGCCGCGAGAACGTGAAGGCTGCGCCCATTCACGGCGACCTGCGCCAGACCGCCCGCGAGAAGTCCCTGCGCGAGTTCATCGCCGGGGAGCTCCCGGTGCTGGTGGCCACCGACGTGGCCGCCAGGGGGATCCACGTCGACGATGTCGACATCGTGGTGCAGTTCGACCCGCCTGCCGACCACAAGACCTATGTCCACCGGGCCGGGCGGACCGCCCGGGCCGGCGAGTCCGGTGTGGTGGTGACCCTGTCGCTGTGGGACGAGGAGCTCGACGTGAAGCGGCTCCAGCGCCGGCTCGAGCTCGACGAGCCGATCGTGGAGATGTTCTCCAACGACGCCCGCCTGAGGGATCTCCTCGGCTGGGAGCAGGCCGGCTGAGCCCCGCCGGGCTCCCCTGTGGCTCCTGGGGTCGCGGGGGAGCAGATCGGGCCGGCTGGTGCGATTGCGCCGCGTGGCCGTGATCTGGTTCTAGACTGGTCGGCGACCTAGCGGTCAAGACATCACGAGCGGTTCGGCCTCCGGGCCGGGCCCGGCAACCTGGGAACGGACACCCAAGGTGCCATCCCGCCTCCGGGCGGGGATGTGGCGTCGGCCCGGCCGGCGCAACCAAGTGTCCTACGGGCACCCCCCACGTCACTGGCCTCCGAAGTGTCCGGTCCCCAACAGGGCCGCCCTCGACGCGAGGGCGGCTGGATCGGATCACAAGGAGCGACGGTTGAGCGCAGGTTCCCGCATCGAGCCTCCGACTCCCGCGGCCGGGCGAGCCGGCCCCGGGGGGCGCTTCCCGGCCGGGCTGCCCAACACCGGCGCCTGGCAGGTCGGTGACCCCGCCGGCGACCGCAGGTTCGTGACCGTCACCGACGCCCGTCCCTTCGCGCTGGAGTGGGGCGGACGCCTTCCCGAGGTGCGGGTGGCCTACGAGACGTGGGGCGAGCTCGACGAGCAGGCGTCCAACGCCGTGCTGGTGTGCCACGCCCTGACCGGCGACTCCCACGCGGCCGGCGACAGCGGCCCGTCACATCCCACTCCGGGCTGGTGGAGCGAGCTGATCGGGCCGGGCAAGGCGATCGACACCGACCGCTACTTCGTGGTGTGCAGCAACGTGCTGGGCGGCTGCCAGGGGACCACCGGGCCGGCCGATGTCGACCCGGTCGACGGGCGGCGCTACGGGCCCCGATTTCCGGTGGTGACCATCCGCGACATGGTCCGCATCCAGGCCCGGCTGGCCGACCATCTCGGGATTCGGCGCTGGCTGGCCGTGGTCGGCGGCTCGATGGGGGGGATGCAGGTCCTGGAGTGGGCCGTCATGTACCCGCAGCGGGTGAAGTCGATCCTGCCGCTGGCCACCTGCGCGTCGGCCAGCGCGCTGCAGATCGCCTGGAGCGCGGTGGAGCGCCTGGCCATCGCCACCGATCCGGGCTGGTACGACGGCGACTACTACGACAAGCCGGAAGGGCCCTGGATGGGCCTGGCGGTGGCCCGTCAGATCGCGCAGGTCACCTACCGGTCCGGCGAGTCCTTCGAGCGCCGCTTCGGGCGCCGGATGTACGACCCTGCCGGGGATTTCGACCTGTGGGGCCGCTTCCAGATGGAGTCCTACCTGGACCATCACGGCCAGAAGCTGGTCCGCCGTTTCGACGCCAACACCTACGTGCTGCTCAACCGGTCGATGGACCTGCACGACATCGGGCGGGGCCGGGGCTCGGTGCCCGCGGCGCTGGGCCGCATCCGGGTGCCGGTGCTGACCGCGTCGATCACCAGCGACCGCCTGTACCCGCCGCACGAGCAGCAGGAACTGCAAGAGGGGATCGTCGCCGGCGGCGGCGACTGCCGGCGGGTGATGCTGCACAGCGAGGAGGGCCACGACGGGTTCCTGCTCGAGCACGACCTGCTGCGGGATCCCGTGGTCAGTTTCCTCGACGAGGTGTCCGATGCCTGAGCGCGCCGGCGGGACGCCAGGCGGCGGTAGCTCGCGCGAGTCGGGCGCGTCCGGCGGCAGCAGTGGCTCGCGCGGGTCGGGCGACGCGCTGCACGTCCAGACCCGGGCGATCCGCGCCGGGCGCGACGACAACCAGAACGCGCTGGCCCCGATCCTGTGGGCCACGTCGACGTTCACCGCCGACACCGTGTCCGAGGCCCACGACATGGCCGTCGACACACATTCCAGCCGGTTCTACACCCGCTACGGCAACCCGACGGTGAAGGCCTTCGAGGACGCCGTGGCCGACCTCGAGGGCACCGAGTCGGCCCGGGCGTTCGCCTCGGGCATGGGCGCGCTGAGCGCCATCGTGCTCGGGCTGTGCTCGAGCGGCGACCACATCGTGGCCCAGCGCCAGCTCTATGCCGGCACGCAGCTGCTGCTGCAGACGGCGTGCCCCCGCTTCGGCATCGGCGTGACCTTCGTGGACGGCACCGAGCCCGGCGCCTTCGCGGAGGCTGTCCTGCCGGGACGAACTGTGCTGGTGATCGCCGAGACGCCCGCCAACCCCAAGCTGGCGGTGGCGGACCTGGCCGAGGTGGGAGCCATCGCCGGCCCCATGACGGTGGTCGACTCGACGTTCGCCACGCCCTTGGGTCAGCGGCCCGCGGACTACGGGGTCGATCTGGTGGTCCACTCGGCGACCAAGGCCATCGCGGGCCACAACGACGCCACCATCGGGGTGGTGGCCGGCAGCGAGGAGCTGCTGGCGTGGCTGTGGAACTACGCGGTGCTCCACGGTGCGGTGGCCTCGCCGTTCGACGCGCTGAACGCGCTGCGGGGGATCCGCACCCTGGCGGTGCGCCTCCGGCAGCAGACCGAGACCGCCGCCGCGCTGGCTGGGGCACTGGAGGGCCATCCGATGGTCGAGGCCGTGCACTATCCGGGTCTGGCCTCGCATCCCCAGCACGAGCTGGCATCCCGGCAGATGGACCTGGCCGGCGGTCTGGTCACCTTCGACCTGTGCGACGGTTACGAGGCCGGCCGGGCCTTCGTGGAGGAGGTCCGGGTCGTGCGGTTGGCGACGTCGCTGGGCGGGCCCGAGAGCATCGTCACCCATCCCGCGTCGACGACCCATGTGAGCCTGCTGCCCTCCGAGCTCGAGGCGGCCGGCATCGGCCAGGGGACGGTGCGGTTCTCGGCCGGGCTCGAGCACAGCGACGACGTGGTCGCGGACGTGGTCGAGGCCCTGGACCGGGTTGCCGCGATCGTCGGCGGCCCCTCCCGGTAGCGTCGGGAGTCGTGCGTTTCGGCAGAGCCTGGTTAGCGGTGCCGGTACTGGCGGTGGCGCTGCTCGTCGTGGTGGTCGGGTCGGCGTCGGCTACCGGCGGCGACGACCTCCCGGTGGTGGTGAGCGCTGAGGTGTCCGGCTCGCTGGGAGTGGTCAGCACCGCCCAGTCCGAGGTTGAGACCAATCCGGAGACCGAGCCGCGCCTGGTCGGCCGGGAGAGCAGCTCGCGCGTCGATGCGGTGGTGATCTCGCTGTGGTCGATCGCGGCGGGGATGACGGTGATGCTGGGGCTGTTCCTGTGGCACACGAGCCCGCGCCGCCGGCTGCGACTGGCCCGTCGCCGTTCGACGGAGATGTACGAGGCCGAGCACGAGCCGCCCGAGGCCGCTGCCGCAACGGCGTCCGCCGAGGAGGGGACTGCCGAGGTCCCGGAGCCAGCCGAGGAGGGGAGTACGGAGGTCTCGGAGGCTGTCGAGGAGGGGTCTGCCGAGATCCCGGACGCCTCGGACGTCGAGGAGGGGTCTGTCGAGATCCCGGACGCCTCGGACGTCGAGGAGGTCCCCCAAGTCGTAGAGGCCCCGGCCTCCACGGAGCAGTCTGAGCCCGAGGTGGTGCTTCCGCCGGTCGAGGAGGAGCCTGTGATCGCGTCGGATCTCCCGCCGGTCTGGGAGGATGAAGTCGAGCAGTCCGACGGCGAGGATGAGGGCGAGCAGTCCGACCGGGAGGACGATGCCGCGCAGGCCGGCGAGGGGGAGGGCGCACGCGCCGGTGAGGAGGCTGAGCCCGCCCGAGACAGCCGGACGGACGTGCCCCCACGGCCTGGAGAAGCCGCTCGTGAGGGCGCGTCGAGGCTCTGGCTGAGACTGCGGCACACGCTCGGTCTAGATTGACGGTCGTGGCCGAGGGCTTCGACGTAGACGCGATGATCGAGCGGTTCCGCGAGCGAGCCGCGGGCGTGAAGCGCCGCAACCTTCCCCCGGTGGCGGGTGATGAGCGGAGGCACTTCCTCGAGCAGGCCCAGCAGGACTTCCAGGACTTCGCCATGATCGGCGACGCGGAGGCCTCGCTCGAGGACGGCATCCTGCGGATCACCATCGACCTTCGCCCTCCGGAGGAGCGCTGATCCAGCGTGGCCGCAGGCGGGCCGCGCCGGTAGGATCGGCCTTCCCGCGGACGTAGCTCAGTTGGTAGAGCGCAACCTTGCCAAGGTTGAGGTCGCCGGTTCGAAGCCGGTCGTCCGCTCTGATGAGTGCAGGGGGAGCCGCTGGCGTGCGCTCTCTCGCAACGCTCGGCGTGGAGTTGTACCTGCTCGGTGACTACTGGCAGCCGGACTGCGACGAGCGCACCGATATCGGCCGGCTCGTCCACCGGGCCAAGGACCAGGGCGAGGCTGCCGCCGCCGGAGAGCTGGCCGTCCGGTTCGCAGGCCTGGCTGAGGCTCTGGCTGACACCGCTGACGGCTCCGAGCGCCTAGTGGTGCCGGTTCCGTCCACGCTGCCGGTAGCCGATGCCGTCGGCGAGCTGGCGCTGGTCGACGTGCTGGCCCGTGGGCTGGCCGGGGCCGGGGCAGGGGAGCTTCGGCGGGATCTCGTGGTCCGAACGGCCGCCACCCCGCGCCTGCGTCACGTAGAGCCCCAGCATCGGACCGAGACAGCGGCCGCGGCCGGCTACCGGGCCTCCGATGCCGCCGCCGGGCGCCACGTCGTGGTGGTAGACGACGTCATCCTCACCGGCGCGACGGTGGGAGCCGTAGCCGCCTGCCTGCGCGACGCCGGAGCTACCTCAGTCACCGCCGCGGTGGCCGCCGCCACGAGACGGCACTGACGGCCGGCCCGTCGCTGCTCCGGGTCCGTCCCCAGGCCCGTCGCCGGTACGCTGCGAGTCCCTGCGCCGGTGCCCGAGCGGACCAAGGGAACGGCCTGCAAAGCCGTAAAGCCGCGGGTTCAAATCCCGCCCGGCGCTCCATCGTGGGTTCGCAGATGGGACATTTTGGCCTCCGCGGCCTGCGCGTAGGTGCGCACCGACAGCGTGACGAGGGACTGGAACAGCACGCCGAGCAGGGACTCGTCGCGAGACACCGCGGGAGTGCCGTCGCTGCCATCGAGCAGCGCTTCGGCAGTCACCGAGAGCAGGCGATGTGGCGTCAGTCTTACAGCCCTGCGAGGGGATCGACCTCGGTGAGCAGGTCGGTGGCGGCCACGGCGGTGATGCGGTCCGCGAGGTCGAAGCGGTGGGTGCCTGCGTGCGCGATCACGAGATGGTCGAGGCTCAAGTCGGCTATGGCGTTGTGCATCGACTTAGTGGTTGAGGGCCGCTCGGTCCGCTTGATCTCGAACCCGATCACCCGGCCACCGATCTCGAGCCGTAAGTCAAGCTCGGCGCCACTGTGGGTCGACCAGAACGCGGCCGCGGTGTCACCGAAGCGTGCTAGGAGCTGCTCGAGCACCATTCCCTCCCAGCTCGAGCCGAGCTTGGGGTGCCGTTCTAGGTCGAGGCGGGTGCCGATGCCGAGCAGCCGGTGCAGCAGGCCGCAGTCGCGGACATAGACCCGGGGAGCCTTCACCTGCCGCTTCGAGATGTTCGCGAACCAGGCCGGCAGCTGGCGCACGACGAGGGCGTCGGTCAGCGCATCGACGAGGCGGCGCACTGTCGCCTCGGAGACGTCGATCGACCGGGCAATCGCCGCGCCGTTCCAGGTCTGGCCGTGATAGTGGGCGAGCATCGTCCAGAAGCGGCGCATGGTCGTGGCCGGGAAGCGGAATCCGAACCCGGCCAGGTCCCGCTCCAGGAACGTCGCTATGTAGTCGTCTCGCCATGCGTTCGATGCCTCGTCGTCAGCGGCCAGGAACGACTCCGGCAGCCCGCCGCGCACCCACAGGTCGTCGAGCCGGGAGGCGCCGATGTCGCTGAGCCGGAATCCGGCGAGCTCCACCAGCGTCACCCGCCCTGCCAGCGACTCCGAGCCGAGGCCGACCAGGTCTGGCGAGGCGCTGCCGAGCACCACGAAGCGCCCCGGGCGGCGGCTCTCGTCCACCAGCACCCGCAGCGACTCGAACAACTCTGACATCCGCTGGGCTTCGTCGATGACGATGGTCGCGCCTGTGTCGCGCAGAGCGAGCATCGGCTCGGCCAGCCGCGCCAGGTCCCGGTAGTCCTCCAGGTCGAACACCGCGGCAGGAGACGGATCGACGACGCGCCGCACCAGCGTCGACTTGCCGGCCTGGCGCGGGCCTGTCAGCAGCGTCACCGGCGAGCGCGCCATCGCCGCCCGCAAGGCGGCGGCATCGTCCGGTCGTTCCACGAACGGCCTGCCCGCCGGGGCTTGCTCGCTCGCGTCCATCACGGTGTCGGCGCTTGGCTCATCGGCCATGCGAACATCTTAACCTTGAAAAGCTGTTTGTCTATAACAGAATTGCAGGGTTAAGACTGCTCCGGCCGAGATCGGCGCCATCGCCATGACCGCGCGAGAATGGGTTACGGAACTGCGGGGTCGTCTGGAGGAGCAGGCATTTGACAATGCGGGCCATCGCAGCCCTCGTGTGTGTCGCGGCGATCCTCGTAGCGCCGTCCGCGCCGGCTGGCGCTCAAGGCCCGAGGTTTCCTGATGTGCCGGCGGATCACTACGCCTTCGGTGCGGTCGAGTGGGCTGCTGAGGTCGGGGTGACGACCGGTTACCCCGACGGCACGTTCAGGCCGGCTCAGGCTTCGCGATCATCAGGCGGATCCACTCGCCGGGGGTGACCGGATCGTGGCCGTAGGCCGGTGATTCAGGAACGAGAGCTACGAGCAGTACAGGTGGTAGGGGACTTCGTGGGGTTGTGCTGGCAGTTTGATGGTGATGCCCTCGACGTTGGCGCCTTCGACTTGGATGCGGGTCGCTGAGTTGGCGTCGGTGGTGAACCCGCCGGGGCCGTGCCAGCCGGCGAAGGTGCAGCCCTCGGAGGTGTTCAGGTGCACATCGAGGGTGAATGATCCGTCCGATATTGCGATGAAGAATGTTCCGTCGGCTGCGGTGAGTGTGTATCCGCTTGTGGCCGGGTCGCCTTGCCAGGCCCACACGCCGATTCCTTGCAGGGGAGCGGCGTCGGGTCCGACGACTGTGCCCTGGATCCGGTGACGGGGATGGCCGGGGGAGTCGGCTCTGGGGTGGCAGGAGGAGGTGATGGCCGCCTTTCCGAACACTTCCTGCACCAACGCGGCGAGGGCGGGGTCGTAAGCCTTGAGTTCGGGGCGGGTGTTGATCCCGTTGTCGAGCGGGCCCGGCAGCCCGTTGAGGTCGAACCAGGATGTGACTCCCTCGGCCCAGTACTCGTCGGGGTTCACCGCGGCATAGGTGAACGCCCACAGCCCCCTGGAGAGGGCGTCGTGGTAAGCGCTCTCGAGCCTCTGACGGAACTCTCTACCGCCGGGTTGCAGCTCCACACCCATGTTGAGCACAGCGTGAGCGATCTCGTGGAGGGCGACGTCTTCGTGGGGGAATACGTCAGTGTCGTAGCACAGCAGGTTCTCTTCTGCGACCGCGATGGCGCGGTTGTTGGGGTTGGGTCCGAGTCCTCCCCCTTTGTTTCTCGTGTCCCAGTCGACGCCGGGAAAGACCTCATACAGGTCCCTGAACTCCGGGAGCTCGGTGACGACAGAGCCCTCCGCCATTATCGCGAGACGGATGTCCTCCGCGATCAACTGTGCCAGCACGCCAGGATTGTCGACGAGCAGCTCGTCGATTAGCCGCTTCGCCGTATCCAGGGCCTCGTCAGGAACTTGGGCGGAGGCGACGATGGCAAGCCCGCCCGCATCCCGGAACTTCCCATAGAACGGGTCCAGGCCGTGCTCGGCCCGCCAGCGGTGAACCACTACGACCTCGAACCCCTGCTCAGCGGACAGTCCGTCAGGGTCGCGAGCCACGACAGTTACCGCAGCAGTGCCCTCGCCGATCCCCGATACCGACACGGTGCTGTCCGAGACTGCCGCGGCCGCGACCGCAGCGTCCGAGGACGCGGCCTCATACACCAAGTCGTCGCCGTCACGATCACTGAAGAACTGCGACATGTCCAGAACGAGACTCTCCCCCGTGAACGCCTCCTGAGCCGGCACCAGCACCGCAGTCGGCGCAACATTCTCCGTTGCCGTTGTCACAGGGGGTGCGGTGGTGGTTACGGGGCGTGCGGTCGTGGTGGTCACAGGGGGCGTGGTCGTGGTTGTGGGGGGATCCGTCACCGACGGCAGAGCGTCGTCAGCACGGTCAGCGCCGCCGGCACCGCACGCAGCGACGACTCCCGCCGCAATTGCGACCGCCAAGGCAGCGACGACGCCCGCTCGCTCGCGAATGCATCCGAGCGCTCCACCGCTTCGTGAAGGGTATAATCCTGACCCGGTCGGGTTGGGTTCAGTGCCACTTGAGTCTCGGGGATCCCTCGTTGCTGCCATGCCAGCACCACCCTATGGCCATCAGTTGTCCCGGGTGCCGAGACGGTGTTCGGCAGCCTGACCGTTGGGCTCGCTGGTGGCCCGTGTTCTGTGGTGGGGGAACTGGCGGGTTACTCGCCTCGTGTCAGTTGACGCGAATCGACCCGTTACCGCCCCAGCAGATTATGGCGTGGTCGGTCCGTAGTGCGCAGGACTGAAAGGCTCCGCCTCCGGCGGCGATGTCGGTGAAGGTTCCTCGCGGTGCGTCGAGGCTGTCTCTGTGGTCCCAGCCCCAGCATGTGATGGTTGCATCCGTGCGCAACCCACAGGACAGTGCCAGGCCGGCGGCGATGTCGGTGAAGGTTCCTGGGGGCGCTTCGGCCTCGCCGAGACTGTTGCTGCCCCAGCATGTGATGGTCGCATCGGCGCGCAGCCCGCAGGAGTGTCGGCTTCCGGCGGTGACGGCGGCGAAGCTTCCTGCGGGCGGGTCGGCCTGACCTTCGAGATTGCGGCCCCAGCAGGCGATGGTTCCGCTGGTGTGCAGCCCGCAGGAATGTTGAGAACCGGCGGTGACGGCGGTGTAGCTTCCTGCGGGGGCGTCGGCGCGATCATTGGTGTTCGAGCCCCAGCATGTGATGGTTGCGTCGGTGCGTAGTGCGCAGGAGTGATAGGGGCCGGCGGTGACGGCGGTGTAGGCCCCTGCGGGCGCGTCAGCCATGCCGCGGTAGTTGCTGCCCCAGCATGTGATGGTTGCGTCGGTTGCCAGCCCACAGGTATGCCATCTGCCGATGGTGACGACGCTGAAGGTTCCTGTGGGCGGGTCGGCCTGGCCTTCGCTGTTCCAGCCCCAGCATGTGATCGTTGCGTCGGTTCCCAGCGCACAGGAATGCCACTTGCCGACGGTGACGGCGCTGAACGTTCCTGGGGGCGGGTCGGCTTTGCCGTTGGCGTTGGAGCCCCAGCATGTGATAGTGGCGTCGCTTCGCAGTCCACAGGAGTGTTGCGGGCCGACGGTGACGGCGCTGAACGTTCCTGGGGGCGGGTCGGCTTTGCCGTTGGCGTTGGAGCCCCAGCATGTGATGGTTGCGTCGGTTCCCAGTCCACAGGAGTGATAGGGGCCGCTGGTGACGGCGCTGAATGTGCCCGCGGGCGCGTCAGCCACACCGCGGTAGTTGCGGCCCCAGCATGTGATGGTGGCGTCCGTTCCCAGTCCACAGGAGTAGTGCCGGCCCGCGGTGACGGCGGTGAAGGTGCCCGCGGGCGGGTCGGCCTTGCCGTCGGCGTTGGAGCCCCAGCAGGTGATGGTGGCATCGGTTTCTAGCCCGCAGGAGTGCTCGTTGCCTGTGGTGACGGCGCTGAAGGTTCCTGCGGGCGCGTCGGCCTGACCTTCTTGATTGCTGCCCCAGCAGGTGATGGTGGAGTCGGTGCGCAGCCCGCAGGAATGCTCGTTGCCGGTGGCGACGGCGCTGAAGGTTCCTGCCGGCGCGTCGACCTGACCCGGATCGTTAAATCCCCAGCATGTGATGGTGGCGTCGGTTCCCAGCCCACAGGAATGAAGGTCGCCTGCGGTGACGGCGGTGAAGGTATCTGGAGGCGGGTTGGCCTGGCCTTCGCTGTTCCAGCCCCAGCATGTGATGGTGGCGTCGGTTTCCAGCCCACACGAATGCGAGGCTCCAGTAGCGACAGCCTCGAAGGTCCCTGTGGGCGGGTCGGCCTGACCTTCATGGTTGAGGGGGCCCCAGCATGAGACCGTTCCGTCGGTGCGCAGCCCACAGATGTGGCCACTGCCTAAGGCGACAGCCTGCATGGGCGCTCCCGCTGGCGCGACCGTCTGACCGAGACTGTTGCGGCCCCAGCATGTGATGGTTCCGTTGGTGCGCAGTCCACAGGAGTGGCTGCCGCTGGCGGTGACGGCGGTGAAGGTGCCTGTGGGCGGGTCGGCCTGGCCCGAGGTGTTGCGGCCCCAGCATGTGATGGTTCCGTTGGTGCGCAGTCCTCAGGAGTGGCCGCCGCTGGTGACCTCGGTGAAGGTTCCTGCGGGCGCTTCCAGCGGGCCACGATTGTAAGTGACCCCGGGCTCGACGTAGTCGCTGCCCCAGCATGTGATCCACCCGTTGGTGCGCAGCCCGCAGGCGCGGTAGGCGCCGGCGGTGATGGCGCTGAAGCTGCCAGCAGGAGAATCCGTCTCGCCGTTGGAGTTGGAGCCCCAGCATGTGATGGTTCCGTTGGTGCGCAGTCCACAGGTGTATCGCAGCCCGGCGGTGACGGCGGTGAAGGTGCCTGAAGGCGCATCCAACAGGCTCCGGCCCTGGAAGCGAGGATTCCAGCCCCAGCATGTGATGGTCCCGTCGGTGCGCAGCCCACAAGAATGGTAGAAGCCGGCGCTGACGGCCTTGAATTCTTCTGTGGGCGCATTGGCCTGACCGTCGGCGTTGGAGCCCCAGCATGTGATGGTCCCGTCGGTGCGCAGGCCACAGGAATGCGACGTGCCGGCGTCCACGGCACTGAACCTGGGGGGTCCCGGCGTTTGGACCAGGCCGAGGGCTCGGGCCAGGAACGTGGCCATCTGGGCTCGGGTGACCGACCGGTCCGGGCAGTACCGCAAGGGGTCCTGCTTGCAGCCGGCGGTGATCCCGGCCGCGGCCAGCGCGTCGATGCGCTCGGCATGAGTACTGCCGTCGGTGTCGGCGAACCCCGCGGGCTCAGCTTCGGCCAAGTCGAAGGCCCGAACCAGGAATGTGGCCATCTGGGCTCGGGTGACGGCCCGGTCTGGGCAGTAGCGCAGGGGCTCCTTCTTGCAACCCACGGTGATCTCCAGCTCCGCGAGGCGCTCCACATGGGGCGACCACCACTTCTCGGGATCCACGTCGTCGAATCGCGTCACACCGGTCGCGGGCGGCTCGCCGTCATCAAGGGCCCGTATGAGCCACACCGCCATGATGGCGCGCTCGATCGGCTCGTCGGGGCAGAACCTGTTCTCGCCGCAGAGCGAGCCGTCGAACAGTCCGACTTGCGCGAGGGCACTGATGGCTGGCGCATGCACCCCTTCTGTGACGTCCGAAAAGCCGTCCTGTTGGGTCTGCGCAGCCGCGCCGTCAGACGTAGTGCGGAGCAACGGGTCTGCCGAAGTCGAGGGTTCCGGTTCAGCGGCCAGCTGGCCGGTCACCACCAAAGAGGCCACCATGGTCACCACGGCAGCTACCGCCATCCTCGTGTTCGTGGTGCTGCGGCGTTTCATCGGACACATATTGTTGCCGGAGTCGGGTACCGGTTCCAGGGAGCGGGTTCCTACGCGGTGGATGCGTGGGGCCCCGGCAACCCGTTCACCGGCAAGGGTCTGCTGATTGCGTGGGCCGATCAACTGGCCCGGTCGGAGGAACCTTGAACCTCACCTGGGCAGGCTCTGGTGCATCCAGGCTGGGTGAACCACCTGTTTGCCCATGCGAGGGCGCCTCGGCGCGCAGCTGGCGGCCGTTACGGCAATAGCTTTCGAGGGGAATGTGAATCTACGCGCTAGCGGGTCTTGAGGGTGTCGGCTCTGAGTCGTCGGTCTCGGTGGGCTGGTTGAGGACATGGTGGGTGTCCTGGGATTCTTGGAGGCTGTGTTCGAGGTCCGCTAGCAAGCGGCGCGCCTCGCGCTACTCCGAGGGTATACTCACTGGTATGCCTGATGCGACTACCATCAAGGTTTCCGTCCGGACGCGGGATGCCTTGCGCCAGCTCGCCGACCGCGAGGGGCTCACCTTCGACGCTCAGATCGAGAGGCTGGTCCGGCGCGAACGTCGCCGCATCATCGGGGCCCAACTCGCAAGCGCTCCGCTGGATGCCGGTGACGAGGCCGTGCTCGATGCGTCGGCGAGCGACGTTGCTGATGCGAGCGGGTGACGTCGTCCGCTGCGACTTTGGGACGCCGGCGCGAGGCGAGCCCGGGTTCGCCCGACCGGCCGTCGTCGTCACCTCCGATGATGTGCTCGAGTTCCGGCAGCACGCGATCGTGGTCGTCCCCTGCACGACCACGCGGCGAGGATGGTTGAGCGAGGTGGACATCAGCGGATTCGGTGTCGCCCAGGCGCACCTGCCCACGACCATCAGCGTCGACCGCATCGTCGAGACCACGGGCACGAACATCGGGCCCGTCGCGCTGCAACAAGTCCGAGAACTCCTCGCCGACCTGCTTGGACTGCCAGCGGGCTGAACTCGACCGGCTGCTCGGGCCTCCCCGCCGGCGAGGAAGCTCGGCAGCCCTGCGTTGAACACGGCAGGCGTCAGCCTGCGGCGCGGCGGTGCTGGAGGAAGGGGAGGTCGGCGACGGTGGCCGGCGCCGCGAACACCGTGCCGGTGCCGGGAATGGCCCAGTCCACGAAGACCTCGGTGCCGGGCTCGGCGAGCGTCTTGTCGAGGTGACCGAAACCGATCAGCCGACCGACCGACGGGCCCCAGGTGACGCTCGACGCCCGGCCGGCGCGGCTGCCGTCGACGGAGACCGGCTTGGCCACCCATTCGACACGCGGCGACACGTTCGGCGGGACGCCGTGGTCGAGGTGGGCCGCGACGATGGCCCGCCAGTCGATGTCGAGCCCGACCAGCGCCCGCGGCGGCCCGCCCGCCTCGGCCTCGGCGATGAGGGCGTCACGGCCGATGAAGGACTCCTTCGACAGATCGACGAAGGGCCCCATCCGCAGCTCGAACGGCGACGAGTAGCACTCGGGATCCGCCGCCGACACCGTGTGCGAGCCGGTGGGGTCGGGTCCAGCATTGGCGTAGTCGGGCCCCGGTATCAGCAGGCCGGCCTCGACCCGGGCCACGTCGATCGCCCACTCGCCGCAGGGCCGCAGCCCGAGGTCGGCGCCGGCCTCGGCGACGGCGTCCCACACGGGAGCACCGCTGCCGGCCGGCATCAGGATCTCGTAGCCGAGCTCGCCGGTGAAGCCCTGCCGGGCCAGCTCCACTTCGACGCCGCCGATCCGGGTGCGGTCCATGCGCGAGAAGTCGAGGTCGGACCAGTCGGCCCCCGTCGCCCGCTCGATCACGTCGCGGGCCCGGGGGCCCTGCACCATGAGGATCCCGTAGTCGTCGGTCTCGTCGAGGACCTCGACGTCGTAGCCCTCGGCCTTCTCGTCGAACCAGTCGCAGGTCGGGTCCCCGGTGAAGCGGTAGCTCGAGTCCGACGCCCGGAAGACGAGCCCGTCGGAGACGACCTTTCCGTCGTCGTTGCACCACGGCGTGTACTGGACCGTGCCCACGTCGAGGTTGTCGATGTTGCGGGGCACCAGCTGGTCGACCAGCGCCGCGGCGTCCGGCCCCGAGATCGTGCACTTGCACAGCGGTGACATGTCGCCCATCGCCACTGTCTCGCGGATCGCGCCGAGCTCGGCGTGGAAGTCGTCGTACACGTCGACGACGTGGTTGAGGTCCCAGTTGAAGTACCACGGAGTCTGGCTGTGCCGTGCGGTGCGGGTGTGCAGCGGGGTGCCTACGACGCCGTCGGGCCGGAAGCGGCTGGCCCGGGCGTCTCGCCACGACGGTTCACTCATGCGGTTCTCCTTCCGGGCCACTAGGGATGGATCCATGTGTCTACCAGTGCCGAGGATCCTCGGGACAATCTCTGCCGTCGCTCCGAGCCCGGCGGGAGGGGGCCGGACTAGGCTCGTCGGGTGAGTTTGGCGAACTATTTGGCGAACTAGTGGCTGCCGGTAGCGCCGAACAGCCCATCCGGTTCGAGCCTGAGGAGCCCTGCGCTCCGTCGGTCGCACTGCTGGTCGGGTTCCAGGGGGCCGCGCTGGTGGTCGCGCCCATGGTCCTCAACGTGGCGATCGCGATCCGCTCGTCGGGGCTCGACGACGACTATCTGACCTGGAGCGTGTTCGCCGCCAGTGATCTGTGCCGCCATCACGGCGCTGCAGGCGTGCCAGATGCGGCGTTTCGGCGCCGGCCACGTGGTGCTCGCCTGGCCGGCGGCGATGTTCATCGCGATCATGGTGTCGACGGTCACCGCGGCGGGTCTGGCGACGTTCGCGAGCCTGATGATCGTCTGCAGCCTGATGCAGGTCGCGCTGGCCTGGTGGCTGCCGACGCTGAGGCGGATCGTCACGCCGACCGTCGCGGGCACGGTGACGATGCTGATCGCGGTCAGCGTGCTCACCATCGCGTTCGACACGGTCGGGGACCTGCCGGACGACGCCCCGAGGGCGGCCGGCCCGACCATTGCGGGAGTGACGCTGCTGGTGTCGGTGATCGTGGCGATGAAGGCGAGCGGACGTTGGCGTCTGGTGGCGCCGTTCACCAGCATCCTGGCCGGATGCGCGGCGGCCGCGGCGTTCGGTGTGCTCGACGGGGACCGCATCGCCAGCGCCGGATGGTTCGGCATCCCCGACGTGCCGGCCCTGAGCGTCGATCTCACCCCCGGCAAGGAGTTCTGGGTGTTGCTGCCCTCGTTCGCGATTCTCACCCTGGTGCTCGGGCTCAAGACGATCAGCGACGGTGTGGTGATCCAGCAGGGCTCCCGTCGACAGCCGCGGGCCATCGAGTTCCGCCAGATTCAGGGCATGGTCAGCGTCAACGGCGCCGGCATGCTGCTGGCCGGCATCGCCGGCACGCTGCCCACGATGGCCAACTCCTCCTACAGTCTCTCGCTCATCAACCTCACCGGCGTCGCCGCCCGCCGGGTGGGTGTCGCCGTGGCCGCCGTCATCGTGTCGCTGGCCCTGTTCTCCAAGTTCACTGCCGCGCTGCTGACGATTCCCGGACCGGTGCTGGGCGCCTTCCTGATGCTCGCGATGGGGATGCTCTTCGTCAGCGGCTGCCAGACGGTGCTGCGTGAGGGCATCGACCCCCGGCGCATGCTGGTGGTGGCGCTGGCGAGCGCGTTGGGCCTGGGCTTGCACGGGCACCCCCTGACCCGTGACATCTTCGGCGACGAGTACGGCGAACTGCTCGGCAACGGCGTGACGATCGGCGCCATCACCGCGATCGCGATGACGCTGCTGATTGAGACGATGAGCACGCGCCGGTCGCGCCTGGAGGCCACGCTCGATGCGGCCTCGATACCGGTGATCGACGAGTTCCTCGTTCGGCTGGCGTCCGGGCTGGGTTGGAACGAGGCCTCCACGATGCGGCTGCGGTCCGCCGGCGAGGAGACGCTGGCCAGCCTGCTGTCGCAGGGCGACACGGCCGCGGGCTCGCCGAGCCCGCGCCTGGTCGTCGCGGCGCGACCGCAGGCCAAGATGGTGGAGCTCGAGTTCGTCGCCACCACACGCCAGGAGAACATCGAGGATCAGCTGGCGTTCCTGACCGACGAGATCGCGGTGCCGTCCGTCAATGACCTCTCGCTGCGGCTGCTGCGGTTCCACGCGTCCGCGGTGCGCCACCAGAAGTTCCACGGCGTGGACATCGTCACCGTGCACGTCGAGGGCAGCGGCTGACCTCGACCTGCGTGTGGGGGTGCCGACTCGGGTGACCCGCCGTCTGCTGGTGAGTGGTCGATTCTGCTAGGCGGTCGGGTCTACGAGGCGGCCCACGAACAGCAGCGCTCCGGTGTCCTGATGGACGATGGCCCACAGGAATGGGCGGTCGGCGACGATGGTGAGGTCCGGTGGGGGAGGCAGGGAGGTCCGGCCGACCAGCGCAGTGGCAGCGGCCGCCTCGGTGCCCTTCTCGTCGACGATCACCTTGGCGCTGTGGAGCGCGGCGGTGAGGAAGATGCCCGGGGCGATGCCGTCGAAGCGGGCGCCGGGGCAGAACCCCTGCGGACAGAGCCATCCGAACAGGTCGGCGGGCGGCAGGGTCTGCTCCCACTTCGGCATGGTGACGTCGACCATGCCGGCCTGGGCGGCCCCTGGCAGCCCGGTCAGGCCTTGGGCGCCGAGCGACTCTTCGACGGCGGCGAGCCCGGCAGGGTCGTGGGGGACGACGAGCCACATGGCCAGTTGGCCGCCCTGGTAGGGCAACTCGACGGCGTCGGCGCCCTCGAGGCGGACGAAGCGGCGCTCCGCCGGTCTCTGGTCGCGCATGAACGGCACCGTCACCGCCTGGCCGTCGCCGGTGGTGAACTGGCCGTCGGCGGTCAGCTCGTGCGGGAACGGAGCGACCCAGTCGGCCTTCAGGTACACGGTGTTGACGAGGACCAGCTGCGCGTTCTGGACGGTGTCGCCGTTGACGATCATGGGTATGAGCCCGCGGGTGCTCTCCGACACCCACCGGTTGATGACGCCGGCCGCGGCGGCGCCATCGGCGGTGTCTACCGGCTCGATGACGGCTCCGTACTGGTTGGCGGCGGTGCGTTGGAACTCGGTCCGCATCGTGAAGTCGTCGTCGGGGAATAGCCGGTTGGCCACCTCCAGGGTGGTGGGCTCGACCGAGGCCTCGGCCAGGCTGAGGTCGACGGCGTTGGCCGCGCTGTGGGTGCCGTCGCCGGGGAATCCGAATATCTGGTCGAGCGCCGCTCCGGAGTCGGGTGAGGCCCCGGCTCGGGCGAGGCTGAAAGCGACCCCGATGCTCATCGGGCTGGAGACCGCGTTGCCGGTCAGGTGCCGATGGAAGTCCCATCCGGCTGTGTTGACCCCGTCGACCCAGTCGCGGGCGGGAGCGTCGGGATCGGCCGGAAGCCGGCCGGTCACCGGCTCCGGCACCGTGGTCGTGGTGGTGTCGGCTTCTTCGCTGGCCGGGTCCTCGATGGTCTCGGGATCGGCCTCCGGCTCCGGTGTCGTCGTCGTGGTCGGGGTGTCGCCTTCCTCGGTGACCGGGTCTTCGGTGGTGTCGGGTTCTGGCGCAGGCTCCGGTGTCGTTGTCGTGGTTGTGGTTGTGGCGTCGGTTTCTTCGGTGGCCGCGTCTTCGATCGTCTCGGGAACTGTCGTCGTGGTGTCGGCTTCCTCCCCGGTCTCGGTTTCCGGCTCCGGGGGCGTAGCCGTGTTCCCGGCCTCGCCCGCGGCGGGGTCATCGATTGGCTCGGGATCCTCCGCCGGCGCCTCGGTGGTCGTCGTCGCGCCGGCTGGTTCGGTGGCCGGTGCCTCAACGGCTGTAGGGGTGGCCGCGGGTTCCGGGGCGGGCGCTGCGGTGTCCGCGGAGCCGCATGCTGCGGCGATGAAGCACAGCGCGAGCAGGCTTCCGAGCAGTCTGGTCATGGTGGTTTGGACGCTATAGCCACGCCTCAGGTTCCCGCGGCTGCCGCAGTTCCCGCTGGGCGTGCTGGTAGAGCCGGCTTTCCCGCGGCGGAGCCCCGAATCCGGATCAGTAGCAAGACTTGTTAACATATTTGCATGCAGAGCACGAGTGTCCGGGTCGACGGAGTGACCCATCAGGAGATCAAGAAGCTGGCGTCGACTCTGGGCGCGACCGTTGGCGACACGGTTGCGCTGGCGGTGCGGCGCTTGCGCCAGGAGCTGATCGGCAACGACTTGCGCGGCGGGTTGACGGACGATGAGAAGCGGTGGCTCGATGCTGACCTCGGGTGACGTGGTCGATCTCGACCTGGGTGCGCCGGCCGGGAGCGAGGCAGGGTTCCGTCGTCCGGGCGTGGTGGTCAGCGCGCAGCGGGTCCTGGACGCCGCGCCGAGCGTCGTCCATGTGGTTCCGCTCACATCGACTGTGCGGGGACTGGCCTCCGAGGTGGAAATCGAGGCCGACGCCAGCAACGGCCTCGACGTGCTGTCGGCTGCCCAGTGCCAGCACATCCGAGCTGTCGCCGCCCGGCGGATCGACGCCAGCCGCGGCAACGTCGGGAGCGCCGCCCTGGCACAGATCCGCGACCTCCTCGGACTGATCCTGGACATCTCGGCCTGAGTCGCTTCGGGCAGTCGGGCGCCTTAGGTCACCGCGTCTCGACGCTGTGGCGGCGCCTGAGGTTCCCGAGGCGGTTGGTAGCGTCGGCGCCATGACTGATGTTCTGGGGATCGAAATCGGCGATGACTATGTGGCGACGATCGAGCTGCGCCGCCCGCCCAACAACTTCTTCTCGCTGGAGATGATCGGCGGGATCGCCGAGGCGCTGGAGTCGCTCGACGGCGACGCCCGGTGCCGGGCCGCGGTGCTGTGCGGGCAGGGCAAGCACTTCTGCGCGGGCGCCGACTTCTCGCCCGGGGGAGTGGAGTACACCACCGAGGACCTGTACGCGGCGGCGGTTCGGATTTTCCGCACGCACACGCCGGTGGTGGCTGCGGTGCACGGCGCCGCGGTGGGCGGCGGGTTGGGTCTGGCGCTGACGGCCGACTTCCGGGTGGCCGCGCCCGAGGCCCGTTTCAGCGCCAACTTCGCTCGTTTGGGCTTCCATCAGGGCTTCGGCTTGAGCGTGACGCTGCCGAGGCTGGTGGGCCAGCAGGTGGCCGCCGACTTGCTGTTGACGGGCAGGCGGGTGCCGGGGACCGAAGCGCTGGAGCTCGGGCTGGCGGACCGGCTGGTGGCTCGTGAGGAGGTCCGGGGCGAGGCGCACGCCATGGCTCGCGAGATCGCCGTGTCGGCGCCGCTGGCGGTGCGGTCCATCCGGGAGACCCTGCGGGGGGATCTGGCCGACCAGGTGGAGGCGGCCGTGGCCCACGAGCACCGGGAGCAGGATCGCCTGCAGCAGACCGCCGACTTCGCCGAGGGGAGCCGGGCCATGGCCGAGCGCAGGATTCCCGAGTTCCGAGGCGAGTGACGCCTGCTACCCTGCGTGGCTCGGGGCCGTTAGCTCAGCCTGGTTAGAGCGCCTGCTCGACACGCAGGAGGTCAGAGGTTCAAATCCCCTACGGCCCACTGCAAGTGGTGTGAGTGAGATAGTCGCGCTCATGTGCGGGAGTTAGCTTTTCGGCTAGCGTCCTGACCGATTTTTAATGTATTCTCATGATGTTCCGAGCTGCGTGCCTTGGTTCGCGGCCCGGTGTTTGAGCGCGGTTGGGTTGGCCGCTGCGGATGGCAGGGGTTGACGGGCGCGCTAGAGCTGACGGTCTACGTCAGCGGACCGTCAGCTTCAGTGGTGGCGTTCAGGCCGTCAGGGAGGTGCTCGTGGCGGCTGGCCGGTGTGGACGTCGGTGCGGTCGCCGGGGGTGTTGCTGAGGGCGGGTAGCACGCAGAACAATGACAGTTCGGCTTGGGGCATGCGGTCGGTGGGAGGGTCGGCGAGGGGGTCTTCGTCGGCGAAGCTGACGTTGCTGGCGACTGCGAGGGCGAGGACGGCCATGTTGCGTGCTAGCGGTCCTGGAGCGCGGCACGATTTCCTGCTGATGCCGACGTCTTGTTTGGCGATGTTGTTGGTGTTCTCGATGCGGCCGCGGCCTGCCGCGTAGAGTGCCTGGTGCGCTCGGGTGGCCCACGGCACTGGCTGCCACTTGTCGAGATCCTCGACTGCGATGCTGATCGATCCGCTACAGCACCATTCCTGCTCGAAAGGCGGCCCGAGCGACAGTCCGGGGTGAGGGCCGCGGCGGTGCTTGCCCATCCGGGTGTTAGCCGCGAACCTGAGATGGCCCGCGCATTGAGAGCAGAGGAACTGTCTGGTGCCGTTGGTGTCGGGTGGGCCGTTGGGGACATAGCGCCAAGGAGCGCGGTCGTCGAACCAGTCGAGGATCTCTTCCGGGGAGTTTGTCTTTGGGTCGGGCAGGGTCTTGTACTTGTCGGGCAGACATAGCGGGAAAAAGTCGCCGCAGGACTGGTAGAGGACTTCGTCTCGTTGGCCGACGGTGACTTCGTGCAGCTTTTGGGCCTCGAGCCGCTTGAGGTCCATGATGGTGTCGATGCCGTGGGAGTGCAGGTCTCGGACGAAGGCGCGGCTGGGGGTGTACTCCCGGTCCGAGGTGACGGCCCTGAAGGTTGGATGGGCCTCTTTGAGGGCCAGGCACAGGTCCCGTCCGGCCAGGGCGTTGTTGTCGGTGGCAGGGTCACAGCACAGCGCCAGCACATACGCGCGGATGTCGCATCTGAGGCTGAAGCTGTTGTGGCTGTAGTAGTAGTCGCGGCTGGCGGTGATGAGATTCGCGAAGTAGCCGGTGAAGTATGCGGGTTTGTAGCCCGTCTCTCAGCTGGGGCTGCGGCGCGAGGTTCGTGCAGCCGGGTCGTACTTGCAGCGCAACAGCTTGCCGTCGGGGCCGATGATGACTCCTTTGGGCACCGGGTCGAGATCGCCGCGCTCGATGGCGTCTCGGATGGCTCTGTCGACCTCTTCTTGCACGTGGTAGTCGTGGACCTTCCCGCAGGTGGGGTACGCGGTGGCATCCAACGATCCAGAGGCGATCTGAACCGCCCTGGCTTTCTTGGAGGGTCGGTTTATTGGTTTCCAACCGTTTGTTGGTCGGGTCTTCGGGCAGCGTAGGCCGCCTCGAACTCTGTCGGCGGGACGTCGCCGAGATGGGTGTGCAGCCGCTGGTGGTTGTGC
>JAJEEV010000021.1 GCA_022820805.1 Acidimicrobiia bacterium
CAGCCGCCGAGGCCGCCGCCGCAGCCGAGGAGGCCGCCGCCGAGCAGGCCGCCGCCGCGCCCAGCGAGATCGATGTGGCCATGCTCGTGGTGGGCACCAAGGAGGAGGGCTGGTACGCCACGTTCATCGACAGCGTCAACCGGGTTTCAGCATCCAACAAGTACGGCATCACCATCAATCTCGAGATCCTCGAGGGAATCCAGTTCGTCGAGGGCGAACGCGTAATCCGCGACCTCGCCCAGACCGGCGAGTACGAGATCATCGTCGGCCACAGCACCTATGTGGACGGCGTCGCCGCCAACAAGGCCGACTTCCCCGACACCCTGTTCGTGTACTCGGGCTCCGGCAACGACGACCACGAGGGCGGCGACAACGCCTACTGGATCGACGTGTTCATCCACGAGCCCGCCTACCTGGCCGGGATCATCGCCGGCATGACCACGGAGACCAACAGGATCAGCGGTGTGGCCGCGTACCCGTTCCCCAACGTCAACGCCCCGCTCAACGCCTTCGTCGACGGTGCCCGGTCGGTCAACCCCGACATCGAGGTGGCCGGGGTCACCTACATCGAGAGCTGGTTCGACCCGGCCACCGCGGCGAGCGCAGCGGAGGCCCAGATCAACAACGGCGCCGACGTCATCTACGCGGAGCGGTTCGGCCCGTTCGCCGCGGCGGAGGACGCCGGCAACGTGCGGGCCGTCGGCCACTTCACCGACCAGTTGAGCCTGTCGCCGGTGGTGCTGACCAGCGCGGTCGCCCAGTGGGACACCGCCTTCACCGACGTGCTCGACGCCTGGTACGACTACACAGTGCACGGCGTTCCCTACAACTCGCCGCCGAACCGCATCGTCTACCAGTCGATGGTGGACGACGGCTCGTCGCTGGGCGCCATCGCCGACGACGTGCCACCTGACGTGGTGGCTGCCGTCGAGGCGGCCCGGGTCGCCATCCTCTCGGGCGAGCTGGTCGTCCCGCTCAAGTTCGACCGCTTCGAGTAGTCGAGGATCGGCACCGAACAGCGAACAGCTAACTGAATCCCAGGTTTCGATGGCCGACACGGACCAGTCAGGCGCGGCCGCGCCGGGGGAGAACATCCTCGTCGCCGAAGAGGTGACGAAGGTCTTCCCCGGCGTGGTCGCCAACGACTCCGTCAACGTCGCAATCCGCAGGGCCGAGATCCACTGCCTGCTCGGCGAGAACGGCGCGGGCAAGACGACACTGGCCGACATCCTCTACGGCGTGTACCAGCCCGACGAAGGCCGGGTGCTCCTCGAAGGCGAGCCGCTGGAGTTGAATTCGCCCCGCGACGCCATCGAGGCCGGCATCGGCATGGTCCACCAGCACTTCGAGCTGGTGCCTCCGATGTCGGTCATCGAGAACGTGGTCATCGGCACCCAGGCCAAGCAATGGCTCGACTTGACCGAGGCCAGGCGCCGCCTCGAGGAGTTCTTCGCCGACTACGACGTGGAGATCGACCCCGACGCGGAGGTCGGCCGGCTCTCGGTGGGGGAGCAGCAATGGGTGGAGATCTTCAAGACGCTCTACTTCGGCGTCGAGATACTCATCCTGGACGAGCCCACCGCGGTGCTGACCCCGCAGGGCATCGACGAGCTGTTCCGGATCCTGCGCCGGATGCGCGACGAGGGCCTCACCATCATCCTGATCACCCACAAGCTCAAGGAGGTGATGGACCTCTCGGACCGGGTGACGGTGCTGCGCCGCGGCAAGGTCGTCGGCACGGTCGACACTGCCGACGTCGATCAGCGAGACCTGGCCCGGATGATGGTGGGGCGCGAGGTCCTGATGCAGGCCGACAAGGCTGCATCCAACGTCGGCGAGCCGGTGTTGGAGGTCGAGGAGATCCACCTGGAGTCCGATACGGGACGAGGCTCGCTCGATGGGCTGTCGATCACCGTCGGCTCGGGCGAGATCGTGGGCGTCGCCGGTGTGTCGGGCAACGGCCAGAACGCCCTGTTCGACGCGGTCGTGGGCGTGCGCCATCCCGAGACCGGCTCCATCCGGATCACCGGTCAGGACACCACCGAGTCAGCACCCCACCGCATCGCCACCCTCGGGGTGGCCAGCGTGCCCGCAGACCGCATCGCCCAGGGTCTGATGATGGACTTCAGCGTGAAGGAGAACCTGGTGCTGGGCAACCAGCGCGAGCGGCAGTTCTCCCGCGCCGGAATCCTCAACCGGGGCCAGATCGACGCCTTCGCCGCGGAGTCGATCGACACCTACGAGATCAAGACACCATCGGCGTCGCAGATCACCAGGACCTTGTCGGGCGGCAACCTTCAGAAGATAATCATGGCCCGGGAACTCTCCGGCCAGCCCCAGCTGATCGTCGCGCACCAGCCGACGCGGGGTCTCGACATAGCCGCCACCGAGTACGTCCGGCGCCGACTGATCCAGGAGAGGGACCGCGGCGCGGGGGTGCTGCTGATGTCCGAGGACCTCGATGAGATCTTCCAGCTCTCGGACCGGATCGCGGTGATTTACGATGGGCGGATCGTTGCGGTCACTGAACCCGACGCGACCACCCTTGAACAGATCGGAATGCACATGGCGGGTGCCAGCGACACAGACCGGGGTTCACAGTGAGCGAGCAGGTCGCCGACGCGCCCCAGGACAGCCCGCGGCCCGACGACCACGAAGCGGGCGCCGGCCGCGATCCGCTCTCGATGCTGTTCCAGCCGGGCGCCTGGCGCCTGGAGCGGAGGCTGCACACCCGTCCGGTGTACGAGTTGTATGCCACCCTCATCGCGCTGGCCATCACCGCGGTGATCATCGGCCTGCTGGTGATCATCGTCGGCGTGTCGCCGCTGGACGCGTTCGCGTCCCTCTACGAGGGGGCCTTCGGAAACCGGGAGTCGGCCCTAGAGACGCTGGTGCAGGCGACGCCGCTGATCCTCACCGGGTTGTGCGCGGCCATCGCCTTCCGGGCCGGGGTCTGGAACATCGGCGGACAGGGTCAGTTCATCGCGGGCGCCATCGGCACCTGGTGGGTCTACGACACGATGCCCGGCCTCCCCGCGCCGGTGCTGTTCGTGGCCATGTTCGCCGGGGCTGCGGTCTTCGGAGCGGTGTGGGCGACGGTGGCCAGCGTCCTGCTGGTCCGCTATGGAACCAACGAGATCCTCACGACGGTGATGCTCAACTTCGTCATCGACTCCGGGCTGTCATGGCTGCTCTCGGGACCGTGGCAGGCGAACGACACGCCCTACTCCCAGACCGAGCGGATGGTCGAGAGCACATTCCTGCCCCGGTTCTTCGATGACAGCCGGCTGCACCTGGGCTTCGCCCTTGCGCTGGTGATGGTGGCCGTGGTCCATTTCCTGGTGCGGCGCACCACCTTGGGATTCGAACTGAGGGCCATAGGCGTCAACAAGCAGGCGGCCTCGTACAAGGGCGTCAGCGTCGGGGCGGCCATAATCGCGGTCATGGCCATCTCAGGGGCACTGGCAGGACTGGCGGGCGCGGGCGAGCTGCTGGGCCTCCATCACCGGATCAACTTCGAGTTCGGCGGCCAGGCCGTCGGCTTCACCGGGATCATCGTCGCCCTGGTGGCCCGGCTCCATCCCGCGGGCGTGATCGTGGTGGCCGTCGCCTTCGCGGGGCTGATCAACGGCGCGACCCAGATGCAGGTCGGCACCGGCATCCCAGCCGCGCTCGTGGACGTCATCGAGGGGGTCGCCCTGGTTCTCGTGCTGCTGGCCGCGGTCGCCTGCCGCTACCGACTCAGGAAGATCGCCCACCACCATGGATAAGACCGGGTAGCCCGTCGTGGAAGACTTCTTCACCTACTCGGTGATCCTGGGCATCTTCGTGGCCACCTTCAAGATCGCCACCCCGCTGCTGATCGCGGCCACCGGCGAGCTTGTCGCCGAGAGCAGCGGGATCCTGAACCTGAGCCTCGAAGGGACCATGACCCTGGGCGCCTTCACCGGGTTCCTGGTGGCCAACGAGACCGGCAACCTGTGGCTGGGCCTGGTCGGGGCAGCCGTCGGCGGGGGTGCGCTGGGGCTGCTGATGGCGGTGATGACGGCCACCGTCAAGGTCAACCAGATCGTCGCCGGGCTCGCGCTGAACATCCTCGGCCTGGGCGGCGCCTTCTTCTGGTACCGCTCGGTGTACGAGGAGGGCGGCGCCGTCGCGTTCCCGACCGTGGACCGGTTCCAGACCGCCACCGTCCCGCTGCTGTCCGACATCCCCGCGGTGGGCGAGGTGTTCTTCGACCAGCACTGGCTGACCTACTTCGGGGTCCTCATGGTGCCGGCGACGTTCATCTTCCTGAATCGCACCAAGTACGGCCTGGAGCTCCGCAGCATCGGCCACAACCCCGAGGCGTGCGACATGCGGGGCGTGGGCATCATCTCCCGCCAGTACACCGCGGTTATCTACGGGGGCGTGATGGCCGGGCTGGGCGGCGCCTACCTCTCGCTGGCGGGGGGCAACCAGTTCTTCGACGACATCGTTGCCGGGCGGGGATGGATCGCCCTGGCCATCGTGATCTTCGGGAACTGGCGAGCGTCATGGATCCTGGGCGGCTCGCTGCTGTTCGGGTTCCTCGAGGCCACCCAGCTGTCGCTCCAGGCCAGCGGTGTGGACCTGCCCTACCAGCTCCTGCTGGCCCTGCCGTTCATTCTGACGATCGTCGCGCTGGTCCTCAATCGGAGCCGCTCCCAGGTCCCGCTGGCGCTGACCATCCCATACCACCGGGGTGAGCGCTAGATCACACGCCAGGAGCGGTCTTGAGCCTCGACATCGACTCCCACATCCGTCACAGCAGCCGCCACATCGGGCGCTCCGTGCCGCGCCGGGAGGACCGCGGCCCGCTCACCGGCAAGGGACGCTACGTGGCCGACATCAGGCTCCCGGGGATGCTCGAAGTGGTCTTCGTGCGCAGCGTCGAGGCCCACGCCCGGATCGTCTCCATAGACACCGCCGAGGCTGAGGCCCTCGACGGGGTCGTGGCGGTGTACACCGGCGCCGACCTGGCCGAAGTGGAGACCTTCCCCGACTACATCCCCTATATCGGCCCGGTCACCCAGCGCCCCCTCGCCGAGGGCCGGGTGCGCTACGTGGGCGCTGCCTACGCCGCGGTGGTCGCCGTGGATCGATACATCGCAGAGGATGCGGCCACCCTGATCGCGGCCGGAACCGTCTACGAGCCGCTGCCGACGGTGGCCGACCTCGACCAGGCCCTGGCACCGGACGCGCCCAAGCTCTTCGACGACTGGGACAGCAACTGCTCATTCGACGTGGCCCCCCACAAACCCGAGGTCGACGAGGCCTTCGAGCACGCCGACCACACCTTCACCGAGACCTACGTCAGCCAGCGCCAGACCGGGCTGCCGATGGAGACCAGGGGAGTGGTGGCCGAGGTGGCGGCCGACGGGACGCTCACGGTGTGGTCCTCGACGCAGAGCCCCCACATGGTGCGCACGACCGTCGCGCTGATGCTGGGAATGCCCGAGCCGCAGGTGCGGGTGATCCACCCCACCGTCGGGGGCGGCTTCGGCACGAAGACCCACACCTACCCCGAGGACATCGTGGTTCCCTGGATCGCTCGCCGGCTCGGCACACCGGCCCGCTGGATCGAGGATCGCATGGAGAACCTCGTGGCGTCGGTCCACGCCCGCGAGCAGCGCCACACCGTGGAAGTGGCCTACGACGACGACGGGACGGTCCGCGGCGTGCGCTGCGCGTCGACGCTCGACATGGGCTCGGGCGAGATCTTCATGCCGGGCACCGCGCCGGTGTTCGTGACCAACGCCTGCATCACCGGCGGCTACGACTTCCCCAATATGGAGGCCCGCACAACCGGCGTGGTGACCAACAAGACGCCGGCCGGCGCCTACCGGGGCTTCGGCATCCCCGAGGGCGCCCTCGTCATGGAGCGCATAATCGACCGGGTCGCCCGCCTGACGGGAACCGACCGCGTCGCGCTGCGGCGGCGGATGCTGCTGCGCCCGGAGCAGATGCCCTATGTGATGCACGGCGGGGGCCGCCTCGACTCGGGCTCCCACGCCGAGTCCTTCGAGCGGGCCCTGGAGCTGACGGCTCCGGCGCTGCAGCGAGCCCGCTCCCGCTACGCCGACGACCCCGATGTGCGGGTGGGCGTGGGCTACTGCAACTACGTGGAGCCCACATCGCCCAGCTACCACCTGACCACCGGCCACTGGGGCGGCGGCGACGCGGCCACCGTGCGGGTCGACCCCGACGGCTCGGTGCGGGTGGCCGCCGGAGTCAGCGAGCTCGGCCAGGGCAACGTGACGGCCGCGGCCCAGCTGGCGGCCGACATGCTGGGGGTGTCGCCGGATGACGTGACCGTCGTGCTGGGCGACACCGAGCGGGCGCCCTACGGCCTGGGCTCCTGGGGCAGCCGGGGCGCGATGATGCTCACCGGCTCGGTGCTGTTGGCCACCGAGCGGCTGGTGGACAAGGCCCGCAAAATCGCCGCCCACATGCTGGAGGCGGCCGAGGCCGACGTCGTACTCACCGACGGCGCGTTCCACGTGGCCGGCAGCAGCCAGCCCTCGGTGGGCTGGGCCGAGGTCGGCACCGCGGCGTGGGTCCGCACCGTGGACCTGCCCGAAGGCATGGAGGCCGGCTTGGAGACGTCGGGCTTCTACCACCCGGACAACCTCGAGCACCAGCTCGACGACACCGGCAAGATCAACGCGGCCGCCAGCTGGTCCAACGGCACCCACATCGGGGTCGTCAGCGTCCGGGTCAGCACCGGCGAGCTGCGCATCGAGGACTACATCATCGTCCACGACTGCGGGACGGTCATCAACCCCGCACTGGTGGAGGGCCAGGTCCACGGCGGTGTGGCCCAGGGCATCGCCGGTGCCATGTACGAGCACTTCCAGTACGACCCCGACACCGCCAACCCCAGGTTCGCGTCGTTCATGGACTACCTGGTGCCGACGTGCGCCGAGGTGCCCCACATGGAGGTGGACCACTTCGAGTCGCCGGCCCCCGAGCAGCCTCTGGGCGTCAAGGGCTGCGGCGAGGGAGGCACGGTGGGGCCACCGGCGGTCGTGGCCGGCGCGGTGTCCGACGCGCTGTCGGAGTGGGACGTCGATCTGACCGAGTGCCCGGTGACCCCCGTGGCCGTGCGGGCCGCCATCCGGGCCGCGGCCGGGTCCGGCGCTGGAGCGGGCTCGTGAAGCCGGCGCCGTTCGACTACTGCCGGCCCTCGACGGTCGCCCAGGCCCTCGAGGCTCTGGGCTCCTCGGAGTCCAGCCGGGTGCTGGCCGGAGGCCAGAGCCTCATCCCGGCCATGAACTTCCGCCTCACCGACGTGTCGGTGCTGGTCGACATCAACCGCGTCGAGGGCCTCGACACCGTGGCCTGCGACCCCGGGGGCGTGACCGTCGGAGCGGCCGCCACCCAGACCCGTGTGCTCGACGATGACGACACGGCCAGCGTCGTCGGCGGGTTGCGGGTCGCGCTGCGCCACGTCGGGCATCTCCAGATCCGCAACCGGGGAACCGTCTGCGGCAGCCTGGCCCACGCCGACCCTGCCGCCGAGCTGCCCGCCCTCGCGGTCGCGGCCGGCGCGATGATCGACGTCTCCGGGCCGGCCGGCGAGCGCCAGGTCGCAGCCGGAGACTTCTTCCTGGGGCCCTTCTGGACCGCACTCGACGACGGTGAGCTCATCACCCGGGTGCGCTTTCCGGCACCGCCCGCCGGTTCGGTGACCATCGTGGACGAGGTCTCGCGGCGGGCCGGCGACTTCGCGGTGGCCGGCCTGGTCGCGATCGTGGAAGCCGACGGCGGCGCGGTGCGCTCGGCCCGACTGGTCGGGTTCGGACTGGGCGGCGCCCCGACCAGGCTGCGAACAGCCGAGGCCGCGATCTCGGGGTGGGCTGCGGATCACCCGTCCGACGGGCTCACCGAGGCGGTCATGGCGGACACCGCCGACGCGTTCGACGACATCCACGCCACCGCCTGGTACCGGCGTGAGGCGGTAGCGGCGCTCACCGTCAGGGCGGCGCGGCGCGCCTCTGCCACAAGGAAGGCCGCATGACAATCGAGGCAGTCTCCGAGGTCGAGGTCCAGCTCACCATCAACGGCCGGAACCACCGTCACCGGGTGCCGTCGCGGCTGCTGCTGTCGGACTACATCCGCGACACCGTCGGCCTCACCGGCACCCACCTCGGCTGCGAGCACGGCTACTGCGGGGCGTGCACCGTCATCGTCGACGGCGACGCGGTGCGGTCCTGCCTGATGCTGGCGGTGCAGGCTGACGGCGCCGAGGTCCGCACCGTCGAGGACCTGGCGCCCACCGGACCGGACTCGCTGTCACCGATGCAGCAGGCGTTCCACGACAACCACGCCCTCCAGTGCGGGTTCTGCACGGCCGGGTTCCTGATGACCCTCGAGAGCGTCGACCCCGACCGGTGGCGGGAGCCCGAGCGCATGAGGGAACTGCTGTCGGGCAACCTGTGCCGGTGCACCGGCTACCAGAACATCGTTGCCGCGGTGTCCGAGGCCTGGAGCGAATACGATGGAAACGGAGGATCCAACGATGGCTGACGCGACCGTCGAAGTGAACCACGATGTCTGCATCGTCTCGGGGATGTGCACCTCGGTGGCGCCCGAGATATTCGACATCGACGACGACGGCCTCAAGCTGGAGGTCCTCCAGCCGAACCTGCCGCCCGATCTGGTGGCCAAGGCCCGCAGTGCCGAAGCGTGCTGCCCGGTGGAGGCGATCAAGGTGACAGAGGCGTAGACAAGGGCAATAGAGACATAGAGGTGGCCGAGTCATGACCATGACCCAGGACCGGGCGGTGGCCGGAGGATTCGAGGTGCAGGGGAACACCCAGCTCGACATGGCCGGCGAGGAGCGGCTCTACCAGCAGCTCAAGCGCTTCTGGCAGCCGGTGGCGTTCTCCGACGACCTGACCGACTCGCCCCAGCAGGTCACGCTGTTCGACACCCGCCTGGCCGTGGCCCGCCTCGACGGGAAGGCCCACACCTTCAGCGACATCTGCCGCCACCGGGGCTCGGCCCTGTCGCTGGGCCGGGTCGACGGCTGCTGGCTGCGCTGCGCCTACCACGGCTGGGCCTACGACGCCGAGGGCACCGTGGTCGACATCCCGGCCCGGCCCGAGCTCAACGGCAAGCTGGTGGCCCAGCTGCCGACCTACCCGACGATCGAGGCCGGCGGGCTGGTGTGGACCTGCGTCTCGGGCGAGACGCCCCTGTTCGGCCCGTCGGAGTGCCCCGAGCTCGACGATCCCTCCTACCGGTTCCTGCGGTTCCCGCCCTACGAGTGGGACTGCTCGGTGGCCCGGCGCCTCGAGAACTACTTCGACTTCTCCCACTTCGCCCATGTGCACCACGGGATCCTCGGCGACCGTGACGAGGCCGAGATCGCCGACTACGACGTGGCCAGGCACGGTTCGGAGCTGAGGATCACCGCGGGCCCGTTCATCGAGTACACCGACAACGTCAAGAACTCGGCCGTCGAGCACGACGGCCTGACCTACGAGGCCTGGAAGCGCTACCGGGTGTACATGCCCAACGCCATGAAGCTCAACAGTTCGGCCGGAGTGACCGAGGACTTCGTGCTCTACGTGGCGGTCGCGCCGGTCAACCGGCGGCGGACCCGGTGCTTCACCTTCGTGGGCCGCAACTACGCCCTGGACCGCGACCAGGACTTCTGGGACATGCAGTACGTGATCCTGGGCCAGGACCAGCCCATCGTCGAGTCCCAGCGCCCCGAGGAGCTGCCGGTGGACCTGACGGCCGAGATGCACGTCAAGGGCGCCGACGCCGGCACCGTCGAGTACCGGCGCTGGCTGATCAGCATCGCCGACGGCGACATCGAACTGGCCCCCACCGGCTGACACTCGGACAGGGCTCGCGGCTCGGGCCCGCGGCCCGGTACCGTTGGGATCCGTGACCACGACCGAGCCCCGCGCCGACACCGCGTCCCGCAACGACCGCCATGACTCCGCTCCGGGACCCCACGACGACGACCGGCTGCCGGTCAAGATGCTCAACGACCGGATCCTGGTGGCGGTGGGGGAGGCCGAGGGCGAGCGCCGCTCCACCGGCGGCATCCTCATCCCGGCCACCGCCCAGGTGGGCAAGCGGCTCACCTGGGCCGAGGTGGTGGCGGTGGGGCCCAACGTCCGCAACATGGAGAAGGGCGACCGGGTGCTGTTCAACCCCGAGGACCGCTACGAGGTGGAGGTCCGGGGCCGCGACTACATCATCCTGCGCGAGCGAGACGTCCACGCCGTGGCCGCCGAGCGCCTGGACAAGGGCAGCACCGGCCTCTACCTGTAGCCCCACACCGAGCGGCTGAAGCAGGCGCGGTCATCTCAAGCGGGGGATCACCGCTAGTTCCTGCGCTTCATCTCCACGAACGGGAGCTCCGAGACCACCGCGCCGACCTCGCACGCTGCACCCGAGATCTTCCAATCCAGGAGCACCTTCGTCCCGGGCTTCGCCGATGCGGTGCTTATCCGGGCGAGCCCGATTAGCCCACCGATCCTGGGACTCCACGCAATGCTGTTGACGTACCCGACGTGCTCGTCCCCGGATCGGACCGGCACAAGCGGGAACCGCCAGCGCTGCGGTACACGGGGCGGCATACCCTGCTCACCCTGCTGGGCCGCAATGTCTCGCCCGTCGATGCGCAGTCCGACGAGGCGTCGGTCCGGGCCACCGCCCTGGCGCTCGGCCAGCAACGCGTCCCTGCCGACGAAGTCTCCCTTCCCGAAGGCGACGAACCGGCCGATGTTCACTTCTTCGGGAGTCGCCAGCCACTGGACGTGCTGCGGCGCGGTGGGATCGCCAGAATGGGTGGAGCTGTCGGGACCGGCTCTCGTGTAGTCGATGACAGGCAGGATGAGACCGGCTTCGATTCGGCCGACGTCCTCAGCCAGATCTCCGAGCGGCATCATCCCCAGCGGCTCCCCCGCGCCGTACAGGATGTCCCACACCTCCAGGGCATCTCCTGCCCGTACCCAGAACTCGAAGCCGCGCTCTCCCGTGAAGCCCTGTCGCCAGATCCAGACGGTGGCTGAGCCGAGCCGGATTTCAGCACCTCGGGAGAACCGCAGACCGGACAGGTCCTGTCCTGCCGCCCTCGCCACTATGGCGTCGGATGCCGGGCCCTGGACGTGGAGGATTCCCCACTCCTGTGTGACGTTCTCGACGGTCACATCGAAGCCCTCGGCGTTCTGCGCATACCAGATGTCCAGCGGGCTGGCGGTGTAGCCGAACTCCTGCTCGGACATACGGAACAATATGCCGTCGCTTATGAGTTTGCCTCTATCATCACAGAATGCATTGTAATAGGCATGCCTGAGTTCCATCTTGGAGATGTCGCGAATGACGAGCCTCTGGAGATACTCGACCACGTCAGGACCTGAGAAGAAGTACATCTCGAGAGGTGACTTGTCCTCCAGAATGGCTGCCTCGCGCATCGCAGCCACCTCCTGCCCGTGGTCCCAGAAGGACTCCGGTCGGAGGTAGACCACTTCACCGGCCGCCCACTCGGACCAGGTGCCCGACCTGACCAGCGAGCCGAGTCGCGGTGTGAATGGAGTTCCGCTGATCCTCATCGTGTCAAATCCCCTATGTCTTCTGAAAGCGTGCGAACTCGTCGACCGTAGAGATTGATGCCATCAATACTCGCGGCGAAGCGTAGCAAGGGTCACCCTCATGTCAAGTTCGTGTCACCGGGGGGCTCGGCGGCGTGGCGCGCTTTGACAGCCATGGGTCGGCGCGCCACCATATTGCCCTCGCCAATGTCAGGCCCCTTTCACGCTCGCGGGCGTCCGAACCCGACTGCCACGAAGGGGCCCAACTATCAGGGGGCACCGATGATGAGACTTACGATCCGATTGCTGGCCGCCGTGCTGGCTTTCTCGACCGTTCTGGTGGCTTGCGGAGACGACGAGCCCGAGCCGGCACCGGCACCGGCCGCGGAGCCAGAACCGGCACCCGCGCCCGAGCCCGACCCGGAGCCCGTGGAGGAAGCTCCCGAGCCCGCGGCCAGCGAGGATCCCACGGGACTCCACATCGCGGTCATCTTCGGGAACACCGCAGACGACACCTGGAGCACCTCGATGCTGGGGGCGCTCAACCGGGTGTCAGCCGAGGCGCCATACGGCCTCGACATCACCTATGAGTACTTCGAGAACATCTCCTACGCCGACGGCGAGCGGGTTCTGCGCCAGACCGCGGAGACCGGCGAGTTCGACATGATCATCGCCCACAGCACCTACTCCGACTCGATCTACGCCATCAGGGACGACTTCCCCGACATCCTCTGGTCGTTCACCGGATCCGGCAACGAGGGCCGGGGCGGCAACGGCTACTGGCTGGACGTGCTGCCCCACGAGGCCGCCTACCTCGCCGGCATCGCTGCGGGCCATCTCAACGAGACCGGCACCATCGGCTCGGTGGCCGCCTTCCCGTTCCCCAACGTCAACGGTCCGGTCAACGGGTTCTTCGCGGGCGCCCGCTCGGTGAACCCCGACCTCGAGGTGCGGGTCACCTACATCGAGAGTTGGTTCGATCCGGCCGCCGCCCAGGAGGCTGGCGCCGCCCTCATCGAGGAGGGCGCCGACAGCCTCTACGCAGCCTCGACGTTCGGCACGTTCCAGGCCGCGCTGGAGGCCGACAGGGTCTTCGCCATCGGCGATCTCGACGACCAGGAGGCGCTGGCCCCCGAGGTCGTCATCACCAGCGTGCTGATCCTGTGGGATCCGGGACTGAACGTGCTGATCGACGAGTGGTGGGCCCACGAGACCGCCGGCGAGCCGTACGACGCCCCGACGGAGCGGATCCATTTCTACATGGCCGAGGGCGGAGCCGACATCGCACCGCTGAACGAGGCCCTCGTGCCCGCCGACGTCATCGCGGAGGTCAACGCCGCTCGGGACCAGATCCTGAACGGCGAGCTCGTCGTCGAGTTCAATCCGGGCGACGTCAGCTGATCCACTCGCTAGCGGCCGGCCCGCTCGGCTTCCGGGCCGGGCCGGCCGCCGGCAACAGCAGATCGGGGGGGAGCCGCGCATGCCGGAGCTGACCGAGCGGGAGCAGCAGTTGCTGCGACGGGCGATCGACGTCTCGAGGCGCTCCCGCCAGAACGGGAACCACCCGTTCGGAGCAATCTTCGTCGACAGCTCGGGGAGGGTCCTCGCCGAGGCCGAGAACTCGGTGGTCACCACCGGCGACTTGATCGGCCATGCAGAGACCAACCTGGCCCGCGAGATGGGCCTCACGCTCACTGCCGAGCAGATCGCCGGCGGCACCGTGTACGCGAGCTGCGAACCGTGCGCGATGTGCGCCGGCGCCATGTACTGGGCCGGCGTCACCCGCCTGGTCTACGGCATGAACGAGTCGGACCTGATGCCGTTCGACAACGGTGAGCGAGACGAGAACGCGACGATGACCGGCGTCGGATGCCGGGCCGTGCTGGCCAGCGGGCAGCGCGTCATCGAGGTCAGCGGGCCCCATCTCGTGGACGAGGCGGTTCAGGTCCACCATGGGTTCTGGGGCCCCTAGCGTCTCGGCGTCCCGACACTGATGCTCACGGCTGATTACCGTTCGGTGCCATGAACGGCCCCGGCGCCAACTCCGTCCTGCTGCGGGCCAGCGGCGTGACCAAGCGGTTCCCCGGCGTGGTCGCCAACGACGACATAACGCTCGAGGTCCGGCGGGCCAGGGTGCATTGCCTGCTCGGGGAGAACGGGGCGGGCAAGAGCACCCTCGCCGACCTGTTCTACGGCGTGCACGAGCCCGACGAGGGAGTCATCGAGCTGCGGGGCGAGCCGATCCACATGGTCTCGCCCCGCGACGCCATCGCGGCCGGGATCGGGATGGTGCGCCAGCACTTCGAGCTGGTCACGCCCATGTCGGTTCTCGAGAACGTCGTCATCGGCACCCGGGGCGAGGCCAAGGTCGACCTGCGCACAGCCCGGGACCGCCTCGGTGAGTTGTGCGACCTCTACGGCGTGGAGGTCGATCTCGACACTCCGGTCGGTGACCTGGCGGTGGGCCAGCAACAGTGGGTCGAGATCCTCAAGGCCCTCTACCTCGGCTGCGAGGTGCTGATCCTCGACGAGCCGACCGCGGTGCTGACCCCCGAAGGAATCGAGCGGCTCTTCACGACCCTTCGCCGCATGGCCTCCGAGGGACTCACCATCGTGCTGATCACCCACAAGCTCCACGAGGTGATGGAGATCTCCGACGACGTGACCGTCCTGCGGCGCGGCCGGGTGGTCCGCACCTCCCTCACCTCGGAAGTGACCATGGCCGACCTGACCAGAATGATGGTCGGCCGTGACGTCGACCTGGACATCGACGTGACCGAGGCCTCACGGGGCGACCTGGTGCTCGACGTCTCGGGACTCGACGTGGCCACCGAGTCCGGCAGGGGCTCCCTCAAGCAGGTGTCGCTCCGGGTGCACGAACGCGAGATCCTGGGCATCGCCGGCGTGTCGGGCAACGGCCAGGACGCGCTGTTCGATGTGCTCGTCGGGATGCAGCCCGCCACGGCCGGCACCATCGTCGTCGACGGGCAGGACATGGCCGAGCTGTCGCCGGCAGCCAGGCTCGATCTCGGTGTCGCCAGCGTCCCCGCCGACCGCATCCACCAGGGCCTCATGATGGACTTCCGGATAAGCGAGAACCTGATCCTCGGCCGCCAGCGCTCCGACCGCTTCGGGCGGCGGGGCTGGCTGAACCAGAACGACATCGCCCGGTTCGCGGACGACTCCTTCGCCAACTACGACATCGCCGCGCCGTCGACCACGCACGTCACCCGGGTGCTCTCGGGCGGCAACCTGCAGAAGATCGTGATGGCCCGCGAGCTCGCCGGCCAGCCCCGGCTGCTGGTCGTCCACCAGCCGACGAGGGGTCTGGACATCGGCGCCACCGAGTACGTGAGGCGACGGCTGGTCGAGGAGCGCGACCGGGGCGCGGCCATCCTGCTGATCTCCGAGGACCTGGACGAGCTGCTGAACCTGTCGAGCCGCATCGCGGTGATATTCGACGGCCGCATCGTCGGCGAGGTCGACCGCCGCGACGCCACCATCGACCGGATCGGCATGTGGATGGCCGGGGTGTCGGGCGCCCCGGGCGAGGCCCCGCCATGAGCACCGATATGTCGACCACGCCCGGTTCGTCCTCGGGGAGCCTGCTCCGCCGGGGAGGCTGGCGACTGGAGAAACGGCTGGAGGTCAAGCCCTGGCACGAGGTCGTCACGCTGGTGGGGGCGTTCATCGTCGGTCTGGCCCTCTGCTCGATCCTGATCGCGGCCTCCGACAAGAGCGTCATCGACTCCTACCGGGCGCTGTTCGACGGCGCCCTCGGGTCCCGCCGAGCGATCTACGAGACGCTGGTCCAGGCCACCCCGCTCATCTTCACCGGCCTCGCGGCCGCATTCGCGTTCCGGGCCAGGGTGTGGAACATCGGGGGCGAGGGCCAGTTCTTCGCCGGCGCCATGGGGGCGTACTTCGTCAGCGACCTGTGGAGCGCCCACCTTCCCCGCGGCGTGATGGTGCCGGTGCTGTTCATCGGGGCGGCCGCGGCCGGAGCGCTGTGGGCGTCGATCGCGGGCGTGCTGAAGGCCCGCTACGACACCAACGAGATCATCACGACAGTGATGCTCAACTTCATCATCCTGCTCATCCTGTCCTATCTCCTCGGAGACTTGTGGCGGTCCCCCGACACCTTCTACTTCCAGACGGTGACGCTGCCGGAGTCGACCCATCTGCCGCTGATGATCGATGGAAGCCGGCTCCACTGGGGATTCGGCATCGCATTGGCGATGGCCGTCGTGGTCTACGTAGTGCTCAGACGGACCGCGCTGGGCTACGAGGTGCGGGGCGTGGGCATCAACCGCACCGCGGGCTCCTACAAGGGGATCTCGGTTCCTCGGGTGACCGTGCTGGTGATGGCGATCAGCGGTGCGCTGGCCGGACTGGCCGGAGCGGCGGAGCTGGCCGGAGTGCACCATCGCCTCCAGCTCGACATCTCCAACAACTTCGGCTTCGTGGGCATCATCATCGCGCTCATCGGTCGCCTTCATCCCGCCGGAGTGGTCGTCAGCGCCATCGCCTTCGGGGCTCTCGTCAACGGCGCGGTGACGATGCAGATCCAGACCGGGATCCCGGCCGCGCTGGTCGACGTGATCCAGGGGCTGTCGCTCATCTTCGTGCTGACCGGCGCGGTGGCGGTGCGCTACCGGCTCCAGAGGACCAGTTCCGATGAGTGACGTCCTCGAAGCCCTCATCAATGTGGGCGTGCTGGCCAGCGCCATCCGCATCGCCACGCCGCTGCTGCTCGCCGCGCTGGGCGAGATGGTCACCGAGCGGGCCGGCGTGCTGAACCTGGGCATCGAGGGCACCATCACAGTGTCGGCCTTCGGGTCCTTCGTGGTGGCCGACAAGGCCGATTCCCTGTGGCTGGGAGTGCTGAGCGGGGTCGGGGCCGGAATACTCCTGTCGCTGCTGATGGCCGTCCTCGTGAGCAGCATCAAGGTCGAGCAGGTCGTGGCGGGACTCGCCCTCAACCTGTTCGGCATCGGCATGGCGTTCTACCTGTTCCGGGCGGTCTACCCGCAGACGGGCGGCGAGATGCCCCGTAGCGACACCTTCGACTTCGCCGAGATCCCCCTTCTGGCCGACATACCCGCCGTCGGAGAGATCGTGTTCAGCCAGCACTGGCTGACGTACGCAGCCATCGGAACCTGCCCCGCGCTGTGGTTCGCACTGAACCGGACCCAGTTCGGCCTCGAGCTGCGCAGCGTCGGCAACAACCCCGCCGCCTGCGACATGCGGGGAATAAGCGTCACCCGGATGCAGTACCTGGCGCTGGCCTTCGGGGGACTCATGGCCGGCCTGGCCGGCGCGTTCTTGAGCGTGTTCCTGTCGGGGCTGTTCTTCGTGGACGTGGCCGCAGGACGGGGATGGATAGCGCTGGCCATCGTCATCTTCGGCAACTGGCGGATCGGGAGGATCCTCGCCGGCTCCCTCCTCTTCGGCTACCTCGACGCCTACCAGCTGTCGCTCCAGGCCCGGGGCCTGGAGGTCCCTCACCAGCTGCTGCTCGCTCTGCCGTTCGCGTTGACGATCGCGGCCCTCGTCGTCAACCGGCGTCGCAGCCAGGAGCCGCTGCACTTGGGCGTGCCGTACTTCAGGGGTGAAAGATGATTGAACCGCACCGACGAGAGGGGGATGCCCGATGAGCCAGCTGATCAGCCGGGTCGACTACGTCGATGCCGACACCGAGGACCGGATGTACGAGGCCATGCGGGACAAGTTCTGGTACCCGGTGGCCTACTCGGACGAGCTCACCGACGAGCCGCAGGGCTTCGTGCTGTACGGCAAGAAGCTGGTGGTGGTGCGCCTCGACGGCCAGCCCGTCGTGTTCGACGACCAGTGCCTGCACAAGGGGACCGCGCTGTCGCTGGGCAAGGTCGTCGACGACTGCCTGCGCTGCCCGTACCACGGCTGGACCTACGACGCCACCGGCGCCATCCGCCGGATCCCGGCCCGCGAGGAGCTCTCCCAGCACATCAACGCGAAGCTCGGCAGCTACCCGACCTGCGAGACCAGCGGGCTGGTGTACACCTGCCTGGGCGATCCCATCTACCCGCCGCCGTCGGTGCCGATGTTCGACGACCCCAGCTACCAGTTCCTGCATCTGGACATCTACGAGTGGGACTGCTCGATGGCTCGCCGCCTGGAGAACTACTTCGACTTCTCCCACTTCCCGTGGGTGCACGACGGGCTCCTCGGGGACAGCAACCAGCCCCGAGTCGACGACTACGCCGTGGAGAAGGTCGGGGGCGAGCTCCGCTTCCTGGCCGGACCGTTCCCCGAGTTCACCGACAACGTCAAGAACGCGCCGACGGCCGAGTCCGGAGGCGAGCCCGTCTTCGGCGCCATGAAGCGATACCGGGTCTTCGTGCCCAACGCGATGCAGCTGAACAGCAGCGCCGGCGAGACCGAGGACTACGTGCTGTGGGTCTGCCTGGCTCCGGTAGGGCCCGAGCGCACACGGTGCTTCACCTACCAGGGCCGCAACTACGGGCTCGACCACGGCGAGGAGTTCATGGCGTTCGCGCAGCTGGTGACCGACCAGGACAAGCCGATCGTGGAGTCGCAGATGCCGGCTCAGGTCCCGATCACGCTGCCCGAGGAGATGTTCGTCAAGGGTGCCGACCTCGCCCTGCTGGAGTACCGGAAGTGGCTGCTCGAGATCGCGGGGCTCCGCTCATGAAGCCGCCTCCCTTCGTCTACTGCCGGCCGGGAGACCTCGCCGAGGCTCTGGCCGTGCTGGCCGAGCACGGCGACGAGGCCAGACCCCTCGCCGGGGGCCAGAGCCTCGTCCCGATGCTCAACCACCGGCTGGCCCGCCCGGGCGTGCTCGTCGACATCGGGGCCATCGAGGAGCTGCAGCGCATGGAGCGCCGGCCGTCGGACTGGCTGATCGGCGCCACCGTCACCCAGCGCCGGGTCGAGCGCCACCGCGTCGAGGGCTGCGAGCTGTTGCGGCTGGCCATGCCGTACATCGGGCACCGCCAGATACGGGCCCGCGGGACGATCGGCGGCAGCATCGCCCACGCCGACCCGGCGGCGGAGCTGCCGGCCGTGGCCCTGACCGTCGACGCCACCATGGTGGCCGCAGGCCGCGACGGGGAGCGGGCCATCGACGCTTCATCGTTCTTCGCGGGGCCCTACATGAACTCGCTCGAGGACGGCGAGGTCCTCTCCCATGTGATCTTCCCGGTGCTCCCGTCCACGACGAGGTGCTCGTTCAAGGAGTTCGCCCGGCGCAAGGGCGACTTCGCGGTGGCCGGCATCGCCGCCGCGGTCGACATCACGGACCGTGCGGTGTCGACGGCCCGGCTCACCGCATTCGCGATCGGATCCAACCCGGTCCGCCTGACCGGCGCGGAAGAGGCCCTAGCCGGGCGGAGCCTCGACGCGGCAGCCCTGACCGACGCGTCCGAGGCCGCCGCCGCGGAGGTCGAGCCGTGGGACGACATCCACGGATCGCCGCAGTACCGGCGCCAGCTGGTGGCCGCCCTGCTGCAGCGGGCACTGCAGGAGGTGGCCCCATGAGCGCTCCGACCGCACGTCGGGTCGAACCGACCACCGAGGTGCCGATCAGCGTCACCGTCAACGGACACGCGGTCGAGGCGGTGGTGCCGGCCCGCCAGCTGCTGGCCGACTTCCTGCGGGACGAGCTGCGCCTCACCGGCACCCACGTCGGCTGCGAGCAGGGCATCTGCGGCGCGTGCACCATCAACCTCGACGGCGAGCCGGTGCGGTCCTGCATCATGCTGGCGGCCCAGGTCGACGGCTCGTCGATCACCACGGTGGAGGGGCTGGCGTCGGAGGGCCTGAGCCCTCTCCAGCAGGCCTTCAAGGACAACCACGGCCTGCAGTGCGGGTTCTGCACTCCAGGGTTCCTGATGACCCTGTCGACCGTCGATCCCGACGAGTACCCCGGCACCGAAGGGATCCGCGAGGCCATATCGGGCAACCTGTGCCGCTGCACCGGCTACGGCGGCATCCTCCAGGCGGTGCGCACGGCCTGGAATCGGACCGAGGACGGCTGACGCCGCCGATGGGCAGCACCTTCGAGCTGGGCGCCCGCCCGGTCTACACGGGAACCCACGTCACCCGCGCCCAGGACGACAGCCTGCTCAGCGGGCAGGGCACCTACGTCGCCGACCTCCACAGGGACGGGATGGCCGAGATGGCGGTGGTCCGCAGCACGGTGGCCCACGGACGCATCACCGCCGTCCGCACCGCCGAGGCGGCCGCCGTCGACGGCGTCATCGAGGTGATCACCGCCGCAGACCTCACCGACGTCTCGCCCTACCCCAACTTCGCCTCCGCCTACACCCAGACCCCCGGGACGTTCCCGCTGGCGCAGGACAAGGTGCGCTACGTGGGCTCGCCGGTGGCGGTGGTGCTGGCCGAGGACCGCTACATCGCCGAGGACGCGGCCGAGCTCGTGGTGGTCGACTACGAGGAGCTGCCCGCGGTCATCTCTCTCGAGGACGCCCTGGAGCCGGACTCGCCGCGGCTGTTCGAGGACTGGCCCGACAACCGGCTCCTCGACCTGCAGCCCGACGACTCCGAGGTGGCCGCCATCCTGGCCGGCAGCCGGGTGTTCCGGCGCCGCTACAAGATGGGCCGCCACACCGCCATGCCCATGGAGACCCGGGCCTGTATGGCCGAGGTGCGAGACGACCGTCTCCACCTGTGGTGCACCAACCAGCACGCCCACATCGCCCGCACCACGCTGTCGTACGTGCTGCCGGTGGCCGAGCGCGACATCAGGGTGGTCATTCCCCACGTGGGCGGCGGCTTCGGCCTCAAGCAGCACCTGTATCCCGAGGATGTCCTGGCGTCCTGGCTGGCGCTGCGCCACCGCCGTCCGGTTCGCTTCGTAGAGGACCGGGCCGAGCACATGATCGCCGCGGCCCATGCCCGCGACCACATGATGGACATGGAGGCGGCCATCGACGACGACGGCCGGATCCTGGCCATACGGGTCCAGGTCGTCCAGGACCTCGGGTCGGCCGAGATATTCCCCGGGGCCTGGTGCCCGGCGCTCACCACTGCCGCCCACATGACCGGTCCCTACGACATCGGCCAATGCGTCGTGTCGGTGGCCGCGGTGACCACCAACAAGACGCCCGGCGGCTCCTACCGGGGCTTCGGGGTGCCCGAGGCCGTGTTCGCCGTCGAGCGGTTCATCGACGAGATCGCGCAGGAGGTCGGCGTGAACCGGCTCGATCTGCGCCGGTCGATGCTGCTGCAGCCCGAGGACCTGCCCTACACGACCGCCTCGGGCGCGCTGCTGGATTCGGGCAGCTTCGCGGAGTCGTTCGAGAAGGTGGTCGAGTTGGCCGAGCCCGCCTACCGGCGGGCCGAGGCCCAGTACGGCGCCGACCCGCAGTCCCGGGTCGGTGTGGGCTACGCGGTCCTGTTCGAGGGCGTCTCGCCGACCCACCACGGAGCCTCGGCGCACTGGGCGGGACACGAGTCGTGCTCCATAGAGGTGCAGCCCGACGGCGGCGTGCGGGTGGCGTCGGGGGTCACCGACCAGGGCCAGGGAACGACCACGTTCGTGGCCACCCTCGCGGCCGACGCGCTCGGGGTGCCGATCGAGACCGTCCACGTCGAGCTGGCCGACTCCGACTCGACCCCCTACGGCCTGGGCGCCTTCGGCTCGCGGCAGGCCGTGGTCGGCGGCGGCGCCCTGCTGCTCGCGGCCGGCGAGGTGCGAGACAAGGTCAAGAAGATCGCGGCCCACATGCTTGAGGCCACTGAGGATGATCTGGTGATCGAGGCCGGCCGGGTCCATGTGGCCGGCAGTCCCGCGCCGGCGGTGACGATGGCTGAGATCGCCACCACCGCCGTCATCAGGACCATCGACCTGCCGCCGGGCATGGAGCCGGGCCTGGAGGCGACCGCCCGCTACGAGCCCGAGTTGATGGAGCACGTGCCCGATGAGAATGGCAGGATCAACCCCAACGCGGCCTACGCCAACGCGGCCCATGCCGCCGTGATCCGGGTCGATGTCGGGACCGGCGAGATCGAGGTCCTCAACTACATCCTGGCCCACGACTGCGGGAGGGTCATCAACCCGCCGATCGTCGACGGCCAGATCTGGGGCGGCATCGCCCAGGGCGTGGGGGGGACCCTGTACGAGGACCTGCGTTTCAACGACCTGGGCCAGCCCCAGACCGCGTTCATGGACTACCTGGTGCCGTCGGCGATCGAGATGCCCGAGGTGGTGATCGAGCACTTCGAGAGCCCGTCACCGAACACGCCGCTGGGCATCAAGGGCGTCGGCGAGGGCGGGACGGTGGGACCGGCGGCGGCCATCGGCAACGCCCTCGCCCATGCGCTCGCCGAGTTCAAGCCGCAGATCCGCGAGACCCCGCTGAGCCCGGCCGTGGTCCGGGCCATGATCGGAGACCAGCAGACCTGACCGGGCCGGGCCGCTAGTTAGCCCAGGATCGGTGTGTCGGGCACGCCGGCCTCGTAGCGCTGCCAGAAGGCGGGGGCGGCCTCGCGGCAGCGGGCCTTGATTTCCTGCTCGTCGACGGTCAGCAGCTCGCGGTCCCGCATCAGGACCTCTCCGGCGACGATGGTGTTCGTGATCATCGACTCGTTCATGGCGAACACGAGGTGGCCGCCGATGTTGTCAGCCGTCATCGGGGTCGCGGGGTGGTAGTCGACCAGGATCAGATCGGCGGCCGACCCCTCGGCCACCGTCCCCAGCGGCGCGTCGCCGAAGTACAGGGAGGCCAGCGCGGCGTTGTTGTAGACGGCCATCTCCAGGAGCTGGTCTGGGGGCAGCCGCCGCCCGTCGCGGTGGGCGATCTTCTGAAGGAAGTAGGCGGCTTCGGCCTCCCGCCACATGGTGGGGGCCAGGCCGTCGGTGCCGAGGCACACCCGCACGCCGGCACGCATCTGCGACTCGACCGCGGCTATGCCGTCGCCCACGTTCATGTTGTTGCGAGGCTGGTGGCTCGCGGCAGTGCCGGTCCCGGCCAGGAGCATCACCTCGCGGGCGTCGAGATGGATGGCGTGGGCCATGATCGACCGCTCACCGAGCATGTCGTGGCGGTGGAGGCGGTCCACGGAGCGGGTGCCCGACATCGCCAGGCTCCGGTGCTGGTCGTACTCGTGCTCACCGGCGTGGACATGGAACCCTGTGCCGGACGGGACCGACTCCCGGCAGCGGGCCAGCGTGTCGTCCGACACCGTCATCGGGGCATGGATCCCGAAGCTGGCCGCGACCCGCCCGCCGATGGGACCGCGGGCGCAGCGCCGGACGAAGCGGGCGTTCTCGGCGATGCCCGCTGTGGCGCGCTCCGGCCCGTCGCGGTCGGTGACCTCGAAGCACAGGACGGCCCGCAGACCGGCTTCGCCGACCACCGACGCGATCAGGTCGAGGACGCCGTCGATGCAGTTGGGCGAGGAGTGGTGGTCGAAATAGGTGGTGGTGCCGTTCTTGATGGCGTCGACCATGCCGACCTCGACGGCAAGCCGCACCTCCTGCTCGCCGAGCGCACGGTCGTAGGGCCACCAGAGCCGGTCCAGGATGGTCGGCAGGGTGATGGGCGGGTCATGGGGAACGCTCATCCCCACCGCGAAGGCGCTGTAGAAGTGGCCGTGAGCGCAGATGTTGCCCGGCATCACATACTGGCCGCCGGCGTCGAGCCGCGGCGCGTCGCGGTGACGGCTCTCCAGCTCTGCGCTCGGGCCGATCGCGGCGATCCGGCCGTCCTCGACGAGCAGGCCGTGGCCGTCGAGGATCTCGTTGGGCCGCCCGAACGTGACGATGGTCGCGTCGGTGATCAGCACGCCGGTGCTCCCGGGCTAGAACCCGTCGGCGAACGCATCGATCACCTCTCGGATGTTGCCCCTGAGCGGGTACATGATCGGGCAGGTCACCCCGGCGTCGACGTACTCGCGGACCTTGCGGCGGCAGTCCTCGGCGGTGCCCACGGCCATGATGTCGCGCACGATCTCATCGGGGATGACCGCGCTGGCCCGCTCGTAGTCCTCCTCGGTGGCCGGCCAGCCCATGAGCGCCTTGGCCCTCTCGGCCACCTCCTCGCTGACCCCGCTGGCCTTCATGATGTGCGGCTCGGTCGCGAAGTAGTAGGCGGCCAGCTTCTTGCCCTCGTGCAGGGCGGCGTCGGGGTCCTCGTCGCACATCGACACCACGATCAGCTCGGGCAGGTCGATGTCGGCGATCGACCGGCCCGACCGGCGGGCGCCCTTCTCCACCAGGGCGACGGCCCGGCGGATGTAGTCGACCGAGACGCCGTAGTTCAGGCAGACGCCGTCGCAGATCTCGCCGGCCAGCTCCAGCATCCTCGGGCCGGTGGCGCCGAGATAGATGGGTATGTCGCGCGGTGAGGTGTCGCCCCACACCACGTCGAGGCTCACGCCGTCGAGGCGGACGAAGTCGCCGGAATAGGTGACCGGCTCCATGGTGAACAGGGCCCTGATGGCCTCGATGTTCTCGCGCATGGCGGTGAGCGGGCGCACCAGGTCCACCCCGACCCGGCCCGCGATCGGCTCCCACCACGCGCCGAGGCCGAGCATCACCCGGCCCTGGCCGTCGACCTTGCCGCCGAGTTCCCACATGGTGCTGAAGCTGGCCGCGATCACCACCGGGTTGCGGGTCCAGATGGGCAGCACCCCGGCCGCGACCTTGATGCGGCGGGTGTGGGTCAAGAAGGCGCTCATGGCCACGATGCAGTCCCGGGCCAGGCGGTTGTCGCCCTGCCAGATCTCGCTGAAGCCCCGGTCCTCCATGTAGAGGGCGAGGTCGAGCTCCTCGCGGATGTCGATCCGGTCCTGCATGTAGATGGCCATGCGCTGGGTCATCGCTCTGCTCCCCTCTGCCCAGGCTCTGCCGCCGTTCAGGCGACGACCCTGTCAGTCCCCGAAATCGAACTCATCGATGCCCGCGAGCAGGTCGGCCCGGAGCGGGTCGGGGCAGAAGCTGGCCTCGACCGAGGTGCGGGCGAGGCGGCGCAGGACGCCCGTGGACCAGCCGTAGACCTCGCTGGCGGTCACGTACTCGTCCTCCAGGGTGATCCGGTAGAAGCCCGACCCGTCGGTGTTGAGGGTCACCCGCGCGCCCGCGTCGACGAGGGTCCGGATCGGATGGGACTCCCGATCGGGATACAGGCCCAACAACACGTTGGACCACGGGCACACGTTGAGGAAGATGCCGCGCTCGACGAGCTCCTCGACCAGTTCGGGGTCCTCCACCGATCGCACGCCGTGGTCGACCCGCTGGGTCTTGAGCAGGTCGATAGCGTCCCACACGCCCTCGGGGCCGCTCGACTCGCCGGCGTGGGCCCGGATGCCGAGCCCGTTGGCGCGGGCCCGCTTGAAGACGGGGGCGAAGCGGTCGCCGGTCCGGCCCGCCAGGGCCTCGTTGCCGTCGATCGACAGGGCTACCACCCTCCGATGGCCCATGGCCAGCATGGTGTCGAGCACTTCGTGGGCCTCGGCCCGGCTGTGCTTGCGGGAGATGCTGATCGACAGGTACACCGGTGGGTGGCCGTCGCGCTCGGCGTCCTCGAGCCCGGACGCGACCGCGGCGATGAACTCCTCCAGTGGGCCCTCGAAGTTCTTCCAGTGGATGGGGCTGACCATCAGGTCGGTGTAGGAGACCCCCGAGCGGCCCTGGCGTCTGGCCACCGAGTACGACAGCGACGCAACCTGCTCGGCGTTGCGGGGCAGGCACAGGACCCAGTCGAGGAAGGTCAGGAACTCCTGGAGGTCCTCCCAGTCGAACATGGCGTCGGGCGGCTCCTTGAGGAGCGGGACGCCGTTCTGCTCGGCCAGCCGCACCGCGTCCTCCACCTCGAACCCGCTGTCAAGATGGAGGTGCATTTCCGCCTTGGGGAGCCTGCGGATGGCGTCTGCAGTGATGGCGCCCATGGTCTCGGTCCTCTCGTGGCGCCGCGCCGGCGCATTGATGCTGACTGGCTACTTGATGCTGATCGGCTTCTGGCCGTTGGCTACTGTTGGGCCGGTGCCCGCAACCGAGCCGTTCCGCACGCGGTGACGCTAGCGGGCCGTCGCGAGGCATGAGAAGCGCGTGATCACCACCTCAGAGATCCAGCCCCCGCCCCGTCCGCTCTACGTCGGGGCCAACGTCACCAGGCCGGGAGACGAAAAGCTGCTGCGCGGGCAGGAGACCTTCGTGGCCGACGTCCGGCTGGCCGGAACCGTCGAGATGGTCATCGTGCGCAGCCCATACGCCCATGCCGGGATCGTGTCGATCGACACCGCCGAGGCCCGGGCCCTTCCCGGCGTGCTCGCGGTGTGGGCCGCGGCGGACCTCCAGGGCGTGACCCCTTTCCCGGACCTGTCCTCGGTGGCCGCACCGGTGGCGATGCTGCCCCTGGCCACCACCAAGGTCAGGTACGTGGGCATGCCGGTGGCAGCGGTGGTGGCCGAGGACCGCTACATCGCCGAGGACGCCGCGGAGTTGGTGGCGATCGAGTACTCGCCGCTGACGCCGGTCACCAGCATCGAGCAGGCGCTCGACCCGGACTCTCCACGGCTGTTCGACGGCTGGGACAGCAACCGTCTAGTCGCCCTCGACAGCCCGGTTCCCGCCGTCGACGAGGCCATCGAGACCGCGTACTCGACCTTCAAGCGCCGCTACCGCATCGGCCGCCACACCGCCATGCCGATCGAGACCCGCGCCACCGTCGCCGACTTCGACGGCAGCCGGCTCCACGTTTGGGCCTGTACCCAGACTCCGCACATGATGCGCACCGCGCTGTCGTACGCGCTGCCCGTCGAGGAGGCCGACATCAGGGTGACGGCACCGGCCGTGGGCGGCGGGTTCGGGCAGAAGCAGCACAACTACCCCGAGGACGTGCTGGTGTGCTGGGCGTCGATGCAGCTGCGCCGGCCGGTGCGCCACAACGAGGACCGGGCCGAGCACATGCTGGCGTCGACCCACTCCCGCGACCAGGTCGTCGACATCGAGGCGGCCGTGGGCCGAGACGGCGTGATCGAGGCCATCCGGGGCCACATCTACCAGGACGTCGGCTCGGGCGAGATCTGGCCGGGCGGGTTCTGCCCCTCCCTGGTCACCCTGGGCCACATGACCGGCCCCTACCGGATCGACCTGGCCGCCGTCGGCGTCACCGCGGTGGTGACCAACAAGACCCCTTCGGGGTCCTACCGGGGCTACGGCATACCGGAGGCGTGCTTCGTGCTCGAGCGCTTCATCGACGACATCGCCGCGGCCGGCGGCCACGACCGTCTCGAGATGCGACGCAAGATGCTCCTCGAGCAGTCCGACTTCCCGTACCGCACCGCCGGCGGGGCGTACCTCGACTCCGGCACCTACCGGGAGTGCTTCGAGCGCATCGTCGAACTGGCCGAGGCCCGCTTGGCCGAACATGTCGCCGACGCCGGCGACACCGACCTGATCGGCGTCGGCTACGCCACCTACCGCGAGGGGACGACGCCGACCCACTACAACGTCGCCGGCCACTGGACGGGATACGAGTCGTGCCGGATCGAGATCGACCCGAGCGGGGCCGCGCTGGTGTCCTCAGGCATGACCGATCAGGGACAGGGCACCCACACCTTCGTGCAGACCCTGACCGCCGACGCGTTGGCGCTGGGCCTCGAACAGGTGCGGGTGAGGCTCGGCGACACCGACCTGTGCCCCTACGGGCTGGGAGCGTGGGGGAGCCGGCAGGCCGCGGTGGGTGCCGGCGCGATCCTGGACGCGGCTGCGACGCTCCGGGACAAGGCGTCGGCCATCGCCGCCCACATGCTCGAGGCGAACCCCGACGACGTGGTCCTCGACGACGACGGCTTCCACGTGCGGGGCTCGCCGTCCCCCTCGGTGTCGTGGCAGCAGATAGGCACCGCGGCCACCATCCGGACCATCGACCTGCCCGAGGGCATGGAGCCCGGCCTGGCCGCTTCCACCCGCTACGAGCCGGAGGTCCTCGAGCACGAGGTCAACGAGGACGGGGGCATCAACGCGGCCGCGGCCTGGGTCAACGCCACCCATGCCGCCATCGTCCGGGTGGACGGGACCACCGGCGCGGTCGAGATCCTCGACTTCCTCGTCGCCCACGACTGCGGTCCGATGATCAACCCCCCGATAGTGCACGGCCAGATCATCGGCGGCGTCGCCCAGGGCATCGGCGGCACCCTGTACGAGGATCTCGCCTACGGCGACGACGGCCAGCCCCGTACGGCGTTCATGGACTACCTGGTCCCGACCAGTGCGGAGATCCCGCCCATCACTGTCGAGCACTTCGGCAGCGACTCCGAGCTCACCCCGCTGGGGATCAAGGGCGTGGGCGAGGGAGGCACGGTCGGACCGCCCGCGGCGATCGCCAACGCGGTGGCCCACGCTCTGGCCGGCTACCGGCCCGACGTGTGGGAGACGCCCCTCACGCCTGAGCGAGTCCTGCGCATGATGGGCAAGCTCGATTAAGGGCGTCTGCGGGCAGCGCGTAGCATCGGACCCGGAGATCGGGACTCAGCGAGTCATCGGAACCTAAGGAGTCAACGTGGCATCGACAGCGATCGTTACCGGAGGGGCAAGAGGGCTGGGGCTGGCCTACTGCCTCGCCCTGGCGGAGGCAGGCTTCGACATCGTCGTCGCCGACCTGATCGACACCTCCGACGCGGTGAGCGAGGTCGAGGCGGCCGGCGGCCGCGCCGTCGGCGTTCACGTCGACATCAGCTCCGCGGCCGACAACGACGCGCTGGCCGCGGCCGCGGTCGACGCCTTCGACACCATCGACGTCCTCGTCAACAACGCCGCCTACTTCTCCGAGACGACCCGGGGCCCGTTCAACCAGGTGTCCGAGAGCGAGTGGGACCGCACCTTCGAGGTCAACGTCCGCGGCGTGTGGCTCACCTGCTGCTCGGTGTACCCCTACATGCAGCAGCAGGGGTCCGGAAAGATCATCAACATCGCCTCGAACACCTGCTTCAAGGGCACGGTCGGCTTCCCCCACTACGTGGCCAGCAAGAGCGCCGTCATCGGGTTGACCCGCTGCCTGTCCCAAGAGCTGGGACCGGACGGCATCACGGTCAACACCGTGTCTCCCGACCTGATCCCCAACCCGTCGCTGCGGCCCACCGACGCCACCAGCGACCAGTTCGTGGTGGCCGGCCGGGCCATCAAGCGCACCCAGGAACCCGAGGACATGGTCGGCACAATCCTGTACCTCGCCGGCACCGGCTCCGACTTCGTCACCGGCCAGAACTTCCTAGTCAACGGAGGCGCCTACTGCCAGTAGGCCAGCCGATAGCCACCGTCACCGGCTAGCGCCTCTGAGAGCACGCACGGTGCGGGACCGGCGCGTCGCTTCGCGGCGGTGAGTTGCCCGCTCTAGTTCGCTGCGCTCACGGGCCGCTCGGGCCACGGCCTCGATCCGTTTGGACCGATTCGCTCGCCTTCTCGCTCGGCCTCTCACTGGAGCGCCGACGCCGACGCGGCCCTTCAGACACGGACAGATCGCGTGTCGTGCGTAGCCGCACGGGCTCTGCGCAGCGCGTCCCGGGCGGCTTGGGGCCCGATCGGCCCGGCCCGGCTGCCGTTGCTGGACCTGCCGTTGGAAGCTTCACTGCTGGACTTGTCGCCGCGAGCGTCGTCGCTTCCGGGCGCCGCCCGTGGCTCGGGCGCGGAGCGATCGGACGGATCGGTCGGGGCGAATAGGGGAGTGGTGTCGGGCATGTGCGCCGCGCCGTAGTCGATGCGATCGGGGGGTTTGATGGTGTGCTTGCCGTCGCCGGCGTCAACCACTTGCCAGCGGTGGACGTGGATCTTGTCGTGACAGCCCCAGCACAGCGGTATCAGGTTGTCCAAGTCGGTGCGGCCGCCCCATGCGAAGGGGTCCATGTGGTGGGCCTGGATCCTGTGCTCGTCGGACTCCCCGCAGCCGGCGCAGCCGCCATAGAGCGCCATCAACGCCTGGAACTGCGACTCGGTGGCCCGGCGGATGTTGCGACCCTTCCACATGGGCACACCCCTGGCGCTGAGCACCATCCCGAACCAAGACGACTCACCCGCAAGCCTCTCGATCACCGCGGCCGGCAGCGGATCGCCGTCAGCGGTGGAGGCCATCAGTGCCTCCGTCTCAGAATCGAGCCGGGCCACCAGCGCGATATCCGCGTACGGCCTGCCGCCACCAGCGGTACCCGCGGTCATGCTCTCGAACGCGTCGGCCATGCACTGGGGGAGACTGCGAACACCTCCGCCACCTCGGACCTGCTTCCGGCCGACGCCATACAGGCTGTCGCCGCTGTTCTCATCGACACCAGCCAGATCTCGGGCCTGCTTCTTGTCGGCGTCATGGAGGCGGTGAGCCTCCTTGTTGAGCCGGTTGCGGATACGCCGCCCGGTCACCGGATCGAGCTGCCCGTAGAGATGCACCATCCCGTCGTCGCCGTTCCAGATCCGCAGACTGCGCCGGGCCCGCTGCCGCCGGTACTCCGCTTCGCCACTATCGGCCTGGCGCTCAGCGGTCCACCGCTTGGCCTCCTTCGCGAACTGATCCGGCGACAGCGCCTCGGCCTTGGCCAGCAGCTCCGTGTCGGATTCCACCTCTGCAGCGCTGGTCTTATCGAGCGCATCCGCGAGCTGCCTCGCATTGGCCAGAGGCACCCGGCCCTCCTCAACTGCATCCTGCACCGCCGACACCGCACCAACCGCCGCAGCCGTCCTGACCTGGCTGCGGGCATCACGCCGATGCAGCCCAGTGCTCTCAGCCAACACATGGACCCCACCGTCACCGTGGCCACGGCTGCCCGCCACACTCGCCGCCGCAACAGCCTGAACAAGATCCAACTTGCCCCGAACCGCCTTAGTCCCAGCCAACACCCCAACAAGCTCCTCCGAAGACGCGCCACCCTGCCGCACACACGCCAACAACTCCGAGACCGCCGCATCAAGCCGCTCAACCAGTTCCATCACCATAGAACCATCATCGCACACCCCTGTGACATCTGTCAAGCCTTTACATGTTAATCTGATATATTTATCTATCACCGATGTCAGCCTGCTTCGTATGAGTACACAGATGTAGCCGCATCAACATCGTCTCGGTCCAGGCAGAGTGAGCACCTAGCTCTTCTGCGTTGCGCGCATGATGCGGAGCGGCCAAGACTGGCCCCGAGCCGGTTGGCGAGTTCCGTCGCCTGTTGCGTGGACCCGGCGCTCAGGTAGAATTCCAGGCCCGTAATTTGAGGTGTTGCCTCTTGATGAGCCAGCGGAAGGACGATGGAACACAACAACGATTTGTCCAAGCTGACTAACCATGTCGATCCGCGCGGGCCCGTCTTCATCTCGTATCGACAAAGCGACGGGCGCGAGAGCTCGGAAGCCCTCGCGTGGGCCCTCCGAGCTGCTGGTGTTCCCGTCTGGCATGATCAGACGGACTTGCCGCCCGGAGATACCGAGCGCCGACTCGCGGAGGCGCTGTCATCTGGCCTTTCCGGAGCTGTGCTGGTCGTCACGCCCGAGATCGAGAACTCAGGGGTAATACGCCGGGTCGAATTGCCAAGCCTCCTTGAGCTTGAGAAGCGCTCGGAGTTCACTCTTGCAGTCGGATCAACGATCGAGGAACAGCGAGGGGCTGGACATCTTGACTACTCGGCTCCCGACCGACTCCTAGGCCTCGAACCGTGCACGGTTCAACGGCTCAATCAGCAGCGCATTTTGACCGCTGATGAGCGGGCTGCCTTGGCCAACGCCATGAGCCGGCAGCGGATGGAGAGGCTTCAGCCCGACATCCAAGAGTCGTCCGGGCTGCTGACGCTAGATGTACAAACCCGAGTGCGACCGTTCGCCGGAGGCATGGACGGTGACCTGGTGCTGCGGCTTCGGCCCCCCGATGAAGGCGAGCGGCGTCCACATGTGGGTGGACTCCATGACCTTCACCGGTTTCTCGGCCATCTGCCTCAACTCGTCGCAATTGCCGGAGCTACGGCGGTCCGCGTCCGCGGCGGTGCCCACCTCTCGGTTGCGTGCGCCCTTGGAGCTGCGCTCCCAACCACGCTCATGGGGACGGTCGAGGTCCTGGACACCCACGGCGCCAGATGGGCGCTAGCCGGGCAGGCGCCGGTTCCCGTGGCCGAGAGGCTATGCACCCTTGTCACACCCCCGATGTACAACTTTGACCATGGACCCGTGCTCATCTATGTCGACCTGCTTCCGCACCGAAGCGATGTTGCCTTCGAGCGATTCCCGAAGCGCGACGAGACCTTCGCGGGCGTCGCCCATCTCCGCTACGCCGCAGAGGGTTTGCTGGAGCCCGATCAGGCCGCACCCATCGTCGGCGAACTCGCTGCCGACATCCGGAGCCTGGCCAACACCCACAACACGACAGAGATCCACCTACTACTGCGCTGTCCCTACCCGGTCGCGCTTCTTCTCGGTCGCACGCTCAACACACTCACGGTCCATCTGTACGAGTGGGAGGACAGCCCCGGGGATAGCGCAGAACCGAGTCCGCGATACGTCCCGAGCATCATCCTCCGATCTGGTGCCGGAGGGTCCCCAATCCATGCCGTCACAGCCCCGCCACTTGTCGCAGGATCCTGAAGGGAGCATCGGATGAACGCGCTACGCGAACAGTTCGGCCATGCGCTGAACAGGATTGAGGTCAACGGCGAGAAGCAGCGACACGCCATTAGAGCGCACACCGAGATTCAGGAACTGCTAACCCAAGATCAGTTGCTGCAGAGTTGGGGCATCAACACTCGGCTGATCGGTTCCTACGGCCGAAAAACGGCCATCTACCCGGGCAAGGACGTGGACGTGTTTGCACGTCTTGAGAATCTCAATACCACAGTCAGTCCGCAGGTTGTCTACGACGGCGTCTGGGGCGTGCTCGTCGCTCAGTATGGCCATGTTGATCACGGTGGCAGAGCCACGCCTCAGGCACGCAGCATCAAGATCGACTTCCCTCACCCTACTGAACCGCCCTGGCTTTCCCGGAGGATCTTGACCTTGGGAAAGCGAGGATGTGGCTATGCCTACACAGAAGATGCCGGGGAGTCCTTCGACGAGGAGGTACTCGGTGGAGGAGAAGGCCCAGGCGGTGCGGCTGGTTCGC
>JAJEEV010000049.1 GCA_022820805.1 Acidimicrobiia bacterium
ACGAGTATCCCCAGGCCGGGGGGTGGCGACGAGTCAGATGATCGATGAATAGGGCGAAGCCCGTGTCGGTCATCTCGGCTCGGCGACAGGACCCGCCGGCCGGGACGAGTCCGGGATGAGTATCGCCAGGCCCGGGGGACAGGACCCGCCGGCCGGGACGAGTATCCCCAGGCCGGGGGGTCGCCGGCCGGAATGAGTATCGTCAGGGCATGGAAGACCGGAACTGGGGGTTCCGCACGCGGGCCCTGCACGCTGGCGGCCAGCCCGATCCCACCACCGGGGCCAGGGCCGTGCCCATCTACCAGTCGACGAGCTTCGTGTTCGAGGACACCGCCGACGCCGCCGACCTGTTCGCCCTGCAGAAGTACGGCACCTTCTACACCCGGATATCCAACCCGACGAACGCGGCCTTCGAGGAGCGCATGGCCAGCCTCGAGGGGGGCATCGGGGCGGTCGCCACCTCCAGCGGGCAGGCGGCCGAGTTCCTGACCGTCACCGCGCTGGCCTCCGCCGGCGAACACGTCGTGGCCGCAGCCGGCCTCTACGGAGGCACCTACACTCTGCTGGACGTGACTCTGCGGCGCCTCGGCATCGACACCACGTTCGTGGACGGAACCGACCCGGACGCCTTCGCGGCAGCGGTGCGTCCCGACACGAAGCTGCTCTACACCGAGATCATCGCCAACCCCTCCGGCGCGGTCGCCGACCTGGCCGCCCTGGCCGACGTGGCCCAAGCCCACCGCCTGCCGCTGGCCGTCGACTCGACGTTCGCGACCCCGTACCTGTGCCGCCCCCTGGACCATGGCGCCGACATCGCGCTGCACTCGGCCACCAAGTTCCTGGGCGGGCACGGAACCTCCATCGCCGGCGTGATCGTGGAGGCGGGCCGGTTCGACTGGGACTCCGGCCGGTTCCCGCACATGGTCGACCGGATCCCGAGCTACAACGAGCTGCGCTGGTGGGACAACTTCGGCGAGTACGCCTTCTGCACGAAGGTCCGGGCCGAGCAGTTGCGAGACGTGGGGGCCTGCCTGTCGCCGTTCAACGCCTTCCTGCTGCTGCAGGGCATCGAGACGCTGCCGCTGCGCATGGACGCTCATGTCTCCAACGCCCGGGCTGTGGCCGAATGGCTCGACGCCGACGACCGGGTGGCGTGGGTGCAGTGGGCGGGACTGCCCGATCATCCCCAGCACGACCTGGCCCGCCGCTACCTGCCCAAGGGGCCGGGCGCCATCTTCACCTTCGGCGTCGTGGGCGGTCGGGCCGCCGGCGCCCGCTTCATCGAGTCGCTGCAGATGGTGTCGCACCTGGCCAATGTGGGCGACGCCAAGACGCTCGTCATCCACCCGGCCTCCACCACCCACCAGCAGCTGTCCGACGCCGAGCTGGAGGCGGGGGGCGTATCGCCCGACATGGTGCGCATATCGGTCGGGCTGGAGGACGTCGACGACATCATCTGGGACCTCGACCAGTCTCTCACCGCCGCCACCAAGGACAGCGCGGACCGGTGAGAGACCGTCGCGTCGCACCGGTGTCGCTCCCGCTCTTGTTCGCTGCGCTCACAGGCCGCTCGGACCGCGGGGATCCCGATGGCTGAGCATCCTCCCGTCGAGGGGTGGACGCCCCCGACCGCGCTGGAGCGCCAGCGCATCCTGAACCGGTCCCGCACCGTCGCCGTGGTCGGTGCCTCGACGAACCTGGCCCGGGCCAGCTACTTCGTCATGACCTACCTGCTGTCCTCGTCGACCGACTTCGAGGTGTACCCGGTGAACCCCCGCTCGGCCGGCAGCGAGATCCTCGGCCGCCCGGTGTACGCGTCGCTGGCGGACCTTCCGGTCGTGCCCGACATCGTGGACGTGTTCCGCCGCTCCGAGGACCTGCCCCCGATCGCCGACGAGGCCATCGCGGCGGGGGCGCCGGTGTTCTGGGCGCAGCTCGGACTGTGGAGCGCCGAGGCCGCCCGGCGCTGCGCCGCGGCCGGGCTCGACGTGGTGATGGACCGGTGCCTCAAGATCGAGCACGCCCGCTTCCACGGCGGGCTGCACCTGTCCGGCTTCGACACCGGGGTCATCTCCTCCCGCCGCAACTATCACGATTGACGCGGGCGAGACGTTCGCTAAGATCGCCCTTTCTCTCATGGGGTCGAGCGGGCATCCGATGAGGCAAGGAGGGAGCACGTGGCACGGACGGTTACTTCTGCCATTGTCCAGGTCGCCTGGACGGGCGACAAGGAGTCGATGATCGAGCTCCACGAGAAGTACGTGGCCGAGGCGGCCGCCGCCGGCACCCAGGTGATGTGCTTCCAGGAGCTCTTCTACGGGCCCTACTTCTGCCAGGTCCAGGACACCGAGTTCTACGGCTACGCCGAGGCCATCCCCGACGGACCGACCACCAAGCGCTTCCAGGAGCTGGCGGCCAAGCACGAGATGGTGCTGGTGCTGCCCATGTACGAGCGCGAGAAGGCAGGGTTCCTCTACAACACCGCAGCCGTGATCGATGCCGACGGCGCCTACCTGGGCAAGTACCGCAAGACCCACATACCCCAGGTCAAGGGCTTCTGGGAGAAGTTCTACTTCCGTCCCGGGAACATGGGCTACCCGGTGTTCGAGACCGCGGTCGGCACGGTCGGCGTGTACATCTGCTACGACCGCCACTTCCCGGAGGGCTGGCGTGCGCTGGGCCTGGCCGGCGCCGAGATCGTGTTCAACCCGTCGGCCACCAGCCGGGGGCTCTCGGCCTACCTGTGGCAGCTCGAGCAGACCTCCGCCGCGGTGGCCAACATGTACTTCGTGGGGGCCATCAACCGGGTCGGGATCGAGCCTCTGGGCGACAACGACTTCTACGGCACCTCCTACTTCGCCAACCCCAGGGGCCAGTTCGTGGACGGCACCGCCTCGGACCAGACCGAGGAGCTGGTGGTCCGCGACCTCGACCTCGACCAGATCGACGAGGTCAGGTCCCAGTGGGCGTTCTACCGGGACCGCCGGCCCGACCTCTACGGAGACCTGACCGCTCCCTGACCTCCACGCTCGCAGTCGCACCCCCTCCAGAGTCCGGAAGGAGACGAACATGGCAACGCTGATCAAGGGAGGCACCGTCGTCAGCGCGACCGGAGCGGATCCGGCCGAGGTGCTGATCGACGGCGAGCAGATAACCGCAGTGCTGCGTCCCGGCAGCGACATCGCAGTCGCGGCCGAGCAGGGATCCGAGGTTGTCGACGCAACCGGCAGGCTGGTCGTTCCCGGCGGTGTCGACGTCCACACCCACATGGAGCTCCCCTTCGGGGGGACGTTCGCCTCCGACACCTTCGAGACCGGCACCAGGGCCGCGGCCTGGGGCGGGACCACCACCATCCTGGACTTCGCGGTGCAGAAGTACGGCGAGAACGTCCGGGAGTGCCTCGACGCCTGGATGGCCAAGGCCGAGGGCAATTGCGCCATCGACTACGGCTTCCACATGATCATCGGCGGCGTCGACAACGACTCGCTCAAGGAGATGGACCTGCTCGTGAACGAGGGCATCACCAGCTTCAAGCTGTTCATGGCCTATCCGGGGGTCTTCCTCGCCGACGACGGCCAGATCCTGAGGGCCATGCAGCAGGCTGCCGGCAACGGCGGGCTCATCATGATGCACGCCGAGAACGGCCTCGCCATCGACGTGCTCGCCGAGCAGGCCTTCGAGCGGGGTGAGATCAGCCCCGTCACCCACGGGTACGTGCGTCGCAAGGAGCTGGAGTCGGAGGCCACCCACCGGGCCATCCAGCTCGCCAAGGTCGGCGCGGCCCCGCTGTACATCGTGCACCTGTCGGCCTCCGAGGCCCTCGAGCAGGTGGCCATCGCCCGCGACGCCGGCATGAACGTGTTCGCCGAGACCTGCCCGCAGTACCTGCACTTCAGCCTGGAGGAGCACCTCGACCGGCCCGGCTTCGAGGGTGCCGCCTACGTGTGCTCCACGCCCCTGCGGTCCCGGGCCGAGGGCCATCAGGACGACCTGTGGAAGGGCCTGCGCACCAACGACCTGGCCGTGGTGTCCACCGACCACTGCCCGTTCTGCATGAAGGAGCAGAAGGAGCTGGGCCTCAACGACTTCCGGGCCATTCCAAACGGCATCGGCGGCGTCGAGCACCGCATGGACATGATCTTCCAGGGTGTGGTCACCGGTGAGATCGGTCTGCCCCGCTGGGTCGAGCTGTGCTCCACCACCCCGGCCCGCATGATGGGGCTGTATCCCCGCAAGGGCGTCATCGCGCCCGGGGCCGACGCCGACATCGTGATCTACGACCCCAACAAGCAGTGGACCATCAGCGTCGACAACCACCACATGAACATGGACCACTCCGCCTACGAGGGCGTCAATGTGACCGGTCACGTGGACACGGTGTTCTCGCGGGGCAAGAAGCTCATCGACGACAACCAGTACCTCGGACGGGCCGGAGACGGCCAGTACCTCAGGCGCGGCCTGTCCCAGTACCTGCAGTAGAGCGCGTGCTGTCGGGCCACGCCGTGGCCCCGGCGGCGCCCACCCCATCCCAAGTATCAGGAGAAGTCAATTGCAGACGATCCACCATTACGTGAACGGAGAGACCCTGGCGTGCAGGTCGGGCCGGGCGCTCCCGGTGTTCAACCCCGCCACCGGCGAGCAGTCCGCCGAAGTCGGTCTGGCCAGCGTCGATGAGGTCGACGCGGCGGTCGCCTCGTCGAGAGCCGCCTTCGAGGAGTGGCGACACACGTCGCTGGCGACACGCACGAAGCTGATGCACTCGTTCCGGAATCTGGTCGAGGCCAACGCGGCGGAGATCGCCGCCCGGTTGACGGCCGAGCACGGCAAGGTGCACTCCGACGCGCTGGGCGAGGTCGCCCGCGGGTTGGAGAACATCGAGTTCGCGTGCGGCCTGGGTGACCTGCTCAAGGGCAGCTTCAACTCCCAGGCCTCCACCGGAGTGGACGTCCACACCGTGCGCCAGCCGCTGGGGGTGGTGGCCGGCATCACGCCGTTCAACTTCCCGGCCATGGTGCCGCTGTGGATGATCCCCAACGCGGTGGCCTGCGGCAACACCTTCGTCCTGAAGCCGTCCGAGCGCGACCCCTCGGCGCCCCGTCTCGTGGCCGAGCTCTTCCTTGAGGCCGGATTCCCGCCCGGCGTGCTCAATGTCGTGAACGGCGACAAGGTGGCCGTGGACCGGCTGCTGGAGCATCCCGATGTGAAGGCCGTCAGCTTCGTCGGGTCCACTCCCATCGCCCGCTACGTGTACGAGACCGGAACCGCGGCGGGCAAGCGGGTACAGGCTCTCGCGGGGGCGAAGAACCACATGGTGGTGCTGCCCGACGCCGACCTCGACCTGGCCGCCGACGCGGCCGTGTCCGCAGCCTACGGATCCGCGGGTGAGCGCTGCATGGCGGTGTCGGTGGTGGTGGCGGTGGGCGACGCCGCTGACCCCCTGGTGGACGCGATCAGGGTGCGCATGGACAAGCTGCGCATCGGTCCCGGCGACGATCCCGAGTCCGAGATGGGCCCGCTCATCACCCGCGAGCACCGGGACCGGGTGGCGGGATACGTCGGTGTCGGCGCCGACGAGGGCGCCACCGTGGTGGTGGACGGCCGCGACTCCGTGTTCGACAACGACGGCTTCTTCGTCGGGGTGTCGCTGCTCGACAACGTGACCCCGGACATGGCCGTCTACCGGGACGAGATCTTCGGTCCGGTGCTGTGCGTGGTGCGCTCCGACACCTACCACGAGGCCGTCGAGCTGATCGGCAACAACCCGTGGGGCAACGGCGCCGCGATCTTCACCCGCGACGGCGGCGCGGCCCGCCAGTTCCAGCTCGACGCCGACGCGGGAATGATCGGCGTCAACGTCCCGATCCCGGTGCCGGTGGGCTGCCACTCCTTCGGCGGCTGGAAGGACTCGCTGTTCGGCGACACCCACATGTACGGCCCCGAGGGCATCCACTTCTACACCAAGGCCAAGGCCATAACCACCCGCTGGCCCGATCCCGCCGACAGCGTCGTCGACCTCGGCTTCCCCCGCAACAGCTAGGGCAGCAGACAAGATGGACTTCGGCGTCGTCCTCCAGACCGACCCACCCGCTTGGCGGGTCGTGGACCTGGCCCGGCAGGCCGAGACGCACGGGTTCTCCTACGGCTGGACCTTCGACAGCCACGTGCTGTGGCAGGAGCCGTACGTGATCTACAGCCAGATGCTGTCTGCCACCAACCGCATGATCGTCGGGCCCATGGTCACCAACCCCGGCACCCGCAACTGGACGGTGACCGCCTCGCTGTTCGCCACCCTCAACGACATGTTCGGCAACCGCACCGTATGCGGCATCGGCCGGGGCGACTCGGCCATGCGGGTGCTGGGCCACACCCCCACCAGCCTCGCCACCCTGGCCGAGTCCATGAGGGTCATCAAGGGCATGGCCGAGGGCCGTGAAGTCGCCTACAACGGCACCCGGCAGCAGTTCCCGTGGTCCGGCGGAAGCCGGCTCGACATCTGGATGGCGGCCTACGGCCCGCGCGCCCTCAAGCTCTGCGGAGAGCAGGCCGACGGCTTCATCCTCCAGCTGGCGGACCCCCAGATAACCGAGTGGACCATCGGCGCCGTGCGCCGGGCCGCCGCCGACGCGGGCCGCGATCCCGACGACCTGTACATGTGCGTGGCCGCGCCCGCGTACGTGGGCGACGACCTTGACCACCAGCGCGACCAGGTCCGCTGGTTCGGCGGCATGGTCGGCAACCACGTGGCCGACCTGGTGGACCGCTACGGCGACACCGGCGGCGGGGTTCCCCAGGCCCTCACCGACTACATCTCCGGACGCGAGGGCTACGACTACTCCGAGCACGGCAAGGCGGGCAACGTGCACACCGAGTTCGTGCCCGACGAGATAGTCGACCGTTTCTGCATCCTCGGAGACGCCGGCAACCACATCGCCCGGCTCCGGGAGCTGCGCGACCTGGGAGTCGACCAGTTCGCCATCTACCTGATGCACGACGCCAAGGACGAGACCCTCAACGCATACGGCCAGCGGGTAATCCCGGCCCTCAGGGACTGACCTCCCGCCGTGAGTTCTGAGTCTGGACCCGCTGTCGAAGCCATGACTGGCTCGGCTGCGGGTGCGGGCGAGGACGCTGAGGCTGTCGACGATCCGATGGTCTTCGAGCAGCTGCTCCGCCAGCGGGCCGCCCGGGAGCAGCGCCGCGCCCGGATGCGGAGAACCGGCCGTCAGGTCGTCGTGCTGGGGTTGTTCATCTGCCTGCTGGCCGTGCTCTACAGCCTCTACAAGGTGGTGGGCGGCGGCATCGACGACGCCCAGTCGGACTGGCCGCTCATCGGATCGATCCTCCCCGAGTCCGACGACCTCAAGATGCCGCCGGTGCTCGACATCGTCTCGGGGATCTTCGACGAACCCAGGGGCACCGACGAGCCGTTCTGGTCGATAGTCGGCAAGGAGGCCGCCTTCACGCTGCGGGAGGCTGCCGTGGGCTTCGCCATCGGCGTGGTCGTCGGCCTGGGCATCGCCATCGTCCTCACCACCTCCGGCCGCCTGGAGCGGGCCCTGGTGCCCCACGTGATCGCCAGCCAGACCATCCCGCTGATCGCCATCGCGCCCATCATCGTGATCTGGGGCCGCAAGAGCTTCGACTTCCTGCCCTTCGAGTGGCAGGACTGGATGTCGGTGTCGATCATCGCCACCTACCTGACGTTCTTCCCGGTGACGATCAACGGCCTGCGAGGCCTGCAGTCCCCCCGGCCCGAGAACCTCGAGCTGATGGACTCCTACGCGGCCCGCTGGGGCCAGACCCTGTGGAGGCTGCGGCTGCCGGCATCGCTGCCGTACCTGTTCGCCGCATTCAAGATCGCGGCCACGGCCAGCGTGGTGGGAGCCATCGTCGGGGAGATCTCTGCCGGCGTGAAGGGCGGTCTCGGCCGGCGGGTGCTGCTGGAGGCCCAGCGCTACACCACCGGTCCGGAGCGGCTCTACATCGCCGTGCTCGGCGCTGCCGTCCTCGGGATCTTCGTCTTCGCGGCGATCTCGTCGATCGAGTACGCCCTGGTCGGCCGCAAGGGCCGGGAGACGGTGACATGAGCGACGCAGTCCCGGCCGCGGATCCCCAGGCCATGGCCGTGGCAGTCGAGGGTGCGTCCAAGACCTTCAACCCCGGACGAGCCAACGAGGTGAAGGCCCTTGAGGACATCGACCTCGACATCGGCCAGGGCGACTTCGTCACCCTGATCGGCCCCTCGGGCTGCGGAAAGAGCACGCTGTTGCGGCTGATCGCGGCGCTCATCGACACCACCGAGGGCAGCGTCCTCGTCAACGGCAAGCCGGCGGACGCAGCCCGCCTCGACCGGGACTACTCGATGGTGTTCCAGAGAGCGGGCCTGTTCGACTGGCGCAACGTGTCACGCAACATCGAGCTGCCCCTCGAGCTGATGGGCTGGAAGGCGGCCGACCGGCGCCGGCGGTCGGCAGAGATGCTGGACCTCGTCAAGCTCGGCGAGTTCGCCCGCCATCATCCCGCCGAGCTGTCGGGCGGGATGCAGCAGCGGGTGGCCATCGCCCGGGCCATGTCGTTCCATCCGAAGCTGCTGCTGATGGACGAGCCGTTCGGCGCGCTCGACGAGATGACCCGAGAGCACATGCAGAACGAGCTGCTGCGCATCTGGTCCGAGACCCGGATCACCGTCGTGTTCGTGACCCACTCGATCCCCGAGGCCGTGTTCCTGTCAACCAAGGTCGTGGTCATGTCACCGCGCCCGGGGAGGATCGCGGCAGTCATCGAGAACGACCTGGGCGAGCGGAACGAGGCAACCCGCGACGACCCTGCCTTCTTCGCCAACGTGACCGCGGTGCGCAACGCCCTGCGGGGAGGCCACTAGTCGTGGACTGCGCGACCCTCGCTGCCGACCCCCGGACGGTGAAGTCGTGAACGCGGCGAAGGCGCTGCAGCGCTCGTGGCTGCCGCCGGTGGTGGCCGCGGTGGTCCTCTTCGGCGGGTGGGAGGCGCTGCTGGCCGTCATCCGACCCGACGGATTCGTGCTTCCGCCGCCCTCGAAGATCGGTGGAGCCGTCGTCCAGAACTTCGACGCCATCGTGACCGCCACCGGTGTGACCGGCTTCATCATCGTCACCGGGCTGCTCGCCGGGGTGGCGGTGGGAGCGGCCTTCGCTCTGCTGGTCACCGCTTTCCGGGCGGCCGACGAGACGCTCACCCCCCTGGCGGTGGCCATCAACGCGGTGCCGATCATCGCGCTGGCACCGATCTTCAACGCCTGGTTCGGGATCCTGTCACCCCGCTCCAACCAGGCGGTAGTGGTGGTGCTGGTGTTCTTCCCTGTCTTCGTCAACACGGCCCGAGGCCTGACCCAGGTCGAGCCCAGCCAGATCGAGTTGATGGAGTCCTACGGGGCCGGGAAATGGCGGATCATGCGCGAGGTGCGCATCCCGAACGCCATGCCGTTCTTCTTCACCGCGCTGAAGCTGGCGACTTCGCTGGCTGTCATCGCAGCCATCGTGGCCGAGTACTTCGGCGGCCGCCAGGACGCCCTGGGCAACCTCATCACCAACTCGGCCGGGCTCACCCGCTACGACGACGCCTGGGCCGCGGTCCTGGCCGGCTCGCTGGTAGGCATCGGCCTCTACGCGCTCGCGGTCTTGATCGAACGTCTCGTCATGCCTTGGTACTTCGTGGCCAGGAGGTCGGCATGACGCCTTCGCCGGTGACCATCTCGCACGCCGCGGGTCGTCTCACATCTCGGCTTTGATTCTCGTAAGAAGAAAGCCCACTTAGGGAGGGAAACCATGAAAACAAGAACCACGTTGGTACGCCTATTGGTGCCATTGATGGCACTGGGCCTGATCGCCGCGGCTTGCGGCGAGGACGACGAGCCAGCCCCGGACACCAGCGCGGCGGATACCGCCGCAGCTGAGGCAGCCGCAGCAGCCGCCGAGGCCGACGCGGCCGCCGCCCAGGCCGAGGCCGATGCAGCTGCGGCCGAGGCCGACGCGGCCGCCGCCAGGGCGGCTGACGCAGAGGCGGCCCTTGAGGCTGCCATGGCCGAGGCCGAGGGCGCGGCCGACCCAGCGGTCGTCGCCGAGCTCGAGGCGGAACGGGATGCGGCTCAGGCCGAGGCCGAAGCAGCCGCGGCCGCCCAGGCCGACGCCGAGGCCGCCGCAGCCGAAGCTGAAGCGGCCATGGAGGAGGCGATGGCCGAGCCCGAGCCCGAGCCCGTCACGATGACTGATGTCACCCTGCAGCTGCAGTGGTTCACCCAGTCGCAGTTCGCGGGCTACTACGCGGCCGTAGCCACCGGCATCTACGAGGACTACGGACTGAACGTGGAGATCCTCGAGGGCGGCGTCGAGATCGTGCCCGCCTCGGTGCTGGACTCCGGCGCGGCCGACTTCGCAGTGTCGTGGGTGCCTCGTGGCCTGGTGCCGCGGGAGGAGGGCGCCAACATCACCAACATCGCCCAGGTGTTCCAGCGCAGCGCCACCCTGCAGGTGTCCTTCGCCGACTCCGGCATCTCCACCGTGACCGACCTGCAGGGCCGCACTGTCGGCAACTGGGGCTTCGGCAACGAGTTCGAGCTGCTGGCCGGCCTCCGCAGGAACGGGCTCGACCCGGCATCTGACGTTCAGCTGGTCCAGCAGAACTTCGACATGCTGGCGCTGATCAGCGGCGAGATCGACGCCGCCCAGGCCATGATCTACAACGAGTACGCCCAGGTGCTCGAGACGGTCAACCCCGAAACCGGCGAGCTCTACCAGCCCGAGGACCTCAACATCATCAACTGGAATGATGTGGGCACGGCCATGCTCCAGGACGCTCTGTGGGCCGACGCCGACCGGCTGGACGACGACCCCGCGTACCACGAGACCGCGGTCAAGTTCGTCGAGGCGTCGCTCATGGGATGGATCTACTGCCGCGACAATCCCGAGGAGTGCGTGGACATCGTTCTCGACAACGCGCCCACTCTGGGCCGGTCGCACCAGACCTGGCAGCTCAACGAGATCAACGCCCTGATCTGGCCGTCGCCGCAGGGCGTGGGCGTGATGGACAAGGACCTGTGGGACCAGACCGTCGCGGTGGCCACCAGCGAGGGAATTCTCGCCTCGGCCCCCGATGAGGACGCCTACCGTCCTGAGATCGCTTGGGAGGCGGTCACCAACTTGCGCAACGCCGGCGTCGACGTCATCGGCAACAACTGGCAGCGCGTCCCCGTCACGCTGCTCCCCGGCGGCGAGTAGCCACTAGCTAGACACATCCGGTTAGGGCCGGCGGCGGCTCGGTGCCGTCGCCGGCCTAGCCGCGCCGACGCGGCCACCACACCAATAGCCTCCGGTACGGAAGGCTGCTGTGTACTCCTCTCTCGGCCGGTGGTGCTACCGGCATCCGTGGCGTGTCCTGATCGCCTGGCTGCTGATCATCGTGGTCGCGGCCGGGGCGGCAGGCAGCCTCGGCTCGGCATACGGCGGCACACCGGCCGCACCCGACGCCGAGAGCAGCCGGGGTGCCGACATCCTCAACCAGTACTTCGGCCGCATCGGCGCGGTGATCAGCGGTCGGATCGTCTTCCGGGCCGAGCAGGGCGTGGAGGACCCGGCCGTGCGAGCCGCCATGAACGAGCTGTTCGAGCGGGTCGAGACCATCGAGGGCGTCACCGTCGGATCGCCATTCGCCCCGAACGGGGGGCACCGCATCGCAGCGCGGGGTCCCGAGGCCGGCCGGATCGCCTACGCAGACATCGACACCGGCGCCGACACCGGCGCCTTCGAGGCGGAGGACATTGGAATCGAGATCAGAGGCCTCATCGACGAGGTCGGGCTGCGCTCGATGGACGGCGTTCAGGTGGAAGTGGGCGGAGCCTGGCTAGCGGACCGGGAGCCGCCCGAGTCTGAGGCCATCGGGCTCGCCTTCGCGGTGTTCGTGCTGATCATGGCGGTGGGCTCGGTGGTGGCCATGGGCATGACCGTCGGGACGGCTCTCATCGGCGTGGGCGTCGGGGTGGGCGGCATCACGCTGCTGAGCAATGTGGCGACCGTTCCCGAGTTCGCCCCGACCATCGGCGCCATGATCGGCATCGGCGTGGGGATCGACTACGCGCTGTTCATCATCACCCGCTACCGGGAGTGGATCCGCGATGGCCTGAGCTCCGAAGACGCCACCGCGGCCGCGCTCGACTCGGCCGGGCGGGCGGTGGTCTTCGCCGGAGCCACGGTGGTGGTGTCGCTGCTGGGCCTGTTGCTCATCGGCCTGCCGTTCGTGGCCGGGCTGGGGCTGGCCGCCGCCATCACAGTGGCTACCGTCATGGCCGGATCGGTAACACTGCTGCCCGCCGTGATCGGACTGCTCGGTGAGCGGATCACCACGACCCGCTTCCGGGGCGTGGTGGCCTCCGCGCTGATCGCGGTTGCCCTGCTCGGCTTCGGCACCGGCTTCAGGTTGCTGCTGGTGGGCGTGCCTCTGGCCGCGGTCGTGCTGGTGGCCGGGGCGTTCAAGACCCGTGCCAACCCCCTGAGACGGGTGGTGCCTCACCGTGAGCCCAAGCCGCGGCGCGAGACCGGCTGGTACCGGCTCAGCCGGATGGTCCAGTCCCGGCCGTGGCTGTTCGCGGTGGGCGGAACGGTGGTGCTGCTAGTGCTGGCCGCGCCGGTGCTGGGCCTTCGTCTGGGGTTCTCCGATGAGGGCAACTTCGCGGAGGAGACCACCACCCGCAAGGCCTACGACCTGATCTCGGACGGCTTCGGGCCGGGCGCCAACGGCCCGCTGCTGGTCGTTGCCGAGGCGTCTCCCCATCCGGACGAGATCGCTCCGCTCAGGGACCTGTCGGCAGCCTTGAACCGAACCGAGGGGGTGGCCTCCGCCTCCCCGCCGATCGCGAACGCGACCGTCGACGCCTTCGTGATCCGGGTGCAGCCGGCGACCGGTCCCCAGGATGAGGCGACCGAGGATCTGGTTCACCGCATGCGCGACGACGTGATCCCCCAGGCCCTCGCGGGCACCGACCTCGACGCTCTGGTCGCGGGCCAAGTGGCCTTCAACATCGACATCAGCGACTATCTGGCCGGCCGCATCCTGGTGTTCTTCGCGGCTGTGCTGGGAGCGTCGTTCCTGCTGCTAATGGCGGTATTCCGGTCCCTGGTGGTGCCGCTGAAGGCGGTGATCATGAACATGCTGTCGATCGGCGCGGCCTACGGGGTGGTCGTGGCCGTATTCCAGTGGGGATGGCTGGGCGGCATCAGTGGAGTCGAACCGGCGCCGATCGAGCCGTTCGTGCCGATGATGCTGTTCGCCATCCTGTTCGGGCTGTCGATGGACTACGAGGTGTTCCTGCTGTCGCGCATGAAGGAGGAGTACGAGCGCACCGGCGACCCGGTCAACTCGGTGGCCGACGGTCTGGCCGCCACCGCCCGGGTGATCACCGCGGCCGCGGCCATCATGGTGGTGGTCTTCGGCAGCTTCGTGCTCGAGGACAACAGACCCGTCAAGCTCTTCGGTCTCGGGCTCGCCACGGCCATCGCCATCGACGCCACCCTGGTGCGGATGCTGATCGTGCCTTCCACCATGGAATTGCTCGGAGCCCGCAACTGGTGGCTGCCCCGCTGGCTCGACCGCATGATCCCCAACCTGCGGGTCGAGGGCGAGTTGGTAGACCGCAAGTCCTAGCCGCCAGGGGCTCCGCGCTCAAACCTCCGCCGGCTGCGCTCTACCGGTCTCGCCCACGACTACCACCAGCCAGGCCGTGGCCAGCACCATCACCGCAGCCAGCGCGAAAGCCGAGGCGCTGACACCGGCCGCGTCCGCGACCAGACCCACGATCAGCGGGCCGAGCAGGGTGCCCGTGTCCTGCAGCACCGCAAGACCCGACAGCACCTGGCCGCGGGCGTCGGCTGGAGCCAGATCACTGGCCAGGGTCAGCATGGTTCCCGCGCCGATGCCGTTGCCGACCCCCATGACCATGCCTGCCAGCGCGATCTGAGCCGCGGTGTCGGCATAGCCCAGCAGCACCAGTCCCACGCTCACCAGCAGGAACGACGGAACGATGGCATAGAGCCGCCCGAAGCGGTCCATCAGATAGCCCGACAGCGGGAACAGCAGCAAGTCCGCTCCCGTTCCGATGGCCAGCAGGCCGCCGACCACCGTCGGGCTCAGGCCCAACTCGAGAGCGATGAGCGGTACGGCCAGCATGCGTCCCTGGCGCACCGCGATCACCAGGCCCGACGGTATCCCGGCCTTGAGAAGCACTCCCCGATACCGCCACAGCGCGGCGAACAGGGGCACACGCTCGACGCTCTGCGACTCGGGCGCAGCGTTGCTGTGGCCGCGATCCATCCCGCCCGCCAGCCCTGCCGCGGTGACCGCTCCGCATACGAGGAACGTCCAGGTGAAGCCGGCCGTGTCGACCAGCAACCCGCCGACGACGGGGCCGACGAACACGGACAACCGGAACGATCCCCCGATGAGGGAGAGCGCCCGGCCCCGAGCACCGGCCGAGACCCTGGCCGCCACATAGGTCTGGCGGGAGAGCCGAAGGCCGATCAATCCGACGCCGTAGGCGAACCTCAGTGCGACCAGGGCAGCCACGGCCACGGTCAGCCCGAACACCGCGGTGCTGGCCGCCATGACCACCAGGGAGACCACCATCAGAGCACGCTCGTCGTAGTGAGCCATGGCGGAGCCCGAGGGAATCCCGCCGATCATGGCACCCACCCCGGCCGCGCCCAGGACCACGGCCACCGCGCTGAAGCTCAGACCGATGTCGCGCAGGTACAGGGGCAGGACCGGCAGCAGCATCCCGAGGCCCAGGGTCCCTGCCACCGAGGGCACGTAGACGGGCATCACAAGGTCGCGCAGCACCCGCCAGATGCTCTGCTCGCTCACTGCGGGCTCAGGGCTCGAAGCGGCGGGGCATCGTGGCGGGATAGTCGACCTCGAGGATCTCGCTGAGTGCGCTGGACGCCGGGAGGCTGAGCCGCCGGTAGAGGTCGGCTGCCACGTCGTAGGCGCAATCGCCGACCCAGTCCGGCGGCAGCAGCTCCACGGGCACGTCGGGCGCACGCAGGCGGATCCGGCGGAACTCGTGGACCAGCATAGTGCGCAGCCCGTAGGCGTCGAGCGGGGCGGCCGCGTCGAGGTCGTGGTCCTGCCAGGGCTCGTAGCGGGCCAGGAAGTCCCGGTATGCGTCCTCGGTGTCGTCGGTGCGGAAGACATCCGCGAAGAAGCCCCCGTCCACGAGCCGGTCCAGTTCGTCGATCTCGGCCCGCCCCATCGGAACCGTCGCAGCCGGCTCTACAAGACTCAGGATCTCGCCCAGGCTGGCCACCGTAACCGACGGAGACGCCAGCAGACCCCGACCGAGGGCCACGAACCCGTGCCAGCGCAGGTGCCGGGCGATCCTGTCGCGTTCGGAGGCGCCCATCAGCGGTGTGTCGAGCACCGCGAACGTCCACGAGCGGTCCCAGCCGGCCCGGTCGGCGGTGTAGATCCTGCGGTCGGCGTCCTCGGACTCCCGCACGGCCAGCAGGGTCAGCGAGTAGCGGCTCCGGCGGCCGACCCGCTCGTTGGACACCCATCCCTCCGACACCAGCCGGAACATCGACGTGCGCACCAGACGCTCGCTGAACCCGAACGGGGCGGCCAGCTCGAAGAGGCTGGACAGCCACAGCGTCTTGGTCACCGGCAGCACGGAGTCGCCGAGCACGGTCACCAGTACCGACCTCGCCGAGATGTCGGGTTGCTGGCATCGCTCCCGCACCGAGGCGGCGATGTCACTCATCGCCGGAGCTCAACTGGCTTCAACTGGCTGGGAGCTGTCACCACACGGCCTCGGGGTCGTAGTCGAGCACCTCGCGCATGCGGGCCAGCAACGGCTCGAAGTCCGCTGAGCGCACCGTGCGCCCATCCTGGCTGTCGGCTGCAGGCGAGCCGATGGAGTCCCAGTAGCCGAAGCGCTGCCCGATCGCCTGCTGGAGCGGTTCGAGCAGGCTGCCCGTCGATGCGGCGGCCACGCCCTCGTCGATGACCTCGGCCTCGCCGACGACGGGCTCGCACAGGCCACCGGCGAGCGGCCCGACCGTCTCGAACGCCTCAAGGATCCGCTCCCGGGCCTCGGGCGAGGCCAGGAGCTTGTCGAGCAGGGCGTCGGCGTGGCGCCGGTGGAAGGCCTCCTCCTGGAGGGCCTTGCGAGCGATCGCCGCCAGTTGCGGACGCGACGAGCCAGCCACAAGCCGCCAGCGCATCTCCTCGAAGGTGTCGTAGATCCAGTGGCGCACGAGAGCCTCGGCCCAGTCCCGGGTGGTGAACTCCACGAGATGGCAGCACCGGTAACCCTCGCTGGGCCGTCCGAAGGCGAGGCTGTCCACCGCGGTGTCGGTGGGCTCGGTGCCCTCGAGGTCGAGTATCAGCTCGTACAGCAGCGCGGCGTGGCCGAGCTCGTCCTGGCCGATGCTGGAGAAGGCGAGGTCCTCCTCCAGGAACGGGGCGACGCCGATCCACTCGGTGTGCTGCTGGCCCATCAGGTGCTCGTCGTCGGCGAAGGCCAGCAGGTACTCCCGCACCCCCCGTGGCTCGCTGGCGGTGGCCGGCATCAACCCTGGGACTGCCTCGCGGCCTTGCGGCGGGCGGCCACTGCCGCGCCGTCGTGGTGGCGGTGGGGCTTATCGGCGTTGGGCTCCACGAAGTCATCGGCGGCTGCGACCACATGGTCGCGCCGCACCACCCACATCCGGTCCCCCTCCGCCCGCCGGAGGTAGCTCTCGCGGGCCAGGACCAGGGCCAGGTCGTCGTTGGCCGCCTCCAACGCTCCGACGTGGCGGAACTCGTCGCGGCCGTCCTTCTTGATGAACACCTCGTAGACGTGCATGGGCTCAGGCCGCCGTCCCGTTGCTCATGGCCGCCCGCACCCAGGACGTGCGGGACCAGTTGTCGGCGGCCTCGCGGATGCGCCTCGCCGAGTCCGGCCCGCCCTGGGCGAGGGTGCGCTCGAGGGGCTCCCAGTCGATGGGGCCGACATCCCAGCGGCGGGCCTCGGCGTCGTAGCTCAGTTCGGGTGCCGGGATGGTGAACCCGTAGCTCTGGAGCATGGGCACGAACTTCTGAACCCACCGGTCGCGCAGCACTTCGTTGCGTTCGGACTTGATGTGCCATCGCAGCAGCACATCGTCGGGCTTGGAGTCGGGACCGAACAGCTGCAGCGCGGGCCAGAACCACCGGTCGAGCGACTCCTGGAACATCCGCCGCTGGGGGCCGGTGCCCTCGGCGATGCGCATCATGCGGTCCTCGCCGAGGCGCATGTGGAAGCCCTCCTCGGCGATGATGCGGAGAAGGATGCGCTTGTAGGGGCCGTAGGAGCAGTTCTTGAACACGGCCTGCTGGCTGATGAGGGCGGCGGCGTCTACCAGGAACGCGATGGCCACCTGATCGCCCCAGGTGACGGCCCGGTAGTGGAACACGTTGTGGAAGCGGCTGCGGCCGGCGAACAGGTCCTCGAGCATCTGGGCCCGCGTCTTGACCCCGAGATCAGCGGCCACCATGTAGAGCAGGTGGCCGTGGCCGATCTCATCCTGGGTCTTGGCCAGCACCGCCATCTTGTGGCGCAGGCCCGGCGTCTTGGGGATCCAGTCCCGCTCGGTCAGGCCGCCCATGAGCTCGCTGTTGGCGTGCATCTCGATGAAGGAGAAGACCGCCTGACGGTAGGGCTGGGGCATGTCGTCGTCGACCTCGACCAGCCCGCCGCCGTCGAGGAAGGCCTCGAAATCCTCCATGGTGGACCAGGACCTGGCCATCGCGTCCTACCTCCCGGGAGCGCCGTTGACGCCGGGGGCGTTGGCCACCATGGTCAGCACGTCGTAGGCCGCGTTGACCTCGCCGTGCTGGTTGACGACCCTGGTGTCCCAGGCCACCTCGCCGTAGCCGCGTCCGTCCAGCTGGGTCTTGCGCTTGCAGGTGAGCACCACATGGATCTCGTCGCCCGGATAGGTGGGTTTGGCGAAGCGCAGCCGGTCGATGCCGTAGTTGGCCAGCACCGGGCCCTCGTCGGGCCACACGAACAGCCCGGCCGCGAACGACAGCACCAGGTAGCCGTGGGCCACCAGGCCGTTGAAGATCGGGCTGCGGGCCGCGGCCTCCTCGTCCATGTGGGCGTAGAACTTGTCGCCGGTGCTCTCGGCGAAGGCGGCGATGTCGGCCCGCGTGACGGCGCGCGATCCGGTGGTGATCGAGTCGCCCACCTCCAGGTCGTCGAACGTGAGCTTGAACGGGTGGCCCTTGTGGCTCGCGATGGACGACCCGCCGATGTACTCGCCGGTGACCGCGGTGAGCATGTCCGGCGAGCCCTGAACCGCGGTGCGCTGCATGTGGGCGAACACGCCCCGCATGCCGCCCATCTCCTGCCCGCCGCCGGCCCGGCCCGGCCCGCCGTGCACCAGCGGCGGGAGCGGCGACCCGTGCCCGGTGCTGGCCGCGGCCATGGTCTCATCCATGATCAGCACCCGGCCGTGGTGCGACGCCACCCCGGTGGCCAGCACGGCGACCTCGTCGCGGTCGGCGCCGTACAGCGACGCCACCAGGCTCCCGCCGCCGGCGGCCACCAACTCGACCGCCTCGTCGAGGCCGCCGTAGGGCACCAGGGTGGACACCGGACCGAACGCCTCGGTGGTGTGGACCGTCTCAGAGCGGGGATCGGTGGCCTGCAGCAGGGTGGGGGCCATGAACGCCCCTATCACCGAGTCGACGCTGGAGAGGTCGCAGGAGTCCACCACCGGCACCGCCACCTCGCGCAGCGCAGCCACCGAGGCGGCCACCTCGTCGCGCTGGGCCAGGCCGACGAGCGAGCCCATGCCGGTGGCCCGGTCCCTCGGGTCCCCCACGACGACCTCCGCCAGGGCCGCGGCCAGCGCCTCCGCGGCGGCGCCCAGATGCTGCTCGGGCACCAGCGTCCTGCGGATGGCGGTGCACTTCTGGCCTGCCTTGGATGTCATCTCCTTGACGACCTCGGCACAGAACAGGTCGAACTCGGCGGTGCCGGGGGCCGCGGCCGGTGCGAGCACGGCCGCGTTGAGAGAGTCGGCCTCGACATTGAGCCGGGTCGCCCGCTCAGTCACCGCCGGGTGGTTGCGCAGTGCGGCCGCGGTGGCGGCCGAGCCCGTGAAGGCGATGCTGTCCTGGCCGCCGAGGCATGCGAGCAGGCCGCCGAGCTCGTCGGGCGATGCGCACACCAGCTGCACCGATCCCTCGGGCATCAGACCGGACTCGACGATCAGCCGCACGGCGGCCTCGGCCAGGTAGGCGGTCACCGAAGCGGGCTTGACGATGGAGGGCACGCCGGCGATGAAGGCGGGCGCCAGCTTCTCGAGCATTCCCCAGACCGGGAAGTTGAATGCGTTGATCTGCACCTCGACTCCCTTGCGGGCGGTGAGGATGTGCACGGCCGAGAACGAGTCGTCCCGCGACAGGGCTTCGGTGGCGCCGTCGACCGCGACGGTGGCGTTGGGCAGCTCCCGGCGGGCCTTGCTGGCGTAGGACATGAGCACGCCGGCCCCGCCCTCGATGTCGATCCAGGAGTCGGCCCGGGTGGCTCCGGTGCAGTACGACAGGTCGTAGAGCTGCTCCTTGGCCTCGTCGGTCAGCAGCATCTTGCCGACGTTGCGCAGGATGGTCGCCCGCTGATGGAAGGTCAGCTCCCTCAGTGCCGGCCCGCCGACGGCACGGCCGTGCTCGACCACGCCCTTGAGTTCGAAGCCCGCTGGTGACAGCTCCGCTACGGCATCCCCGGTAGCGGCGTCGCGCAGCGCCCGGCCGTCACTCGGCGGCCTGTGCCAAGCGCCCGCCACATAGCTCTCCACCCGGTGCATGGCCGCTCTCCAATGTGATAGATCAAATGGCCCTTGATCGATTCATTGTGTATCATAACGGAGCCGGTCAAGGCAAGCCTCCGCAGGGTTTGTTCTCCTGCGAGTTGCGCTTTCCGATGTATTTACCTATGTTGAAAGTGGTTTATGGGCTATAGCAACATTCTTCATGATGATCCGCTAGACAGGCTCGACTGATGCCGACTTCCACACCTACCCGCGGCGATGCCGTGCGGGCCGCTCAGGCGCTGGCACGGATGGACGCGGCGCGAGTGCTGCTGTTCGGCTCGGTGGCCGACGGCACAGCCGTCGACTCGTCCGACATCGACCTCGTCGCGGTGTTCGACGACCTCGGCGACTATTCCCGCCGCTACAGCCTCAAATGCGAGGCCCAGGAGGCCGCCCGGGCCGCCTCAGGGCACTTCACCGACGTGTTGGTGACGGACCGCTCGGAGTGGCGCAAGCGCACCCGGATGCGCACATCGTTCGAAGCAGGCATTCACCGAGGCGCCGTAGCGCTGGTGGACCGGCCCCCGAACCAGGAAATCGACTGGGACAAGGACACGCCGATGCCCACCACCGACGCCGACCAGGCCCAGCAGGACCTGAGCGCGGTCGACGACGCCCTGCTGAAGGCCCTCAACGCGCTCCACCCGCGCCCGGAGGAGCTTGACGCGCTCCTCCACGGCCAGGCCCACCGCTGGGATCGCAGCCGCTTCCTGCGGATGATCGAGCTATGCGAGGACTCCCACGGGGCCGTCGAGGCCGCCATCAAGGCCTACACACGGGGCGTGTGCGGCCAACGACCCGAGCGCGGCGAGCAGGGCCATCACATCCAGCACCTGATCGGGTGCCTGCCCGCCAACGACGGGCAGCGCTTCCACAGCGCCATCTCGCCTCTCGATCCCGGGGACATATCGCCGTGGCGGGTCGCGGGCACCTATACCGGCGCCAAGAGTTCGGCAGCCAGCCTGGCCAAGGTCACCCCGGTGTTCGCCTACTGCATGTTCGAAGCCGCCCGCCGATGCGCTCTGCTCGCCGCCGAGGAAGTGGCCGCAGTCCATGGGGTCACAGAGACGTCGGAGTCCATAGTCGTCAACGCCACCGACCCCCGCCGACTCGGCCTGGCCCGCAGGCTGCGCCGCGACCCGGCTTTCGCAGTCGACACATACGCGCGCCGCGGCCTGGACGTACCCCCAGAGGCACTCCCCGAGCCAGCCCCACCGCCACCGGAGGCCTAGACGCGAACACACATCAGCTTCCCAGCCCCGCCTGCAGGACCGAACCACGCAGTCTCAAGCCCCGAGAGTCCGAGCGAACGCCAACGCTAGACCCGGAGGACTCGTGCCTGACGGCCCTGTCGTGCCCGCCCCGCGCTCTCCGCTGACGGCGGTGGCAGCTTCCATGGAGAGTCAGACAAGACCCACGACATGCTCCCGTCAACGGCCCGGACGACATGCCCTCTTCAATGGAGGGCCGGGCAAGCGCCCGACCAAACCACGGGGCTGTGGTCTAATTGGCGAAGACGCCGGTCTCCCTTCAATGAAGGGCCGGGGCAAACGCCCGACCTAACGTGTTCGTCGCGCTCGGCGTCGGCGTGTTCATCTTCATCCTTCAATGGAGGGCCGAGCAAACGCCCAGCCAAACGTCAGCCACTCGCCGACATCGCGCACGTCGTCGGGTTTCCTTCAATGGAGGGCCGGGCAATTGCCCGGCCAAACGTAGTGCTCGGTCGGGGCAGCGCCGCAGCAGCCAGCAGCGACAGGGTCCTTCAATGGAGGGCCGGGCAATTGCCCGGCCAAACACGGCGGCCCCGGTGACGGTCAACAACACCGTCAACGTCCTTCAATGGAGGGCCGGGCAATTGCCCGGCCAAACACGTGGGCGCGGCGTTGGCGGTGCTGACCCGCCAGATGCCTTCAATGGAGGGCCGGGCAATTGCCCGGCCAAACTGGAGCCGTACCAGTGTTCGGTGAGTTCGGGGATGCCGTCCTTCAATGGAGGGCCGGGCAATTGCCCGGCCAAACATGCCTTCGGGGACAGTGGACTCGCTCGCTATCTGGCCCTTCAATGGAGGGCCGGGCAATTGCCCGGCCAAACGTCATCGACGGCTACCCGACCCGAAAGGATCATCCCATCCTTCAATGGAGGGCCGGGCAATTGCCCGGCCAAACTCCTCGGTGACTTCGGCCCGGTTGGTGATCAGCTTGCGCCTTCAATGGAGGGCCGGGCAATTGCCCGGCCAAACGTGCAACTGCGCGGGACAGCCCGCGGCCATCCAATCCTTCCTTCAATGGAGGGCCGGGCAATTGCCCGGCCAAACGTGCAACTGCGCGGGACAGCCCGCGGCCATCCAAGCCTTCCTTCAATGGA
>JAJEEV010000044.1 GCA_022820805.1 Acidimicrobiia bacterium
CATGCGACGCGGCCGCTGCGGCCCAGCCGGGCTGGGCGGCCGCCCCGCCCCGCGCCCGCGCCGAGACCCTGCGGGCCTGCTACGAGATCCTGGTGGCGCACTCCGGCGAGCTCGCCGAGCTGATCACCCGCGAGCACGGCAAGCCCACCGCCGATGCCCTCGCCGAGGTCGCCTACTCCGCGGAGTTCTTCCGCTGGAACGCCGAGGAGGCCGTGCGCGTACACGGCACTGTCAGCACCGCGCCCTCGGGCGACAAGCGGGTCATCACCCGGCACCCGCCGGTGGGCGTGGTGGCCATGATCACCCCGTGGAACTTCCCGGCGGCCATGATCACCCGCAAGGTCGCCCCCGCGCTGGCCGCGGGCAACGCAGTCGTGATCAAGCCGGCCCGTGACACCCCGCTGACCGCCTTACGGGTCGCGGGACTGCTGGAGGAGGCCGGCGTGCCGCCGGGCCTGGTCAACGTCGTGCCCACCCGGGCGTCGGGCGACTGGCTCGACGCGGTGGTCGACCATCGAGCCGTGCGGATGCTGTCGTTCACGGGATCGACGGAGGTCGGCAAGATGCTGCTGCGGCGCTGCGCCGACCGGGTGCTGAAGGTCGGGATGGAACTGGGCGGCAACGCGCCGTTCATCGTGTTCGCCGACGCCGATCTCGATGCTGCGATCGAGGGCGCGATGGTGGCGAAGATGCGTCACTCGGCCGAGACCTGCGTCTCCGCCAACCGCTTCTTCGTTGAGTCGCCGGTTCACGACGAGTTCGTGGAGCGCCTGGGCGCGGCGATGGGCGCCCTGAAGGTCGGCAACGGCTTCGAGCCGGGCGTGGAGTGCGGCCCGATGATCAACGCCGGCGCGATCGCCAGCATCGACGGCCTGGTGCAGGGCGCGCTGCGACACGGCGCCCGCACGGTGACCGGCGGCGGTCCGGTGGACCGTCCGGGCTTCTTCTACGAGCCCACCGTGCTGGCCGGCGTGGACCCCTCGTCACCCATCACCCGCGAGGAGATCTTCGGCCCGGTCGCGCCGGTCGCCACCTTCGACGACACCGACACGGTGATCGCCGCGGCCAACGATACCGAGATGGGCCTGATGGGTTACGTGTACACCACCGACCTCGCCAAGGGCCTGCGAGTGTCCGAACGCATCGAGGCCGGCATGGTCGGGCTCAACCGCGGCATCCTGTCGGACCCGGCCGCCCCCTTCGGCGGGATGAAGCAGTCCGGGTTGGGCCGCGAGGGCGCCTCCGAGGGCATCTACGAGTTCTGCGAGACCCAGTACATCGCCACCAACTGGTAGGCGACGCCTGTAGGGGCGGGCGGCTCCTCAGCTTCTCAACTCCGAGACAAGGGCTTCGGCCAGGCGGCGGTACTGGGACTCGTCGTTGTAGAGGTGCGCGGAGACGCGCAGCAGGCGATCCGGCGGCGCGGGCCAGGTGAACACCGAGACCTGGATCCGGTGACGGTCCGCCAGTGCGGCCATCAGCGGGTCGAAGATCCCGGTGCCCGGGTCGTCGGGAGGCGGGACCGGGACCGAGGCGATGGCGCCGATCATGGCGTCGGGGGCGGGCGGGTCGATCCCGAGAGCGTCGAGCAGGATCCCGCGGCCGGTGAGGCACAGCGCCCTGATGGCCCTGCGCGCGCCGGGCCAGCCCTCGGGGTGCATGGCCTCGACCGCGGCCAGCGCCGCGGGGACGGTGAGCCAGGCGCTGGGGTCCTGAGTGCCGGTCCAGTCGAACTGGTCGTGCAGCCGGCCGCCGTCACCAGGCCACCCGCCGTTGTAGCCGTGGCTGATCACCGAGTGGTAGACGTCGTCGCGCCGGTCGTCCCGCACCCACAGGAACCCGGCGCCCTTGGCCGAGCACATCCACTTGTGGCAGTTGGCGGTCACGTACGAGGCGCCCAGGGCAGCCACGTCGAAGTCGATCATCCCCGGCGCGTGGGCCGCGTCGACCAGGACACGGACATCGGGCTCCACGGCGGCCGCGATCTCGGCCACCGGCATCACCAGGCCGGTCGCAGAGGTCACCGCGTCGATCAGCAGGACTCGGGTGCGCTCGCTGACCGCAGCCAGCACCGCGTCGACGGCCTGCTGGGGCGACTCCAGCGGGAACGGCACCCGGACCGTGGCAACGCTCGCACCTGTCCGTGAGGCCGACACCTCCGCGGCGTTGCGGCAGGCGTTGTACTCGTGGTCGGTGACCAGGATCTCGTCGCCGGACGCCAGCGCTGGCTCCAGCGAGCGCAGCACCGCGTTCACGCCCGTGGTGGCGTTGTTGACGAACACCAGCCCGGCCTCGTCGCCGCCCACGAAGCCGGCCACCGCCCGCCGGGCCGAGTCGAGTTCGTGCTGGTACTCGCCGCCGAGGAAGTACCTCGTGGGGTTGCCTCCATCCGGCTGCGCACCCGCTGCTGGGCCTCCAGCACCGTGGCCGGCGTCGCCCCGAACGACCCATGGTTCAGGTGCAGCACACCCTCTTCGAGCACCCAGGGACTCATGGCGGTCACCGGCAAAGCCTAAGCTCAACGACGGTGGGACCGGCCACGACCGCAGTTCTCGACGACGGCTGCGGCAACCTCATCCAACTCGTCGCGCGCTGATATCGATCCTTACGAGAGGAAGAGTCACCATGGCCAAGTCAGTCGACTTCCACATCCTGTTCCAGAACGGACTGGCGAGACAGGCCTTGGAGCACTACGGCGAAGTCTTCGACGACTACGCGCTCGATCGCCTCGACCTGTACCGAGGCGACGGCGACGGGCCGGCCGGCCAGGTGAAGGTTGCCGACTTCCGGGTGCGCGGCAGGCGATTCGTCTGCATCGACTCCCCGATCCAGCACGAGTGGGACATGACACCCGGCATCGCGCCGTTCATTGAATGTGACGACGACACCGAGCTGGAGCGACTCTTCGATGCGCTCGCCGACGGAGGGACGGTCCACATGCCCCTCGGCGACTACGGGTTCGGACGGCGCTTCGGCTGGGTCGAGGACCGATTCGGTGTGTCCTGGCTCCTGAACATCACCTGACCGAAGTTCCCCTCCGCTGCTCGCCCTCGCAGCCGTCAGGGTCGTTGCTGGCGGCGTTTCTGGATGTTGGCCCACTCGTCTCGTAGGCCGACGGTGCGGTGGAACAGCATGGGGGTGCCGGGGTCGTGGGCGAAGTAGCCGAGGCGCTCGAACTGCACCACGTCCCCGGGCGGCGTGGCGGCGAGGGCCGGCTCGACCTTGGCGCCTCCGATGAGCTCGCGTGAGGCGGGGTTGTAGGACTCCAGCGGGTCGCGGCCGTCGGCGCCGGGGACGGGGTCGGTGAACAGCCGGTCATACAGCGCCACGGTGGCGTCGAGGGAGTGGTCGGCCGACACCCAGTGGATGGTGGCCCGCACCTTGCGGCCGTCGGGGGCCTGGCCGCCGCCGGTGTCGGGGTCGTAGGTGCAGCGCAGCCGCACGACCTCCCCGTCGGAGCCGGTCTCGACGTCGTTGCAGCGCAGGAAGTAGCCGGCCCGTAGGCGGACCTCCCGACCCGGGCCTAGCCGGTAGAACTTGCGGGGCGGGTCGAGCATGAAGTCGTCACGCTCGATCCACAGCCGTCCCGAGAACGGCACGTCACGCTCCCCGGCGTCGGGATCCTCCGGGTTGTTCGGCGCCCGGCGAGACTCGACAAGGCCGTCGGGCCAATTGTCGATGACGACCTCCAGGGGACGTAGCACGGCCATGCGGCGCAGGGCGGCCCGGTTGTGGTGGGTCCGCACGAACGACTCCAGCAGCTCGATCTCGTGGACGCCGTTCACCCGGGCCACGCCGATGTGGGCGCAGAACTCCCGGATGGCCTCGGGCGGGTAGCCCCGGCGGCGCAGGCCCCGCAGCGTGGGCAGGCGAGGATCGTCCCAGCCGTCCACCAGCCCCTGCTCGACCAGCGTGTTCAGCCTGCGCTTGGAGGTGACGGTGTGGGTGAGGTTGAGGCGGGCGAACTCGTACTGGCGGGGCCGGTCGCCCGGCAGCGGCAGATGCTCCAGGTACCAGTCGTAGAGCTGGCGGTGGGCGTCGAACTCCAGTGAGCACAGCGAATGGGTGACACCCTCGACGGCGTCGCTCTGGCCGTGGGCCCAGTCGTAGGTGGGGTAGATGCACCAGGCGTCGCCGGTGCGGAAGTGGGCGGTGTGGCGGATCCGGTACATGACCGGGTCCCGCATCAGCATGTTGGGATGGGCCATGTCGATCCTGGCCCGCAGCACCTTGGAGCCGTCGGCGCACCGCCCGGCCCGCATGTCGCGCAGCAGGCTCAGGTTCTCCTCCACCGGACGATCCCGGCATGGGCTCTCGACCCCTGGCGTGGTGAAGTCGCCCCGGGTGGCTGAGACGGTCTCGGCGTCCTGGTCGTCCACGTAGGCCAGCCCCTCGCGCACCAAGTGCTCGGCCCACCCGTAGAGCTGCTCGAAGTAGTCCGAGGCGTGGACGGCCTCGCCGTCGGGCGCATATCCCAGCCAGGCGATGTCGTCGGCTATGGCCCCGGCGTAGGCGGCGTCCTCGCCGGCCGGGTTGGTGTCGTCGAAGCGCAGCCGGCAGGTCCCGCCGTGCTCGGCGGCCACCTCGAAGTTGAGGCACACCGCCTTGGCGTGGCCGATGTGCAGGAACCCGTTGGGCTCGGGCGGGAAGCGGGTCTGCACTCGGCCCCCGTAGGTCCCAGCCGCGTTGTCGGCCTGCACCTGCTCCCGGATGAAGTCCAGCGGCCGGGACGCGCCTCCCGCTTCGGTGTGTGTCTCGGCCATGTCAGTCCAGCAGATGAGGAGCGAGGATCCTCCAACCCTCCACGGTGGCGTCGATGCTGCCGGCGAGGACCTGCAGGCACACGTGGTCGGCGCTGGCGTCGAAGTGCTCCCGGACGCGGGCCGAGACCTGCTCGGGGGTGCCCCACACCACGATGGCGTCGACCAGACGGTCCGACGGCCCGCCTCCGGGCCCGCCGTCGATGTCCGACTGCTCGAAGCCGAGCCGCTTCAGATTGTTGGTGTAGTTGGGCATCTGGAGGTACCGGGACATGGCCTCGCGGGCCAGGGCCCGCGCCGCCGTCGCGTCGGTGTCGAGCACGGCCATCTGCTCGGGGTACAGGGCGGCGTCGGGTCCCATGACCTCGCGGGCGATGGCGGTGTGCTCGGGCGGCACGAAGTACGGATGCGCGCCCGCGGTCTCCTCAGCCGACAGCTGCAGCATCTTGGGGCCGAGAGCGGCCAGCACGACCTCGGGGAGGTCCGTCGGGCCGTGGGCTATGAACGGCGCCTCGCCCATGCGCACCAGGTACTCGCGCATGTAGCTGAGCGGGCGGGAGTAGTCGTGCCTGCGAATGTCGCGCACCATGTGGGCGTGGCTCACGCCGAGGCCCAGCAGGAAGCGTCCCGGGAAGGCCTCCTCGATGGTGCGCTGGGCGTTGGCCGTGGTCATCGGGTCGCGGGCGTAGATGTTGGCGATGCCGGTGGCCACCTTGATGGAGGACGTGCCCCCCAGCAGCAGGGCGGCCTTCACGAACGGGTCGCGGCTGACCGCCTCGGGGTACCAGATCGCTCCGTACCCCAGCTCCTCCGCCTCCGCGGTGTACTCCGCCGCCTGCGGCGACGGCACTTGGTCGAGAATCCACGTCCAGATCCCGACGCGGCCGATGTCGATGCTGCCCATGCTCACGGGCCGCAACCTACCGTCGCAGCCGACCAGTCACCCGCGTGACTGCTTACCGCAGCAGGGCCTCGAGCATCTCCTCTACGGTGGTGCCCGGCACGTCCTTGAAGCCATCGAGGCGCTGGTAGACCTCGCCGGCGGCCCGATGGAACCCGTCGGGCAGGCCGGCCTCGGCGAAAGTGGCCGCGATCTCGTCCATCTCGCCGGTCCAGCGCCACGCCTTGGGGGCGACCTCGCCTGCCGTGCCGGCCAGGCGCTCGGAAACCCCGGGCAGCGAGATGTCCCATTCCGAGATCAGGTCCTCGCCCACACCCTCGGCGGCAGCCATTGCCGCCACCGCGGCCAGCAGGGCGCTGGTGCCCTTGGTCCAGGAGGCGTAGGCCATCTTCAGTGCCGATGCTGTGCCCGCCGCGCCGCCGTCCAGTACCCGCGGCTCCAGCGCCGAGCCCTCGAATCGGGCGGCCACCCGTTGGGCTCCGGGACCCGACAGGTACAGGCGGGTGGTGCCGGCCCGGAGCGCGGGCGGGCCGATCAGACCGCCGTCCACGAAGTTCTCGAAGCGCGACGCGATCTCCCGAGCAGTGGCGGGCGACACCGCGTTGGCGTCGACGTAGCAGCCAGTGAACCCCGCGTCAGCCACCGCATCGGCCAGGGCCACCGCACCGTGGGGCGGGCACACCGAGATCACGATGTCGGCCGCCGCGGTCATCGATTCGATGTCGCCGACATCGGTGAGTCCAGCATCGGCGGCTCGATGGCCGGTCGCCTCGGACCGGCCATCGCCGGCCCACAGCACGGTGCCTGAGCAAGCCGCCGCCACCGTCGCGCCCATGGCCCCCGGATGCAGGACCCCGGTCGTGGTTCCCTGGCGGGACTTGGTCACAGCGGGATGGTCAGTCGTCGGCTTGGCCCAGGTAGGAGGCCCGCAGGTCGGGGTGGGCCAGCAGGTTCTCGGCAGAGTCGTCGAGCACGACTCGGCCGGTTTGCAGCACCCAGCCCCGATCGGCGATCGACAGGGCCATGTTTGCGTTCTGCTCCACCATGAACACGGTGAGCCCGGCCTCGTGGATCTGCTGGATGAGCTCGAAGTTCTGCTGCACCAGCGCTGGGGCCAGGCCCATCGACGGCTCGTCCATCAGCAGCACCCGGGGCTTGGCCATCAGCGCCCGGCCCATGGCCACCATCTGCTGCTCGCCGCCCGAGAGCGTGCCCGCCTTCTGGCCGAGGCGCTCCTTGACCCGGGGGAACAGCTCGAAGATCCTCTCCAGGTCGGCGGCGATGCCGTCGGTGTCGGTGCGCAGGTAGGCGCCCAGGTCCAGGTTCTCGCGCACGCTGAGCCGCTTGAACAGGCGCCGGTTCTCCGGGACCATGGTCACCCCGCGGGCCACCCGGAAGCTGGTCGGCTTGTCGTTGACGACCTCGCCGTCGAGCACGACCTCGCCGGAGGTGGGCTTGAGCATGCCGAGCAGGGTCTTGAGGGTGGTCGACTTGCCGCTGGCGTTGCCGCCCAGCAGGCACACCAACTCGCCCTCGAAGATCGAGAGGTTCACGTCGCGCAGAGCGTGCACCGCCCCGTAGTGGGCGTTGACCGAGCGCATCTCCAGCAGAGGCTTCGCGATGCGGGGATCCGTGCCCAGGACCTCGGGGTGGGCGAGTCCCACGGCGTGCCCCGCGATGCGTGGCGTTGCTTCGGCCCTTCTTGGCTTCATGTTGTGGCCCCGTGGCCCAGGTAGGCCTCGATCACCCGGGGGTCGTTGGAGACGTCCTCGAAGTCGCCGTCGGCGATCTTGGTGCCGTGGTCGAGCACCACGACCCGGTCCGACACCTCGCGCACCACGTCCATGTGATGCTCGATGACCACGATGGCGAAGCCCCACTCGTCGCGCAGCCGCCCGATCATCCCGGTCAGCTCGGCCGACTCCACCGGGTTCATGCCCGCCACCGGCTCATCGAGCAGGATCAGCTTCGGCTGGGTGGCCATGGCCCTGGCGATCTCCAGGCGGCGCCGGTTGGCGTAGGACAGGGTGAAGGCGGGCTGGTCGAAGCGGTATCCCACCAGCCGGGAACCGAAGAAGCTGAGCACGTTCTCGGCCCGCTCGCGGATCTCGGCCTCCTCACGGCGGAACGACGGGGTGTAGAACAGCGCACCGAAGGCGTGCTGGCGGGTGCGGCAGTGCTGGGAGACCATCACGTTCTCGAGCACGGTCATGTTGGCGAACAGCCGCACGTTCTGGAAGGTGCGGGCGATGCCGCGGGCGGTCACCCGGTTGGGGTCCAGCCCCAGCAGCGAGCTGCCCTCGAAGAGGATGTCGCCTGCGGAGGTCTCCACGGTGGCGGTGATCGCGTTGAACAGGGTGGTCTTGCCGGCGCCGTTGGGGCCGATCACCGAGACGATCTCGCCCTCGTGAACCTCGAAGTCGAGTCTGTCGAGGGCGTGCAGACCGCCGAAGTCCACGCTTAGATCTCGGGTCTCCAGCAGCGGCCTGCGACTGGTCCCGTTGGCAGCGTCCGCGCCGGGCCCGCGTCCGGTTCCGTTGGCGGCAGTCATGTTGCCGGAGCGGCTTTCGGACTGCCGCCGTCGTTGTGGTTGTCGTCCTCGACCTGGCCCTTGAGCCAGGCGTCCTGAGCCATCTCCTGCTGGTGCAGCTCGCGGGACCGGCGCACGCTCGGGATCAGCCCCTCGGGTCGGGCCAGCATCATCCAGATCAGCAGCGCGCCGTAAATCAGCAGCTTGAACTCCGAGAACTCGGCCAGCAGGCCGGGCTGCTTAGGCCCTCCCAGCACGCCGATCAGCACCGCGGAGCCGGCGATCACGCCGACGATGTTGCCCATGCCCCCGAAGATCACCACCACCAGGATCACGATCGACACCAGGATCAGGAAGCTGTTGGGGAACACCGAGCCGACCTTGGCCGAGAAGATCGCGCCGCTGAACGAGCCCAGCACCGCCCCCACCACGAACGCCAGCAGCTTGACGTTGACGGTGTTGATGCCCATGGCCTCGGCCACCGTCTCGTCCTCGCGCACGGCCATCCAGGCCCGCCCGAGACGGGACCGCTCCAAGCGCCAGGAGACGTAGATGGCTATCGCGCAGAAGGCCAGCACGAGGTAGAAGACCCGGCGCGGATCGGTGCCGGCCACATCGGTCAGTCCGAAGATGCCTGCGCCGGGGATCTTGGTGATGCCTTGCGATCCGCCGAACCACCCCGACAGCCAGTCCGACAGGAAGATGAGCCTGATTATCTCGCCGAACCCCAACGTCACGATGGCCAGATAGTCGCCTCGCATCCGGATCACCGGCGCGCCGATGAACAGCCCCACCAGCCCGGTGATGACCACCACCACGATGAGCGCCACCAGCCAGGGCAGCTCGGGGTTGATCCTCGGGGACGTGGCGGCGGTGAGCACCGCGGCCGAGTAGCTGCCCACCGCGAAGAAGGCGACATAGCCGAGGTCGAGGATGCCGGCCAGCCCGACCACGATGTTCAGCCCCAGAGCCAGCAGCACGAACAGGCCGACATTGGCCAGCAGCTCGTTCGTCAGCTTGCCGGCGAACAGCGGCAGGATCACCAGCACCGCAGCAGTGGCCAGGATCAGCAGGCCGTTGGTGCGGGTGCGGCTGGCGCCCTCCAGCTCCGCGATATGGGCCCTGGCCTGCTGGAGGCGGCCCCGCCCGAGGGCGGCCAGGATCCCGGAGGCGGCCGCGAGGCCCAGCCCGCTGGTCCAGTTGACGCCGCCCCGTCGAGCGTAGAGCCGGTCGGTGAGCGCCTCCAGGCGCATGCCCTCGGCCAGGTCCACGACCAGCGGCTCCAGCACTGCGGCGCCCCCCACCGCGAGGGCCATGGTCACCACCGCGCGCCGTGTCCTCGGCCCGAGCAGCCGCAGGGCCCCGCCCGCTGCGCCGCACGCGGTTCCGATCACCAGCCAGACCACCACCGCGAACCAGGTCTCGTTGCCGAAGGCGAGCAGCTCGGCCAGCATCGGGCTCCAGTTGACCAGCGGCTCCCGCAGGTCGAAGTTGGCCAGCAGCACGGCCAGCAGCGACAGCCCGCCGCCGGCGAGGGCCCCGCAGGCTGCGCCGCCGGCCACCTCATGGGCTCCGGCGGCGTGGACCGGCACGCCCTCCCGTTTGATCTGGTGACCGACCCGGTGGCCGGCCGCGAACGGCACTATCAGCAGTGTCAGGTAACCGAGGCTCAGCACCGGCTTGACGATGACCCGCTCATCGAGGCGGACCGGCATGTTGGACAGTGCGATGAAGATCTGCGCGACGGCGCCGACCGCGCCCATGCGCACCAGTCGCCGCCAGTCCTGATCCAGAGCGCCCCGGGTCGGCGCCGGCGCAGGCTCGGCCGGTACTCCCGACGTCGGGGTCGCCGGAGGAACGGTGGCGGTCACGTGCGGTCCTCAGCCGGCAGGCGCTCGCCGAAGATGCCTGCGGGCCGCAACAGCAGCACGCCGATCAGCACCGCGAACGCGACCGCGTCGCGCAGCTGCGACACGCCGCTGACTCCCAGCGGCTCCAGGATCAGCAGCGGCCCCACCGACTCGGCGACGCCGATCGATAGCCCCCCGGCCATGGCCCCGCCGAGGTGGCCGATGCCGCCCACCACCGCGGCGCTGAACGCCTTGATGCCGGGCAGGAAGCCGGTGCTGTGGATCACGCTGCGGAACAGGATCCCCCACAGGATCCCGGCCAGGCCCGCCATTGCTCCGCCCACCGCGAACACCTTCACGATGGTGCGGTTCACGTTGATGCCCATCAGCGCGGCGATCTCCGCGTCCTCGGCCACCGCTCGCATCGCCTTGCCGCCCTTGGTGTGCTCCACCAGGTACCACAGGACCCCCATCGACACCGCGGCCACGACCACCACCAGGATCCTCGACCCCTCGATCTGCAGGAAGGTGTGCTTGTCCTTCACCCAGTCGGGCACGTCGGGGTAGGCCTTGGCCGCCGGGCCCAGCAGCACGATCGACGCGTTCTGGATGAAGAACGACACCCCGATCGACGTGATCAGCGGAATCAGGCGGGGCGAGCCCCGCAGCGGCCGGTAGGCGACCCGCTCCATGATCACCGCCACCAGGGTGCAGACGATCATCGAGACGATCACGATGAAGACCAGCGAGCCGATGAAGTTGCTCTCCCACAACCCGGCGTCGGCCAGCTTGTTGGAGGTGATCATCCCGGTCATGGCGCCCACCATGAACACCTCGCCGTGGGCGAAGTTGATGAACCCCAGCACGCCGTAGACCATCGAGTAGCCCAGCGCGATCAGCCCGTACATGGAGCCCTGGGCCACGCCGGAGATGATCAGCCCCCGGAACTGGGCGCCGGTGAGGCCGGTGGCGTCGGGATTGGCCCAGCGTGCGAAGGGATTGTCGGTGTCGATCTCCTGGGCGATGAAGGCGAGGATCCCGACGGCGACCACGGTCAGGATCGCCACTCTCAGGAAGGTCAGGAACCAGTCGACGCCGGTGCGGGGCGCCCCGCCCCTGGCACGACGTCGTCGGATCATCGAGGTGATTCTAATGTCAGCGGCGGACCCGCAGGAATGGCCAGGGGTCTGGCTCGTCGGCGATGTCCACCACGACCATCGACGGCCCCGGGTGGGCCAGGGACCTCTCCAGCACCCCGGGCAGCGTCCCGGGACTGGCCGCCCGCTCGGTCCTGACGCCGAAGCTCTCGCCGAACGCGACCCATTCGGGGTTGCGCAGGCTCGAGGCGATGGTCCGGTCGGGCCCGAACCGCTGGCGCTGCAGGCGCGCGACGTTGCCGTAGGCGCCGTTGTCGAACAGCAGCACGGTGGTGTTGATGTCGTGCTGCACCGCGGTGGCCAACTCGGTGGCGGTGAACAGCATCCCGCCGTCGCCCACGATGGTGAGTTGGGGCCGCTCCGGCGCCGCGACCGCGGCGCCGATGCCGTGGGCGACGCCCGCCCCGAGCGTTCCCGCCCCACCGGTGGCGAGGTAGCTCCGGGGCCGCCGGTGCTCGTATGCGATGTGGGCCACGAAGGCGATCTGGGTCACGTCCTCGACGATGATCCCGTCGTCGGGCATCACCGACCGGATGGCTCGCAGGTAGCTGAGCTGAGGCTCCAGATGAGCGATCCGTTCGAAGTGCCGGGCCCGCAGCTCGGCCAACTCCCCGGTACGGTCCTCGCGGCTGCGGTTGTGCCGGCCGAGGGCGTCGACCAGCATCCGGCACGCTTCGGCGGCGTCGCCACCGATGCCGAGGGTGCCGGTGCGGTAGCGGTCGAGCTCGGCCGGGTCGATGTTGATCTGCACGATCTGCTGTGACTCGCGCACTCCCCACTCGACGTTGGGAAACTCCATGCGGGTGCCGATGCCCACCACAACGTCGGCGTCGGGCCACAGGTCGCGGCCCATCGTCAGGTAGGCGTGCAGGCGGTGGCGCGAGTCCAGGACGCCCAGGCCCATGTAGCGGGCGAACACCGGCGCCTCGAGCACCTCGGCCAGCTCCCTCACCGGCTCGGACGCGTCCTGGGCGCCCCCGCCCACCATGATCAGAGGACGCCGGGCCCGGCCCAGCACCCGGGCGGCCTCCTCGATCTGGCCGGCGTCGATGGGCGGCGTCGCCGCCCGGGGCTCGTCGAGGACGCCGTCGGCAGGCTGGCTCCATACGTCGACGGGAACCTCGACGGCGACCGGCCGCGGGATGCCCGACACCAGCTCGTCGGTCGCCCGCTGCCACACCGCCACCGCGTCGACGCCTCGGCCGATGTAGTCGGTGTGCTTGGTCAGCTGACGCAGCGCGGCTGCCGGATCGGGCAGGTCGTGCAGGATTCCTGTGCCTCGACCCCGCCACACCGACGGCACGGCCCCGACCAGGGCCAGCACGCGGGCGTTGCCCCAGTAGGCACTGGTGAGGCCGGCGGCCGCGTTGAGCATTCCCGGGCCGGGCACCACGCACAGCGCGGCCGGACCACCGGTGACCTGGGCCGCGCCCAGAGCCATGTAGGCGGCGCCCTGCTCGTGGCGGGTCGCGATGGGCCTGATGTCGCGGGCGTCGACCAGCGCGTCGAAGAAGTCGTCGTTCTGCACGCCCGGGAGGCAGAACAGCCTGTCGATGCCCAGCGACCGGAGTGCCTCTACCGCCAGCCGGGCGACTGTCATGTCCCCGGGCGGGCTGCTCTCGGCGGATGCAGTCGCGGCGTGGCGATGCCATTCCCGATCTTGTTCGCTGCGCTCACGGGCCGCTCGGGCCACGGCCTCGCTCCTCTCTCGGTGTTGGCGCTCGCCTATCTGCTCGGCCTCTGGCCGACGACGCAGGTGTTGACCATCTCACCCAGACCCTCGATGGCGGTGCGCACTACCGCGCCCGGTGAGAGCCACTCCTGGGGATCGCGGGCAATCCCCACGCCGCCGGGCGTGCCGGTGGCGATGATGTCGCCCGGGTCGAGCGTCAGGACCGTGCTCAGGTCGGCGACGAGCTCGGCCGGCCCGAAGACCAGCTGGTCGGTGTTGGACGACTGCTTGGTGACGCCGTCGACGGTGCAGCTCACGTTGAGACCCGAGCCGTCGCCGATCTCATCGACGGTCACGAGCGCGGGGCCGACCGGTGTGGACTGCTCGAAGGTCTTGCCGGCCAGGAACTGGACGGTGCGCATCTGCCAGTCCCGGACCGACACGTCGTTGAGCACCGTGAACCCGGCGATGGCGGCGGCGGCCTCGGACGCATCGGCGTTGCGGACCTCGCGCCCGATGACCACCGCCAGCTCGACCTCCCAGTCCGCCATGGTGGACACCTCCGGCGGCGGCAGCCGGATCGGGTCGTAGGGGCCGGTGAGCGCCCGCCGGTACTTGGCGAAGTAGATGGGGGCGGTCGGGAGCGGGGTGTTGGTCTCGGCGGCGTGGTCGCGGTAGTTGGTGCCGACGCAGACGATCTTGTCCGGCGCGGGCACCACCGGAGCCAGATCGGCGCCCTCCAGGGCCACCGAGCCGCCCGCGTCGGCGACGGGCACGGAGCCCGAGGTGACCGGTCCGGCCTCCAGGACGGCCCGGACGTCGGGCGCGTCGAGCAGGACTATGTCCTCGCCGGCCACCCGGCCGGCCCGGGTGGATCCGTCGATCCGGACGGTCACGAGTCGCATGGGTTCCTCCCGTCGGGTGGGGGATTGGGGGGTCTAGGTGACTTCGATGTCGGCGATGGTGCAGCCGACCGCGAATATCGGGATGGGAGCGTAGAAGTGCACGGTCCCGCGCCCCGCACCGGCCGCGGCGGCGGCGATGTAGGTGCGGATCTCGAAGCCGCCCTGGCCGGCGTCGAGGTAGGTGTCGGTGTCGCTGTAGGCACAGAGCCGGTGGCGGTCGCCGGCGCACCACCGGTCCAGGAAGTCGCGGTCCCAGGCCTCGTTGATGCGGCCCGAGTCGGGGGTGGCCGGCCAGTGGGAGATGCCGCCCGTTCCGATCACCGCGATGCGCTCGGGAACGCTGTCGGCGGCCCGTCGCAGGGCCTCGCCGAAGGTCCATGCCCTCGGCAGCGGGGTGAGCGGCGGTCCCTGGCAGTTGATGTTGGCCGGGATGAGGGGCACGTCGAACCGGGGCGTCAGGAAGTGCAGGGGCACCGCGATGCCGTGGTCGAGGCGCCACTCCTCGGCGTAGGCCACATCGCAGGAGTGCATCACCGTCTCGATGAGGCGTCGGGACAGATCCGGGTCGCCGGGGGCGCGGAACTTGTCGATTCGCAGCCATCCTGGATCCTCGATGGGGCCCTCGTAGTAGTCGGCCATGCCCATGGCGTAGGCGGGCATGTTGTTCATGAAGAAGTTGGCGAAGTGCTCCGCGGCGATCATCACCAGGGCGTCGGGCCTCGCCGCCTCCAGCCGCAGCCGCATCGCGTCGAAGGCGGCGTAGAACCCGTCTCGCACCTCGGGGTCGGCCAGCTCGGCGCGGCCGGTAATGCCGGGGGCGTGGCTGCACACCCCCGCATAAACCAATGGCATCAGCTCGACCCTCCGGACCGGCCGCCACCGTCGCCGCCCGCGCCGGCCATGCGCTCAGCCTCTAGGCGGCGGTTGTGGGCCTCCACGCCCTCGTATCCGGCCAGCGCGTACACGCCGGCCCGCACCGGCCCATGGCGCTCGACCCCGTCGCGCATGCGCTGGAGGTAGTCGGACCATTCGATCCCGCAGAACGCCGCGTAGTGCATGAGGATCTGGCCGTTGACTCCAAGGTGGTACAGCAGTCCTATGTCGGGCCCGAGGAGGGCGTCCCGCTCCTGGTCGTCGAGGTCGTAGCCGGCGATCGCCTGGCGGGGGTCGGCGCGGAAGGCCTGCTGGACTCGCTCGTCGCGGTTGAGCTCGTACAGGAACTTCTGCACGTTGTACAGGCTCATCGAAGCGCCAGACTACCAGCGTGCTCTGCGCTGTCTTGAGGGTTCCGGGGGTGGGCATGCTGCGTCGACCGGCGACCCCGGCATGAGCAGATTCGACGCCGAGACGGCGGTGTCACCCCTCGGCGAGGGAGTGTGGGCCACCCGCCTGTCGGCCGGCTGGAACATCGGGGGCAACAGCAACGGCGGCTACGCGCTCACCTCGGTGCTGAGGGCCATGCGATCGCTGGTGCCGCAGGCCGACCCCATCTCGGTCACCACCCATTTCCTGCGCCCGGGCCAGGGCGACACCGACGCCGAGGTGCGGGCGTCGGTGGTGCGTTCGGGTCGCACCGTGAGCACGTTGAGCGGTTCGCTGTGGCAGGAGGGCAAGCAGCGGCTCGAGGTGCTGGCCGCCTTCTCGGACCTGGCCACCGACGGTGGAGGCGGACCCGCCATAGCGCAGGCGCCGCCGGCGATCCCGCCGCCCGAGGAGTGCGTCCACCGGGACACTCTCGAGCAGGGGGTGGACCTGCCGATCCTGTCCCGGGTGGACGTGCATGTGCATCCCGACCACGCCCCCGCCGCCGCCAGCGACCAGGCCCTGGTCGACGGCTGGATCCGCTTCAACGACGGAACGGATCCGTCGACGCTGGCGCTGCCGTTCTTCGCGGACGCCCTGCCCCCGTCGCTGTACCCGCTGCTCGGCTACATCGGGTGGGTGCCGACAATCGAGCTGACGGTTCACGCCCGCCGGATCCCCGAGCCGGGCTGGCTGCAGGTCCGCCAGGAGAGCCACGACCTCCACGACGGCCGGATGATCGAGTCCGGCTCGCTGTGGGACTCCACCGGAGCGCTGGTGGCCGCCTCCCGCCAGATCGGGCTGCTGCTCACCTGACGGGCGGTCGACTGGCAGCCATACTTACTGGTAGATGACCACGTCGGGTACCGGGTCCATCTCCATGACCTCCTCCGGGGTCATCAACGGCGTGTCCTGGTGGAAGAACAGCTTGAACGCCGGTAGCTGGGACGGTTCGGTGATGGCGAAGAGCCGGTAGCCCTTCAACTTGCCGCCCGGGGTCCCGATGCCGTCCATGTCGATCGACAGCCTGATGCCGGGCTGAGGCTCGATCACGTCGCGGTCGTGCAGCATCCGGCCGACGAACTGATGCACCATCAGGGTCTTGGTGGGCAGCCCCGCCTCCCTCACCAGCGCGGACAGGTACTGGAGCACCTCGTTCACCTGGCCGCCGGTGATGCCGCCGATCGCGAGCCCGGGGCGGACGTTCAGCGGCTCGGTCGCGAACTCCGGATCCAGAGCCATGTGCACGAAGGGCTCCCGCAGGAAGTCCTCGAGGAGCCTCACCTCGGTCAGCGGGTCGCTCCAGCCGATCTGGGTGTCGATGAACAGCAGCAGCCCGTGCTCGCGGGCCGCATCCACGTACTCGGCGATGCGGTCGTGGGAGAGCCGGTACAGCCAGTCGCCGTCCGATGTGGGGCTCGCCTGGGCGACGCCCGTGATGAGGTGAAAGGCCCCGATCGCGCCGCGGGGCCCGTTCAGCCGGTCGTAGTGCCGGGTCCACACGGCGATCTGCTCGGCGATCTGGGCGGGGGTGCCATGCCCCAGCTGTCCCATCGCCGGAACCCCGGGGTGGCCGTAGAAGGCGATGACCTGGGCCCCCAGCGGCTCCAGCGTCACCGGCGACGACCACAGCCATACGCCGCGCTGGCTGCTGGCATAAAGCAGGCGCTGTCGCGGCAGCAGGCGCTCGCCCCAGCCCCCGTCGAGGGCGCGCGCTCTGATCGCGACGGTGACGAGGCCGTCGGCGAGCCGCCGCGCCACGATGCGGGCCTCGGCGCCCTCGAGGGCGACGGGGGAGGTCGACAGCCAGCGGGAGTGCCTGCCGGGAGCGGGCATGAAGCGCCGGGCCGGCAGCAGGCTCTCACCCCAGGCGCCGCCGGAGCGCACCTGCATCGCCACCTCGACCCGGCCGTCGTCGAGGAACCGCGCGCCGACACGGGTCTCGATTCCCCCGCCGGGCACCTCCTGCTGGGCCGCCGCTGGGGGCGTCGCCCACACGAGCGCCATGGAGACCATGAGTGCAGCCGCAGCCACACAGGTCTTCGGTCTCACGCCGATCAGGAAGCGGGCTGGGGGGCGAACTCGAAGACGACGTTGGCCAGGCTGGCCGGTATGTCGGCGGGATCGAGGTGGTGGATGACGGTGGTCTTCTGCGAGCCGCAGTCCCCGAAGCTGTCGCAGTTGATGGTGCCGATGATGCCGCCGTACCCGCTGATGTCGTTCAGGTACTGCCTGACTCCGGCCCGGTCGATGATCAGGGTGCCGTCGCTTACGCTGGAGGCGGTCGCTATCGCCTCGAGCAGCAGGGTGGTGGCGTCATAGGCGTGGGCCCAGTACGGCGCCGATGGAGGCTCGCCGTATGTCGCCTCGTAGGCGGACAGCAGGGTCTCGGGGGTCTTGCCGGTGCTCTGGTTGGAGGTGGCGCCGAACCGCAGGTCCGGCCCCGAGATGTAGACGCCGGCCGACTGCGGCAGCGACATGAACCCGTCGTTGAGCAGGGCGGCGTCGGTGAGCAGGACGGTCTCTTCCAGGCCGGGGACTCCAGGCGCCTGATCGGTCAGGAAGTCGCCGGCGGGCTGGAAGATGGGGAAGAACAGAGCCTCGGGACTGCCGGTCGCGACCTCGGTCAGGACCGGGACCATGTCGGTGTCCTCCTTGTTGATGGCCGAGAACCCCGTGACCGTTCCCCCCAGCCGCTCGAAGCTGTCGGCGAAGGCCTGCGCGATCGACCGGGAGTACGGATCCCCGTCGTGTACCGCCGCGGCCGACGTCAGGCCCAGCCCTTCATAGGCGAAACGGGCCATGGTCTCGCCGACGTACAGGCCGTTGTTGGAGGTCCGGTAGTAGCCGACGCTGTGGTTCAGGCCGGGGTTGCCGGCCAGGTCGGAGGTGAGCGTGGGCGAAGTGTTGGACGGCGCGAAGAGCACCATTCCCGCGGCGGTGATGAGGGGAGAGGCCGCGACCGCCGCGGTGGAGCACGACGGCCCGATCACGCCGACCACGTCCTCGTCGGCGACGATGGTCTGGGCCGCGGCCTGGGCTCCGTCGGAGGAGCACAGGTCGTCGTAGCGGGTGCCGAGGTCGACGTCGAAGCCGTTGACCGGACCGAAGTCGGCCACGGCCAGCTCGACGCCGCGCTGGTTGGGGATGCCCAGGTAGGCCACATCTCCGGTGATGGTGTTGAGCGACCGGATCTGGATGGCCTCTCCGGCGGGCACCTCCACCGTTCCGAGGGATCCGTCGCCGAGCCCGCTCTCGGGAGCCTCGGCGGTGTCGCCGGCGCCGCTGCAGGCTGCCGCCACCAGCACCGCAGCCACTATCGCTGTGTGGACCTTCGCCATGGGCCTTCCCCATCCCGCCAGCCGGTTCATTGCTGCCATTATTCCTGCTGGACCGGCTGGCAGGGGTTATCCCAGGAACAGGTCGGCGAATTCCGCCCGGAGTTCGGCTTTCAGGACCTTGCCCATGGCGTTGCGGGGAAGCTGCCCGACCGTCACGAAGCGCTTGGGATGCTTGAACCGGGCCACATCGTCGAGAGTGCCGCCCAGCATCGAGGCCGGCTCGTCGGAGGCGGCGTCGAGGCCCGGCTCAGGCACCACGAAGGCCGCGACCGCCTCGCCCAGGTCGGGATGGGGCAGCCCCACGACAGCCGACTCGGCCACCGCCGGGTGGGCATCGAGGGCCTGCTCGACCTCGATGGGATAGACGTTGAGGCCCCCCGAGATGATCATGTCGCTTACCCGGCCCTCCAGCGTGAGGCGGCCGTCGCCGTCGAGGCGGCCCACGTCGCCGGTGACGAACCAGCCGTCGGCGGTGCGGGACTCCGCGGTGGCGTCCGGGCGCCGCCAGTAGCCGGGCCCGACGTTGGGGCCCCGCACCTGCACCATCCCGGCCCGGTCCACCATGGGGGTCCCGTCCTCGCCGCACACCCGTACCTCGACTCCGGGCAGGCCGAACCCCACCGTGCCGGCCACGCGGCGGCCGTCGTAGGGATTGGAGGTGATCATCAGGGTCTCGCTCATCCCGTAGCGCTCCAGCACCTCGCAGCCGGTGCGCCGGGCCACCGACCGGTGGAGCTCGGCGGTCATCGGAGCCGACCCCGAGATCAGCAGGCGGACGCGGCTGCAGGCGGCTTCGTCGAAGCCGTCGAGGGCCATGAGCCGGCCGTAGTGGGTGGGAACACCCATCATCACCGTCGCCCCGGGCAGATTCGAGAGGACCTCGCCCGCGTCGAAGCGCTCCAGGAAGATCACCTCGCAGGCGTTGAGCATGGTCGTGTGCAACGCCACCATCAGCCCATGGACGTGGAAGATGGGCAGCGCGTGCAAGAGCACATCGCCGGGCCCGAAGGCCCAGGCCCGGCTGAGCGTGAGCGCGTTGCTGGACAGGTTGCCGTGGGTCAGCATGGCCCCCTTGGGCCGCCCGGTCGTGCCCGACGTGTACACCAGGGCGGCCAGGTCGCCGGGGCTGCGCTCCACGACCTCCGGCACGGGCTGGGACCCGTCGAGCCCCTCGGCGAGAGAGGCCTCGTCTCTCAGAACGGCAGCGGGCTCGGCGTCGGCGACGAACCAGTCGACCTCGGTCGGCGTGTAGGCGGTGTTGAGGGGCACGTACACCGCGCCGAGTCGCAGCACGCCCAGATAGAGGGCCACCGAGTCGATCGACTTGGGGAGCTGCGCCACCACCCGGTCCCCGGCCGACACGCCCTCGTTCCGCAGCCACCCCGCAGCCCGGGCCGACCTTTCGTCGATGTCGCCGTAGGTGATCGTCGCGCCGCCCGACACCCGCAGGAACGGGCGGTGCAGGGCGGGCTCAAAGCGTCGTTGCAGCAGCCCGAAGAAGCCGTCGTCCACGCTGAGAGTCTGCCCGGCCGAGCCGTAGGCGCCTAGTCTTCGGATTCGAGGAGGTCTGCTGCGAACATCAATGGGTTAACCACCGTATAGGTGGCACTCATTGAAGTTCGTGACGAACACGCGCTCCTGCTCGCTCGGCCTCTTAGCCTCGGTAGGTATGGGGCCGGCGGCGCAGAGGAACCTTGTTCTCACCGGGTTCATGGGAACGGGCAAGACGACTGTGGGCCGGATCCTGGCCGAACGCCTCGGCTACGACTTCGTGGACACCGATGCCGTGATCGAGTCGAGGGCGGGGCCGATACACGAGATCTTCGCGCGTGACGGTGAGGCCGGGTTCCGAGAGATGGAGCGCGCGGTGGCCCGCGAGCTCGCCGGACGCGCCGGGCTCGTCATCGCCACCGGCGGCCGGATGATGCTCGATCCGGAGTGCGCGGCCTGCCTGGAGCCCGGCGCCGACGTGATCTGCCTGACTGCCGATCCCGAGACCATCATCGAGCGGGTCGGCGACACCGGGCCGAGGCCCCTGCTGGACGTGCCCGACCCGCCGGCCCGTGTGCGCGAGCTGCTGGCCCAGAGGGCCGAGGGCTACGGCCGATTCGCCGCGGTGGACACCGGCGGCCGCGGCCCTCGTGAGGTGGCCGACGCAGTCTTGGCGCGCCTCGGGCTATAACTGCGCTATGGCGATAACGATCCTGGTAGTCAACGGCCCCAACCTCAACATGCTGGGGAGCCGCGAGACCGACATCTACGGTCACGGCACCCTCGACGAGTTGATGGCCGGGGTCGTGGCCCACGCCGAGTCGCGGGGCGCGACCGTGCGCCACCTGCAGTCCAACGTCGAGGGTGACCTGGTGGAGGCCATCCAGGCCGCCGGGGACGGCTCCGCCGACGGTGTTGTGCTCAATGCGGGCGCGCTGACCCACTACTCGATCGCGCTGCGTGACGCCATCGCCGCCGTCGATGTGCCCGTCGTGGAGACGCACCTGTCCAACGTGTACGCCCGTGAGGATTTCCGCCACACCTCGGCCGTCGCCGCGGTCTGTGTCGGGGTCATCACCGGCTTCGGCGCCACCAGCTACCGGCTGGCGGTGGACGCGCTCATCGACCTGCTGGGCGACTAGCCCGCCGCGACGGGTGCTCGTGCTCTCTGCCCGCTGAGCGTCCGGTGAGTTCCGACGCCGTGATGCTGGAGTTGGAGGGACGCGAGGTGCGCGTCTCCAACCCGGACAAGGTCTTCTTCGGTGCACGGGGCGAGACCAAGCTCGACCTCGTCGAGTACTACCTGTCGGTGGCCGAGCCGCTGATGCGGGCCATGGGAGGCCGCCCGGTGCTGCTGGAGCGCTACCCCGACGGGGCCTCGGGCAAGTCGTTCTTCCAGAAGCGGGTGCCCAAGGGCGCCCCCGGATGGCTGACGACCACGGTGGTGAGCACCCCCAACGGAACCCTGTCCAATGCCATGGTGGCCGCCGACATCGCCCATGTGGTGTGGGCGGTCAACATGGGCTGTCTCGGATTCCACGTGTGGCCCTACCTGGCGCATGCCCCGGCCTTCGCTGACGAGCTCCGCATCGACCTGGATCCCCAGCCCGGGGTCGGCTTCGACCAGGTGCGGGAGGCCGGCCGCGAGGTGAAGGCCGCCTTCGACGAACTGCAGATGTCCGTGCACGTCAAGACCTCGGGACGCCGGGGCCTGCACGTCTACGCCCGGCTGGAGCATCGCTGGGACTCCTATGCGGTGCGGTCCGCGGCGGTGGCCCTGGCCCGCGAGATGGCCCGGCGCCGCCCCGACCTGATCACCGACGCCTGGTGGAAGGAGGAGCGGGGCCGGCGGGTGTTCGTCGACTTCAACCAGAACGCCCCTCACAAGACCGTGTTCGGGGCCTGGTCGGCCCGTCCCCGGGTGGGCGGGCAGGTGTCGGCGCCGCTCGGCTGGGACGAGGTCGACGATGTGGAGCCCGAGGACCTGACCATTGCGACCGTCGGCGAGCGGGTGGCCCGGATCGGCGACCCGTGGGCGGCCATGGACGGCGAGCCCGCCTCGCTGGAGCCGCTGCTGGAGTGGCACGCTCGCGACATGGCGGCCGGCCTAATGGACGCCCCCTGGCCGCCGGTGTACCCCAAGATGCCCAACGAGCCGCCCCGGGTGGCGCCCAGCCGGGCGGCCCGCGGCCAGCAGGAGGACGGAACCCGATGAAGCCCCGCCTGTCGATGCACCTGATCAACTTCGCGGCCGAACCGCCCGGCGACTGGCAGCGACTGTTCGACCTGGCCGTCGCCGCCGACCGGGCCGGCATCGGCCGGCTGGTGGTGTCTGACCATGTCGTGTACGGCGAGCGGCTCGACCGCTACGCCGACCCGGCCCTGGGCGGGCTGGCCGGCGGCCGCCAGCCCACCGGCCCCGACGGGGCCTGGCTGGAGCCGCTGACCGTGCTGGCCATGGTCGGTGCATTGACCGAGCGGGTGCGCCTCTGCCCGATGGTGCTGCTGGCCGCGCTTCGCCGCCCGATCGTGCTGGCCAAGACGGCGGCCACCATCGACGTGCTCACCGGCGGCCGGCTCGACCTGGGCGTGGGCGTGGGCTGGCAGCAGGAGGAGTACGAGGCCGCCGGCCTGGACTTCGCCGACCGGGGACGCCTGCTCGACCACACCCTGGAGGTATGCGAGGCGCTGTGGACCCAGGAGCGGGCCTCGGTCAGCACCGAGGAGCTGAGCTTCGAGGGCATACACCAGATGCCCAAGCCGACCGCCGGAACCGTGCCGGTCTGGGTCAGCGGCACCGTCAACCGGCGCTCGATGGCCCGTCTGGCCCGCTTCGGCTCGGGCTGGATCCCGTGGGGACCCGACGCAGCCGACATCGACTCGGGCATAGCCAGGATGCGCGACGCGGTGGCCGCCAGGGGCCGGGACCCGTCGGGAATCGAGGTCGCGGTGAACGTGAGACTGGAACGCGACAGCAGCGGACAACCCCAGATCGCACCCACCATGTCCGTAGTGCCTGCGCTGGTCGAGGCGGGAGCGACTGATCTTCGCATCCATCTGCAAACACCGCAGGGCGTTGCCGGGGCCGAGGAGTACCTGTCGCCCTGGGTCGAGGCCTTCGAGGCCGCGGTCGGGTCCTGAGCGGCATGCGCAGCGGGCCCCGCAACCTCTTCCTGGCCGACAGCGGCAACGCCATGGCCCACGGCCGCTGCGACCAGCAGGACAACACACCGGGACCGGGCCCCGAGGGACCGACGGAGGTTCTGGGCACCGACGACATCCAGTACGTGCCGCTGGGGCCGGGCCACTTCGGCGGCCTCATCTCGGGCCGCTACCCCGGCGGGCGCAGGGTGATCTGGTCCAACGGCCGCCAGGTGATCGCCAAGCTCGACTACGACACCCTGGAGGTGCTGGCCACCCTTCCCACCGGCACCGAGCCCGTCTCCGAGCAGGCCGAGCTGGACGCTCTCGAAGCCGGCCTCGACGACCTCGACGGTGACGAGGCCGTCGCCCACGCCATCGACATCGCGCTCCGGTTCATGACCGGCCTCGACGGCGTGTACTCGCTGCTCGACTGCGACCACACCCTGTTCCTGGGCCGCAAGGACCATGCAGTGGCCTACGTCGAGACCGACCCGACCGATCCGGCCAGCCCCATCGTCGAACGGGATCGCTGGCACCGGCCCGACGGCGTCGACGGGTACTTCGTGGGGATCAACATCACCTTCGACGGCCGGCTGGTGATGACCACCGATCACGGGTGGGTGGTGTGCGTGGCCCGGGACTTCAGCCATTGCGACGCCATCCAGCTTCCCGGCGCCGACACCGACGCGGCCGAGCACTGCGCCGACCGGGCCGCCCGGTACGGCCACACCGGTTACGGCTGGGTGCGGACCAGCTCCTGCGTCGGCGACGACGGCGGGATCTACGTCAGCTCGGTCGACACCATCCACAAGGTGGTCTGGACCGGCGAGCGGCTGTCGCTCGATCCTGCCGACGGGGCCTGGTCGGCCCGGTACCGCAACGGCGGGGGCGACGGCTCCGGGACCACCCCGTCGCTCATGGGCTTCGGGCCCGACGAGGACCGCTTCGTGGTCATCGGCGACGGCGACGACGTGGTCAACATCACGCTGCTGTGGCGCGACGAGATACCCGAGGACTGGGAGCAGCTCCCCGACGCCCCGTCGCGGCGCATCGCCGGAATCGGACCGGCGCACATGGGCGATCCGGCCCGCGCCGAGATCAAGACCGAGCAGTCGATCACCGTGTCGGGCTACGGGGCCATGACGGTCGACAACGAGCCCGCCTCGCTGCCCGACGGCTGGCCGGCCACCCGGGCCCGCCTGTTCAGCTTCTTCCTGGGCCACAAGCCCGCCTACACGCCCTACGGTTTGCACAAGTACGAGTGGGACCCGGCCGAGCGCCGGCTCCGGCAGGCGTGGATCAACACCGAGGTGTCGTCGCCGAACTCGGTGCCGTTCGTGGCCGAGGGATCGGACCTGGTCTACACCTGCGGCACCCGCAACGGGCTCTGGACCATCGAGGCCCTCGACTGGACCACTGGCGAGAGCCGCTTCCACTACGTCGTGGGCGGGTCGCGCTTCAACACCCTCGGCGGCGGCGTGACCGTCGACGACGACGGCCGCCTGCTGTACGGCACCATCTTCGGAAAGACCCGCATCCTGCGCTGACGGTTCCGCACCGCAGTTGCGGGGCGGGTCAGCCCGGGCGCATGCTGCGGAAGATGGCCTCGTAACCGTGATGCTCGGCGATGCGGCGGGCAATCACCGTGTTGGTCTCCGACACCCATCGCCGTGAACCCGCGCCGAGCCGGTTGTCGAGTGACTCCTCGAGCCGGTCGGTGAGGAGCGCCCTGAGACGCGGGTCCAGGTCCTCGCCGAGCAGGTCCTCGAACCGCGGCCCAATCACGTCGTCGACGACGTAGTCGATGGACTCGTCGATGTCGAGATCGCCGTCGAGCGCCCCCACGGCCCGCTTCGTGCCCTCGTACGCGGCGTAGTTGGCCGCGGTGCCCTTCACGGCCAGCTGCCCGGCCGCCTGGGTGGCGGCCCGGGTGCCGCCCGTGCGGAGCGCGCTCGCCACCGTGTCGACGACCTTCATCGCGCCCCGCACACCCGACGACGAGAGTCCGGGCAGCGGGATCAGCCCCAGGGCGAAGAGCGACGCGGTCGCGTAGTCGCGATGGACCACGTAGTAGAGCGCCTTCGCGCCGTCGAGGATGTCGCCGATCACGGGCACGAACGACAGGACGCCGAGAGCGGTCCCGAGGCCGACACCGCCGCCGCTGTGGTGGGCGCGGTCGTCGAGGACTTGCCTGACCGCCCTGGCCTCGTCTGCAGAAAGGCTGTAGTCGTTGAGAAAGGCCTCGAAATCGCGCCGGCTCATGGAGCCGTCGGGTGCGTCCCCGCCGGCTGCGTCGATCGTCGCGAGGTGGGGCAGCAGAGCCGACCAGGCCGCGGTCTTGTCCAGGAAGGCGTCGATGTCGTCGCGGCTCATCAGCCCGTCGCGGTCCTCGGGATCGAACGCGAACTCGCCCTCGCGGGCCCGGTCGAGGTAGTCGTCGTTGTGCTTGGCCGTCTCGACCTGATCGAAGAAGTGGTCGTGGTCGAGCAGCCAGGCTGCGGCGTCAGCGGTCTCGGAGTCCGAGGAGTGAACCGCCCATCGCAGGTCGCGGCGCGACAGCAGCCCGTCGCCCCGGTCCGGGTCGCCCCGGGACTCGATGATCGCGAAATTCGCCCGGATGCGCTCCAGCGCAGCGAGGCCCTCGTTCATTTCCGACCCGCCGGCGAGCACTATCCGGGTTCGCTCCTGGAGGTCCAGCGCGCTGGACCGCAACTCGCCGGCCACGCGGCGGACGCCGGTCGGGACGTCGGGCATGGGGCCGCCCAGCAGCGACGAGGCCTCCGACAGCGGACCCGCCAGCGCTTGAGCGTCCCAATCCAGGTCGTGGGCCGCTGCCTCCATCCGCTGGCGCAGCTCGATCGCCCGCATGGTGTCAAGAGCCATCAGATCAGACATGAACAATCATGAAAACATATGTGAAATGAATTCGCAACCTCTCGGGATGGATAATCCGGCTCAACCCGAGGCAGGCTGGGCGGTGTGAGCACCGCTCAGCTGTCCGGATTCTTCGCAGTCCTGTCGCTGGGATCGCTGGCGATCGGCGTCCTGAGCGTCGCGGGAGCGCTGGTGCCGGGAGCATCGGCCCGCGTCCTGCAGCTGCGGCCCATGTTGCTGCCGCTGGCCCTGGCGATCGCCGCGGTGGCTACCGCCGGGAGCCTCTACTACTCGGAGGTCGCCGGATACCCGCCCTGCGAGATGTGCTGGTACCAGCGGATCTGCATGTACGGCCTGGTGCCGGTGTTGGCGGTGGCGCTGGCCCGGCGCGACCGGTGGGGCGGCTGGTACGCCTTGCCGCTGGCGGTGGCCGGGCTGGGTCTGTCCGTGTACCACTACCAACTCCAGTTGCTGCCGGACCAGGGCTCGACCTGCGACGTGGCCGCCCCGTGCACCTACCAGTGGGTGGACACCTTCGGATTCGTGTCGATCCCGTTCATGGCCGGCTGCGGCTTCATCGGGGTCGCAGGCTTGGCCGTGCTTTCGATACGGTCGGGTCGGCACGAACCCGCCGACGGCCTCCAGGAGTAGGCATCCATGAGCAACCGGCCCAACGTCCAGAAGTCCCGCAGCGGCTCGCGGCCCGCCGGCGGCCAGACCGACGGCGGCAACCCCCTGATGAAGTGGCTGATCATCGGCGTGGTGGTGCTCGTCGTGGTGGCGGTGGGCGTGGCCTACCTCGCCGGCACAGACGCCGAGCAGCGGGCCCAGGACTCTGCCGATAACCAGGTCGCCGACGTCAACATCGAGGGCGCGGCCCTGCCGACCTTCGACGGCCGGGAGCCCGACCCGGCCATGGAGACGCGGGCCCCGGCCTTCGCGGCCAGCACCTTCGACGGCGTCGAGGTGAGCGTCCTGCCCGGAGACGGCACCGCGAAGGTGATCGGATTCTTCGCTCACTGGTGCCCGCACTGCCAGCGGGAACTGCCCCGCCTGGCCAACTGGCTGGCCGCCAACGAGTTGCCCGCCGGAGTGGAGGTGATCGCGGTCAGCACCGCGGTCGACTCGGGTCGGGGCAACTACCCGCCGTCGGCGTGGTTCGAGGAGGAGCAGTGGCCCGCGGTGGTCGTCCGCGACTCCGAGAGCAGCGAGATCGGCGATGCCTACGGGCTGAGCGGATTCCCCTACACCGTGGCCGTCGATGCCGACGGCCTGGTCGTGGCCCGGGTCAGCGGCGAGCTGACCGATGAGCTCTGGGAGTTCCTGCTGCGCACCGTCGCCCCGGCCGGCTGAGACGGAGGGGGACCATCCAGCCGCAGCGGTCCCCGTCGTAGGCTGGAGGCGTGACCGGCGAGCGCCTCGAGTACCTGTGCGACCGCTTGCAGGAGTTCGGCGGGGCGTCGGTCTTCGCGGAGATGTCGGCGCTGGCGTTGCAGTCCGGCGCCATCAACCTGGGCCAGGGCTTCCCCGACACCAACGGCCCGGCCGCGGTGGCCGAAGCCGCCGTCGAGGCCATCCGCGGCGACTTCAACCAGTACCCGCCCGGGATCGGCTACCCGGTGCTGCGCCAGGCGGTGGCCGAGCACCAGAGGCGGTTCTGGGACCTCGAGTTCGACCCGGACGCCGAGGTGCTGATCACCGCAGGGGCCACCGAGGCCATCACCGCCGCGATCCTGGCCCTGTGCGGGCCGGGAGACGAGGTGGTGACCTTCGAGCCCTACTTCGACATCTACCCGGCCGACATCTCCATGGCCGGCGCGCGGAGGCGGCTGGTGCAGTTGCGCCCGCCCGCCTACACCTTCGACCCCGACGAGCTGGCCGCCGCCTTCGGGCCCCGCACCCGGGTGCTGCTGCTCAACTCTCCCCACAACCCCACCGGCAAGGTCTTCAGCGTCGAGGAACTCGACGTCATCGCCCGGCTGTGCGTGGAGCACGACGTGATCGCGGTCACCGACGAGGTGTACGAGCATCTGATCTTCGATCAGAACGTCCATGTGCCTCTGGCCACCCGCCCGGGCATGGCCGACCGCACCGTCACCATCTCCTCGGGAGGCAAGACCCTGTCGTTCACCGGCTGGAAGATCGGCTGGGTGTGTGCCCGAGGTGAGCTGGTGCGGGCCGTGCAGGCGGCCAAGCAGCTGCTCACCTACGTCAGCGGAGGGCCGTTCCAGCCCGCGGTGGCTGTCGGGCTGCGCCTCGGCGACGAGTTCTTCACCGAGCTGGTCGCCGACCTCCAGGCCCGGCGCGACCTGCTGTGCGCCGGACTGTCCGCGGCGGGCTTCGAGCCGGTCGTGCCCCAGGGCACCTACTACATCACGGCCGACATCCGTCCCCTGGGCGCTTCCGACGGCTTGGAGTTCTGCCGGGCCCTGCCCGAGATGTGCGGGGTGGTGGCCGTCCCGGTGCAGGTGCTGTGCGACGACAAGGACATGGGCGCGCCCTTCGTGCGCTTCGCGGCGTGCAAGCGCCCCGAAGTGCTCGAGCAGGCCGTCGAGCGCCTCGCCACCCTGGCCTCGCGCTGACAAGCCCGGATACGGCGTGCGACGCGCCGGTCGTGAAAGGGCCCGTGGCGCTACACGCCTGGGGCGAAGCCGTCGCGCAGCTCGCGCTTGAGGAACTTGCCGTTGGCGTTCCGGGGCAGGGGCTCGGCCAGGAACATGACGTGGCGGGGATGCTTGAATCGGGCCAGCCGGCCTTCGAGGTGATCGGCCAGCCCGGCCTCGTCCAGCTCGGCTCCGGGTACCAGCACCACCGCAGCCGCCACCTCCTCGCCGAGGCGCTCGTCGGGCACGCCGAACACCGCGACCTCGGCGACCTCGTCCAGTTCGTAGATGGCCGCCTCGACTTCGGAGCAGTGGATGTTCTCCCCGCCGCGGATCACCACGTCCTTGATGCGGTCGGCGATGCGGACCCAGCCGTCGTCGTCGATCACAGCCACATCCCCGGTGCGGAACCAGCCGTCGACGATCGCTTCGGCAGTGGCCTCGGGCTGGTTCAGGTAGCCCTTCATCACGTTGGGGCCTCGCAGCAGCAGCTCGCCCCGCTGGCCGGGATCGAGCGTCGAGCCCTCGTCATCCACGACCCGGGCCTCCATGCAGGGCACCAGCGGCCCCACCGACGACGGCCTGGCCAGATAGAACTCGTTGCTGATGGCAGTGGCGACGCCGGCGGTCTCTGTCAGCCCGTAGCCGACGCCGGGGCGACCCTCGGACAGCCCGTCGTCGATCCGGCGGACCAGGTCGGTGGGGATGGCCGCGCCGCCGCCGCCCATCGAGCGCAGCGACGACGTGTCGGTGCTCTGCCAGTCGGGATGCTGCAACAGCTCCCGCGACATGCTGGGCACGCCGGTGAAGACGGTGACGCCCTCGGCCTCGATCAGCCTGAGCGCAGTGGACGGATCCCAGCGGTACATCAGCGCGAGACAGCCGCCGGCGATCGTGACCGTGTGCATCACGCAGTTGCATCCGGTCACGTGGAACAGGGGCACGGGCAGCAGGGCGGTCACATCAGCGGCCGGTGGAGTGGGCCCGTCGCCGCCTCCGGCCCGGGCCGCCCGGCGGGCGCGGGCTGCGTCCCCGCAGGCGGCCGTGAAGATCATGTTCATCAGGTTGTGGGCCACGGCGCGGTGGGTGAGCTGGGCGCCCTTGGGGAACCCGGTGGTTCCCGACGTGTAGAAGATCAGAGCGTCGTCATCGGGATCGATGTCCACCTCGGGGAGCGAGTCCGGCGCGGTCGAGGGATCCGCGACCGCGGCCCACCGCCTCGCCGACTCCGGGATGTCGCCGTCGTGACGGGCAACCACCAGCGGCACGTTCCCTTGGGCCGGTCCCAGCCTGTCCAGGCGCTCGCCGTCGACGATCAGGACGGCCGGCTCGGAGTCCTCGAGCGCGAACTCCATCTCCGGTCTCGTCCACCAGGAGTTCATGCCCACCACGGCGGCGCCCGCCGCGATGGCCGCCCAGTGCGACAGGACCCACTCCGGGTAGTTCCGCATCGACAGCGCCACTCGTGTGCCCGGCCCGACGCCATAGAGGGTGCGGAGGCTGTGGGCCAGGGCCCGGACCCGGGCGTGGGCGTCGGCGTAGCTGTAGCGCTCGTCGCCGTACACCAGATAGTCCTTGTCGCCGTGGGCCGCTGACATGGCCCAGACGGCCCGCATGTCCGGTATCGCACTGTCGTACACCCGCACAGGCACGCCGCTGACCTCCTGCACGGTCCAACCGAACGGTGCGCCGGGCCCGGTCAGCGACGCGAGGGCTGCGTTGAAGTCCTCGACGAGTTCCGCCGGGGTCGGTTCGTCTGTCACGGGCCCGATCCTAAGAGGCCGAGCGGATAGGCGAGCGAACGCGGCCCATACGGCGCGAGGCCGTGGCCCGAGCGGCCCGTGAGCGCAGCGAACAAGAGCGGGAATGACACCGCTGAGACGCGACAGGCTTTCGCCTATCCGCTTGGCCCCTAGGACGACCGCCCGATCTGGCCCTACTCTCAGAGGGTGGCCGACGCGCTTCACATCGGGCCGGAGGTGACCGACGCGCTCGCCTCGGGCACCCCCGTGGTGGCGCTGGAGTCGACGATCTTCTCCGAGCTGGGTCTGCCCGAGCCTGCCAACCGGCAGTGCTTCCGGCGGGTGCAGGCTGCGGTGCGGGCCGCCGGTGCGGTGCCGGCCCTGTGTGGGGTGCTCGACGGCCGGGCGATCGTCGGCGCGAACTTCGCCGAGGCCGAGCGGCTGTTCGGCGGCTCGGTCAAGGTCGGGGCCCGGGATCTCGGCCCGGCGGTGGCCGGTCGACTCGCCGTCGGGGTGACCACGGTGTCGGCCACGGTGACGCTGGCCGCCGCGGCCGGTATCGAGGTGTTCGCCACGGGTGGCATCGGCGGGGTGCATCGGGGCGCCGGCCTCAGCGGCGACGTCAGCAACGACCTGGAGGCCATGGCCCGCCACCGGGTGGTGGTCGTCTCGTCAGGGGTCAAGGCTTTCCTCGACGTGTCGCTCACCTTCGAGCGACTGGAGACGCTCGGCGTGGCCGTGCTGGGCTGGCGCACCGATCGCTTCCCGGCCTTCTACGTGCGTGACGGCGGGCCGGAGCTGTCGAGCACCGTGAACGACGGGCATGAGGTCGCAGCCGCCTTCCGGGCAGCCGCCGCTCTCGGACATCCCAGCGGGATCCTGGTGGCCAACCCGATCCCGGTCGACGCCGAACTCGACCGGGACGCGGTCGCAGAGGCGGTGGCCGACGCCGAGGCTGCGGCTCGCCGCGAGGGTGTGTCCGGCGGCGACATCACCCCGGTCGTCCTGACCGCTCTGACCGAAGTCACCGGCGGCGAGGTGGTGCCGGCCAACATCGCGCTGGCCGAGTCCAACGCGACGGTGGCCGCCGAGATCGCCGACGCCCTGGCCCGACACTCTGCGGGACCGGGAGCCGTCTCGTGAGCGACGAGCTGCTGTTCCGGATCATCACCGATCCCGACGTGATCGCCGACCCTTACCCGTTGCTGCGGGAGCTGAGGGAGACATCGCCGGTGCACCGGACCGGCTTCTCGGACTTCTGGATCCTCACCCGCTTCGAGGACTGCCGGACAGCGCTGCGCGATCAGCGGCTGGGCAGTCCGGAGCCCGGCGAGGAGGCGCCGTCGCTGCTTGCGTCGGCCCGCCAGCCGAGGCGCGACGGGCCCCGGTCGCTCCTGTTCCTCAACCCGCCCGACCACACCCGGATCCGGTCGCTGGTGAGCCGGGCGTTCACGCCGCGCCGGGTCGAGCACATGCGCCCGACGGTCCGGGCCATGACCGAGGAGCTGCTCGATCCGTTGGCCCGGTCCACCGAGTGTGACCTGATCGACGCGCTGGCCTTCCCGCTGCCGGCCAACGTGATCAGCGAACTCGTCGGGGTGCCGGTCGAGGACCGCGACTGGCTGAGGCCCCTGGTGTCGGACCTGGCCGCCACCCTCGAGCCGAACCGCCAGCCCGGGGAGGCGGAGCGGGCCGAGGCCGCGTCGGTGAAGGTGAACCAGTACCTGCACGAACTGATCGACCGCCGCCGGGCCGAGCCGGCCGACGACCTGCTGTCGGGGCTGGTCGCGGCCAGCGACGGCGAGGACCGCCTCACCCAGCAGGAGGTGGCCACCACCGTCTCGCTGATATACGCAGCCGGTTTCGAGACGACCATGAACCTGATCGGCAACATCGTCCACACCCTTACGCGCCATCCCGACCAGCTGGCCCGGCTGAGGGACGACCGCTCGCTGGTGCCCACCGCGGTGGACGAGGTCCTGCGCTTCGAGCCGCCGGTGCAGATCGACGGCCGCTACGTCCGGGCCGACGCCGAGATCGGCGGCCACGTCATACCGCAGGGCCACGGGGTGCTGACGCTTCTGGGGGCGGCCAACCGCGACCCGGCTGCGGTGGAGGACCCGGACCGCTTCGACGTCGGGCGGGCCGAGGTGCCGATGCTGTCGTTCGGATCGGGCATCCACTACTGCCTGGGAGCGGCGCTGGCCCGTCTGGAGGGTCAAGTGGTGCTTGATGCGCTGCTGGACCGGTTCGGCACCTGGACGCCCCTGGACGACAACCCGCCGTGGAAGCGCAGGCTCACACTGCGGGGACTGGCGAGCCTGCCCGTCGCCTTCGCCTAGTAGCGCTGCCCTAGTAACCCTGCCCTAGTAGCCCTTCCATTGGGGCGGTCGGCGCTCCCGGAACGCCGCCACGCCCTCGGCGGCGTCGTGGGTGGCTGTGTTGAGCTCCACCGCCACGGCCTCCTCGTGGGCCATGGTGGCCCGGTCGGCGTCCAGGCTGCGGTTGACCAGCCACTTGGTCAGCGCGAACGACCGGCTGGGCCCGCTCGCCAGGCGCCCGGACAACTCCGCGGCCGCGGACTGGACCTCGTCGTGGGGCACCACCCGGTTCACGAGCCCGAACTGGTGGGCCCGTGCCGCGGGCAGGTCCTCGGCCAGCAGGAACAGCTCCATGGTGCGTCGCACCCCGATGATGCGGGGCAGCAGCCACGCTCCCAGCGCATCGGGCACCAGGCCGCGGCGAGCGAACACCTCCACGAACTTCGCTCCGTCGCCGGCGATTACCAGGTCGCAGGCCAGGGCCAGATGGGCGCCCATGCCGGCCGCGGTGCCGTTGACCGCCGCGACCACCGGGACGTCGCAGTCGAGCAGCGCCGAGAACAGCGAGTGCTGGCCGTCCAGCATCATCCGGCGGGGGTCGCCCATGATCCGGTCGGGTACATCGGCGGACCGGTCGGGGTCGCTGTAGGAGTGCTGCAGGTCGGCGCCGGTGCAGAAGAAGCGGTCGCCGGCACCGGTAATGACCGCGGCGCGGGCCCGGTGGCTGGTGTTCAGCCCGTTGAGGATGTCGCGCACCCGGTCCCGGCACGGCGGGTTCAGGGCATTGGCGGCCTCGGGCCGGTCGATGGTGATCCACGCCACCTGATCGCGGTATGCGAGGCGAACCTGCTCGTCGATGGATCGCTCAGCGCTCATGGTGAGCCAACCTACTCGCCCCGGCCCGGATCTCGGGAGGCCTGTGTGCCGCAGAGCCACAGAACTCGCACCAAGAATCGGTGAGGCTGGCAGACTGCCGGCTATGGCAGATACGGACGTGATTGGACTCTGGGCCATCGCCGAGGCCGACCCAGACTTCTGTGCCGTGATCGACCCCGAGCACAACCAGCTGACGTACGCGGAGATGGCCGCGCTGACGAACCGGATCTCGCGGGGCCTGCGGGCCGCCGGGCTGTCCAGGGGCGATCAGGTCACCACCCTGCTGCCCAACTGCTTCGAGCAGGTCGCGATCTGCCTGGCCGCCTACCAGAGCGGCCTGTACGTGACCACCATCAACTGGCACTTCGTCGGCGCCGAGATCAACTACATCGTCAACGACGCCGACACCAAGGCCTTCATCGTGCACGAGCGCTTCTCCGGCGAGGCCCGCAAGGCCCTCGAAGGCTGCGTCACCAGTGAGGCCAACCGGTTCTGCGTGGGTGGGCCGGTCGAGGGGTTCCGTCCCTTCGAGGAGCTGCTTGCCGGCCACACTGCCGACCGGCCCGACCCCGAGCACCTGGCCACCGGGTCGTTCATGTTCTACACGTCGGGCACCACCGGGAGGCCCAAGGGGGTGCGGCGCGCGCTCGATCCCCGGCCGCCCGACGAATCCGCATCGACCGCGGGCATGCTGCTGATGCTCTTCGGGTCCAAGCCCCACGACGGAAACGTCCAGATCACCCAGGCGCCCCTGTACCACACCGCGGTCAACAACTGGACCACGATGTCGCTGCACATGGGCCACACCGTCGTCCTGATGGACCGCTGGACCGCCGAGGGGGCCCTCGAGCGCATCGAGCGCTACCGGGTGACCAACTCCCACATGGTCCCCACCATGTTCAACCGGCTGCTGCAACTCCCTGACGAGGTGCGGGAGGGCTACGACGTGTCGTCGCTGCGGGCCATGGTGCACGCCGCCGCTCCATGCCCCGTCGAGACCAAGCGTCGGATGATCGAGTGGTGGGGCGACTCGATATGGGAGTACTACGCGGCCACCGAGGGCGGCGGAACCTTCGTGTCGGCCGCGGAGTGGCTGGAGCACCCGGGCACCGTCGGCCGGGCCTGGCCCGGGTGCGAGGTGATCGTGGTCGACTCCGGGGGCAGCGAGCTGCCGCCGGGGGAGTCCGGAACGGTGTACATGAAGATGCCCGGCACGATCTTCGAGTACAAGGGCGACGACGCCAAGACCGCCGCCAGCCGGCTGCGGGACTTCTTCACCGTCGGCGACATCGGCTACTTCGACACCGACGGCTACCTCTACCTGAACGACCGGGCCAACGACATGATCATCGTCGGCGGGGTGAACATCTATCCCGCGGAGATCGAGGGCGAGCTCGTGCAGCATCCCGCGGTGGGGGACGCGGCCGTCTTCGGCGTGCCCAATCCCGACACCGGCGAGGAGATCAAGGCAGTCGTCGAGCTGCGCGGCGGCTGGGAGGCCGGCGACGGCACCACCGCCGCGATCCTGGAGTGGCTGCGCGAGCGCCTCGCCCGCCAGAAGCTGCCCCGGTCGATCGACTACACCACCGAGATGCCCCGCGACCCCAACGGCAAGCTCTACAAGCGCAAGCTGCGCGACCCCTACTGGGCCGGCCACGACCGCGCCATCTGATCCCGTCAACCGACGTCGCTCGGAGCTTCAGCCTGCCTTAGGGGTCCGGTCGGGCGGTTGGGACGTGATACTTGGGGCATGACTGAAGCCAGCACCATCTCCGCCGCCGAGATCTCCAGAGCGCACCGCTCCCTCGGACTGACCGCTGAGGTTGTCGACCGCGACGCCTACGCCAACACCGTCGAGCGCTTCCGGAGTCGCAGCATCGCCCTGCCGACCTTCGCGGAGCTGCGCGACCCGTCCACGATCCCCGCGGCCCGGCTGGCCGCGCTGGCCGGGGTGGATCGCAACGAGCCCGACGCCGCCAACCTGTTCCGGGTCCACTGGTTCGGGCGACTCGACGGCAGCGGCCCCCACGCGGTGCCCGACTATGTGGAGCTGCCACCGGAACTGACCGGCGTGGACGCTCGCATCGTGCTGGCCCTGGGGAACCGCTTCCCCATGATCCGGGCCCACAAGGTGCTGGCCGCGTACGCGTGCCTGGCCCCGAGGCTCGTCACCGGACAGTTCGACCCGACCCGGCACCGGGCGGTGTGGCCCTCCACCGGCAACTACGCCCGTGGCGGTGTGGCCATCAGCCGGATCATGGACTGCCGCGGCGTGGCCGTGCTGCCGGCGGGGATGAGCAAGGCCCGCTTCGACTGGCTCGAGCAGTGGACGCTCGATCCGGCCAATGACATCGTGCGCACACCCGGCACCGAGTCGAACGTGAAGGAGATCTACGACGCCTGCAACGAGATGGCGCTGGACCCCGGCAACGTGATCGTCAACCAGTTCTCGGAGTTCTCCAACCACCTGGGCCACTACAGCGTCACCGGTGCCGCTCTCGAGCGGCTCTACGAGCACGTTGCCGCCGACCGGCCCGGCTCGCGGCTAGCCGCTTTCGTCTCCGCGTCGGGCTCGGCCGGCACTCTGGGCGCGGGCGACTACCTCAAGGATCACCACGGCTGCCGCATCGTCGCGGCTGAGGCGCTCGAGTGCCCGACCCTGCTGGAGAACGGCTACGGCGAGCACAACATCCAGGGCATCGGCGACAAGCACGTGCCGCTGATCCACAACGTGATGAACACCGACGACATAGTGGCGGTCAGCGACGTGTGCACCGACTCGCTCGACGTGCTGTTCAACACCCCGGCCGGTCGTGACCATCTTGTCGACCGGGCTGGGATCGACGCCTCGACGGTGGGGCTGCTCACCCACATGGGCTACTCGTCGTCGTGCAACGCGCTGGCCGCGATCGCGGTGGCCAAGGCCCACGACATGGGCCGCGACGACGTGATCGTCACCGTGGCCACCGACGGCTCGGAACTCTACGACGCCGAGCGGGAGGCCTACATAGGCCGCCACCACCGGGGTGGCTACGACGACGTTGCCGCCGCGTCGGCCTTCGGGCGGGGTCTGATCGACGGCGCCGGCGGCGAGGTGCGCCACCTGGCCTGCTCGGATGCGCAGCGCCGCCGGATCTTCAACCTGGGCTACTTCACCTGGGTGGAGCAGCAGGGGACCGTCTTCGAGGACTTCGTCGCCCGGCGCCATCAAGACTTCTGGGACGGGATGCGCCACTTCGTCGATGACTGGGACGAGCAGATCGTCGAGTTCAACGGCCGGACCGGCGCCCGGCACGACGACTAGCCGGCGCGGCCGGCTCCCAGCGCGCCGGGCCGGTTGCAGCTCGGGCAGCCACGGGCCGGCGGGGGCGGGTCCTAGCGAGTGGCTCCATCCGGCGGAGCCGCGGCGCTGACATGCCTCATCACCAGCGCATTCCACTCGTCCTCGGTTGGGACGTGCCGCTCGTCCAGCCCGGCTGACATGAGCAGGGCAACGCCGATCCCGACCGCCTGGCACAGCAGAGAGACCGCGACCGTGTCGAGCTCCGGGTCGATCCGGCCCGCGTCCTTGCCGTCGTCGACCATGTCGCAGATCTCCTGGCCCCTCCCGTGGAGGTACTGCCGCAGGGACTCCCGGATGTCCTCGTTGTTGCGGGCGCTGCTGAACACCTGCGCCATCACGTCTCGCTCGTCGTCATCAACCCGCAGACACGAGCGGAGCACGTCGCCCAGGGCCTCTGCCCCCGTCGCGTCGCCGGAGAACGCCTCGGCCCGGCGTGCCGGAAGCACCTGCTCGAAGATGTAGCCCAGGGCGGCCAGGACCACGTCGCTCTTGTTGGGCCACCGGGCGTAGACCGCGCCCGGCGTCAGCCCCGCTCGGCGAGCGATCGAACTGACGCGGGCTGCCTCGTAGCCGCGGTCCATGAACTCCCGGGCGGCGGCTTTCAGGAGGCGCTCCGTGGTCTGGTCCGTGCCGCTGCGACGGCGAGGCGCGAAGGGACCGTCGTATGGATATGGATCGGTTGCAGACATCGCGGCAACCTTACAGCATCCCGTGCGAATGGGCGCAGAATATAATAGTACGTACAACGATTCACGACCATTCGCCGATGGGAGTCCCCCGAGCCCGGCGGTCTTCTAGATTGACGAGTATGGGAGATGCCGCCTCCACCTTCGAGCAGTACGGGCCGCGGCTTGAGACGCATCGGTTCGTGGAACGCGGGGAGGTGCCCGCGGAGGCGGCCCGCCAAGCCGTCCGCGACCTCGACGCGGCCGTGAGCGGAGTCGAGGGACACGGTTTCGAGCGCACCCCCTTCGAACCGGCCCCGGAGCTGGCCGAGGCGGTCGGGAGCGGAGACTGCGAACTCTGGGTCAAGGACGAGACCGGCAACGTGTCGGGCTCGCACAAGGCCCGCCACTTGTTCGGCGTGGCCCTGGCCCACCGGTTGGCGGACGGCGCCGCCGGTGCCGGGGCGCCCCCGTACGCCATCGCCAGCTGCGGCAACGCGGCGCTGGCCGCCGCGGTCGTGGCCCGGGCCGTCGGCCGCCGGATCGACGTGTTCGTCCCGACCTGGGCCAACGACGCGGTGGTGGACCGCATCACCGAGCTGGGCGGGCGGGTGGTGCGCTGCGAGCGCGAGCCGGGCGTGCCCGGCGACCCGGCCCACCACGCCATGCTGGCCGCCATCGGGACCGGGGCGGTGCCGTTCTCGTGCCAGGGGACCGAGACACCGGCCACCATCGACGGCGGCCGGACCCTGGCCTGGGAGATGGTCGACACCCTCGTCGAGCACGATGGCGGCCCGCCGGCCCGCCTGGACCGCCTGTTCGTCCAGGTCGGCGGGGGCGCGCTGGCCACTGCGGTGGTGACCGGGCTGGCCGACGCGGCGGCGCGGGGCGATCTCGCTCGACTGCCCAGGATCCATGCCGTTCAGCCGCACGGCAATCACCCCCTGGTGCGCGCTTGGGACACGCTGATGAGCGAACTGCGAGCGGAGGAGCGCGCCGGCGGGCGCGACCGCCAGTACTTCCTCGACCGGATCGTCTCCGCCCAGGCAGCTCCTGAGGGCACCATGGACAACCGGCTGCGTGCCAGAATCGCCGAAGAGATGGCGCCGATGAGTGAAAGCCGCGTCCAGGAACTGGTGCGCCGGCTTCGTGACGATCCCGACCGCTACATGCGGGCGTGGGACTCCGAGCCGGCGTCGTACGCCTCGGGGATCCTCGACGACATCACCTACGACTGGGTCGACATCGTCGAAGCCATGCTGGCCTCGGGTGGATGGCCCCTGGTCGCCTCCGAGGACGACTTCAGGCGGGCCCACCGGCTGGCCCACCGGCACACCGGCATCGACGTGTGTCCCACAGGGGCGGCGGGCCTCGGCGGCCTGCTGGCTCTGGCTGCTGCCGGTGACGGGACGGCCGCCCTGACGCCCGGCGAGCGGGTGGCGGTGATGTTCACCGGACGGATGCGCCCCGGCGATCCCGATCCCCTGGCCTCCGGGTCCTAGCCGGAGGGGACTGCCATGGACAAGGACACGCGGGACGATCGGGACACCCGGGAGGCGAGGTGGTCTCTGTTCGACGACGACGTGCTCGGGTCGATCGCTCCCTTCGTGGCCAAGAAGCACCGCCACACCATCGACGTGCTGGTGTTGACGCTGCTGGCGGGACGCCAGATCGAGGCGTGGCTGTCGGACACGCTGTCCGTCCGCCAGCTCGACACCTCCGGCTACTTCGCGCTCAGCGCGCTGTGGCTGGCCGGTCCGCCGCACCGCATGACGGCCGGCGAGCTGGCCGAGCGCATCGTGCAGACCTCGGGCGGGGCCACCAAGACGATGCAGCGCCTGGTCGGCCGGGGACTGGTGCGCCGCGTGGCCGACCCCGACGACGGCCGACGCAGCCTGCTGGAGCTGACGCCCGAGGGCCTGAAGCTGGCCCGCGAGACGCTGGACCTGGTGCTCGACGCCTTCGACTCCGAGATCGGCCACCTGGGGGAGGCCGAGCGCGAGGGCGTGGCCGCAGCGGTGAAGCGCCTCGTGGTCGAGTTGAGCGAGCGCCTCAGCCGCTGAGGCCGGCCACGGTGGCCCTCACTTCCTCGACGGCGGCCCGCAGGTCCGGGAGTTCGGCCTCGACCGCGCCGCCGCGGTTGACGAAGACGAACACCATGCGGGCGACCGGTTCACCGGTGACGGCTTCCAGGGCGGCCGCGTAGGCCGCGCCCTGCGGGCGGTAGCGGGCCAGCCTGGCGTCGACATCGTCGTCGCCCGAGACCGTGTCGGTCTTCCAGTCGACCACCACCAGCCCGCCTGAGCCGCGGTAGACGAGGTCGACGTATCCCTCGACCAGGCGCTCCCCGAACGGCGCGGCCACGAACAGCTCCCGCCAGTGCTCGGAGGCCGCCGCCTCGCGGGCGACGCCGGTGCCGAGCGCGGCCCGGGCCAGGCCGGCCACAGCCCGGGACCGGCTGCTCACTCCCTCGGCCGCGGCCTGGCGCTCGGCCA
>JAJEEV010000025.1 GCA_022820805.1 Acidimicrobiia bacterium
CCTGCAGACCCGGGGCGTGTCGGTTCGCTTCGGCGGCAACACCGCGGTGGACGACGTCTCGGTGCACGTCGACCACGGCGAGCTGGTCGGCCTGATCGGCACCAACGGAGCGGGCAAGTCCACGCTCCTCAACGCCATCAGCGGGTTCGTGCCCGCGCGGGGGCGGATACTCGTGCTCGGCGACGACGTGACGCCCCGGCGGGCACCGGCCCGCCACGCCCGCGGCCTGGGACGGGGCTTCCAGGGTGCTCGCGTCTATCCCGGCCTCACGGTGCGCGAGTCGCTGATGGTCGCGCTGGAGGCCCGGTCGCACTCGTACCTGGTGCCGTCGATGACGGCCCTGCCGCCGTCGCCGTCACAGGAACGGGCCAAGCGGGTCGAGGCGGACGAGCTCATCGACTACATGGGCCTGAAACGCTATGCGGACCATTTCGTGGCCACCCTGTCGACCGGCACCCGCCGCATCGTGGAACTCTCCAGCCTGCTGGCCGTCAACGCCCGGGTGCTGCTGCTCGACGAGCCCACCGGCGGGGTGGCTCAGCGGGAGGCCGAGGCGTTCGGGCCGCTCATCAAGCAGGTGCAGGCCGAACTCGACGCCGCGGTGATCGTCATCGAGCACGACATGCCGCTGGTCATGGGCATCAGCGACCGCGTCTACTGCCTGGAGGCGGGCGCGGTGATCGCCGAGGGGTCCCCCGAGCAGGTCCGCAGCGACCCGCTGGTGATCGCCAGCTATCTGGGCACCTCGGACCAGGCCATAGGACGCTCGGGGCCCGCTCAGCCCTGACTCCGCCACCGGCCGCGTCCCCGCCACGACCGGCCCGCGTGACAGACTTGGATGCGGATGATCCCTTTCGTCGGGGTGCTGGCCCAGACCGACAGCGAGGCGCTGCTGGACGACCCGCTTACCCATGCCGACTGGATCAAGGCCGGCATCGTCCTGGTATGCACCCTGTTGCTGGCCGTGGTCGTGTCCCGGCTCCTGCGCAGGGCTGTCTCGCGCGGCATCGGTCACGGCTTCGCCGCCATCCTGACCTCGCGGTTCTCGGGTTACGCCGTGTTCATCATCGGCCTCTCCTACTCGCTGACCGTCCTGGGCGTGCGGGTGGGGCCGCTGCTGGGCGCTCTCGGCCTCGGCGGTCTGGTTCTGGCCCTGGCCCTTCAGGGCGTGGTCGGCAACTTCGTCTCGTCGGTGATCCTGCAGACCCGGAGGCCCTACACGGTGGGAGACACCGTGGAACTGGACGGCCGGCTCGGCGTGGTGGAGGACATCGACTCCCGCACCACGCAGATCAGGGGCCTCGACGGCACGCACATACGCATCCCCAACGCCAACGTGGCCGGCGCGACGATCGTCAACCTGACCCGCGAGCCGGTGAGGCGCAGCTCGCTGCTCGTGGGCGTGGCCTACGACACCGACCTCGAGCAGGCGACCGAGGCCATCTACACCGCTCTGCAGCGTGTGCCCAGAGTGATGGCGGAGCCCGAGCCCGCGGTCAACCTCGAGGGCTTCGGCGACTCCAGCATCGGCTTCAACGTGCTCTACTGGCACGCCAGCGACGTGCCGACGGAGCTCGCCACCCGCCACGACCTGGTACTGGCCATCCACCGGGAGTTCGCGGCCTGCTCCATCACCATCGCCTTTCCCCAGGTGGTCGTCTGGGGCGGCCAGCAGCGCCCGGACCGGCTGTACCGGGGCGAGGTGGGGGAGGTGCGGGCCCCCTATCCCGGCCTCGATAAGCCCGAGGATCCCCAGGAGCGCCGCGGCTCCCAATGGCGCCTGCCCGGGCTGCGTCGCACCGGACCGGCAGGGGCCGACGACGGGTAGCGGGCCGACTGCCTGCCGGGCTCTCCCGGGGCCTCTCAGCCCATGACGGCCCGCACGACCAGCGTGACGCCCGCGGCCGCCAGCAACCCCAGCACGGCCCGGTCGAACTGGGAGCCCGACAGCCTCGCCCGCAGGTGTTCACCCACCGGCAGGACGGCCAGCACCGGCCCGAAGCCCACCGCGGCCGCGATCAGCCGGTCGGACGTGTAGGCGCCGATCGACGCCAGGGAGGCGATCTGGGCTATGCCCGACACCAGGAACAGCACCGACAGCCCGAAGACGTAGGCCTCGCGAGGCAGGCGGTAGGCATAGAGCCACGATCCGATGATCGGCCCGGACACTCCCACTGCGCCCTGCATGAGCCCCGTGGCCAGCCCGACCGCCGGTGAGGCCCGCCGCCCGAAGTCCGCAGACACTCTGACGTCTCCGAACCAAAGCGACCTGACCACGAACAGCAGCACCGAGACCGCGAGCACGATCAACAGGGGCCGCTCCGGCGCCGAGACCAGCACGAACGTGCCCGGAACTGCCCCCAGCGCCGATGTCGCCGACAGCACGAGCACATCGCGGGTCTCCGAACGGGCACTGCGGGTGCGCCAGCCGACCAGCACGTTGGCCGCGGCGTTGGGCAGGGTCACGACCGCCACCGCGGTCTCGATGCCGGTCAGCGGGGCCAGGATCGGGATGGCGATCAGCGGGTAGCCGAGCCCCGTCGCGCTCTTGGCCAGCATGGCCAGGGCCGACGCCACGCCGACCAGGATCAGTTCGGTAGTGCTCACTCCCGGGGCTGGACCGACTCGATCCAGCGGCTGCGCAGGTCCTCGAGCCACTCGGGGAAGTCGATCTCGGGATCGGGCAGCGGTGTAACGCCCCGCTCCGAGCAGGTCTCGTTGAACGCCTCCGGGTCGTCGCTCCAGCTGCGCGGATCGCCCAGCATCACCTCGAACAGTGTGCAGCCGGCGTCGCCGGCCACCAGGGGCCCGAACTGCTCGCCCTGGGGGAGTTCGATGTGGGTGCCGGCGTCGCACACCTCATCGCCGATCAGGATCTCTCCCTCCAGCACGAACACGACGTGCGGCGAGCGATGGCCGTGGCGCCGCACCACCATGCCGGGGTCGTAACGGGCGTACAGCGACAGGTAGGGAGGGTCGGCCCGGAACGCGAACCACTTCTCCCACACCGACGACTCGCTGCCGTCGGCGTTGCGCTGGGCCTTGACCCGCTGCCACGGCAGCGCCGGGTCGTCGAGTCGCCGGATCACGGGCCCTGAGCCCATCACCCCTCCCAGTCGATGCCGGCCTGGTGCAGGGACCAGATCTCGGCGATGCGCCCGCCCGCTACCCGGTACTGCCCCATCCAGGCGACCAGCATCGCCGATGCCGTGGCCAGGCTCACCCCGCGCAACGTCAGGCGGATCCAGATGGTGTCGCCGTCAGCGCTGAGGGCGTGGACGCTGACCTCGCTGGCGCAAATGGCCTCGAAGGCCCCGGCCAGACGCTGCCGGAGCTGCCGGCGAGTGAGCGTCTCGGTGCCGTCGGGCCCGTGGCGCACGATGGGCTCGGACACCAGGTCCTCCAGCGCGTCGAGGTCGCGCTCGAGCCAGATCCTCTCCCAGTAGCTGCGCACCACCGACTCCGGATCGGCGCTGTTGTGCCCGTCGGCGGGCTTCCGGTTCCGGCCGCGGTCATCGGCCATGGTCGCCTCCTCGTGTCTCGATGCTCACAGTGTTGTCTCTTCGCCCAAGCGGCGCGGCTCGACGATCCGGGCCACTGCCATGACCACCAGCACCAGCACCCCCAGGCCGACGAGGGTTGCCCGGATGCCCACGGCGTCGGCGATGATCCCGATGGGCAGCGCCGCGATGGCGAAGCCCGAGAAGCTCAGCATCAGCAGGCTCTGGACCCTGCCGTGGTACTCGACGGGCGTCATCGTGAGCAGCAGCGAGTTGTTCAGAGCCTGGAAGACGGTGGAGGTGGCGCCCACCACGGCCATCACAGCCAGGGCGGTGTAGAAGTCCGGCATCACCGCGAAGACTGCGAGCGAGATGCCGAAGGCCACGGCGCTGCGAACCTGGTACGGGTGCAGCTTGCGCCGCTCCACATTGGCCAGCGCCAGCGACCCGATCATGGCCCCCGCAGCCGCCACCGCGTTGAGGAGCCCGAATCCGGTCGATCCGCTGTTGTGGACATCCTCGGCCACCACCGGCAGGAAGGCCATGTGGGGAAACCCGATCAGCACCACCCCGAGAGACACGGCCAGCAGGTGCACTATGTCGGGGCGGGACCGCACGAACCGTAGGCCGTCGAGCAGGTCGCCCATCGCGCTGCGTCCCGACGGGCTCAGCGGCGCGGACCGCGGCAACCCGATCACGAGGACCACGCTCAGAAGCCCGAGGACACCGGCCGCGAAGAACACTCCCGCCAGGCCGAACACCGCCACCCCGATCAGAGCCCCGGCGGCGGCAGGCCCGGCCACCCGGGCCAGCTGCACGCTCGACATCGACAGGAATATGGCGTTGGTGATGGCCTCGCGGCCGACCACATCGGAGATGAGAGCGAGCCGGGCCGGAGCCAGGAGCGAGATCATGGCCCCCTGCAGGACGCTGGCCGCGAGCAGCATCCAGAAGGCCTCCGTGCCGGTGGCGACGGCCACGCCCAGACCGAGGGGCGTGACCGACTGGAGAAGCCCGGCCGCGACCAGGACGTTGCGCTTCGAGAAGCGATCGGTGATCACGCCGCCATAGGGAATGGCGATGATGCTGGACGCCCCGAAGGCCAGCATCACCGCTCCGAGACCGGTGTTGGTGCCGGTGATCTCGAACGCCAGCCAGGCCCGGGCGATTCCGGCCACCTGCATGGTGAGGAAGGTGAATAGACCGCCTATGAACAGCAGGCGGTACTGGCGGTTGTGCAGCGCCGCGAACCGCCCGGAGCCACCGGCGGGTCTCCGAGCGCGCATCCGCCAGCGTACCTGTGGGAGCATTCCTGCTACGCGACCTGGCCGGTCGAGCGGAGCAGGGCGCGTTGCTGTAGTGTCCGCGGTCCGCGTGGACCCCACGAAGACGGCGACCATTGGGGGTGCAGCATGCTGCCGGCCCGGTTCGACTACGTAGCGGCCTCCTCTGTGGAGGAGGCCATCGCGGCCAAGGCGCAGGGGGGTGATGAGTCCCGCATCCTGGCCGGAGGGCAGAGCCTGCTGCCGATGATGAAGCTCCGGTTCGCGACGCCCGCGAACTTGATCGACATCAACCGGATCGGCGGGCTCGACACCATCGAGCGCCACAACGGCCACCTGCACATCGGAGCGCTGGTCCGCCATGCCGACATCGCCGCCTCCGGCGAGGTGTCGGGCGCGGTGGCCTCGGCCGCCCCGTGGATCGCCGACCCGCTGGTGCGCAATCTCGGCACCATGTGCGGATCGGTTGCCCACTGCGATCCCGAGGGGGACTGGAACTCTGTGCTTCTGGCCACCGGGGCCGAGGTGATCGCGCAGGGGCCGTCGGGATCGAGGTCCATCGCCATCGGCGACTTCGTCGAGGACTTCTTCACCAACACGCTGGCCGACGACGAGATGGTGGTCGCCCTGCACATCCCGGTGCCGTCGGGACGATCCGGCGGCTCGTACCAGAAGCTGGAGCGCAAGGTCGGCGACTACGCCACCGTCGGTGTGGCCGCCCACCTCGAGCTGGCCGGCGACGGCACCATCAGCGCGGCCGGCGTGGCCATGACATCGGTGGCGCCCATAAACCGCAAGGCCACCGGCGCCGAGGCTGTGCTGGTGGGCAACGCCCCCAGCGCCGAACTGTTCGCCGAGGCCGGCGAGGCGGCCGCCGCCGCGGCCGACCCCCGCGACGATGTGAGGGGCTCAGCTCGATGGAAGCGCCGGGTGGTGGCCGCCTTCACCCGGAGGGCCCTGGCGGCCGCAGCCGAAGAAGCCCAGGCCTGAGAGGGGGAGACATGGAGATCACTGTCAACATCAACGGGACCGACCACACCGCCGACGTGGAGCCCCGGCGGCTGCTTGTCGACCACATCCGGACCGGGGTCGGCCTCACCGGCACCCACATCGGTTGCGACACCACCAGCTGCGGGGTGTGCACCGTCCTGGTGGACGGCACCCCGGTCAAGTCGTGCACGATGCTGGCCGTCCAGGCCGACGGGCGCGAGGTCACGACCGTCGAGGGCCTCAAGTCAGCCGACGGGCTGCACCCGGTCCAGCAGGCGTTCAGCGACGAGCACGGCCTGCAGTGCGGGTTCTGCACCCCGGCCATGATGCTGGTGGGCGCGGCCCTGATCGAGGAGAACCCGGCACCGTCCGACGACGAGGTCCGCTGGGCCATCTCGGGGAACCTGTGCCGGTGCACCGGCTACATGAACATCGTCAAGGCCATCCAGGCCGCCGCGGCTGCGGCGTCGTCTGACGGCGACGGCTGAAAGGGAGCACGCAATGACTGACACAACGACCACGCCTCCCGAGATCGGCGGCATCGGCCACAGCGTCAAGCGGGTGGAGGACGCCCGCCTCATCGAGGGACAGGGCAACTTCCTCGACGACATCGCGCTGCCCGGGATGCTGCACATGGCCCTGGTGCGCTCGCCGGTGGCCCACGCCCGCATCAACGGCATCGACAGCGACGCGGCCATGGCCGTGGACGGTGTCCTGGCCGTGGTGACCGGCGAGCTGATGGCCGCCCACAACCTGGCCTGGATGCCCACGCTGTCGGGTGACACCCAGGCCGTGCTGGCCACCGACAAGGTCCGCTACCAGGGCCAGGAGGTGGCCGCGGTCATCGCCACCGACCCGTACGCGGCCGCCGACGGCGCCGAGCTGGTCGAGGTGGACTACGACATGCTCGACGCCATCACCAACCCCCAGCAGTCGCTTGCAGAGGGAGCGGAGCTGATCCGCGACGAGAAGGAGGGCCAGACCGACAACCTGGCCTACACCTGGGAGACCGGCGACGAGGCCGCCACCGAGGCCGCCTTCGCCGGCGCCGACCGGGTCGTGTCTCTGACCACCCACTACCCGCGCTCGCACCCGTCCCCGCTGGAGACCTGCGGGATCGTGGCCGACGTCAACTCGGTGACCGGCCAGGCCACCATCTACATGACGTCGCAGGCCCCCCACGCCCACCGGACGCTGTTCGCGCTGGTGGCCGGGCTGCCCGAGCAGAACATCCGCATCGTCAGCCCCGACATCGGCGGCGGCTTCGGCAACAAGGTGCCCATCTATCCGGGCTACGTGGTGGCCACCGCGGCCAGCCTGCTCATCGGCCAGCCGGTCAAGTGGGTGGAGACCCGCACCGGCAACCTGATCTCGACCGGCTTCGGGCGGGACTACTACATGACCGGCGAGCTGGCCCTCAGCAACGACGGCCGGATCCAAGCCATGCGGGTGGACATGCTGTCGGACCAGGGCGCCTTCTACTCCGACGCCCAGCCCACCCGCTACCGGGCCGGGCTGTTCCACGTGTGCACCGGCAGCTACGACTTCCCCCACGCGCACATCAAGTGCCGGGGCGCCTTCACCAACAAGGCGCCGGGCGGGGTGGCCTACCGCTGCTCGTTCCGCATCACCGAGGCCTCCTACCTGATCGAGCGGTTGATCCAGACCGCGGCCTACGAACTGGGGATCGACCCGGCCGAGATGAGGCTGCGCAACTTCATCCAGCCCGAGCAGTTCCCCTACGAGACGGCCACCGGGTTCGTCTACGACTCCGGCGACTACCCGACCGCGCTGCGCAAGGCGCTGGACGCGGCCGGCTACGACGAGCTGCGGGCCGAGCAGGCCGCGGCCCGCGAGGAGGGGCGCCTGGTCGGGATCGGCATCGCCCACTTCACCGAGGCGGTCGGGGCCGGGCCGGCCCACACCTACGACATCGCCGGGCTCAAGATGATCGACTCGGCCGAGCTGCGGGTCCATCCGACCGGCAAGGCCATCCTGAAGCTCGGGGTGAAGACCCAGGGCCAGGGCCATGAGACGACCTTCGCCCAGATCGTGGCCGAGGAGACCGGCATCCCCTCCACCGACATCAAGGTGATCCACGGCGACACCGACGACACCCCCTACGGGCTGGGCACCTATGCGTCCCGTTCAACCCCGGTGGGCGGGGCGGCCACCGCGATGGTGGCCCGCAAGATCGCCGACAAGGCCCGCCACATCGCAGCCCACCTACTGGAGGCCGCGCCCGAGGACATCGACCGCGACGCCGACAAGTTCTTCGTCAAGGGCTCGCCCGACAAGTCGGTGACCATCCAGGACGCCGCCTTCGCGGCGTACACCAACCTGCCGGAGGGGATGGAGTACGGCCTCGAGGACGTCACCTACTACAACCCGCCCAACCTCACGTTCCCGTACGGGTCCTACGTGGTGGTGGTGGACGTCGATGCCGACACCGGGGTCTGGAAGGTGCGCCGCATGGTCGCCCTCGACGACTGCGGGGTGCGCATCAACCCCATGATCGTGGAAGGACAGATCCACGGTGGCCTCACCGAGGGGTTCGCCATGTCGTCGATGCAGTGGATCACCTTCGACGACGACGGCAACTGCATCGGTTCCAACTTCATGGACTACCTGATCCCCACCGCCTGGGAGACGCCCCGCTTCGAGCTGCTGGAGACGGTCACGCCGTCGCCGCACCATCCGATCGGGGCCAAGGGCATCGGCGAGTCGGCCACCGTCGGCTCTCCCGCCGCCTTCGTGAACGCGGTGGTCGACGCGCTGGCCCACCTCGGGGTGCGCAACATCGACATGCCGGTGCTGCCCGACCGGGTGTGGGAGGCCATCGACTCAGCCGGCGGCTGAGCGGCCGGAGACGTCCGGGGCCGCGCCGGCACCGGTCGTAGACTTGGGCGCGGACGACATCGGCGACGCTAGGGGAGCCGCGGTGCCATGGACGTTTCGGTGCTGGCCGAGGCGGTGGAGCTCACCACCCACCGCGTGCCGTACGTGCTGGCCACCGTGGTGTGGCGGCGGGGACCCTCGTCGGGGCGCCGGGGCTCGAAGGCGGTCATCCTGGCCGACGGCACCGTCCGGGGGTGGCTGGGCGGCGCCTGCGCGGAGCCGTCGGTCGTGCGTCACGCCCGCGACTGCCTGGAGACCGGTGACCCGGCACTGCTGTTCCTGGGCCAGCCCGGCGAGTTCGACGGCCGCTCCCTCGAAGGGATGCGACAGGTAGCCATGGCCTGCGAGTCCGAGGGAGCCCTGGAGGTGTACCTGGAGCCGCACCGGCCCGAGCCCCAGGTGATCGTGGTGGGCCGGTCACCGGCGGTGGACGCGCTGGCCGAGCTGGCCGTCGCGGTCGGCTGGCAGGCAACCGTGATCGACGACGGAGGCGACCCGGACGAGCACACCCGTCCCGAGCTGGTGCGCACCAAGCTCGATCTGTCGGATCTGGTCATCGACGGCGCCACCGCGGTGGTGGTGGCCACCCAGGGTCACTACGACGACCTCGCGCTCGAGGCCGCACTGGCCGGCGACGCCGGCTACGTGGGGCTGATCGCGTCCGGCAAGCGGGCGGCCACCGTGCTCGACCACCTCGGCAGCCGGGGAGTGGCCGCCGCGGAGTTGGACCGGGTGCAAGCACCCGCTGGCCTGGATCTGGGTGCGGTGGCCAATGCGGAGATCGCGGTGGCGGTCATGGCCGACCTGGTGGCCAGGCGGGCCCGGGGCGAGCTGATGGCGACCGGCTCCGGTCCGGTTCCGCCCCGGGCCGAGGCCGTCGACCCGGTGTGCGGCATGACGGTGCTGGTCGACGACGCCAAGTACCACACCGTTCACGAAGGCACCGACTACTGGTTCTGCGCTCCCGGCTGCCGGCGCGCCTTCGAGTCCGACCCCGCCGCCTTCTCGAGCGCTGGATGACGGCTGAACCGTCGCCGCGCTCTGGAGGCCTGGCTGGCCATTAGCGTGAGCCGATGACGGCGGAGCACTCGGGCGACCGGCGGAGCCTGGGATGGCTGCTGGCCGGGGTGGGGATGCTGTCGGTGTCGACCGACTCGCTGTGGGTGCGCCTGTCCCAGGCCGAGGCCGTCGACGTCGCCTTCTGGGTGGCGTGCTGCGCGCTGGTGGTGTACTCCACGTTCGGGCGGTGGATCGACCGCAGGCCGATCGCGGAGTCGTTGAGGCAGCACCGGCTTCCCCTGGCCGGGGTGGGCGTGCTCGGGTCGGTCAGCCAACTCAGCTTCATCACCGCGATCACCCAGACCCGGGTGGCCAACGTGGTGGCCATCGTGGCGGCGTCGCCGCTGCTGGCCGCGCTGTGCGCCCGGCTGTTCCTCGGGGAGCGGGTCACCCGGCGGGTGGCGGTGGCCATCGCGGTGACCATGGCGGGCATCGCGGTGATCGTGTCCAGCTCGCTGGGCCAGCCGACACTCAAGGGCGACTTCCTGGCACTGCTGGCGGTGGCCGCGTTCGCCACGAGCCTGACTATCTGGCGGCGCTTCCCCGACGTGAGCCGCCGTGCCGGGTTGTCGATCAGCGCGGTGGTCATGCTGTCCGCCACCAGCTTCGCGGCGTCGCCGTTCTCGCTGGACACGAGGGCATACCTGGCCATCGCGGCCATGGGGCTGTGCTTCAATCCACTGGGCCGGCTGGCCCATACCAACTCCCCTCGCTTCGCGCCCGTGTCCGAGGTGGCGCTGTTCACGCCGGTCGAGACCGTGGCCGGGACGGTGTGGGCCGCCCTGTTCCTGTCGGAGCTTCCCCGCCCGACTGCGGTGGTCGGCGCGGTGGTGGTACTGGCCGGCGTGTTCTACGGCACGATCGCGTCGCGTCGCCCGGTCCGGTCCTGAGCCGGATTGGCAGCGGAGAGCGCCGCTTCAGTAGCGCTGCGCTCGCCAATTTCTCGGCCTCTAGGCTGGCCGGGTGAGGGCTCTGGTCCAGCGGGCCGCCGAGGCCCGGGTGCGGGTGGGCGGCGAGGTTGTCGGCGAGATCGGTGCGGGGCTGTGCTGCCTGGTGGGCGTCACCCACGGCGACGACCGGGACGCGGCCCTCAAGCTGGCGTCCAAGCTGTGGCACCTGCGCATCTTCGCCGATGAGAAGGGGCACATGAACCGGTCGGTGGCCGACACCACCGGCGAGGTGCTGGTGATCAGCCAGTTCACCCTGTACGGCGACACCCGCAAGGGGCGCCGGCCGTCGTTCATCGCCGCGGCCGCCCCCGACGAGGCCAACCGGCTGATCGAGGAACTCGTGTCCGAGTTGCGCCGCCTGGGCGCCACCGTGGCCACCGGATCCTTCGGGGCCGACATGGCGGTCGAGCTGGTCAACGACGGCCCGGTCACGTTGATGCTCGAGGTCTGAGGCCGATCGGTGCGGATCTAGTATCGAGACCTTGTTCAAGCCGTGACGAGAGGCAGCATGTCGGACGAGCGCAGCATTCACATCCGGACTTGCCCGCTGTGCGAGGCGATGTGCGGTCTGGAGGTCCACCACGCCGGAGGCGAGGTCAAGCTGATCCGTCCCAACCGAGCCGATGTGTGGTCCAAGGGCTACATATGCCCCAAGGGCACCACGCTCGGGCACCTTCACACCGATCCCGACCGGTTGCGGGTTCCGCTGGTGCGCAACCCGGCGGGAGACTTCGTGGAGGCCGGCTGGGACGACGCCTTCGCACGATGCGCCGAGCTCATCGGAAGGGTGCGCGACGAGCACGGAATCGAGGCCATAACCGCATACGTGGGCAACCCGGCCGCCCACAACTACTCCATCAGCCGCTATGTGGGGCTGTTCATGGGCCTCGCCGGGTTGCCGGTCATCTACTCGGCCGGGACCGTGGACCAGTGGCCCAAGAACGTGGTCTGCCATCTCATGTACGGCCAGGCCTGGCGCATCCCCGCGCCCGACATCGAGCGCACCGACTTCCTGGTCGTGCAGGGGGCCAATCCCCATGCCAGCCAGGGCAGCCTGCTGGCCCACGCCGACGTGCCCGCAGCCCTCGACCGGATCCGCGAGCGGGGCAAGGTGGTGGTCATCGACCCCCGCCGCACCGGCACGGTCAAGCACGCGAGCCAATGGCTGCCGGTGAGGCCGGGCACCGACGCCCTGCTGCAGCTCGCAGTGGTCAACGTGCTGTTCGCGGACGGCCTCGTGCGCCTGGGGCACCTCAGCGAACGCCTCAAGGGAGTCGACGAGGTCCGCCGCATCGCGTCCGGCTTCCCGCCCGAGCGAGTGGCGGACGCCTGCGGCACCACACCAGGGTTGATCCGGACGCTGGCGCGCGAGTTCGCGGCGGCCGAGCGGGCCGCCTGGTACGCCCGCATCGGCACCTGCAACCAGGAGTTCGGCACCCTGGCGTCGTGGCTGCCCGACGTGATCTGCGCCCTCACCGGCAACCTCGACTCCGTGGGCGGCCTGATGTGGGCCAAGCCTGTGGCGGTGTCCGCGGCCCAGCAGGAGTGGGGCTCGCCCAAGGGCTTCGGCCGCCGGCACAGCCGGGTGCGGGGCGCGCCCGAGGCTCTGGGACAGTTCCCGGTGTCGTGCATGGCCGAGGAGATCGACACGCCCGGACCGGGCCAGGTGAGGGCGCTGGTGGTGATCTGCGGCAATCCGGTGATCTCGGCGCCCGACGCCGGCCGCCTCGACGCCGCCCTGCCGCAGCTCGATGCCATGATCTCGCTCGACAATGCCCTCAACGAGACCTCGCGTCACGCCGACGTGATCCTGCCCGGCCTCTCGGCGCTGGAGCAGCCCCACTGTGACGAACTGCTGTGGGGGTGGGCGACCCGCTCGGCCGCCAAGTGGTCGCCGCCGCTGTTCCCGCCCGCCGACGACCGGCCCCACGAGTGGGAGATCCTGCTCCGCTTGGGCGCCATCTGCGCGGGGATCCCTCCGGACACCGATGCGGCCGCCATCGACGACGGGTACTTCTCGAACATCGCCGCGCTCTCGGGGGCGGATCCGAAGGTGGCCCTGGCCGCCAGCCCCGAACCCGGTCCCGAGCGCCTCAATGATCTCGCCATCCGCACCGGTCCCTGGGGCGACCGTTACGGCGAGAACCCCGACGGCCTGAACCTGGAGAAGCTCAAGGAGCATCCCGACGGCGTCGACTACGGCCCGATGGTGCCCCGCATCGACGAGATCGTGCTGCACCCCGACGGCAAGGTCGACCTGGCCCCCGACCACATCACCGCCGACATCGGCCGTGTCGTCGAGCGGCTGGACCGCCCCGCCGAGCCGCTGGTGCTCACCAGCCGCCGCCACCTGCGCTCCAACAACTCCTGGATGCACAACGTGAGGGTGCTGGTCAGCGGCAGGGACCGCTGCACGCTGCTCATCCACCCCGAAGACGCCGCGGCCCGCGGTGTCGCCGACGGGGACCTTGCGGTGGTGTCGTCCTCCAACGGCACCGTCGAGGTTCCGGCCGAGGTCAGCGACGAGATGATGCCCGGGGTGGTGTCGCTGCCCCACGGGTGGGGCCACGACAAGCCGGGCACTCGCCTGTCGGTGGCCCGCGAGCACGCCGGGATCAACAACAACCTGCTGGCCCCGCCCGAGTTCGTGGACGTGCCCTCTGGCAACGCGGCCGTGAACGGCATCCCCGTCGAAGTCGCCCCGGCCTGACGAGACGATGGACATGAGTCCCGATCCGGTTCGCATCGAAGGCGCGGTGGCGGTGGTCACGGGCGGGGCCAGCGGCATCGGCAAGGGCATCACCAGGGCGCTGCTGCGCCGTGGGGCGCGGGTGGTGATCGCCGACATCGAGGAGCCCGTACTCGAGCAGGCGGTGGGGGAGCTGTCACCGCTGGGACCGGTCGAGGGCGTGCGCACCGACGTGAGCGACGAGGACTCCGTCACCGCGCTGGCCGACCATGTGTTCTCGACCCACGGCCGGTGCAACCTGCTGTTCTGCAACGCGGGGGTCACCTCCGGCGGCGGCGGCAAGCCCTGGCAGCAGGAGCCCAACGACTGGCGATGGTGCTTCGGCGTCAACGTGTTCGGGGTGGCCATCTGCACCTGGGCGTTCGTTCCCCGCATGATCGCCGGCGGCGAGCCGGGCCAGGTCGTCGTCACGTCCTCGGGCGACGGCGGGTTCGCGCCGGTGCCGACCGCCTCGGTGTACGCGTCGTCCAAGGCCGCGGCCAGCTGCTTCACCGAGGCGCTCAACGCCAATCTCATCAGCGAGGGCACCGACCTGCGGGCATCGGTCTTCTACCCGTCGGGCGGGATGATGGACACCGGCCTGTTCAACGCCCAGCGCAACCGGCCCGAGCACCTGCAGCGAGTGGGGGAGGGCACCGGGCGCAAGAGCCTCACCTTCGACGAGTTGAAGGCGCTCGTCGCCGAGATGCGGGGCACCGAGCCCGAGGTGGCCGACCTCGACGAGCTAGGGGAGTTCGTGCTCGACGGCGTGGCCGAGCGTCGCTACATCATTGCCAGGGATCTGGACGACACCGAGGAGCTGCTGCACGCCCGGGCCGAGGCCATCGGCCGGGCCGAGATGCCCCGCGGCCACGACCTCGCCACCTGATCCCGACCCGGTCACGGTTCGCTCCCGTGCTTGCGCCGGAGTGGCGCGCCTATCCGCTCGGCCTCTCAGTCGGCGCGGGGGCCGCCACGGGTTCCGGGCCAGCGCGAGGCGCCGATCGTGTCGGCGTGGGGCCAGAAGGCGTCCGGGTCCAGCGGACCGGCATTGGTGATGCTGCGGTCCTTGGCCTGGTGGGTCACCAGCCGTGCCGTCAGCTGCTCGCGGATGGGCAGGTAGCGGGCGATCGGGTCCCAGGGGCTGTCCAGGAGCTTCAACTCGCCCTCGATGCTCTCGATGTGACGCTGCTCGAAGGTTGAGCACACGTCCACGACGTGGGGCGGGAAGTCGTACTGACCGGCGGCCCCGCCGATGGCCCGCGAGTACTTGATCCACCATTCGTGGTCGGTGACGTCCCCGCCGGCGGGATCGACCGGGCCGGTCACGTCGCCGCTGAACTCGACGAAGGTGTAGCCCTGATGCGTGGCCCGGGCGGCCACGTGGTCGCCGATCCGGTAGTAGTCGATGTCGCACAGGAACTTGGGCTGGCCGTTCGTCTCGTGGCTGATGGAGACGGCCGCCTCCTGGTCGATGCCCATGCCCAGGTTGTAGAGGCCCTCGGTCCCCTGCCAGGACGCCGGGACCTTGATGCTGATGCCGTACTCCGGCTCGGAGAGGATGGGCACGCAGTAGACGCCCACGGTCACCACCGGCTCGCCCGGAACCAGTCCGGGTGGCAGCAGCTGCGCGACTCCGGCGGGGTCGGTCCGGTAGGTCACAACCAGCTTCGGCCATCCGGCCACCTCGCCGGGACGGCTCATGGGGGTGTCGGTCACGCTGTCTCCTGTCGCCGGGGAAGGCTCAGCGTATTGGAACCGCACCACTCCGGCAGACTGGTGGTTGCGATCAGTGAGGAGCATCCATGGCCATCGACTTCACGCTCACCCCGGAGCTCGAGGAGACCAGGACCCGGGTCCGCTCGTTCATCGACGACGTGGTCAAGCCGGCCGAGGCCCGCATCGCCGGACACGAAGGGGCCCCTCCGTTGACCGGGAGCGACCGGGTCGGCGTGTTGATCGACCTCCGCAAGCAGGCTCGGCGAGCCGGCCTGTGGCTGCCGCACATGCCGCCCGAATGGGGAGGCATGGGACTCGGGCACGTGGCGCTGGCCATGGTGCAGGCCGAGGCGGCCAAGTCCTACTACGGCCCGTGGGTGCTCAACTGCCAGGCCCCCGACGAGGGCAACATGCACACGCTGCTGCACTGGGCCACGCCCGAACAGGCCGAGAAGTACCTCCGCCCGCTGTGCGAGGGCAAGGTGTGGTCCTGCTTCGCCATGACCGAGCCCGAGGTGGCGGGCTCGGACCCCACCCTGATCCAGAGCCGGGCCTATCCCGACGGCGACGAATGGGTCATCAACGGCCACAAGTGGTTCATCTCCAACGCCCACCGGGCCGACTTCGCCATCCTGGTGTGCCGCACCGAGGACAGTCCCGACATCCCGCAAGCGGCCAACAGCGCCTTCATCATCGACCTCCCGCACGAGGGTTGGACCGAGGTGCGCCAGATCGAGACCATGCACGGCAGCACCGGCCACAGCGAGATCCTCATCGAGGACCTGAGAGTCCACAACGACCAGATGCTCGGCGGGCGCGGCCAGGGCCATCTGCTGGGCCAGTACCGGCTGGGCCCGGCCCGGCTGGCCCACTGCATGCGGTGGATCGCCCAGGCCGAGACCGCGCTGGACATGATGGTGGACCGGTCGCTGAACCGCTTCTCCCACGGCTCGCTCTTGGCCGAGAAGCAGGGGATCCAGTGGCTGATCGCCGACTCGGCCATGGAGCTGTACCAGGCCAAGCTGATGGTGCTGCACGCAGCCCACAAGATCGACCGGGGCGAGGACTTCAAGTCCGAGGTGTCGATGGCCAAGCACTTCGTGGCCAACATGCTGAACCGGGTCATCGATCGCTCGATCCAGGTGCACGGCGCCCTCGGCTACTCCACCGACACCCCGCTGGCCCACATGTACCAGCACGCCCGCTGGGCCCGCTTCGCCGACGGCGCCGACGAGGTGCATCAGATGCGCATCGCCCAGCGGACCATCGCCGCCTACACCGATGAGGGCACCACCCGCCGGGCCACCGGCAACCTGCCGATCTGAGCCGGAGACACCCTGATGTCAGGAGGAGCAAGATGACAGGCGACCGTGACCGGTTGTTCGACCTCGAGGGCAAGGTGGTGGCCATCACCGGAGGCAGCCGCGGGCTCGGTCGTGAGATGGCCGCAGCGTTCGCCCACCGGGGCGCTCGGGTGGCCATCGCCAGCCGCAAGCGCGACGTGTGCGAGGCCGCGGCAGCCGAGATCGCGGCCGCCTCGGGCTCCGAGGTGATCGGCCTGGGACTGCATGTGGGCCGATGGGACCAGTGCGAGCCCTTCGTGGCTGAGGTCGCCGACCGGCTCGGACCCATCGACGTGCTGATCAACAACGCCGGCAGCTCGCCCCTGTACCCCTCGCTGGCCGAGGTCTCCGAGCGGCTGTTCGACAGCGTGGTCGCCCTGAACATGAAGGGCCCGTTCCGGCTGTGCGCGCTGGTCGGCGACCAGATGAAGTCCCGGGATGCGGAGGGCAGCATCATCAACGTGTCGAGCATCGCCGCGGTGCAGCCCAGCGCGGTCGAGGTGCCCTACGGCATGGCCAAAGCGGGACTCAACAACCTGACCCTGGCCCTGGCCCACATGCTCGGGCCCAAGATCCGGGTCAACTGCATCATGCCCGGACCGTTCCTGACCGACATCGCCAAGGCCTGGGATCTCGAGGACTTCGCCCGGACGGCCCGCCAGCGCATACCGCTGGGTCGCGGCGGCCAGCCCGACGAGATAGTCGGCACGGCCCTCTACCTGGCGTCGCCGGCCGCCAGCTACACCACCGGAGCCGTCATCAAGGTGGATGGCGGCCTGGCCTGGTCCCCGGCCTGATTCCGGCGAGCCGACCTATCCTGCGGTCGTGACCCAGGAACCGGCCGCGGGCGACGAGGCGCGGCTCGCCGGCGCGGCGGCCGCCGGTGCGGCGCCCAGCGATGCCGAGGTGCGGGACAGGCTCCCCGACGACCTCGACGCGTCCGGATACGTGGGCCCGTACCTGTTCCCGAACAACAGCAGGCGCCGCATCGCCGGCGTGCTCTACCTGCTGATCGGAGCAGCCGCCGTGGTGGTGCCGCTGGCCGTCGGTGAGGACGCGGTGCTGGTCAACGGCGGGTTCATGGCCGGCGGCATCGGCCTGATCGGTTTCGGTCTGTACTGCCTGCAGGCCGGCTGGAACCTGGCCGTGGACGAGAACGACGCGCTGGTATCGGCCACCCGGGAGGTCGGCTTCCCGGTCGGCCACGCTTCGGCCCAGCTCGCGTGGCGGGGCCTGCGCAGCCGGCCCACATGGCGCATCCTGCTGTACTCGAACGAGCCGTCCCCATCGAACCGGGGCCTCGTGCTGGTGGACGGGGTGGACGGCACGGTGGTGGGATGCTTCGTGGAGGACAACCCCGAGGACTGGACCGGTCTCGACGCCTGAGTGCCCCGCCAGCGGCACCGCGACCCCCCCAGGCGGGGGATGCGGGTGTTCGACTTGCGAGCGAGTAGGGCGAGGCCCGTGCGAGCAAGCGGACGCCCGCAGCGTCCGCCGGGGGCACGCTGCAGCAAGCTGGTAGCGTGAGGCTGCAGCCGCGACGGGAGCGCGCAATGTTCGACGGAAACTGGCGTCAGGCGGTCGACCGGGGGCTCATACCGATCGGTGTGTCGCTGCGCCGCACCGGCGTGACCGCCGACATGGTCACCATCACCGGCATCGTCATGGCCTCCGGTGCGGCCTTCGCCATCGCCACCGGCCACCTGCGGCTGGGGTTCCTGCTGCTGGTCCTTACCGGCATCCCCGACGCCCTCGACGGGGCGGTGGCCAAGGCTTCGGGCATGTCCTCGCAGCGGGGCGCCTTCTTCGACTCCGTGTCGGACCGGCTCACCGACGCCCTGCTCTTCGGCGGCCTCGCCTGGTACCTGTCGGACACCGAGCCGGGTCACATCATGATGCTGCCGGTGGCGGTGATGAGCCTGGCGATGCTCGTCTCGTACCAGCGGGCCAAGGCGGAATCGCTCGGCTACGACGCCAAGGGCGGCATCATGGAGCGGGCCGAGCGGTTCATCGTGCTCGGCTTCGGCCTGCTGTTCAACGAACTGCTCATCTGGACGCTGTGGCTGATGCTGGCGCTCACCGCGGTGACTGCCGTCCAGCGATTCATCAAGGTATGGAGGCAGGCGTCGGAGGACCGTCCGGTGCGCTCTCGCTCACGCCGCCGGTTCCGCCGTTCCCGGGAGACCAGGGTGAGCCGTCGAGGAGCCGACACCGCCCGGCGCGCCAGGACGCGCACCCGCCCTCCGGCCGACCCCGCCTGAGTCTCGATGCCGTCGGCTTCGGCCTACCGGGCCGCGGAGTTGTTCGCTCGCCGCGCTCCGTCACCGGTGGCCAGGGCCGGAGCGCTGGCGGCCGGACTGGCGGCCGCGGCCGCCAGTGGCGACAAGCGGCTGCTGGTGCGCCGCAACCTGGAGCGGGCCCTGGGCCGGCGGATGGGTCGGGTCGAGTCGGCGCGCCGGGTGACGGCCGTCTTCGACTGGTACGCCCGCTACTACCTGGAGAGCTTCAAGCTGCCGAGCCTCGACGTGTCAGTGATCGACGAGGGGTTCGGCTATGAGGGTGTTGACGCGATCGAGCGGGCCGTCCGCTCCGGAACGGGACCGATCCTGGTCATGCCGCACCTGGGCACCTGGGAGTGGGCGGCATGGTGGCTCGCTCTGGTCCCGGGGATGAAGGTGACGGCCGTGGTGGAGCCCCTGGAGCCACCCGAGGTGTTCGAGTGGTTCGCCTCCTTCCGCCGCCGGCTGGGGATGGACATCGTCCCGCTCGGCCCGGACGCGGGAGGGCGCCTCGCCACCGCGATCCGGCGAGGCGATGTCGTGTGCCTGCTGGCGGACAGGGATGTCGCGGGCAACGGCGTGGAGGTGGACTTCTTCGGCGAGCGGACCCGTCTGCCGGCCGGGCCCGCGCTGCTGGCGCTGCGCACCGGCGCCCCGCTCATCCCGTCCGCGGTCTACTGGAGGGGCCGTGGCCGCCATGCCATCGCTGCACCCCCTCTCGATACCCGCCGGCTCGGCGGGATCCGCAGCGATGTGTCCCGCGTCGTCCAGGACTACGCCGCGGCCTTGGAGCGCCTCGTCCGGGTCGCTCCCGAGCAATGGCACCTGATGTCGCCCAACTGGCCCAGCGACTACAGGGCGCTCGGCCAGCCCCTTCCAGAGTCGCTGCGCGGTTTGTAGCCTCGCGTCGTGCGGATCGGGATCATCTGCCCGTACAGCCTCACCCTTCCCGGCGGTGTGCAGATGCAGGTGCTGGGGTTGGCCAGAGCGCTCAGCCGCAGGGGCCATCCGACCCGGGTGCTGGGTCCCTGCGACGGCCCACCGCCCGATCCCAACGTGACGCCCCTCGGGAACAGCCTGCCCGCGATCGCCAACGGATCCATCGCCCCGGTGGCTCCCGACCCGTCGTGCCAGCTACGGGCTATCCGCGCCATGCGCGACGAGTCCTTCGATGTGATCCATGTCCACGAGCCGCTGGCGCCGGGACCGACGATGACCGCCCTGCTGGTAAGGCCGGCGCCCCTCATCGGCACCTTCCACCTCGCGGGCAACTCCTTCGCCTACGACCTGCTCCCGAGGGCCACCCGCTTTCTGGCCAACCGTCTCGACCTGAGAGTGGCCGTCTCGCCCGATGCCCGCGACACCGCTCGCGACGCTCTGGGCGGCAGCTATGACCTGCTCTACAACGGGGTGGAGCTGGCGCCGTACCGGGCGGCCCAGCCTGCACCCACCGGCGGCCCGACCATCCTCTTCATCGGACGTCACGAACCCCGCAAAGGCCTGGGCGTCCTGATCGATGCGCTGGCGATGCTGCCCCCCACCGTGAGGCTGTGGGTCGCCGGCGCCGGTCCGGAGACGGCCGCGCTGCGGACCCGGTCGGCGGGTGATCCTCGCATCGAATGGCTCGGCACCATCACCGACAGCGAGAAGATCGCCCGGCTCAAGGGGGCCGACGTGTTCTGCGCCCCGTCGCTGAGAGGGGAGTCCTTCGGCGTGGTGCTGCTGGAGGCGATGGCCGCCGGAACCGCGGTGGTGGCCAGCGACCTTCCCGGCTACCGCAACGTGGCCCGACCGGATCACGACGCGCTGCTCGTGCCGCCGGGCGACTCGCAGGCGCTGGCCGGCGCCGTCGACCGGGTGCTGTCGGACACGGGCGAGTCGTCGAGGCTGGTCGCGGCCGGACACGCCAGAGCGGAGGCATTCTCGATGTCGGGGCTGGCCGATCACTACCTCGCGCGCTACGAGCGGATCGCGGTGTTCGCCAAACCCAGGAGAAGGTGACGGGTCGCGGGGACAGCCGGAGCGAGCGGTACGATTGCCCGCAGTTGACGGCAGTACCCGCGTCACCTCCGGTCGGGGCTGAGGTACCGCCGACGGAGCCGCCGCCGCTGGACTCGACGGCGGCGGTCCGAACACCCGCTACACCGCAGAACGCCCTTGAGGAACAACCCCGCAGCCGTCATCACTCCCCCTGCCGCCATCATCGGGCTCGCCGTGTGGGCGATCCTGTGGGCCGTGGGTGTGCCACCCGCCGCGGCCGTCATCCCCGCGGTGGCCGTGGGCCTGGCCGTCGCCGCGCTCCTGTGGCTGCGAGCGCCCCAGTCGGCACTCGCAGCCCTCGGAGCCCGGCCGCTGGCCCGGGGCGAGAATCCGCGGCTCGAGAACCTCGTCGAGGGTCTGTGCACGACTCACGGATTCCACCGGCCGGCTCTCCATGTGGTGGAGACGCCCGCCGTCAACGCGGCGGCGGCGGGGCGCAGGCAGCCGCCCGCGCATCTGATCCTCACCCGCGGCGCGCTGTCCGAGCTCGATCGTCTGGAACTCGAAGCGGTGGTGGCCCGCCAGCTGTGCGAGATCAGGCGTGGAGTGTCCACCGAGACACTGCACGCCAGCGTCGGCCGCATTCCGGGAATCGGGGCCCTCGCCGCCCGCCTGACCGGCAGCCCCCCGGGCCATGACCGGGTCACCGACGTGGACATCGAGGCGGTCCGTCTGACCAGCTACCCGCCCGCCCTGGCGTCCGCCCTTTCCAAGGCGGCGGCCGCCCCCGGCCTGAAAGCAACGAGGGCGACCGGCCAACTATGGCTCGTGGTGCCCCAGGAAGCCGGGCTCGCGGCCAGGACGAGGCCCTCGATGGCTCAGCGGATCGACTTACTCGGCGAGATCTGATGAGCCCGCGGCTGCGTCCACAGGCCGCGGGCAGGACCACCGCCACGAACAGCGAGCGCGAATCGATCCCGGCCCCGTCGCGCCGCGGCGGTGCGTTTCCATCTCCTGCTCGCTGCGCTCACGGGCCGCCCAAGCCACGGCAACAGCGCCTCCGACCTCGCGCCGTATGAGCCGGACTAGCGCACCTATCCGCTCGGCCTCAAGGGTGCTGTCTGGTGCGAGACGCCCGTCGGTCCTGCTGGCCTCGCTGGCTGCGGCGCTGGCGCTGGCCGCCGCGTGCAGCGGCTCACCGATCAGTTCCGTGGATCCCGTCGACATCGACGTCGCCGGAGCCTCGGAGGATCCGGCGCCCGCACCGGAGCCTGATCCCGCCCGTCCCGGCGCCAACGGCGGTGCCGGTGACACCGGCGATGCTGGCAATGGTGGCGGTGCCGGCGATGCCGGTAGTGCCGGCGATACCGGCGATGGTGACGCCGCCGGCGACGCGACCGCCGATGACAGCCCGAACGATCGGCCCGATCCGGCAGGCAGTGACCCGGCGGAGGCCGGGGACGGTGCGGCAGACGGCAACGGCGGCGCCGCCGGTGAGGGCGATGTCGATGTGGGCGACGGCGATACCGGCTCGGCTGAGGACGGCACGGCCGGAACCGGGAACGGGGATGAGGTCGTTGCCACACCGGGGAGCAGCGGGACCATCGGCATAGCTGCGCCCGTGACCGTCCATCAGCGCCCACGGCATCCCCTCACCGGCGAGCTGATTCTCGACTCGAACCTGGCCGGGCGCCGAGCCTTGGCCGTGAAGGTGGGCAACAGCGACCGGCGATCCCGTCCCCAGGCTGGACTGGCGGCAGCCGACATCGTCTACGAGACGCTGATCGAGGGGGGTAGGACCAGGCTGATGGCGGTGTTCCACACCGAGATCCCAGACCGCGTCGGCCCCGTCCGCTCGGTGCGGACCAGCGACTTCGACCTGCTGGCCGACCTGTCGAGGCCGTACCTGGCGTCCTCCGGTGCCAACGACACCGTTCACGCTGAGACACGCCGGGCGCACAGGGAGGGGACGCTCTTCGACGTCGGCGCGCTCAGCACCTTCGTCCCCTACTCCCGCGACCCGGCTCGCCGGTCGCCGCACAACCTGTACTTCCACTACGACGACCTCGTCGGGGCCGACGGGGCCGCGGCGCCGGGCGGGCCGCTGGAGGCGCCCGTAGCGCCACTGTTCGACTACGGCTCGCCCAACCCTGCCGGCATGGCCGACGCGAGCGGCGTCACGGTCGCCTACCACCGCACGTCGGGCAACGTGGCGTCGCACATCTGGGACGCTGCCGTGGGTGGCTGGGTGCGGATCCAGGACGGCGTGCTGATGACGACCGAGACCGGCTCCGGCCTCGCGGAGCTGGCCCCGGCCAACGTCGCGGTGGTGTGGATGCCGCACGGGCGCGCCCCGTCCCACGCCGAGTCCCCACTGACGGACTCGTACGGCACCGGTGAAGCGCTGGTGCTGACCGCGGGCACCGTCCACCACGCCGTCTGGGAGCGCAGCGAGGACCGAGCCGGGTTCCGGTTCCTCAACGCGGCCGGAACGCGCCTGAGCCTCTCGCCGGGGTCCACATGGGTGCTGATCGCCAACAGCAGCCGGCGCTTCCCGGTGACCGAGGCCGAGGTTCTCTCCGTCGTCGACGGCGCCCGCATGCTGGCCGAGGCCAGGGAGGCGGCCCGTGCGGCAGGCACCGCCGCCAGCGGCCCCTAAGATGGCGCCCATGTCCGCCAACACCGAAACCAGCGCGGCCCGCGCCACTGCGGGCCAGAGCCGGCCGGCCACCGGCACCACCCTCGTCAAGCGGGGTCTGGCCGAGATGCTCAAGGGCGGTGTGATCATGGACGTAGTCACGCCCGAGCAGGCTCGGATAGCCGAGGATGCCGGAGCGGTCTCGGTGATGGCGTTGGAGAGGGTGCCCGCCGACATCCGCGCCGACGGCGGCGTGTCGCGGATGTCCGATCCAGAGATGATCCAGGGGGTCCAGGCCGCGGTCAGCATCCCGGTGATGGCCAAGGCCCGGATCGGCCACTTCGCGGAGGCCCAGATCCTTCAGGCCCTCGGGGTCGACTACGTGGACGAGTCGGAGGTTCTCACCCCCGCCGACGAGGTCCACCACATCGACAAGTGGGCGTTCACCGTGCCGTTCGTGTGCGGAGCCACCAACCTGGGGGAGGCGCTCCGCCGGATCGGGGAGGGCGCCTGCATGATCCGGTCCAAGGGAGAGGCCGGCACGGGCAACATCGTCGAGGCGGTCCGTCACCTCCGCTCGATCGTCGGCGACATCCGCAGGATCGGGGCCGCGGGCGACGAGGCCGAGCTGTTCGAGTGGGCCAAGCAGCTGCGGGCCCCGCTGCCGCTTGTGCAGGAGATCGCCGACACTGGCGTACTCCCGGTGCCGCTGTTCTGCGCGGGCGGGATCGCCACGCCGGCCGACGCGTCGCTGGTAATGCAGCTCGGGGCTGAGGCGGTGTTCGTCGGGTCCGGCATCTTCAAGAGCTCCGACCCGCCCAAGATGGCGGCCGCCATAGTGGAGGCCGCCACCCATTACCGAGATCCCGACATTCTCGCCAAGATCAGCGCGGGGCTGGGCCGGGCCATGGCCGGCCTCGAGACCTCAGCCCTCACCACCAAGATGGCCGAAAGGGGTTGGTGAAGCCCCGCATCGGCGTGCTCGCCCTGCAAGGGGGGTTCGCCGCTCACGGCGCCATCCTCTCCCGCCTCGGTGTGCATGTCGACGAGGTCCGCACGCCCGGGCAACTCGCCGACGTCGACGCTCTGGTCATGCCGGGCGGAGAGTCCACCACGATGTCGATGCTGCTCGAGCGCTCCGGGTTGCTGGAGCCCCTCGCCGAGCGCCTCAGTGCAGGAATGGGGGTGCTGGGGACCTGCGCCGGGATGATCCTGCTGGCCCGGGAGGTGGTGGACGGGCGAGCCGACCAGCACGCCCTGGGTCTGGTGGACATAACCGTGAGACGCAACGCCTACGGCACGCAGATCGAGAGCTTCGAGGCCGACATCGACGTGCACGGACTCGACTCGCCGTTCCACGCGGTGTTCATCCGGGCCCCGGTCGTGGAGCGGACCGGCCCGGGCGTGGAGGTGCTGGCCCGGCACGAGGACCGGGCGGTGCTGTGCCGGGCCGGTCAGGCGACGGTGGCGGCATTCCACCCCGAACTGTCGGGCGACGAACGCCTTCACGCCCGTTTCCTGGCGGACTTGTAGCATTCCCCGCGTGAGCGGGCACAGCAAGTGGGCGACCATCAAGCACCGCAAGGGCGCGGCCGACGCCAAGCGGGGCAAGCTGTTCGCCAAGCTGATCAAACAGGTCGAGGTGGCCGCCCGGCAGGGTGGCGGGGACCTCGACGCCAACCCGACGCTGCGGACGATGTACCAGAAGGCCCGGGACAACTCGGTGCCGCTCGACACCATCGAGCGGGCCGTGAAGCGGGGCACCGGCGAACTCGAGGGCGTCAGCTACGAGTCGGTCACCTACGAGGGATACGCCCCCGGTGGGGTGGCCCTCTACATCGAGTGCCTCACCGACAACCGGAACCGCACCGGCAGCGAGGTCCGAAGCACGCTCACGCGCAATGGCGGGTCGCTGGCCGAGCCCGGCTCGGTGGCATGGCAGTTCGAGCGCAAGGGTCTCGTGCTCGTCCCGGCATCCGCGGCCGGCGAGGACGACCTGATGATGGTCGTGCTCGATGCCGGCGCTGAGGACCTCGACTCCGAAGGCGACAGCTGGCGGGTGACCACCGATCCCGGCGACCTGAACACGGTCCGCGACGCGCTGGCTGCGGCCGAGATCTCCTTCGAGAGCGCCGACCTGACGATGCTGCCGACCAGCACCGTGCCCGTCACCGAGCCGGGCGTGGCCCGCTCGGTCCTGAAGCTGATGGACATGATCGACGACCTCGACGACGTCCAGGACGTGCACAGCAACTTCGACATCGGCGACGACCTGATGCAGGAGCTCGCCAGCTAGCCAGGGCCCGAGCGGCCCGTGAGCGCAGCGAGCAGGAGCGGGGTGTCCGGTGCGAACGGGCGCTTCCAGCGCCATCCGCGACCTCTGCTGGGAGGGTCAATAGAGTCGCGCGTGTGTTCGTACTGGGCATAGATCCCGGCCTGTCGCGCTGCGGCTACGGCGCGGTGCGCCACGGGCGCCGCCCCGCCGCCGAGGCCGCCGGCATCCTCAGCACGCCGGCCGGAATGGACCGGGCGCTGCGCCTGGCCGAGCTCCAGAGCGACGTCCGGGCGCTGATCGCGGAGCTGAGACCCGACGTCGTGGCGGTGGAGCGGGTGCTGTTCCAGAAGAACGTGGCCACGGCCATGTCGGTGGGTCAGGCCGTCGGGGTGGTCATGGCCGAGTCGGCCGCGGCGGGATGCGAGGTGGTGGAGTACTCGCCCAACGAGGTGAAGGAGGCGGTGGCGGGCTGGGGAGGAGCCGACAAGCAGGAGATAGCCGAGATGGTGCGGGTCCTGCTGGGGCTGCCCGAGCTGCTGCGTCCCGCTGACGCCGCCGACGCGGTGGCGGTCGCCCTGTGCCACCTGGCCCGGGTCGGCCCTGCCACCGCCGGACGGGGCCGGCGAGCCCCGGTGACGGGCATGGCCCGATGATCGGATCGCTGCGGGGGACGCTGCTGTCCCGCTCGCCGGACGCCGAGCTGATCGTCGAGACGGCCGGGGTCGGCTACCGGGTGCAGGCCACCCCCAGGACGGCGACGACCGCGGGCGAGGTGGGCTCGCAGGTGTTCGTCCACATCTGCCACATCGTGCGCGAGGACGCTCAGACGCTCTTCGGCTTCTCGACGCTGGACGAGCGCCGCACCTTCGAGGCGCTGATCGGCGCGCACGGCGTCGGCCCGGCCCTCGGGCTGTCGATCCTGGCGGTGCACCACCCCGACGCCCTGCGCCGCGCCGTCGCCGAGGACGACGTGGACATGCTGTGCCTGGTACCGGGCGTGGGGCCCAAGACCGCGGTGCGGATGCTGGTGGAGCTCAAGTCGCGCCTCGACCTGCCCGAGGTGGAGGCGCCTCCCGGCGCCGACGGCGCTTCCCCGGTCACCTCTGCGCAGGACGATGCCCGCGCCGACGTGCGCTCCGCTCTCGACGAGTTGGGCTACGGCGCCGACGAGATCAAGCGCGTCCTGTCCGACCTGCCCGCTGACGACGACGCCGGATCGCTGCTGCGCGAGGCGCTGCGGCGTCTGGCCGGTGCAGCCTGACGCCCGGAGCGCGTAGGGTCGCCCCGTGTCCCGCTCCGAGATGCTGGCCCGGAACCGGGATGCTGCCCCGGCCGCAGGAGAGCAGTCGCAGTCCGATGCGGCCGAGCTGCTGTCGCCGGACGAGCTGCCCGCCGACCGTCTGGGCGAGGCGGCTCTCAGGCCCCGCACCCTCCACGAGTTCGTCGGCCAGGGCGAGCTCAAAGGGCATCTCGACGTGCTGCTCGGCGCGGCCCGCAAGCGCCGCGAGCCGGTCGACCACCTGCTGTTCGCCGGACCTCCTGGCCTGGGCAAGACCACCCTGGCCCACATAGTCGCCAACGAACTCGGCGCCCACCTCCAGACGACCTCGGGCCCCGCCCTGGAACGGGCCGGCGACCTCGCCGCGATGCTCACCAAGCTCGAGCCCGGCGACGTGCTGTTCATCGACGAGATCCATCGCCTGCCCCGGCCCGTCGAGGAGGTCCTGTACCCGGCCATGGAGGACTTCCGCATCGACATAGTGCTGGGCAAGGGGCCCGCGGCCCGGTCCATCCCCCTGGATGTGGAGCCCTTCACGCTGGTGGGGGCCACCACCCGCACCGGCCTGATCACCGGGCCGCTGCGCGACCGCTTCGGGCTGGTGGCCCGGCTCGACTTCTACACCGTCGACGACCTGATCTCGATCGTGGAGCGCACTGCGGGGATCCTCGGCGTGACCATCGACTCGCCGGGCGCAGCGGAGATCGCCCGGCGGGCCCGGGGCACCCCCCGTATCGCCAACCGCCTGCTGCGCCAGGTGCGCGACTTCTCGGACGTCCATCGCGACGGCGGGATCGACGCCCGGGTGGCGGCCGACGGGCTGGCCTTCTTCGGTGTCGACGAGATGGGGCTCGACCGGGCCTCGCGAGCCGTGCTCGAGGCTCTGTGCCGCAACTTCGGGGGCGGCCCCGTCGGGCTGTCCACCCTGGCCATCGCGGTCAGCGAGCCGACCGAGACCGTGGAGGACGTGTACGAGCCCTACCTGATCCAGCAGGGGCTGCTGATGCGCACCCCGCGGGGCCGGGTGGCCACGGCCGCGGCCTGGACCCATCTGGGCTTGGAAGCGCCCGGAGCCGACCCGGAGTCCCAGCCCGGACTGTTCACCTGAGAGGCCGAGCGGACAGATGCGCGAGCTCGGCTCATACGATGCCGGATGAGGTCGGGCCGCCGGCCACCCCCGACGACCTGGACTACGAGCTGCCGCCGGGTGCCGTCGCCCAGTCGCCGTCGCCGCAGCGCGACGAGGCCCGGCTGCTCGTCGATCACGGCGACCGGGTGGCGCACCTCCGTGTGCGCGACCTGCCCGCGCTGGTGGGTCCCGGCGATGTCGTGGTGATTAACGACACCCGGGTGCTGCCGGCCCGGCTGCGGCTGCGCCGGGTCACCGGCGGCGCCGTCGAGGTGCTGCTGCTGCACGAGCGCGGCGACGGCGACTGGGAGGCGCTGGTCCGACCGTCGCGCCGTCTGCGCCCCGGCGAGGTCGTCGCGCCCGAGCCGAGCCGCGGCAGGGCCGGCGACGATTCCGGGAAGGGACGGGTCGGCGTCGAGATCGGCGACGACTTGGGGGAGGGGCGGCGCGTCGTGCGGGTCCATACCGGCGGCCGTCCCCTGCTGGAGTTGCTGGAGGAGATCGGCGCGGTGCCGCTGCCTCCCTACATCACCGCCGGGATCGACGACCCCGAGCGCTACCAGACGGTGTACGCCCGCGAGCCGGTCTCGGCCGCGGCCCCGACTGCGGGCCTCCACTTCACCGACCGGCTCCTCGGGCGGGTCCGCGACACCGGCGCCGAGGTTGTGGCGGTGGAACTCGCCGTCGGGATCGACACGTTCCGTCCCATGACGGCGTCCCGCCTCGACGACCACGACATGCACTCCGAGCGCTACCGCGTGCCCGCTGAGGCCCAGCAGGTCCTGGACCGGGCTGAGCGCGTGGTGGCAGTGGGCACGACCGTGGTGCGCTGCCTGGAGGCGTGGGCGGCCACCGGCGAGGCCGCGGGCAGCACCAGCCTGTTCATCCGCTGGCCGTACGGGTGGCGGGTCGTCGACGCGCTGATGACCAACTTCCACATGCCTCGCTCGACACTGCTGTGCCTGCTCGACGCCTTCGTCGGTCCCCGGTGGCGCACCCTGTATGCGACCGCGCTGGAGCATGGCTACCGGTTCCTGTCATTCGGCGACGCCATGTTCGTGGAGCGGTCCGCCGACCTCACGGGAGCACGGTGATGCGGGCCGACTTCCAGGTCCTGAGCACCGCCGGGGACGCTCGCACGGGGACGGTCACCACCGGTCGCGGCAGCTTCGCCACGCCGTGCTTCATGCCGGTGGGCACCCGCGGTGCGGTCAAGCACCTCGACTCGTCGGACCTGGAGTCGCTGGGCGTGGATGTGGTGCTGGCCAACACCTACCATCTGATGCTCCGGCCCGGATCCGAGACCGTCGCCCGCCTGGGCGGGATCCACGCCTTCGCCGGCTGGTCCGGCCATGTGCTGACCGACTCGGGCGGCTACCAGATCTACTCGCTGGATCCTGCCGTGGACGACGACGGCGCCAGCTTCTCGTCGGTCTACGACGGCTCGCAGTGCCGGCTGACGCCCGAGGACGCGGTGACCGAGCAGGCGCTCATCGGCGCCGACATAACCATGGTGCTCGATGTCTGCCCCTCCGCGGTGGCGGAGCGTCCGGTCCTCGAGGAGGCGGTCGATCGCACCGCCCTGTGGGCCGGGCGCGCCCGCGACGCCTTCCTGTCCCATCCCGACGCGGCCCAGCGCCAGTGCCAGTTCGGCATCGTCCAGGGTGGCGCCGACACCGGCCTGCGGCGCGAGTCCGCCGAACGCACGGTGGAGATCGGATTCGACGGGTATGCGGTGGGAGGTCTGTCGGTGGGCGAGGAGCGGCCGGCGATGCTGGCCGCGCTGGAGGCGTGCACCGCGGCCCTGCCTGCCGACAGCCCCCGCTACTTCATGGGCCTGGGCGATCCGGTCGGCATCGTCGAGTCGGTGGCCCGCGGCATCGACATGTTCGACTGCGTCCTGCCCACCCGCCTGGGCCGCCACGGCACGGTCCTGAGCGACGCCGGCCGGTACAACCTCGCAGCCGCCCGCCATGCCGGCAGCGACGAGCCCCTCGACCCCTCGTTTCCCGACAGCCCGGCCGGCCGCTGGTCCCGGGGCTACCTCCGGCACCTGCTGTCGGTGCACGAGCCCACCGCGGCCCGGCTGGTGACCCTTCACAACCTGGCGTGGCTGCTGCGCTTCATGGACCGGGTGCGGTCCGCGGTGCGGGCCGGCACATTCGACGAGATGCGCGAAGGCGTCAGCCTCGTCTTCAACCAGAGGCCGAGCGGGTAGGGCGCGGTTGGCGGGTCGCGCGACGCCCGAGCGAGGCCGTGGCCGAGCGGCCCGTGAGCGAAGCGAACAAGAGCGGGAGACACGACTTCTCGCCGCGAGGTCGTGCCTCCCCGCCCGCGCTGGCGCATAGGCTTCCTGTATGGATATCGGTTCCTTCTTCTTCCTCATCCTCGTCATCGGCGCCTTCTACTACCTGCTGCTGCGTCCCCAGCAGAAGAGGGAGAAGGCCCGCCGGGAGCTGGTGCGCTCCCTCCAGGTGGGTGACGAGGTGGTGACCAACTCCGGCATCCACGGCGTGGTGGCCGAGGTCGAGGACGCCGTGGTCTGGCTCGAAGTGGCTCCCGATGTCGAGTTGAAGCTCTCCCGGGACGCGGTGGCCGGCAAGGTCACCGAGTCGGCCGACGAGGACACCGAGCCCGCCGACGAGGACGAGCCCGCAGAAGACCCGGCGGACGGCTAGCCCCCGGACGCCTCGAGGAAGCCGCCGGCGAGACCGGGGGAGGCGCCGTGCGCCGCAAGCTCGTCTATGTGATCGCCATCGTCGTGGTCGCCGTCGGTGGCGTGGTCTACACGGTGGTCTCCGGCAACGAGCCGCTGCTCGGCCTCGACCTGCAGGGCGGCGCCAGCGTGGTGCTGGAGCCGACCCGGGCCGCGGAGCCCGAGGAGTTGGAAGTGGCGGTGGAGATCATCCGCAACCGCGTCGACGGTCTCGGCGTCGCCGAGCCCGAGATATCCACCCAGGGAGGCAACATCCTGGTCCAGCTTCCCGGCGTCGACGAGCAGCAGCGAGCTCTCGACCTGGTCGGCCAGACCGCAGAGTTGCGGTTCCGGCCGGTGCTCAACGTGCTGAGCGAGAGCCAGTTCGAGGCCGCGGCCGCCGACGACCCGCTGCTGGCCTTGTACGCCCTCACCGCGGGCGAGGCGCCGGCCGACGCCGAGGTGGTGCTGCCCCTCTACGACGACGACCGCAACGTCGTGGGCCGCTACCGGCTCGGGCCCAGCGCCGTCGCCGGCGACAGCCTCGAGGGCGCGGTCGCCCTGTTCCACTCCTTCATCGGCTGGCACGTGGCTCCCGAGTTCAAGGCCGGGCCCGAGGGCATCGACCGGTTCAACGCCGTGAGCCGCCGCTGCCACAGCCGTGACCCGTCGTGCCCCACCGGGCAGGTGGCCATCGAGCTCGACAACGAGGTGGTGAGCGCGCCGGCCGTGCAGGCCGACAGCGCCGTGTTCACGCCCTTCGAGCGCTCCAGCATCACCATCTCGGGAGACTTCACCGAGGAGGAGGCCCGCGACATCGCCCTGGTTCTGGACTACGGCGCCCTGCCGGTTGAGCTGGAGGCCCAGCAGAGCCAGATCGTGTCGGCGTCGCTGGGCACCGACGCCCTGGCCGCCGGCGTGATCGCGGGCCTCATCGGGCTCGGTCTGGTCTCGCTCTACCTGATCGTGTACTACCGGCTCATGGGCCTGGTGGCCATCGCCAGCCTGGGCCTGTCGGGGGCGATGCTGTGGACGATCATCGCCTGGCTGGGTGAGTCGCAGGGGCTCGCCCTCACGCTGGCCGGCGTCACCGGGCTCATTGTCGCCATCGGCGTGTCGGTCGACTCCAACGTCGTCTACTTCGAGCACCTCAAGGAGGACGTGCGCTCGGGCCGGACCCTGCGGTCGGCGGTCGACCGCGCCTTCCCGGTGGCGTACTCCACCATCGTCAAGGCGGACTTCGCTTCGCTGATCGCGGCCGGCGTCCTGTACTGGCTGACGTCCGGCCCGGTGCGGGGCTTCGCCCTCTACCTCGGGTTGGCCACGATCCTGGACCTGATCGCCACCTACTTCTTCATGGGGCCGCTGATCGGTCTGATGTCCCGGGGCTCGGGGCTGTACGCCCATCCGGGCCGCTTCGGAATCCCCGCTGCTCTGGTGAAGCCGGGGTCGGGGCGGCCGGGAGACACGCCATGACGGGCCGGTACCTGGGCTGGCTGGCCACCGCGTACCGCGGTGAGCATCAGATCGACTTTCCCGGTCTCTGGAAGCGGGCCCTGATCGGGTCGCTGGTCGCGGTGGTGGTGAGCCTGGGCAGCCTCGTGGTCCTCGGCGCCAATCTGGGGATCGAGTTCGAGGGAGGCACATCCTGGGAGGTGCCCGCACCGGGAGTGTCGGTGGGGGAGGCCCGGGACGCCCTGCGGGGCACCGGAGCGGCCGACGCCAAGATCCAGACGGTGGGCGGCGACACGATCAGGGTGCGGGCCGACGTCGAGGGCGCCGACGCGGTCGACAGCGTGCGCAACGCCCTGGCCGGACTGACCGGCCGGACCGGCGATGAGGTCAGCGTCACCACGGTGGGCCCGTCGTGGGGCTCGGAGACGACCACCAATGCCCAGATCGCTCTGCTCGTATTCTTCGCCCTGGTCGCCGTCTACATCGCCATCAGGCTCGAGTGGAGGATGGCGGTCGGGGCGCTGATCGCGGTGGCTCACGACATCATCCTGTCGGTGGGGTTCTACGCGTTGTTCCAGTTCGAGATCACTCCGGCCACTGTCATCGCGTTCCTGACCATCATGGGCTACTCGCTCTACGACACGATCGTCGTGTACGACAAGGTCCGCGAGGTGGTGGGGAGGGTGTCGGCTACCGGCCGCTACACCTACACCGAGATGATGAACCTCTCGCTCAACCAGGTGCTGATGCGCTCCGTCAACACGTCGATCACGTCGATGATCCCGGTGGCGTCGATGCTCGTCATCGGCTCGTTCGTGCTGGGCGCGGTGACGCTCCAGGAGTTCGCCATCGCCCTTCTGGTGGGAATCGTGGTGGGCACCTATTCTTCACTGTTCGTAGCAGCCGCGGTGGTGGCCAAGATGAAAGAGCGCGAGCCCGCCTACGTCGAGATCGCCGAGAGGATCCGCATGCGCGGCGGGACGGGCGGCGGGGGAACCCGCACGATCGCAGCCGACGATGCCGTGCTGGGGTCTTCGGCCGCGACCAAGCGATCGGCTTCGGCACGCAAGGCCGGGGCGCCGGCCGGGCCTGCGACGGCCTCCTCGCCCGGCGCCATCCCGCCCCGTCCTCGCAAGAAGAAGCGGAAGCGATGAGCACCGCCGCGGCCGGACCCGTTAGCGAAGCTAGAGGGAGCGGGAGCGGCACCATCGGGATGCATCGGTTGCTCGCCTCCGCGCACCCGGTCTGATGGCCACCGTCACCCGGGTCCTGCCGTGGCGCCGTGGGGCCCGCAGGCCCGCGGCCACCGAGATAGCCCCGTTGCTGGAGTCCTACCGCCAGCGCCACCGCGACGGCTCGTCCGATCTGATCGTGCGAGCCTTCGACGTCGCGGCCAAGGCCCACGACGGCCAGATGCGGCTGTCGGGGGAGCCCTACATCCGGCACCCCCTGGCGGTGGCCGTCATCGTGGCCCGCCTCGGACTCGACGACGTCACGATCGCGGCCTCGCTGCTGCACGACGCGGTCGAGGACACCGACGTCGCCCTCGCCGCCATCGAGGCCGACTTCGGACCTGAGGTCGCCCGGATAGTCGACGGCGTCACCAAGCTGGACCGGGTCCAGTACGACACTCGCGAGCAGCAGCAGGCCGCCTCGGTGCGCAAGATGATCGTGGCCATCGCCCGGGACTTGCGGGTGTTGATCATCAAGCTGGCCGACCGGCTGCACAACCTGCGCACCCTGGCGGTGCTGCCCGCCTTCAAGCAGGACTACATCGCCCGCGAGACCCTCGACGTGTACGCGCCGCTGGCCCACCGCCTCGGGATGCAGGACGTCAAGCAGCAGCTGGAGGACCTCGCCTTCGCTGCTCTGGAGCCCCGCCGCTACGCGGAGATCGACCAGATGGTCCAGCAGCGGGCCCCCGAGCGCGACATCTACCTGGAGCAGGTGCTCGGCGACGTGGAGTCCCGCCTGTCCGAGCTGGGGATCAAGGCACAGGTCAACGGCCGCCCCAAGCACCTGTGGTCGATCTACGAGAAGATGGTGGTCAAGGGCCGCTCCTTCGAGGAGATCTTCGACCTCGTGGGCATCCGGGTGCTGGTGGACTCTGTGCGGGACTGCTACGCCGCGCTGGGCTCGATCCACGCCACCTGGCGGCCGGTCCATGGCCGCTTCAAGGACTACATCGCGATGCCGAAGTTCAACCTCTACCAGTCGCTGCACACGACGGTGGTGGGGCCGGCGGGCAAGACGCTGGAGGTGCAGATCCGGACCCGTCAGATGCACGACCGGGCCGAGCACGGAGTGGCCGCCCATTGGGAGTACAAGGACGACTCGCCGTCCCAGGAGATGGCCTGGCTGTCGCGCATCGTCGACTGGCAGTCCGAGACGTCGGACCCGGCCGAGTTCATGTCCAACCTCAAGACCGAGCTGGACACCGACGAGGTGTACGTGTTCACGCCCCAGGGCAAGGTGATCGAACTGCCGGTGGGGGCCACGCCAGTCGACTTCGCCTACACGATCCACACCGATGTGGGCCACGCCTGCGTCGGCGCCAAGGTGAACGGCCGGCTGGTGGCCCTCGACAGCCGGCTGCTGTCGGGCGATGTGGTCGAGATATTCACGACCCGCACCGAGGGAGCCGGGCCGAGCCGGGACTGGCTGAAGTTCGTGGCCAGTCGCCGGGCGGCCAACAAGATCAAGCAGTGGTACTCCCGCGAGCGCCGGGCCGACGCTATCGAGCACGGCCGCGACGACCTGATCCAGGCCCTGCGGCGGGAGGGCCTGCCCGCCCAGCGCCTGCTGAAGGACAAGCTGCTCGACAGCGTCGCCGAGCAGCTCAACTACAGCTCCAACGACCTGCTGTTCCTGGCCATAGGGGAGGGCCACCAGTCGGCGTCCTCGGTGGCCGGGCGCTTTGCCCGGGTGCTGCGGGGTGACGACGTCGACGAGGCCGGCGAGCGGGCCGAACGGGATCGCCTGCCAACCACGGCCCGGCGCCGGGCCGGGCACCGGCGCAGCGACGCCGACGTGGGTGTGCATGTGGAGGGCCTCGACGACATCCTGATCAGGTTGTCGCAGTGCTGCGCGCCGGTCCCGCCCGACGAGATAATCGGGTTCGTGACCCGGGGCCGGGGAGTGTCGGTCCACCGGGCCGACTGCGTCAACGCCATCGGGCTGGCCGAGGGTCAGACCGATCGGCTGATCGAGGTGGAGTGGGACGCCGACTTCGCGGGACGGTTCTCGACGACCATCTCGGTGCACGCGCTGGACCGGCCCGGCCTGCTGCGCGACGTGACCGACGTGCTGGCCGAGCACCGGCTGAGCATCATCAGCGCCCGGGCCGAGACCGGCGACGACTTCATCGCCCGCATGGACTTCGAGTTCGAGCTGGCCGACCTGTCCCAGCTCGACTCGGTGCTGTCCAGCGTGCTGTCGCTGGAGGCCGTCTTCGAGGCCTACCGGGTCCTGCCCGGCCGCAACCCCCGGCTCCAGCTAGCCCGCCACCGGCGACCTCCCCTGAGGGGGAGCAGGGCGGCGGTAGCCTCCGGGGTCGTGGCCCAGCCCTTGTTCCGCGCCCCCGTGGGCACCCGCGACATCCTCGCGCCGGCGTCGTCCCGGCGGCGGCGGCTGGTGGACGTGTTCGCCGACCTGGCCGGGCGCTCGGGCTTCGGTCTGCTGGAGTCGCCCATCTTCGAGGAGCTCGGGGTGTTCCAGCGGCTCGGCGCCGACAACGACGTGGTCACCAAGGAGCTCTTCGAGTTCTTCGACAAGGGCGAGCCGCCCCGGCACCTGGCCCTTCGCCCGGAGCTGACCGCCAGCGTCTGCCGGGCCTTCGCCGAGCACCGACCGACGGTGCCTTGGAAGATCTGGTACTCCGGGCCCCAGTTCCGCTACGAGCGCCCCCAGGCGGGCCGCTACCGGCAGTTCGACCAGGTCGGCGTGGAGACGCTCGGAACCGACGACCCCCACGCCGACGTGGAGGTGGTCGGCCTCGGCGTGCGCTTCTACGAGGAGCTCGGCATGAAGCAGGTGCGCCTGCTGATCAACAGTCTCGGAGACGCCGACAGCCGCCCCGTCTACGACGCCGCGCTGGCCGCGTACCTCCAGCGCCGGCGGGACGAGCTGTCGGAGCAGTCCCGGGTGACGTTGGAGCGCAACCCGTTGCGGGTGCTCGACTCCAAGCGGGAGCAGGACCGGCCCGTGATCGCGGAGGCGCCGGTGATGGCCGACTTCCTGTCGGGGGCCTCGGCCGATCACTTCCAGGCAGTGACGGCCGGGCTCGACAGCCTCGGTGCGGCCTACGAGGTGTCGCCCCGTCTCGTGCGGGGCCTCGACTACTACACCCGCACCACCTTCGAGTTCGTGGCCGACGCGCTCGACACCGCCCAGAACGCGGTGGGCGGCGGCGGGCGCTACGACGGGCTGGTGGAGGAGTTGGGCGGGCCCGCCACGCCCGGCATCGGCTTCGCGCTGGGCGTCGACCGCATCCTGCTGGCCTGCGACGCCGAGGGCGCCTTCAGCGACGAGCCGTCGCCGGTGGACGTGTTCGTGGTGGATGTCGCCGGCGGCACCAGCGCGGTGATGCTCTGCGACCGGCTCCGCCGGGCCGGCCTGGGAGTGGACCGGGCCTTCGACGGCCGCTCCATGAAGGCCCAGATGAAGCGGGCCGACCGTTCCGGCGCGGCTGTGGCCGTGATCGTCGGACCCGATGAGAAGGCCGCAGGCGAGGCCACCGTGCGCGACATGCGCCCCGGCGGCGGCCAGCGCCAGGTGCCGGAGCCCGGGGTGGTGGCGGCCGTCACCGAGATGCTGGCCGGAGCGGTGTCGTGACCGGGAGCGACGTCACCGCCATGCGAACCGATCTGTGCGGCCGTCTCGGATCCGGCGACGCGGGCCGCGCCGTCACCGTGTGCGGCTGGGTGGACCGCCGCCGTGAGCACAGCGAGCACCTCGCCTTCATCGACCTGCGCGACCACAGCGGCGTGCTGCAGTGCGTGGTGGACGGCGCCCGCGACCTGCGCTCGGAGTTCGTCGTGCGCATAACCGGCACCGTGCGGCTGCGCCCCGAGGGCACCGCCAACCCCGCGCTGGCCACCGGCGAGGTCGAGCTCCACGACTGCACCGTCGAGCTGCTGTCGCGGGCCGAGCCGCCGCCCTTCCCCCTCGACGAGCGCACCGACGTGGACGAGACGCTGCGCCTGCGGCACCGTTACGTCGACCTGCGCAAGCCCCGCATGCAGCGCAACCTGCGGGCCCGGGCCGCCGTCAACCGGGCCATCCGCACCGCCATGGACGCCCAGGGCTTCGTCGAGGTCGAGACCCCGATGCTGATCGCCTCCACCCCCGAGGGGGCCCGCGACTTCGTGGTGCCGTCCCGCAAGGAGCCAGGCTCGTTCTACGCCCTGCCCCAGAGCCCGCAGATCTTCAAGCAGCTCACCATGGTGGGCGGCGTCGACCGCTACTACCAGATCGCCCGCTGCCTGCGCGACGAGGACCTGCGGGCCGACCGCCAGTTCGAGTTCTCCCAGCTCGACGTGGAGGCCTCGTTCGCGACCCGCGACGACGTGCTCGGTTTCGTGACGAAGGCGGTGGCCGAGGCCACCGTCGAGGTGGCCGGGCACGATCCGGGCACCTTCGATCAGATGACCTGGCACGACGCCATGGAGCGCTTCGGCTCCGACAAGCCCGACACCCGCTTCGGCATGGAGCTGGCCGAGCTCACCGAGATCTTCACCGGCACCGAGGCCCGGGTGTTCCAGGCTCCCTGCGTGAAGGGGATCTGCCTGACCGGCGGCGCCGAGTCCCTGCCCCGCAGCCGGGTGGACGAGCTGGTGGCCACCTGCCAGCGCTGGGGAGCCAAGGGCCTGGCCTGGATGAGGGTCGTGGCCGCCGAGGGAGGCGGCTCCGCCCTCGACGCCGGGGTGGCCAAGTTCCTGTCGGCGGACGAGGGTGCAGGCGTGATCGACGCCCTGGAGGCCCGGCCGGGCGACATGGTGTTCCTGGTGGCCGACGAGCGCCCGCTGGTGCGCCACGTTCTGGGCCTGCTGCGCCTGGAGCTGGGCCGCCCCCCGGTCAACGACGGCCGCTTCCACTACCTGTGGGTGATCGACTTCCCGCTGTTCGAGGCGCTGACGGCCGAGGGCGACCCGATCCCGTCGCACCACCCGTTCACCATGCCCCACACCGACGACCTGGAGGCGCTCATGGCGGCGGACGGCCCGCCCGGCGGCGAGGCCCTGCTCGGCATCCGCAGCCAGGCCTACGACCTGGTGCTCAACGGGTGGGAGCTCGGCTCGGGCAGCGTCAGGATCCACCGCCGCGAGATCCAGCAGCGCATCTTCGAGGTCCTCGGGATCGCACCCGACGAGGCCCAGGAGCGCTTCGGCTTCCTGCTCGACGCCTTCCGCTACGGCGCCCCGCCCCACGCCGGCTTCGCGGTGGGCCTGGACCGCCTGGCCGCCCTGCTGGTTGGGGAGGAGAACATCCGCGAGGTGATCGCCTTCCCCAAGACCCAGTCGGGCGCCGACCCCCTCACCGACGCCCCCAGCCCCATCTCCGACGCCCACCTCCGCGAGCTCGGCCTGCGAGTCCTGCCCCCCGCGTGATCGGCCGGTCAACAGCTATCCAGATATATCAGTCACCTCAGGCGGAGGGCCGTGATCGGCTCTCGACGTGTCACATAGGCTTCGGGACGTGGAGGACGATTGGCCCGATCCGGTTGCTGTCGACGAATCTGGGCAGGCGACGCCCGCGCCGGCCGGTTCGTGGGTGCCACGGGCGGAGGACACGGCCGCCCTGCTATTCGTTCTGGTCGGTCTGGGCCTGGTGGTGATCCGCTACGTCGGCGCTGCTGACGGACTCCCCAACGCCGAGTTCGGAGCCCTGGCCTTCGGTGCTCCCTACAGCGTGCTCGGCTGGCTCGCCTTGCTCGGAGGCCGCAGCGGGCGGCCAGCACTGAAGCTCTTCGCCAGCACGCCGCTGGTGCTCATGTGCATGATCTCCTTCGTCCTGGTACCGCTGGCATTGCTGGCGGGGTTCCTTGTTGTCAGGTCCTTCGTGGGACTGGCAGCCGGCCGGCAGCAGCATCTCGGCTGGCCTGAGATGTGCCTGCCGCTCGTCGTCACCGCCGCGCCGGTGCTGGCCTTCGGCTACCTGCTGTTCCATCAGGATCCCACCGAATGGCAGTCCGACGCTCAGACCCTCCACGCGACGAGTGACATCGTCACCGTCGCCGAGTCGGCGCTGTCGCTGGGGGCGGTCGCATTGGCGGTCGCCGTCTCGGTCGTCTGGATCGTCATGGAGCCGGCATCGCGGCACAGATCGCGCGGTGCGTAAAGGCGTAGGGTCCGGGGGTGGCTGACGATCTGTTCTACGCGGCGGCGGCCGAGCGTCTGCGGATGCGGGCGCCGCTGGCGGCCCGGCTGCGGCCCCGCACTCTGGACGAGATCGTGGGCCAGGACCACCTGGTCGGGCCGGGCCGCCCGCTGCGGGAGCTGATCGAAGCGGACCGGCTGTCGTCGGTGATCCTGTGGGGGCCGCCCGGCACGGGCAAGACCACGCTGGCGAGGGTGGTCGCGCTCACCACGGCCAAGCACTTTGAGGAACTCTCGGCGGTGACTGCCGGGGTCAAGGACGTGCGGGCCGTGATCGAGCGGGCCCGGGATCGGCTCGGTGCCCACGGCACCGGCACCATCCTGTTCCTCGACGAGGTCCACCGGTTCAACAAGGCCCAGCAGGACGCCCTGCTGCCCGCGGTGGAGGACGGCCTGATCGTGCTCATCGGGGCCACCACCGAGAACCCCCACTTCGAGGTCAACCCGCCGCTGATGTCGCGCTCGACGCTGTTCCGCCTCAACCCGCTCGAGGACGAGTCGCTCGTCGAGCTGGTGAGCCGGGGCCTGGCAGAGGAGAAGGCCACCGCCGACGACGACGCTGTCGAGCATCTCGCGGCCCGCAGCGGCGGCGACGGTCGCCATGCCCTCACCGGCATAGAGGTGGCGGTGGCCCTGGCCGGCCGCAGGACCGGGGCGGGGACCGGCACCGCACCGGCGGGGCCGGTCCATGTGACGCTGGCCGACGCCGAGGCGGCCGCCGACGCCAAGGCGGTGCGCTACGGCCGAGACGGCCACTACGACGTGATCAGCGCGTTCATCAAGAGCATCCGGGGCTCCGATGCCGATGCCGGCCTGTACTGGCTGGCCCGGATGCTGGAGGCCGGCGAGGATCCCCGCTTCATCGCCCGGCGGCTGGTGATCTTGGCCTCCGAGGACATAGGCCTGGCCGACGACGGCGCCCTTCTGGTGGCCGACGCCGCGGCCCGGGCCGTGGAGTTCGTCGGCCTGCCCGAGGCCCAGCTGAACCTGGCCCACGCGGTGGTCCGCCTGGCAACCGCGCCCAAGTCGAACCGGGTGACGGTGGCGCTGGGCCGGGCCGCGGCCGACGCCAGAACGGCCGGAGCCGGTGAGGTGCCCACGCACCTGCGCGACGCCCACTACCGGGGCGCGAGCTCCCTCGGCCACGGCGAGGGCTACCGCTACCCCCATGACGATCCCGACGCCTGGGTCGCCCAGCAGCACCGCCCTGAAGAGGTCGCCGGCAACGTCTACTACGAGCCCTCCGAGCACGGCCGCGAAGCCGTCCTGTCCGAGCGCTGGCCCGGCCGCCCCGGCGGCCGGAGGGCGGGCTCAGGCTCCGACCGTCCGTCCGGGCCCGAAGGACGCCGGATCGAGTAGTCATACGCTGGCAGGGACCGGGAAGGTCCCCTGCTTGGCGGTATCTTGACTGGGTGAGCGCTGTCGACCTGGCCGCTGTGATCGTGACCGTCGTCTGCCTGGCCACCGTGGCCGTGCTGACGGTCGCGGTGATCTCGCTGGTGAGGACCATGCGGGAGCTGCGCGACGTCGTGGACGACCTGAGGGACTCGGCCCTGCCCATGGTCGACGACCTCCATGCCACCGTCACCAAGGCCGACGCCGAGTTGCACCGCGTGGACCGGGTGATCGGGCGGGCCGAGCGCATCGCGGTCACCGTCGACCACGCCAGCCGCCTGACCCACCGGGCTTTCGCCCCGCCGCTGATCAAGGGGCTGTCGCTGGTGTCGGGCGCAGGCCACGCCGGGCGTCGACTCCGGGATCGGCGCCGCAATCGCCGGTCACTCGATCTGGCTGCGTCCGGCAGTTCGACCAAGGCCGTCGAGTCGGTTGCAGCCGCCCGCCCCGCGGCTCCGGGGCGGGAACGTCGTGCGACGCCGCGTCCCAGATCCAGGCGGCGTCGGCGATGAGGCGGGTGCGGCCGGATTTCTTGGTGCGATTCATGCGTACTGAGGACATGCAACCCGCCCGAGAATTCTCCAGGCGCAGAGGCCGAACGAATAGGCACGCGAGTTCGGCCCATACTGGCGAGGCCGTGGCCCGAACGGCCCGTGAGCGCAGCGAACAGAAGCGGGAGACCTCGCGATGAGGCGCCTGTGGTGGCTCGGCGCGGGGTACGCGGCTGGTCTGGGAACGGCCGCCTGGGTGCGCAGCAAGGCCCGCGCCACCGCCGAGAAGTACGCACCCGAGAATGTCCGCAACGCGGTGGCCGACCGGTCCAAGCAGGCCGCCGAGCGGGCCCGCGAGACCGCGGTCGACAGCGCCAGGAACCTGGGACGAGAGGCCCGGCGGATCGCCGACGACATCCGCCATGCGGTCGCCGAGGGTCGCGAGACGATGCGCGACACCGAGTCGGAGCTGCGCGACGACGACCCCGGGGGAGTGGACTCGGGAGCGGGCGATCGATGAAGGCGATGACCGCGGCGGAGGTCCGAAAGGCCTTCGTCGACTTCTTCGTCGAGCGGGGCCATACCCACCATCCCTCGGCCAGCCTGATTCCCCACGACCCCACGCTGCTGTTCACGGTGGCCGGCATGGTGCCGTTCAAGACGTACTTCACCGGTGAGCAGCAGGCCCCGTTCCCTCGGGCGGTCACCGTCCAGAAGTGCGTGCGGGCCGGTGGCAAGCACAACGACCTCGACGAGATCGGGCGCACATCCCGGCACCTGACCTTCTTCGAGATGCTGGGCAACTTCAGCTTCGGCGACTACTTCAAGTCCGACGCCTGCGCCTGGGCCTGGGAGCTCGTCACCGGAGTGCTGGGCCTCGACCCGGAGCGGCTGTGGGTGACGGTCCATCTCAGCGACGACGAGGCCGAGGCCATCTGGCGCGACGAGGTGGGCGTGCCCGCCGAGCGGATCCAGCGCCTCGGCGAGGACAACTACTGGCGCATGGCCGATGTCGGCCCGTGCGGGCCGTGCTCGGAGATCTTCTGGGACAAGGGTCCCGCCTACGGACCCGGCGGCGGCCCCGCCCACGGCGGCGAGGAGCGCTTCGTCGAGGTCTGGAACCTGGTGTTCATGCAGTTCGAGAGCACCCCGGACGGCACCGAGGTCCCGCTTCCCAGGCCCTCGATCGACACCGGACTGGGTCTCGAGCGCACCGTGGCCGTGCTCCAGGGCGTGGACTCGGTGTGGGAGACCGACGAGTTCGTGGCCCTGCTCGACGCGGCCCAGCGCCTGACCGGGGCCAAGCTGGGAGCCTCCGAGGCCGGCGACGTGTCGCTGCGCATCCTCGCCGACCACGCCCGATCCACGTCGCTGCTGGTGAGCGACGGGGTGTTCCCCTCCAACGAGGACCGCGGCTACGTGCTGCGTCGCATCATCCGCCGGGCCGTGCGCCACGCCTTCCTGCTGGGGGTGACCGAGCCGGTCATGGGCGGCATGGTCGACGCCGTGGTCGAGGTGATGGCCGAGGCCTACCCGGACCTGGCCCGCAACCACGGCTACGTGCGCGACGTGATCGACCGCGAGGAGCAGCGGTTCCGCCAGACGCTGAGAACCGGGCAGGCCATCCTCGACGGGCGGATGGCCGGGCTCGCGCCGGGTGAGCGGATAGACGGCGATGTCGCCTTCCTGCTGCACGACACCTACGGGTTCCCTCTCGAGGTCACCGTCGAGATCGCGGCCGAGAGGGGCGTCGAGGTGGACACCGACGGCTTCGCGGCCGCGATGGCCGAGCAGCAGGAGCGGGCCCGCAGCGCCCGCTCGGTGGCGGCCACCGACGATGTGACGCCGTTCGTGGCGCTGCTGTCGGCCGCCGGTCCGACCGAGTTCACGGGCCGGGCCGAGCTGACGTCGGCGGGTGAGGTGCTGTACTCCTCCGACGGCCGCGTCGTGCTGGACCGCACCCCGTTCTACGCCGAGAGCGGCGGGCAGATCGGAGACACCGGCGAGCTCTCGTGCGAGGCGACCGGGGCCAGGGCGCGTGTCGTCGACACCGTCTACGGCGTCGACGACCTGCACGTTCACATCGTCGAGCCCATCGAGGGCGAGCTGCGGGTCGGCGACGAGGTGACCGCGGCGGTGGACGCCGAGCGCCGGGCCGGCATCCGCCGCAACCACACGGCCACCCACATCCTGCACTGGGCCCTGCGGGAGGCCCTCGGCGAGCACGTCAAGCAGCAGGGATCCTGGGTCGGGCCCGACCGGCTCCGGTTCGACTTCAGCCACTACGAGGCTCTCACAGCCGAGCAGATCACGCAGGTGGAGGACATGGTGAACGCCGAGGTGCTCGACAACGCCTCGTGCCGCCATTTCGAGACCACCTTCGATCGGGCGCAGCAACTGGGCGCCATCGCCTTCTTCGGCGAGAAGTACGGCGACATGGTGCGGGTGCTCGAGGCCGGCCGCCATTCGGTCGAGCTGTGCGGCGGCACCCATGTGCGGGCCCTGGGCGACATCGGCGCCTTCCACATCACCTCGGAGGCGTCGATCGGCGCCAACATGCGCCGCCTGGAGGCCATCACCGGCCATGACACGCTCACGCTGCTGCGCAGCCAGCAGTCGCTCATCGACGACGTGGCCCGGTCGCTGGGGGTGCCGTCGGCCGAGCTGGCCGACGGTGTCGCCAAGCGGCAGAGCGAGACCAAGGCGCTGCGGTCCGAGGTGGCTGAGCTCCGGCGCCGGGTGGCGCTCGGGCGGGCGCCGGAACTGGCCGCGGCAGCCGTGGACGGGGTGGTGGTGGCCCGGGTGGACGATGTGGACCGGGACGGCTTGCGCGATCTGGCCGTGTCGATCAGGGAGATCGACGGCGTGAGGGCCGTCGTCCTGGGTGCCGCGCTCGGTTCCGGGGGAGCGGCCCTGGCCGCGGCCGCAGCCGACGGTGGCGGCTACCACGCCGGCGACCTGATCACGGAGGCCAAGAAGACCATCGGCGGCGGGGGGAGGTCCGCAGCCGACCTGTGCGTCGCGGGCGGCCGGGACGCCGAACGTCTCGACGAGGCTCTCGACACCGTACGCGCCGCCGCCGGCATCACTGGGAGCGAGCGCGGATAGTCAGGTAGTGCTTCGCGTCGCAGCGGTGTCATTCCCGCTCCTGTTCGCTTCGCTCACGGGCCGCTCGGGCCACGGCCTCGTTCCGTATGGGCCGATTTGCCCGCCTAGCGGCTCGGCCTCTAGTTGATTGTGCGGGCCCTGGGGCTCGATCTGGGGGAGCGACGGGTCGGTGTGGCCGTCTGCGACTCGGCCGGGACCGTAGCGACGCCCGTCGAGACGCTCGTTCGCAGTGGGGACGCCCAACGCGATCTGAATGCCATCGCGGAGCAGGTGGGCGAGTGGCAGGCCGAGATCGTGGTGGTCGGCATGCCGCTCTCGCTCGACGGCACCGAGGGTCCGGCCGCGGCCGCGGCCCGGGCCGAGATCGGCCGGCTCGAGAAGCATCTGGAGGTGCCTGTCGTTTCCTACGATGAACGGCTGACTACCGTCATCGCGGAGCGGAGCCTCATGGAGCAGCAGATGAAGGTCCCGGAAAGGCGCGGCGTTGTCGATCAGGTGGCGGCCGCAGTGATGCTGCAGTCCTGGCTCGACGCGGGTATGCCCGGTGGCTGACCCCAGCGGTCGTCCCCGCCGCCGGTCGAGGGTCTCCGACTTCATCACCGGTCGCCCCGACGACGAGGCCCGGCCGAGGACCGCGCCCCCTAGCCCGCCGGGACCGCCGGCGGGCAGGGCTCGATCGCGTACCTCTCCGGCTGCGCCCCGTCCTGCCCCCCGTCCCACGAGCCGTCCCGACCGCCGTGCTCGGCAGACCGCGGTCCGGGCGGAGCGCTCCTACCAGCGGGCGGCACGCAAGGCGGCCCGGCGCGACGTGCAACGCACGGTGGCCGTGCGGGGCGGCTGGTCGACGGTGGACCAGGGCACAACCGTCGTGGTCGAGGAGGAGCTCGGGGACGATCCGCTCGTCGATCCCGTCTACGACGCCGACGACCGCAACTGGGTCCGCTACCGGCCGTTCTGGGGCGGGTTCATCCGCCTGGTCGTGCTGGGCGTGGTCGTCGTCCTGGCCGTGCTGTGGGTGCGGGGCAGCATCTACGGCTGGGTCGACGCCCAGATCACCCCCGAGGGACTGCCCGGAGACGCCGTCGAGATGACCATCCCCCAGGGGGCGTCGGTCAACGAGATCGCCGGCGAGCTGCAGAGCGCGGACGTCATCTCCAATGCCACCGTCTTCCGCTACTGGCTGCGCTGCGACGGCGAGCTGACCATCACCGGATTCCTCGGGTGCGACTCGGTCGTCGCGGTGGAGGCCGGCGACTACATCCTCTACGAGAACATGGACTTCGCCTCGGTCCGGACCGTGTTCGAGGCCGGACCGCTGCCGGAGGTCTTCGAGCTGGTCCGCATACCCGAGGGTCTCCGCTGGATCGAGATGGCCCCCCGCCTGCTGGAGGAGAATCCCGCCTTCGAGCGGGACGATCTCGAGGCTGCCTACGTCTCGCTGATTCGCGAGGCGTCCTACCTTCCCGAGGACGCCCGGGTCCGGAGCCTCGAGGGGATGCTGTTCCCGGCCACCTACGACATCAACGCCGACGATCTGGGCGACGAGCACGGCTTCCTGTTGAGGATGTCCGACGAGTTCGACCGCCGGTACGCCCGCCTGCTGGAGGATCCCGGACTGCATCCCGACCTCGTCGACCTCGGACTTCGGCCCTACGACGTGGTCGTCGTGGCCAGCCTCATCGAGGAGGAGGCCCTGCTGCAGCAGGACCGGGCCAAGATCGCCCGGGTCATCTACAACCGGCTGGCCGAGGGCATGCGCCTCGACATCGATGCCACCGCTTGCTACGCCGCCGGAAAGTCGTGCGCCGACCTCACCTCGGCCGACATCCAGCGGGACTCGCCGTGGAACACCCGGGTCGTCACCGGCCTTCCGCCCACCCCGATATCGGCTCCGGGCGAGGCGTCGCTGATCGCTGCCCTGCAGCCCGACGACGGCGACTGGCTCTTCTATGTCCGCACCGACGAGGACGGGGTCCGTGGCGCCCACCACTTCTCGGTCACCTACGAGGAGCACCTGGAGCACGTCGAGATCTGCCGCGAGTTGGAGTACTGCTGATGCTTGGACCGGAGCCTGGAAGGCGAGTGGCGGCGGTGATCGGCGACCCGGTCCGCCACTCCCGGTCGCCGGCCGTCCACAATGCCGCCTTCGCGGCCACGGGCATCGACTGGGTGTTCACTGCGTTCGAGGTTCCAGCGGGCAAGGGCGCCGCAGCCTTGGAGGCGATGAGGGTCCTCGGCCTGGGCGGCCTGTCGGTGACGATGCCCCTCAAGGCTGAGGTCGCGGCGGCTGCTGACACCGCCGATGCCGAGGTCGAGGTCCTGGCCGCGTCGAACTGCATCGTGCCCCGGGGCGATGGCGGCCTCCATGCCGCCAACACCGACACGACCGGCTTCGTGGCCGCCCTGGGAGCCGACGCCGGCATCTCGCCGGAGGGTCTCCGGGTGGCGTTGATGGGCGGCGGCGGGGCGGCCCGGGCGGTGGCGTGGGGACTGGCCGCCGCCGGCGCCGCCGATGTGGCCGTGATCAACCGCACAAGCGCCAAGGCGGAGGCGGCCGCGTCGATCGCCGATGCCGCCAGCCGTTCGGGTCGACCGGGTCGCGTCGGGACGATGGACGACATCGCGGCCGCGGACATCGTCGTGAACGCCACCTCCGTCGGAATGGGGGCCGACACGTCGATGCCCTGCGACCCGGCTCTGCTGCGGACCGGCCAGGTTGCGGTGGACCTCGTGTACGAGCCGCTCGAGACCGCCTGGCTGGCGTCGCTGCGCCGGCGGGGCATCGAGGCCCACAACGGGCTGTCGATGCTGGTGTACCAGGCCGCGGCGGCATTCGAGCTGTGGACCGGCACCGAGGCGCCGGTGGAGGTGATGCGCCGGGCCGCAGGACGCTAGCCGCCACGCCGCAGGCGGTCGACCCGCGCTGACGATCCCTATCGTGCGAGGGTGAACGCGGCAGCTCTCGCATCGGCACTTCTCGGTGGTGCGGTTGCGGGATGGCTGGTGGCTGTAGTGGCTGATCGCTTCGCGCCCCGGTCGAATGGAGCGCGCCGCCCGGTCGGGTCACTGGAGTTGCTCGTGGCCGCCCTGCTCGCGTTGGTGGTGGCCCGCTTCGGGGTGGGCTGGAACACGATCCCGCCGCTGGTGGCCGCGGTGTCGTTGGTCACGCTGTCGATCGTCGACCTGCGCTCGGGCCGGCTGCCCGACGCCATCACGTTCCCGGCCTCGGCTGCGAGTCTGGCCGCGATCGTGGTCGCGGCGATCGGTGACGGCCGGCCCGGCGCCATCGTCTGGGCTTTGGCCGCGGCCCTCGGCTACGGCGCGGTCATGTGGGCCGCCCACGAACTGAAGCCCGGCAGCCTCGGCTTCGGCGACGTCAAGCTCAGCCCGCTGCTCGGCCTGCACATCGGATGGACGGCGGCTGCCTCCGGCCAGAGCTGGTGGGCGGGGGCCAGCCTCGTCGCCCAAGCGCTGGTGCTGAGCTGCTCGATCGGCCTGGTCACGGGGCCTGCCCTGACGCGTCTCCGGCGACCACGCCCGCAACAACAGCCCGGCCCCGGCCGCGGGACGGCTCCCGCGCCGGCCACCAGGCTGCTCGACACGGCCTTCCCGTTCGGTCCTGCCCTGGCCGCGGGCACGATGATCACGGTGCTCTTCGGCGAGGCGCTGCTGTTCTAGGCCGGCCCCGGGCGGCTGCGGGCCCGGCCCCAAGAGAGGCCGACCGGCGCGTCGGTAGGCTGCTCCGGTGTCCTTGACGGCCCCGGATCCCCATGTAGTGACCGTCGACCTCGGGACGCGCTCGTACGACGTTCATGTAGGCGCCGGAGTGCGGGACCGGCTCGGCTCGGTGCTGCCCGAGGGGGCGCGCCGGGCCGCGGTTGTGACCCAGGGCGACATCGGCTGGACGGTCGACAGCGGCCTTGAACAGTCGGTGTTCACGGTCCCCGACGGCGAGGAGGCCAAGTCGCTGGCCGAGGTCGAGCGGCTCTGCCGTGAGATGTCCGAAGCGGGCCTCACCCGGTCCGACGTGGTCGTTGCCGTCGGGGGCGGCGTCGTGACCGATGTGGCCGGATTCGCGGCTGCCGTCTACCACCGGGGCATGCGCTACGTGTCGGTGCCCACGACCTTGCTGGCCCAGGTCGATGCGGCCATCGGGGGCAAGACCGGCGTGAACCTGCCCGAGGGCAAGAACCTGGTGGGCGCCTTCTGGCAGCCCCACGCCGTGCTCTGCGACACCGAGGTTCTGGCGACGCTGCCGCCCGCGGAGATGCGCAGCGGCCAGGGCGAGCTGGCCAAGTACCACTTCCTGACCGGGGACGACCTGGACGTGCTCGACCTCACGGAACGGATCGCGGCCGCGGTGCGGATCAAGGCCGACGTGGTGGCCGCCGATGAGCGTGAGGGCGGTCGAAGGGCCATCCTCAACTACGGCCACACCCTGGCTCACGCCATCGAGACCGCGGGACGCTACGACCTGCGCCACGGAGAGGCGGTGGCGGTGGGGCTGATCTACGCGGCCGAAGTGGCTGCACGCATGGGTCGCATCGACACCGACCGGGTGGCCGAGCACCGCCGGGTCGTGACCGGCTACGGCCTGCCGGTCCGGCTGCCGGCAATGCTCGACGATGACGACGCGCTGCTGGCCCTGTTCGGCCGTGACAAGAAGGCCGTCGACGGCCTGACCCTGATACTCGACTCGGACCGGGGCGTAGAGCCGGTCGTGGGGGTGCCCGAGGCGGTGCTGCGCGACGCGCTCGCAGCCGTGCGATGAGCACCCTGCCGCGGGCCGGGTCGGGGACCCCCACCGCGGCCGGCGCGCTGGAAGGCCTGCCGGCTCTGCGGGTGGAAGGACGGCTGGGCCGTCTCCGGGAACGGCTGGGCGCAGTCGGCGTCGATGCGGCCGTGATCGTCGAGCCGGCCAACGTCCGCTGGCTCACCGGGTTCACAGGCTCCAACGGGACCGTCGTGGTGCTCGGCGGCGGCGAAGCGCTGCTCCTCACCGACGCCCGCTACGCTGAGCAGGCCCCCGCGCAACTAGCAGAAGCAGGCTGCGCCGGCGGAGTGGAGGTCGTGGTGGCCCGCCGGGCGGCCGAGGCGGTTGCGGGACGGCTGGAGGGCGCCAACCGGCTCGGACTGGAGGACAGCGTCGCCTGGAGAGAGCAGATCCGCTGGAGCGAGGCCGTCCACGCCGAGACGGTGCCGCTGACCGGGGTCGTCGAGAATCTGCGGGCCGTCAAGGACTCCGCCGAGCTGGCCCGGATGGAGGCCGCGGCCCGCATCGCCGACGAGGCGCTGGCCGCGGTCGCGCCGATGCTGAGACCGGGGACGACCGAGGCGCAGATCCAGCGGGCCCTCGACGGCACCATCCGCTCTGCCGGGGCGTCGGGCCCGGCCTATGAGACCATCGTCGCTTCGGGCCCCAACAGCGCGCTGCCCCACGCCAGCCCCACCGACCGGCCGCTCGAGGCCGGCGACCTGGTGATCATCGACATCGGGGCGCTGGTGGACGGGTACCGCAGCGACATGACCCGCACGTTCGTGCTGGGCGACCCCAGCGACCGGGCCGCGGCCATGCTCGAAGCGGTCGGCTGCAGCCAGGCGGCCGGGGCTGCCGCGGTGGGCCCCGGTGTCGAGGCGGGCGAGATCGACAGAGCCTGCCGGGCGGTTCTCGACGACGCCGGCATGGGCGACGCCTTCGTGCACGGCACGGGCCACGGCGTGGGGCTGGACATCCACGAGCTGCCCCGGGTGGTGTCGGGCTCGGCCGTGGCGCTCGAGCCCGGCAATGTGCTGACTGTCGAGCCCGGCGTGTACTTTGCCGGGTTCGGGGGCGTCCGGGTGGAGGACCTGCTGGTCGTCACCGACTCCGGATGCCGCCCGCTGACACTCCATCCGAAGACATCCCCGGTGCCGCTGCCGGCCTGAGCACGGCGCCCGTTCCGAACCGCCCCCCGACGCCCCCCACGCCTCCCACGTCCCCGAAATCCCCGAATCCCCCAGATCCCCCCAGAAGAGACCCGACAAGGAGCAGACCTTGCCCACCATCACGACCAACGATCTCCGCAACGGGATGACGCTCGACCTCGAGGGCAACCTGTTCAGCGTGGTGGAGTTCCAGCATGTCAAGCCGGGCAAGGGCCACGCCTTCGTGCGCACCACCCTCAAGAACGCCCGGACCGGGGCGGTGGTGGACCGCACGTTCCGCGCCGGCGAGAAGGTGGAGCGCGCCACCATCGACAAGCGCGACATGCAGCTGCTCTACTGGGAGGGCGAGAACTTCGTCTTCATGGACAACGAGTCCTACGACCAGATCACGGTGGCGCCCGAGGTCCTGGGCGACGCGGCCCGGTTCGTGGTGGAGGGCTCGGCGGCGGTGATGCTGATGCACGGCGCCGAGATCGTCGGCACCGACCTGCCCGCTGCGGTGGAGTTGGCCATCACCGAGACCGAACCGGGCATCCAGGGCGACCGGGTCTCGGGCGCTACCAAGCCGGCCACGCTGGAGACGGGTCTGGTGGTACACGTCCCGCTGTTCGTGTCGCCCGGGGAGCGGGTGAAGGTGGACACCCGGACCGGGTCCTACATCGGCCGGGCCTGATCGCGGGCAGGAGCGGGGCGGCGACCGTGGCCAACGTTCCCGGCTTCGGGACTCGCCGTGAGGCCCGCGAGGACGCGCTGGCCGTGCTCTACGAGGCCGAGATATCGGGAGACTCGTCGCAGGAGGCGCTGGCCCGCCGGGCTGTGCCGCCGTCGGGCTACGCCGTGGAGGTGGCGCTGGGCGTGGACGCCGACCGGGAGCGTCTGGACGGCCTGCTGCGACGGCATCTGGACCGGTGGCGACTGGAGCGGCTCGCTGTGGTGGACCGGGCCCTGGCCCGGATCGCGGCCTGGGAGCTGGCCCACCGCGACGACGTTCCGACCGGCGTCGTGCTGTCGGAGGCCGTCGCGCTGGCCACCCAGTACTGCGGGGCCGACTCGCCCCGCTTCCTCAACGGGGTGCTGCGGTCGGTGGCCGACGAGCTGCGCGGCCATCAGCCCGAGCCCGCCAGCGACGATCCGTGAGGGTTGATCGGTGAGGGTTCACCCTTGAACGACAGCCGGGCCGTCCGGCTGGTCGTGGAGGTTCCCCAGCTGGCCGGCCCGAGGACCCTGCTGCGGCCGTGGCGGGCCGCCGACGCCCCGGCGCTGGCCGCGGCCTGGCACGATCCGGTGATCCGGGAGCGGCTCACGGTGCCCGAACCGGCCGACGAGGCGGCCGCGTCCCGCTGGATCTCCCAGCGGGAGCGGGCGGTGGCCGAGGGGCGCTCAGTGGATCTGGCCGTGATCGACGCGCAGTCGGGCGAGGTCGTCGGCGAGGTGGGGCTCAGCCGGCTCGACCCGCTGCGGCGGGCGGCGCTGATCGGCTGGTGGATCGCCGAGGGTTGGCGGGGCCGGGGCCGGGCTGCCGTGGCGGTCCGGCTCGTGCTGGACTGGTTGCTGTCGGAGGGGCCGCTGGACGCGGTGATGGCCGAGATCGGCTCCGACAACCCTGCGTCGGCCGCGGTCGCCCGCCGGGCCGGGATGCGCCGGGTGGAAGCACCCCGCCGGGCATTCGCGGGCTCCGCTCAGGAGTCCGGGGACGCGTCCGTGCTCGTCTTCGCCCGCACCCGGGCCGGCACGGGCCGGGGCTAGCGATCCTCGAGGATGTCGTCGAGGTCGATCGCGTCGACGTCGAAGACGTCGTAGTCGGTCGTGACCCGAGGCTCGGCGGTGCGGGCGAGGCTCCGGTAGTGGCGTCTGGCGAACCACCAGCGACCCTCGTCGTCGCGCTCGAGCCGGTCGTGGTACACGCCGTAGGCGTCGGTGCGCCGCCCGTCGGAGACGTACTGGCGGATCTCCTGCATGTACACCCTGGCGGCCGCGATGCCCGCCTGGGCGTCGATGCGCATGACGGTGTTGAGCAGGACGAACTCGAACAGTGAGAAGCGCTCGATCTGGCGGGCGATGAACTGGCCGTACTCGGACGGTCCGGTCAGCTCGAACCTCTTGTGGCGCACGTCGACCACGATCGGGCAGTCGGGGCGCACCATGCCGGCCAACTCGTCGAACGCACGGCGGGTCACCACGTCGGCGTACCGGCTCTGCAGGCGCTGAACCGCCGCGTACTCGATGGTCTCAGCCAGCCGGTCCGTGTCACGCATCGAACGGTCTAGCGACGCTCTGGCTGCTGGTCGGCGATGAGCGCGATCAGGTCTTCGAGCCTGTCGATGAGGTGGTGTGCCCCGCCGTCGTGCAGCGCGGCCGCCGCGTCGTAGCCGGCCGTGAATCCGACGGCGACCGCGCCGGCCCCCCGGGCTTGCACCATGTCGAACTTGGTGTCGCCCACGTACCAGACCGTACCGGCGGGCGCGTTCTCCACATAACGGGTGATCATGTCGCCCTTCTGCGTCACCCCGCAGTGGATGTCGTCGAATCGCTGGTACAGGCCGTGGTGGCGGAGGTCCCGCCGGACAGCCTCGTCGCTGGCCGAGCTGACGACCCCTGTCACGATGCCGTCGTCCTGGAGGGCGTCGAGGGTGGTCCACACTCCGGGGGAGAGGGGAGCGTCGATGGCCGCGAGGTGCGCGCTCCAGGCCTTTGCGGCGGCGTCGCTGCGGTCGTCGGGAACGCCGAGACGTCTGACGTGCTCAGACATTGGCAGGCACCAGGCCTCCCGGAACTCCTCGAGGCTGAGGTCCGGGACGCCGACCCACTCCTCGCGGACCAGGCTGCTGGCCATGCGGGCCCGCTCCATGTCGTCGAGGAGGGTTCCGTTCCAGTCGAACAGGACCATCGACGGATACTCGGGCGCCGTCACGGACCGAACCGGCCGTCAAGGCTTAGATCTGCGGACGCGAAATGTCTGAACACTACGGCGGGCCGGCTGGCCACGGACAAGTCGTGGTCCAGCCGTTCGAGATCCCGGGCGATGATGCCGCACCGATCAGAATCATGATCCGTCAAGGCTCCGAACGCACGGATGGACGCACGGATGGACCTGAGTGTGTTGCAGAGTGCTAGCAGATTGCAATTATACTGCAAGCATGAGCACTCTCTATCTCCGGAATGTTCCTGACGATGTGCTGGACCGTCTCAGGATCCTGGCTGGGCACGACGGACTGTCGGTGTCGGCGATGGCTGTACGGGAGTTGGCCGAGTCGACACGCCGCGTCGGCAACTTGGCCGTCCTGGGCGACCTCCCCGACCTTGAGGTGCCGGTCTCGGAGGTGTTGACCGCTCTGGATGAGGCCCGTTCGGAGAGGTGATCGTCATCGACGCCTCGGCTGCGGTCAGGGCGCTGGTTCACGACGACGAGGCCCGGCGTTACTTGAGCACCGAGCGGCTGGCAGCCCCGCACCTCGTGGATGCGGAGGTCATCCAGACGCTGCGCAAACTGGTGGCCCGTGGCGCGATCTCCGACGCGGCCGCTGAGAGCGCGGTGCAGGCCTGGCGCCGGCTCGCGTTGCGGCGTCTCGGGATCGAAGGGCTCATCGAGCGGGTCTGGGTGCTCAGGCACAACGTGTCGGCCTACGACGCCAGCTATGTGGCCCTGGCGGAGGCGCTCGGCTGCTCTCTGCTGACAGCCGATGCGCGGCTGGCCGGAGCACCGGGCCCGCAGTGCCCGATCACGTTCGTGCCTCGTTAGCCACCGGAGGCTGAGCCCGGTCCCGCACCACTGATCGGACACCTTCGCCGCCGTCACCAGCTCAACCTTCTGGGGATCGAGGCGTTGGCAGCCGCGGTCCACCTGCAGGCCGGTGTGTTCCTGTCGGTGGACTCGCCTCGCCTGGAAGCAGCCTTGAGGACCGAGGGTCTGCGCGTCGAAGTCCTCCAGTAGAGCGACAAACGGCCAGGTCAGCGCATTCGCCAGAACTATGCGCGCGCTTCGGCCCAACCGGTGATACCGTCGCCGCCCGACCGTGAAACGGGTCCGGTGAGGCCCGAACGGGGAGGACAGAATGGCCGAACGAGAACGCCGCTTCACGGTGCCCCACACCAGCGGCACGTTCCGGGCGCGGACTCAGGTAATGACCGCCGACGACGTGGAGCGGGCCGTCCGGCGCATGACCCACGAGGTGATCGAGCGCAACCACGGCACGCAGTCGCTGGTCGTGATCGGCCTGCAGACCGGGGGCGTCCCCATCGCCCACCGCATCGCCGAGACACTGGCGGAGATAGAGGGCACCAACGTGGCGGTGGGCTCACTCGACGTGGCCCTTCACCGCGACGACATATCGCTCCGGCCGGTGCTGCCGCAGGCGGTCACCGACATTCCCTGTGACCTCGACGGCAGGGTGGTGGTGCTCACCGACGATGTGCTGTTCACCGGCCGCACCGTGCGGGCCGCGCTCGACGCCCTGCACAGCTGGGGACGGCCCCGGGCGGTGCAGCTGGCGGTGATGGTGGACCGGGGACACCGCGAGCTGCCCATCCGTCCCGACTACGTCGGCAAGAACCTCCCCACGAGCCGGTCCGAGATGGTGGACGTGGGCCCCGACGGGGTGTACCTGGGAGAACTCGAATGAGCCCTTCCGCTGGCACAGGCGCAATCGCATGAGCCCCTCACGCGGAGACCGACCGCGGCGTCACCTGCTGTCGATGAACGACCTCGTCCGCCCCGACCTGGAGCGCATCCTCGAGCTCACCGAGTCGTTCGCAGAGGTGAGCGAGCGGGCCATCCCGAGGGTCCCGGCCCTGCGGGGAAAGACCGTGGCGTGGCTGTTCTACGAGGACAGCACCCGCACCCGGCTGTCGTTCGAGGCGGCTGCCAAGCAACTCTCGGCCGACACGCTGAACTTCACCGTCCGCTCGTCGTCGGTGAACAAGGGCGAGTCGGTGCGCGACACCGTCCAGACCATCGACGCCATGGGCATCGACGCGATCGTCGTGCGCCACTCCTGTGCCGGGGTCCCCCACCGGGTGGGGGACTGGATCGACGCCTCGGTCATCAACGCGGGCGACGGCTGCCACGAGCATCCGACCCAGGCACTGCTCGACCTGTACACCGCCCGCAGCCACTTGGGCGACCTCGACGGCGCCCGGGTGGCCATCGTCGGCGACATCCTCCACTCCCGGGTGGCCCGCTCCGACGTGCTCGCCTTCACCGCGATGGGTGCCGAGGTCACGCTGGTGGCTCCCCGCCCCCTGCTGCCGTCCAGCCTGGAGGGCTGGCCCGTGACCGTCACCCACGACTTCGACGACATCCTCGGCGAGATCGACATCTGCTACCTGCTGAGGATGCAGATCGAACGTCAGGCCAGCGCACTGGTGCCCTCGCTGAGGGAGTTCCGGGCCGAGTACGGCCTCGACTCATCCCGGGCCGACCGCCTGCCCGAGGGTGCTCTGATCATGCACCCCGGCCCCATGAACCGGGGTGTTGAGATCGACGGCGACGTGGCCGACCGGCCCAACGCGGTCATCACCGAGCAGGTCGCCAACGGTGTGGCCGTGCGCATGGCCGTGCTGTTCCTGCTGCTCGGCTCCGGCCTCGATCAGGCCGAGGGGCACAAGGAGATGGCGGCATGAGCACCCGGCTCGCGGCGGTGGCTCCGCTCGGCACTGTCGCCATACGGGGCGGGACCGTGGTGGACTCCGAGGGCAGCCGCCGCGCCGACGTGCTCGTGGGAGACGGCCGGATCACCGCGGTCGGTCCCGACACCGACGACGGTCCGGCCGTCAACCGCACGCTCGACGCCTCCGGCTGCATCGTCGCGCCGGGGCTCGTCGACCTTCACGCCCACCTGCGCCAGCCGGGCCGTGAGGACGCCGAGACCATCGACACCGGCGCTAGGGGGGCGGCCCTCGGAGGCTTCACCGCGGTGGTGGCCATGCCCAACACCGACCCGCCCATGGACTGCGCCGCGGTGGTCCGCGAGGTTCAGGAACTGGGGGCGGGGGCCTGCTGCGACGTGTACCCGTCCGCAGCCATCACCGTGGGGCGCCGGGGCACCGAACTCGCCCCCATGGCCGAGCTGGCGCGCCTCGGGGTGCGAGTCTTCACCGACGACGGAGACGGCGTGCAGGACGCCCAGGTCATGCGCCGGGCTCTGGAGTACGCCGGCGGACTCGACCACCTGGCCGGCGGGAGCCGGATCGTGCTGGCCCAGCACTGCGAGGTGGCCGAACTCAGTGCCGGTGGACACATGCACGAGGGCGCCTGGTCGAGCCGGCTCGGTCTGGGCGGTCAGCCGTCCGAGGCCGAGGAGCTGATGGTCATGCGGGACATCGCCCTGGCCCGCCTCACCGGGTCCAGAGTGCACTTCCAGCATCTGTCCACGGCCGGGTCGGTGGCCATGGTGCGGGCGGCCAAGGAGGCCGGCCTGCCGGTGACGGCCGAGGCCACCACCCACCACTTCACGCTCACCGACGCCAGCTGTGCCGGCTACGACACCGTCTTCAAGGTCCACCCGCCCCTGCGCCCCGACGACGACGTCGCCGCCATCCGGGCCGGGCTGGCCGACGGGACCATCGACGCCATCGCCACCGACCACGCCCCCCACACCAGCACCGACAAGGAGAGGCCCTTCGACTCGGCGCCTCCCGGAATGCTGGGGCTCGAGACGGCTCTCGGGTTGGCTCTCACCGAACTGGACCTGCCTGTCGAGCAGGTGCTGGCCCTCATGTCGTGGCAGCCGGCCGCCATAGCGTCCATAGACGACCGCCACGGCGGGCCGATCGTGCCCGGAGCGCCGGCCAACCTGTGCGTGATCGACCTCCAGGCAACCTGGACGGTGTCGGGCGCGGCGATGGCCAGTCCGAGCCGCAACACGCCGTACGAGGGTCGGACAGTGCGGGGCCGGGTCCGCCACACCCTGCTGGACGGGGAGCCCGTGGTCATCGACGGCGAGCCGCAGAGATGACCGGGCTGGCCGGGGAGCCGGTCGTGATCGACGGCGAGCCGCAACGATGACCGGTCCAGAACCGGCCCTGCTGGTGCTGAGCGACGGGGAGGTGTTCGAGGGCGAGGCCGTCGGCGCCCCCGCAGAGGTTGCATCCGGCGAGGTCGTGTTCAACACGGTCATGAGCGGCTACCAGGAAGTGATCTCCGATCCCTCCTACGCCGGGCAGATGATCGCCTTCACCTACCCCCACATCGGCAACTACGGCACCAGCGAGTCCGACTCGGAGTCGGCTCGCCCGCACTGCCGCGGCGTGATCGTGCGCGACCTGGCTCGGCGGCCGAGCAGCTGGCGGGCCACCGGCAGCCTCGACGGCTACCTGCGCCACCACGGCGTGCCCGCCATCACCGGCATCGACACCCGCAGGCTCACCCGCCACATACGCGATGCCGGGGCCATGCCCGGCGCGTTCGGCACCGCCGGCGAGGCCACGCTGCTGGCCGCGGCGCGGGCCGAGCCCGGCACCAGCGGCGTCGACCTCGTCAGCGAGGTCACCACCGAGCATCCCTACACCGTGGGCACCGGCCCTCGCCGGGTGGTGGCCTACGACCTCGGCATCAAGTCCACCATCCTGAGCTGCCTGCAGGAGCTGGCCACCGTGACGGTCGTTCCCGCCCGCACCCCCGCCGAGGAAGTGCTGGCACGGCAGCCCCACGGGGTGTTCCTCAGCAACGGGCCCGGCGACCCGGAGCTGGCCGGCCCGGTGATCGAGGCGCTGCGGAGCCTCGTCGGCGAGGTCCCGGTCTTCGGGATCTGCCTCGGGCATCAGCTGCTGGCGCTGTCGCTGGGTGGGCGCACCTTCAAGATGAGATTCGGCCATCACGGTGGCAACGTGCCCGTTCGCTGCACCGCCACCGGTCGCATCGAGATCACCAGCCAGAACCACAACTTCGCGGTGGAGGCCGGGTCGGTGCCCCATGTGACCGAGACCCACGTGTGCCTCAACGACGACGCCCTCGAGGGCTTGACGGTCGACGGCGAGGCCGCCTTCGGCGTCCAGTACCACCCCGAGGCCGGTCCCGGGCCCCACGACGCCCGGCACCACTTCGCCCGCTTCGCCGAGATGATGGACCGCTGCCGTGCCGCGGCGTGACGACATAGCCGAGACCTCTGGAGTCAGCTGCCGTGCCGCGGCGTGACGACATCGAGTCGATCCTCATCATCGGCTCGGGACCCATCGTCATCGGCCAGGCCTGCGAGTTCGACTACTCCGGGACCCAGGCCTGCCGGGTGCTGCGGGCCGAGGGGTACCGGGTAATCCTGGCCAACTCCAACCCGGCCACGATCATGACCGACCCGGAGGTGGCCGATGTCACCTACGTCGAACCGCTCGACGCGGCCGTGCTGGCCAGCATCATCGAGCGTGAGCGCCCCGACGCCGTCCTGCCCACCCTCGGGGGCCAGACCGGTCTGAACCTGGCCATGGAGTTGGCAGCCGACGGAACCCTGGAGGCCAACGGCACCGAGCTCATCGGCGCCGACGCCGCCGCAATCGCCACCGCCGAGGACCGCCACCTCTTCAAGCAGGCCATGCTCGAGATCGGTCTGGACGTCCCCCGCTCGGGGATCGCCAAGGACATGCAGCAGGCCCGAGAGGTGATGGGCACGGTGGGCCTGCCGGTGATCGTGCGTCCCGCCTACATCCTCGGCGGCCGCGGCGCCGGCATCGCCGAGACCCCCGACGAGTTCGAGCGGGCCGCCGCCGACGGGCTGGACGCCAGCCCCATCTCGGAGATCCTGATCGAGGAGTCGATCGTGGGCTGGAAGGAGTTCGAGCTCGAGGTGATGCGCGACCGCGCCGACAACTGCGTGGTCGTCTGCTCCATCGAGAACCTGGACCCGATGGGGGTCCACACCGGCGACTCGATCACCGTCGCCCCCGCCCAGACTCTCAGCGACCCGGAGTACCAGCAGATGCGCAACGCGGCCTTCGCGGTGCTGCGCCGGGTGGGGGTGGAGACCGGCGGGTCCAACGTGCAGTTCGCGGTCGACCCCGCGACCGGGCGCCAGGTGGTCATCGAGATGAACCCCCGGGTGAGCCGCTCCTCGGCGCTGGCCTCCAAGGCCACCGGCTTCCCCATCGCCAAGATCGCGGCTCGCCTGGCGGTGGGCTACACCCTCGACGAGATCCCCAACGACATCACCGAGGTGACTCCGGCGTCGTTCGAGCCGACCCTGGACTATGTCGTCACCAAGATCCCCCGATGGGCGTTCGAGAAGTTCCAGGCCGCCTCGACCGCGCTGGGCACGTCGATGCAGTCCGTGGGGGAGGTGATGGCCATCGGCCGCACGTTCTGCGAGTCGCTGCAGAAGGGCCTGCGCTCGCTGGAGCAGGGCCGCCTGGGACTCAACGCCGACCCTGCCGAGGCCGCCTATGACCGCCTGAGCGACGCCGAGCTGGCGGCGGCCGCCGCCGTGCCCACCCCGGAGAGGATCTTCCAGCTGGAGGCGCTGCTGCGGCGGGGGGAGCCGGTCGAGGCCGTTCACGCGGCGACGGGCGTGGACCCGTGGTTCCTCGATCAGATCCTCCGCATCTGCGCCGAGAGAAGGGAGCTCGAGTCGGTGAGTCCGGCCGAGCTGGGCCGGGCCGGGTGGCGCCGGTCCAAACGGCTCGGGTTCTCCGACGCCCAGCTCGCACACCTGTGGGGCATCTCGCCGTCCGAGGCCACCGCGGCGAGGGAGGGCGCCGGGGTGCTGCCCACCTTCAAGACGGTCGACACCTGCGCGGCCGAGTTCGAGGCGACCACCCCGTACCACTACTCCACCTACGAGGACACCGACGAGATCACGCCGGCTACCAAGCCGAGAGTGCTGATCTTCGGCTCCGGCCCCAACCGGATCGGCCAGGGCATCGAGTTCGACTACTGCTGCGTCCACGCTGGGCAGGCCCTGCGGGCCGCCGGGTACGAGACCGTGATGGTGAACTGCAACCCGGAGACGGTGTCCACCGACTACGACACCAACGACCGGCTCTACTTCGAGCCGCTCACACCCGAGGACGTGGCCAACGTGATCGCGGCCGAGGATCCCGTGGGGGTGATCGTGTCGCTCGGCGGCCAGACGCCGCTGGCGCTTGCCGGCCATCTGCCGCCGGATCTGGTGCTGGGAACCTCGCCCGCGTCCATCGAGGCGGCCGAGGACCGCGAGCAGTGGAACGCCCTCTGCGCCCGCCTCGGCATCCCGCAGCCGCCGGGCGGCACCGCCACCAGCCGCGAGGAGGCCCTGGAGGTGGTGTCCGGCATCGGCTACCCGGTTCTGGTGCGGCCCTCCTACGTGCTCGGCGGCCGGGCCATGGCCATCGTCTACGACGACGACGAGCTGGCGGCCGCCATCGACGAGCTGGCCGACTTCGGCTCGCTCGGCCGCGAGGGCGGGCCCGCATCGGAGCGCCCCGTTCTGGTGGACCGCTTCCTGGAGGACGCCACCGAGGTGGATGTCGACGCGGTGCGGGACCGCACCGGCGAGGTTCAGATCGGCGCGTTGATGGAGCACGTCGAGGAGGCCGGCGTCCACTCCGGCGACTCGGCCTGCACCATCCCGCCCACCACGCTGGGCGACGACGTGATCGCGGCCATCTGCGGGCACACCCGCCGGATCGCGGATGCGCTGGACGTGACCGGGCTGCTCAACGTCCAGTTCGCGGTGAGGCGCGACTCCGGCAGCCCGCTGCGGATGCCGACGCGGTGGGGCGGGTCCGGAGCCGATGACGTCTTCGTGATCGAGGCGAACCCGAGGGCCTCGCGGACGGTGCCGTTCGTGGCCAAGGCCACCGGAGTGCCGCTGGCGATGGTGGCGGCCCGCTTGATGGTCGGTGCGACCCTGGCCGAGCTCAGGGCCGAGGGCATGCTGCCGTCAACCCCGACCGGTTTGCCGGACACGTCCGACTACGTGGCGGTCAAGGAGGTCGTGCTGCCGTTCAACCGGTTCCCGGATGCCGACGCCGTGCTGGGTCCCGAGATGCGCTCCACCGGCGAGGTGATGGCGCTGGACGCCACGCCGGGCATGGCTTTCGTCAAGGCACAGATGGCCGCCGGTACCCGGCTCCCCACCGGCGGAACGGTCTTCATGTCCATGGCCGACCGCGACAAGGAGGCGGGGCTGCGGGCGGCCCGGATCTTCCACCGGCTCGGCTTCCGGCTGGCCACCACTACCGGCACCGCCCAATTCCTGCGCGGGGGCGGCGTGCCGGTGGCCTTGGAGGTGGCCAAGCTGGGTGACGACGAGGGCCGCCATGCTGTCGACCTGATAGAGGCGGGCGAGATCCAGCTGGTGATCAACTCGCCCCGGGGCCGGGGCCCACGGGCCGACGGCGCGCACATCCGATCGGCCGCCGGGCGCGCCGGCCTGCCCCTGGTCACCACCGGGGCCGCCGCGCTGGCCGCGGCCTACGGGCTGCGGGACCTCCACGGCCTCCGCCCCACCGTGCGGAGCCTCCAGGAGTATCACCGCAGCCTGCGGGGCGCGGCCTAGATGGCCGGACTGGCCGCCCAGGTCGGCAGCGTCGAGCTGCGGGCGGCCGTCATGACCGCCTCGGGCACCTCGGGGCACGGGGCCGAGCTGGCGCCCTACGGAGCGCTTGGCGACCTGGGCGCAGTGGTGGTCAAGTCGCTCAGCGACGGACCCTGGCCGGGCAACCCCGCGCCGAGGCTGCACCCGTTGCGCTTCCCGGCGGCGGGCATGATCAACAGCGTCGGACTCCAGGGGCCGGGCGTGGCCGGCTGGCTCGACGAAGACCTGCCCGCCCTCATCGAGTCAGGCGCCGACGTAGTGGCCAGCATCTGGGGCGGCACCGTCGACGCCTACCGTCGCGCTGCCGAACTGCTGGCCCCCGGACCGCCGCAGATCGTTGCGGTCGAGGTGAACGTGTCGTGCCCCAACACCGAGGACGGTATGCGCATGTTCGCCCACTCCACCGAGGCGACCGAGGCCGTGCTGGCCGCCACCGCAGGATGCGGGCGCCCGCGCTGGGCCAAGCTCAGCCCCAACACACCAGACCTGGTGGCGGTGGCCGCCGCCGCGGTGAGCGGCGGGGCCGAGGCGCTGGTGCTCACCAACACGCTGTCCGGGATGGTCATCGACATCGACAGGAGGCGGCCCGCTCTCGGCGGGCTGCGCGGCGGCGTCAGTGGTGCCGCGCTGCATCCGGTGGCGGTGCGGGCCGTCTACGACGTGCACGAGGCCCTTCCGGCGGCGTCCATCATCGGGGTCGGCGGTGTGTCCAGCGGAGCGGACGCAGTCGAGATGCTGATGGCCGGAGCGTCGGCAGTGCAGGTGGGCACCGCCACCTTCGCGGATCCCCGGGCGCCGTGGAGAGTGCTCGCCGAACTGGAGCGCTGGTGCGGCCACGCCGGGGTGGGGAGACTGGACGAGCTGATCGGGGCTGCCCACCCATGAGAACAGTCCACCGATAAGGACAAGGGCCGCGCCGTAGGGAAGAATCGAGGCATGGAGGAGCAGGCGATGGATGAAGCGGTACGCGACCGGCTGGCCGTCGCGCTCGATGTCGACGACTTGGTGGCGGCGACCCGTCTGGCACGATCCCTCGCCGGGTACTTCCGCGTCGCCAAGATCGGCCTGGAGCTGTACACGGCCGCGGGCCCTGAGGCCATCGGGGCCATGATCGACCTCGGCTACGACGTCTTCTGCGACCTCAAGCTCCACGACATCCCCACCACCGTGAACCGGGCAGCCCGGGTGGTGGGCGAGTTCGGCGTGTCGTACCTGACGATTCACGCTGCCGGCGGGACCGAGATGCTGCAGGCCGGCGTCGAGGGGCTGACCGAGGGAGCGACCCGGCCCTCGGGGGTGTTGGCCGTGACCGTCCTCACCAGCGAGACCGAGGTCGCGGCGACCCGCGATCTCGTGGCCGACCGCATGGAACTGGCCTTCGATGCCGGCTGCGCGGGCGTTGTCTGCGCCGCCCCCGATCTCACCGCCACCCGCCACATCCGCCCCGAGCTGATCCGAGCCGTCCCCGGCATCCGGCTCGCGGGCGACTCCGTGGACGACCAGCGACGGGTGGCGTCGCCGGTTCAGGCCCTGGCTGCCGGAGCGGACCTGCTGGTCGTGGGAAGGCCCGTGACCAGAGCCGCCGATCCCGTCGAAGCCGCCGAGCGCCTGCACCGCAGCCTGCGGCAGTGACGCTCGCCTGCCGGGGTTCTTTCGGCTGGAGCGAACAGGCGAATTGCTGGCGCGTCAGCACCGTCTCAGCTAATCTTGTGCCTCATGGCTCAACCCTTTTCCATTTCAGACGAGGTTCGCCGCGAGGCGCTGATCAAGGCTGCCGCGGTTCGGCGTGAGCGCGCCGAGCTGCGCGCCCAGCTCAAGGCTGGCGACATCTCACTGTCGGACCTGCTGGGCCGCGTCGACGACGACACCGTCGGCAAGATGAAGGTGCTGGCCGTGCTCGAGTCGCTGCCCGGCGTGGGCAAGGTGAAGGCCCGCAAGGCGATGGACCGGGTCGGGATCTCCGAGAGCCGCCGCCTGCGCGGGCTGGGCAGCAGGCAGAGGGGTCAGCTGCTCGACGACTTCGGCTGACCGACAGGGGTCTCAAGCACGGCGGTCGATACGGCTGAGGTGCGCTGACCTCGGTAGCCTCGCAAGGGTGACCTCGCTCGAGGGCCGATCCGTCATCATCGTCTCCGGCCCGGGGGGTGTGGGCAAGGGCACGATCGTCGAGCAACTTCTGGACCGCGATCCGCAGCTCTGGCTGTCCCGGTCATGGACCACCCGTCCCCGCCGGCCCTCGGAATCGGCGGATGCCTACCGGTTCGTGGACCGCGCCACCTTCGAGGCCGCGATCGCGGCCGACGGATTCCTAGAATGGGTCGAGTTCCTCGACTACCTCCAGGGCACGCCGGTTCCCGACCCCCCCGAGGGAGCCGATGTCGTGCTCGAGATCGACGTCCGGGGAGGCCAGCAGGTACGGCGGCTGCTGCCCGACGCGGTCCTGGTGTTCGTCGATGCCCCCAGCCCGGAGCATCAGCGGGCCCGACTCGAGATCCGGGGCGACGACCCCGAGACGATCGCTCGCCGGATGAAGAAGACCGCCTCCGAACGGGCCGAGGCCGTCGAGATGGGCTACGAGATAGTCGTCAACGACGACTTGAGCCGGGCGGTGGAGGCGATCGAGGCACTCATCGTCACCGACCGGGCCCGGCGCCAGTAAATCACCCGGCTGGGCCTCTTGAAACGCCGGCGAATGGTGAGAGGCCGTCGCGCCGCAGTGGTGTCATTCCCGCTCATGTTCGCTGCGCTCACGGGCCGCTCGGGCCACGGCCTCGCGCCGTATGGGCCGCGTCGTTCGGCTATCCGCTCGGCCTCCGGGCCCATCCGTCCGAAACTTCCGGGGTCGCTGGTAGCGTGAGGCTCCCTCAGTCGGCCGATCCAGCGGAGCGCGCCATGGCCCACGGCTACGACACGATGATGACCCCTGCCATCGAGGACCTCCTCGAGCGGACGGAGTCCAAGTTCGTCCTGGTGACGCTGGCCGCGCTGCGGAGCCGTGAGATCACCAACTACTTCGGCCAGCTCGGCGGGGGCATCGGTGCCTCCGTGCCGCCCCAGGTGGTCTCGACGTCGTCCAAGCCGCTGTCGATCGCCCTGGAGGAGGTCGCCGCAGGCAAGATCGAGGCGGTCGAGGTCGACCCCGACGCCGAGCCCCCAGCCGAAGAGACCGGTCCGTTGGAGGGCGCTCACCTCCAGGATGTGAGCGACCCGCAGCGGAGCGGCGCTGGGGGTGACTCCCCGCAACCCGCCGGCGACGTCGGCGCCTGACAGGCGCACGATGAGAGCGCCGCGTCGCTCGCCGGCCACAGGCACGCCCGCCGCGGGCGTGAGCGCCCCGCGGCCGCCCGCGCCATGAGCGCGCTCAGCGGCCGGTGCGTCGTGCTCGGGGTGACCGGCGGCATCGCGGCCTACAAGGCCGTGGAGGTGTGCCGGCGGCTGGTAGCCGACGGCGCCCACGTCGTGCCGGTGCTCACCGACGGCGCGCTGCGGATGGTGGGGGAGACGACCTTCTCGGCCCTGGCCTCCGAACCTGCGGTCACGTCGCTGTGGAACGACCCGTCCGGACCGATACCGCACACCGCGGCAGGCCAGCGTGCCGATGCCGTGGTGGTGTGTCCCGCCACCGCCCGGCTGATCTCGGATCTGCGTACCGGCCGCTCCGGCGACGTGCTGACGGCCACCCTCCTCGCAACCCGGGCGCCGGTGGTGCTGGCCCCGGCGATGCACACCGAGATGTGGGAGCAGCCCTCGGTGCAGGAGAACCTGGCCGTGCTCGTGCAGCGGGGGGTCGCGGTTGTGGGTCCCGGCGAGGGTCCGCTGGCGGGAGGCGACTCCGGACCGGGCCGGATGGCTGAGCCCGAGGAGATCGTGGCCGCGGTGGAGGCGGTGCTGACAGCCCCTGACCTGGCCGGCATGAGAGTGCTGGTGACCTCGGGCGGGACCCGCGAGCCGATCGACGCGGTGCGTTTCGTCGGCAACCGGTCATCCGGCAAGCAAGGCGCCGCGGTGGCCGAGGAGGCCGCATCCCGGGGTGCCGAGGTGGTCCTGGTGACCACGCAGAGCGAGCGCGCTCCGGCGGCGGCTCGGGTGGTGGCCGTGGAGACGGCCGCCGAGATGGCCGCCGCCGTGGAGATCGAGGCACCCCGCGCCGACGTGGTCGTGATGGCGGCGGCCGTCGCCGACTTCCGACCCGCGCAGCCCTCGGGAACCAAGCTCAAGAAGGACCGGGGCGTGCCCGCGGTGCAGCTGGAGCCCACGGCCGACATCCTGGCCTCTCTGGGCGCGTCGAAGGGGTCCGGCCAGGTGCTGGTCGGATTCGCGGCCGAAACCGAGGACATCGAGGCCAACGCACTCGCCAAGCTGCGAAGCAAGAACCTTGATGTGATCGTGGCCAACGACGTCTCCAAGCAGCAGGTCGGCTTCGGTCACGACACCAACGAGATCGTCATGTTCACCACCGACGGCGCCCGCCACCATGTCCCGTTGACCACCAAGCGCGAGGCGGCCCGGGCCGTGCTCGACTTGGTGGTCACACTCATGGATCGGCCCGGAACCGGGAGCCGCGACACTCAGGACAGCAGGAGGCAGCCTTGAACCGCTGGACCTTCACCTCGGAGTCGGTCAGCGAGGCCCATCCCGACAAGTTGGCCGACCAGATTTCTGACGCCATCCTCGACGCCCTCCTAGACGCCGACCCCAACAGCCGGGTCGCCTGCGAGACGCTGGTCACCACCGGGCTCGCGGTGGTGGCGGGCGAGATCCGCACCGAGGCCTATGTGGAGATCCCCAGCATCGTGCGCCAGACGATCTGCGACACGGGCTACGACAACGCCGTCTACGGCTTCGACGGCAACACCTGCGCGGTGATGGTCGCCATCGATGACCAGTCTCCCGACATCGCCCAGGGCGTCGGCGACGAGGGTGCGGGCGACCAGGGGATGATGTTCGGCTACGCCTGCGACGAGACCGATGTGCTCATGCCGCTGCCGATCCACCTCGCTCACCGCCTCGCTGAGCGCCACGCCGAGGTGCGCAGGGCCGGGACGATCCCGTACCTGCGGCCCGACGCCAAGACGCAGGTGACCCTGGAGTACGAGGGCAGCCGGCCGGTCCGGCTCAAGACGGTGCTGGTGTCGACGCAGCACCGCGACGGCATAGACCGCGACCGGATGATCCTTCCCGACGTCACCGAGCAGATCATCGAGCCGGTCATCGGCGAGCAGTTCGCCGACGACGGCTACGAGGTGATCGTCAACCCGACGGGACGGTTCGTGATCGGCGGGCCCCAGGGCGACGCGGGCCTGACCGGACGCAAGATCATCGTCGACACCTACGGGGGCATGGCCCGCCATGGCGGGGGCGCCTTCTCGGGCAAGGACCCGTCCAAGGTGGACCGCTCCGCCGCCTACGCGGCCCGCTGGGTGGCTAAGCACGTCGTGGCTGCGGGGGCCGCGTCGCGCTGCGAGCTGCAGGTGGCCTACGCCATCGGCATGGCCGAGCCGTTGTCGCTGATGGTCGAGACCTTCGGCACCGAGACGGTGGAGCAGGCCCGGATCGAAGCAGCGGTGCGGGAGGTGTTCGACCTGCGGCCCGCGGCCATCGTGCGGGACCTGGGCTTGCGCACGCCCATCTACAAGCCGACGGCCGCCTACGGCCACTTCGGCCGTCCCGCCCGCGACGGGCTCTTCTCCTGGGAGAGCACCGACCGTCTGGACGACATGAAGTCGGCTCTCGGCCTCTGAGCCCCGGCAAGCAGGGCCGGCTCTCCTTCGAGGAGCCACCTGCCGAGCCGGCAGCGCTCCGCGGGGGCGATGCGACCGCCGGATCGCAGCGGCGGCAGTCCGGGTCCAGCGGGACCGCGGCGGAGCCTGCTCGAGTCTCGAGCCCGGCGCTGGTCGTGCGGGTGCTTCCCGACGTGGTCCGTCTCGACAAGACGTTCGACTATGCGGTTCCCGCGGCGTGGCACGCCGACGGACGGGCCGACCGGCTGGCGGTGGGCTCGATCGTGCGCTTCACCCTCGGCGGGCGGCGCCTGCGGGGCTGGGTCACAGGCGTGGGCGTCGATCCGCCGCCTGACGTCGAGCTCCAGCCGCTGGCCAAACTCACCGGCATGGGCCCGCCTGCGGATGTGGTGGGCCTGGCCGGCTGGGCCGCGTGGCGCTGGGCCGGACGGACGGTGCACTTGCTTAGGGCCGCGTCGCCACCCCGGGCCGTGACCCAGCCGGCCGGGGCTCGGACGGTCGCGGGCGGTGGTGACGGTCCGATGCGGCCCTACGACCCGGACACGGGGCGCCAGGAACAGGGTCGGCGGGTCGTCGCCGAGAGCGACGGTTCGCTCCGGAGGTATGACCGCTTGTTCGGCCGCTCCTGCTCCGTGACCACGCTGCGGTGCCCGCCCGCCGACGACGGTGCGGCGGTTGCCCGGGCCGCGGCCCGCCGGGGGGACGCGCTGATCGTCATGCCCGCCCTTGCCGATGCCCGCCGCATCGCGGCCGACCTGAGGCGGCTGGGCGTGCGGGTGGCGCTGGGACTCGACGACTGGGCTCGGGCCGCGGCGGGCGCCACCGTGGTCGGCACCCGCACCGCGGTGTGGGTGCCCATGCCGCGCCTGGCCGCGGTGGTGGTGCTGGACGAGCATTCCGAGAGCCTCCAGAGCGAGCAGGCCCCGACGTGGAATGCCCGCGATGTGGCTCTGGAGCGGGCCCGGCGGGCTGGGGTGCCGGCGGTGCTCGTGTCGCCCGTGCCGACGCTGGAGGCGCTGGAGGCAGGCGAGCTTACGGCAGTCGGGCGCACGGCCGAGCGTGACGGCTGGCCCGCGGTCGATGTCTTGGATCGCCGTCTCGACGATCCGGTGCGGGGCGGCCTGTTCGCCGAGGGCCTGCGCGACCGCCTGGCCCGGGCCTCCGGCAGGGTCGCCGTCGTGCTGAACCGCAAGGGCCGGGGGCGGCTGCTGGCCTGCAAGGCCTGCGGTGAGCTGGCCCGCACCACCGACGGGCGTCTCCCGATGAGGCTCCTCGACGACGAACTGGTGGCGGCCGACGGCAGCGAGCGCCGCCCGGTGGTGTGCGCCGGGTGCGGCTCCACGGTGCTGCGCAACCTGCGCATGGGCGTGACCCGGGCCCGCGAGGACCTGGCCGCATTGGTCGGCGAGCCGGTGGGGGAACTCACCGCCGACACCCAGAACATGGGCGACGAGCGGTTCGTGATCGGCACCGAGGCGGTGCTCTGGCGCCTGCGGTCTGCGGCCGCGGTGGTGTTCCTGGACTTCGACCAGGAGTTGCTGGCCCCCCGACAACGGGCCTCCGAGCAGGCGCTGGCGCTGCTCGCCCGGGCGGCCCGGCTCGCCGGTGGGCGCCGCGGGGGAGGGCGCCTGGTGGTCCAGACCCGCCAGCCCGACCATCCGGTGGTGCGGGCCGCAGTGCTGGCCGACCCGTCGATCGTGGCCGATGTCGAGCGCCAGCGCCGCCGGGAGCTGGGCCTGCCCCCCTACAGCGCCCAGGCCAAGATCTCCGGCCCGGGCGCCGGAGCCTTCATCGAGTCGTTGCGAGAAGCGGCCGAGACCGCGGTGAGCATCCGGGGCCCCCTCGACGGGCAGTTCCTGCTACGCGCTGCGACTCATGAGCCGCTGCTGGACCTGCTGGCCGGCACCCCCCGGCCAGCCGACCGCCTGCGGGTCGAAGTCGACCCGCTGCGGGTCTGAGCAGCCCCCGAGAGCGTTCTTGACGTAGAGGCCGGGCGAATAGGCGGGCGAGGGCCCCGGCTCACGGCGCCGGCGCAGCGACCGGCCCGACCTCGAGTATCCGGTAGCCCGCTTTGGACGCCAGGCGGGTCACGCTGTGGCCGCGACCCTCCAGCCAGCGGGCGAGGGAGTCGCTGCCGAGGTGGCGTTGCACCACCAGGTGGGCCCGACCGCCGGGTGCCAGGCGGTCCAGCCAGACGGCCAGCAGCTCGTGCAGGGCGGGCTTGCCGATGCGGATGGGCGGATTGCACAGGATGCGGTCGAAGCGGCGCCCGGGGTCCACATCGTCGGGATGGGCCACCTTCACGTTGGTAGCGCCTTGGTCGGCGGCGTTCTTCGCCGTGAGCGACAGAGCTCGCTCGTTCACGTCGACGGCCAGCACCTCGGCCGCGGGAGAGCGCAGAGCCGCGACGCAGGCGATCGGACCCCAGCCGCAGCCCAGGTCGAGCATCCGCCGGTCAGCATCGACAATCGGGGGCGCCTCGGCCAGCAGCAGGCGGGTGCCCGCGTCCAGACGGCCGGGTGAGAAAACACCCGAGTCGGTGGTGAAGCCGAGCCGCGTCCCGTCGATGTCGACCACCACGGTCCGGGGTGAGGACGCCGCCGCCGGCTCGGCCTCGAAGTACTGGCCGCCGGCGGGCTGGACAGCGGGATCGGCCACGCCGCGACGGTAGCCTCGACAGCAGTGGCCTCCTACGACATACGCATCATCGGCGATCCCGTCCTGCGCCGCCGTGCCGCCGAGATCGACAATGTCGACGCCACCCTGGTGAGGATCGTCGAGGGGATGGTCGAGACCATGTACGAGGCCGACGGGATCGGGCTGGCCGCTCCCCAGGTCGGGGTGCAGAAGCGGCTGTTCGTGTGGGACATGGGCGACGGCCCCCGCACCATCGTCAACCCGCACATCGTCGAGTCAGACGGCGAGTGGGCCTACGACGAGGGGTGCCTCTCGGTGCCCGGGCTGACCTGGGAGATCGTCAGGCCCAAGGAGGTCCACATAGTGGGCCGGGACCTCGACGGCAACGAGATCTCCGTGGAGGCCGACGAGCTCGAGGCCCGCCTGTTCCAGCATGAGCTGGACCACCTCGACGGCACCCTGCTGATCGAGCGCCTCGACGACGCCACCCGCAAGGCTGCCCTGCGCACGCTGCGCGAGATGGGGATCGGGGCCGGTGCGGGAGCCTCGTCCCGGCCGGCGGAAACAGGGAGCGACAAGCCTTCGGGCGGTCTGCGCCTTCTGTGAGGCGGCGCTGGCGCGTCGTCTACTTCGGTACTCCGGAGGTGGCGGTGGCGCCGCTGCAGGCGCTGTGCGGCGCCGGCCATGATGTCGCCCTGGTGGTCACCCGGCCCCCCAAGCGCCGGGGCCGACGCCAGGCGCCGACCCCCTCGCCGGTGGAGGCCGCAGCTGAGGCGTTGGGTCTGGAAGTCACCTACGACCTCGACGACGCCCTCGGGGTCGAAGCCGACCTAGGGGTGGTCGTCGCCTACGGCGAGTACATACCCGAAGCGGTCTTCGAGCGCCGGCGCACCGTGAACCTGCACTTCTCGCGGCTGCCCCGCTGGCGGGGAGCGGCGCCGGTGGAACGAGCCATCCTGGCCGGCGACACCGAGACCGGCGTGTGCCTGATCGACATCGCCCCCGAGATCGACACCGGGGCGGTGTACCGGCGGGCATCGACCGGGATAGGGCCGCACGAGACGGCCGACGAGCTGCGGGGCCGGCTCTGCGAGCTGGGCATCGGACTTCTGCTCGACGCTCTGGCTGAGGGGTTCGGCCCGCCGGTGCCGCAGGTAGGCGAGATGATCTGGGCCGACAAGATCGAACCCGGCGAGCTGCGCATCGACTGGTCTGTTCCCGCTGAGCACGTCCTGCGGCTCGTGCGAGTGGGGGGTGCTTGGACGACCTTCCGCAATCGCCGGCTCAAGATCCTGGAAGCCCGGCTCGCCACCGCCCCCGGCCGACCCGATGTATTCGGCAGCATCCGGCTGGAGCCTCGATCCGGCGCCAACCCCGAGATCGCGGTCGCCGCCGGCCACGGAGCGCTGGAGTTGGTGACCGTCCAGGCGGAGGGGCGAGCCGCCGCAGGCGCTCGCGACTGGGCCAACGGAGCCCGCATCGCCGGCGGCGAGCGGTTCGACGGGTGAGCCGGTCCTCTGGCACCGGGAGTCGCCACTGGGCGGGTGACCAACTGGCGGCCGGGGCGGTTCGACGAGTGAGCCGGTCTTCTGGCACCTGGGGCCGCCACTGGGCGGTGGTCCACTGGCGGCCGGGGCGGTTCGACGGGTGAGCCGGCGCACTCGCCGGGCCGGCGCCTCCGGCCGCGGGGGAGCGGGGCCGAGTGCCCGCCGGCTGGCGCTCGATGTGCTGGTCCGCATAGACACCGGCGGCGCCTACGCCAACGTCGCCCTGCCGGCCGCACTGGCCCAGTCCGGTCTGGCCGAGCGCGACCGGGCCTTCGCCACCGAACTCGTCTACGGCGTCACCCGTCGCCGGCGGGCGCTGGACTGGACGCTGGACCCCTTACTGGCAACGCCCCCGCCGCCTCCCGCTCGGGCCGCGCTGCGCATCGGCGCCTACCAGTTGATCGAGCTGGACACCCCGGCGTACGCGGCGGTGTCAGCCACTGTGGCCGCGGCTCCCCGCAGCCTCCGGGGGCTGGTCAACGCGGTGCTGCGGCGGGTTGCCGATGCCGGCGTGCCGGACTGGCCCGACGACGCCACCCGGCTCAGCTACCCCGACTGGATCGTCGAAGCGCTCATCGCCGACCTCGGCTGCGACACCGCGCTGGCGATCCTCGAGTCGATGAACGCCCCGGCCCGCGTGCACCGCCGCGACGACGGATACGTGCAGGACCTCAGCTCGCAGATGGTGGTCGACGCCATGGACGTGCAGGCCGGCGATCTGGTCGCCGATGTCTGCGCCGCGCCGGGCGGCAAGGCCACCGCGCTGGCGGCGCGCGGTGCTGATGTCATCGCCCTTGACTCGCACCTGGGCCGCATCCGCCTGCTGAAGGCCAACCGGGCGGAACTCGACGCCGAAGCGATGCTGGTACTGGCCGCCGACGGCCGGCACCCGCCGCTGCGACCGGGCTGCTGCGACGCCGTGCTGGTGGACGCTCCGTGCAGCGGGCTAGGGGCGCTCAGGCGACGCCCCGACGCCCGCTGGCGCATCGAGCCCTCGGCCGTGTCCCGGCTGGCCGCACTGCAGACGGAGTTGCTCGACGCAGCGGTCGGGCTGCTGCGCCCGGGCGGGCAACTGGTGTACAGCGTCTGTACGCTTACCGCGGCCGAGACGCTCCATGTAGCCGCACATGCCTCCCGCACAGACCATCTGGAGCCGCTGCCTCCTCCGGCCGAGCCGTGGGAGGCCTACGGCGCCGGGGCCCGGCTGCTTCCGAGCCCTGACCACGACGGCATGGCCCTGTTCCGCTGGCGCCGGAACTGAATTGGCAGCGTTTTGGGCCAGATTTGGGGTGTTTCGCTGCCAGTTCGGGTGGGGCGAGGCGACGGGGCCGTGGGTAGGGTCGAGGCTGTGGGACACGATGACAGCAGCCGCGACGCCCCGCTGGAGGCCAAGGTTCTCGCCGTGTCCGACGGTGTGGTGGCCGGCACCCGTGAGGACCGCAGCGGAGCGGCGCTGGAGGACTACCTCACCACGGCCGGGTGGCGGGTCGTCGAGCGGGCCGCGATCGCCGACGGCGTGGACTCGGTGGCGGGCGAGCTGAAGCGCCTGGCCGGCGGCTTCCACGGGATGATCGTCACCACCGGCGGCACCGGGTTCGGACCCCGCGACTCCACCCCGGAGGGGACCAGGGCTGTGATCGACCGCGAGGCGCCGGGGCTGGCCGAGGCCATGCGCCTGGTCAACCCGCTGGGTCGCCTGTCACGAGGGGTCGCCGGCACGCTCGGCACCGCGCTGGTCCTGAACACGCCCGGATCCTCGAAAGGCTGCGTGGAGACCCTCGACGCCGTCATAGACGTGGTGGGCCATGCCGTGAGGCTGCTCGTCGACAACTACGACCCTCACCCCCACGGCGGGTGAGCCGGTCCGACCCGAGCCCGTGACCCCGGCCGATCGCACCGCCCGCACCGCGACCGCGCCCAGGAGCCGTGCGGGCGGCCGTTGGGACGGGGCGATGGACAAGGCCATCGAGGCGGCCGCCGCAGTGCGCCATCTCACCAGCCCCAACCCGTGGGTCGGTTGTGTGGTGATAGCCCCCAACGGCAGCGCCTTCACCGGCGCGACCAGCCCGCCCGGCGGCCCCCACGCCGAGCGTCATGCCCTTGCCTCGGCCGGCGCGGCGGCCAGGGACGCCACCCTCATCACCACGCTGGAGCCGTGCGACCATCAGGGCCGGACCGGCCCCTGCACCGACGCCATCATCGAAGCCGGCATCCGCAGGGTGGTGATCGCGGTGCTCGATCCCGACCCCCAGGTCTCGGGCGCCGGTGCCGCCAGGCTGCAGTCGGCGGGAGTCGAGGTTCAGGTCGGCGTGAGGCAGGCGGAGGTTGAGCGCCAGCTGCTGGCGTACCTGCACCACCGGCGCACGGGCCGTCCCTGGATGGTGGCCAAGCTCGCGGCCAGCATCGACGGGCGCACCGCCGCCCCCGACGGCACGTCGCAGTGGATCACATCGCTGGAGGCCCGAACCGATGCGCACCGCTTGAGGGCGACGTCGGATGCCGTAGTGGTGGGCGCGGGCACGGTGCGGGCCGACGATCCCAGCCTGACCGTGCGCCACTGGTCCCCTCCCGGTGGCCGGGTCTGGAGCGACGGCCGCGAGCCGACCGGCGTAGTGCAGCCCCGGCGGGTGGTGGTGGGCTCGGCCCCGAGGGGGGCTCGGGTCCATCCATGTCTGCAATGGGAGGGCTCGCTCGAGGATCTGGTGGTCCGGCTCGGCGCCGACGGCGCGACCCAGGCTCTCATCGAGGGCGGCCCGGCGGCGGCCGGCGCGTTCGTGCGGGCCGGGCTCATCGACAGCTTCGTCCTATACCTGGCGCCGGTCCTCTTCGGGGGGGACGACGGGGCGCCGATCCTCTCCGGGCGCGGCGCCGAGTCGATACAGGACATTGTGCGGGGCTCGATCACGGCGGTGGAGCGCCTCGGACCCGACGTGCGCATCGACATGGCCGTGCGCTGACAGGGCTGCGCTGGCAGCGCTCGCTGCACACGCCGGTAGTCGACATGGCGCTCGCATGAGCCGCAGGCCCGGCTCGAAGGATCGTCCAGGCAGCGGCCGGGCCGCACGCCGGTAGCCTCAGCGCCGTCGTCGGCGCTCACGAGGCTCAGGACCGCAGATGCTCAAGCTCGTTCTCCCCAAGGGATCGCTCGAGAAGGCCACTCTCGAGCTGTTCGAGGCCGCCGACCTGCCCGTGCGGCGATCCTCGGACGTGGCCTACAGCGCCTCGATCGCCGATCCCCGCATCAGCGACGTGAGGATCCTGAGGCCTCAGGAGATCCCCGTCTACATCGCCGACGGCCTCTTCGACATCGGCATCACCGGCCGGGACTGGGTGGAGGAGACCGGCAGCGACGTGGTGTCGCTGGGCGAGCTGCAGTACTCCAAGGCGACGTCGCTGCCGATCCGGGTGGTGCTGGCGGTGGCCGGGGACTCGCCGTATGAGAGCGTCGCCGACCTGCCCCAGGGCGTGCGGGTGTCGACCGAGTACCCGGGGCTGACCCGGCGGTTCTTCGAGCAGGCCGGCATCGAGGCCCAGATCGCGCTGAGCTACGGGGCCACCGAGGCCAAGGTGCCCGACATCGTCGACGCGGTGGTCGAGATCACCGAGACGGGCCGGGCCCTGCGGGCCGCGGGCCTGCGCATCGTCGACACCCTGCTGACCTCCTACACCGAGCTGATCGCCAACCCGGCGGCCGCGGCCGACGCGGACAAGCGCCACGCCATGGGTCAGATCTACACGCTGCTCCAGGGCGTTCTCGAGGCCAGGGGCAAGGTGCTGGTGAAGCTGAACGTCGGCGTCGACGCGCTAGATGACGTGATCGAGATCCTGCCGGCCATGAAGGCCCCCACCGTCAACGAGCTGTTCCGGGGGGCGGGCTACGCGGTCGAGACGGTCGTGCCCCGCAGCGACATCAACATCCTGATTCCCGCCCTGCGCGACCTCGGCGCCACCGATATCGTCGAGATACCCATATCCAAGATCGTCCCGTAGGAGGAGTCCTACCATGAGCGATGCTCTTGGCACCGGCGGTGCCACAGCCGACGCCCCCGACTGTCGTGCGCCTTCGAGCGCCTATGGATGGCTCGGCACCGCGATCGGCGTGGGCGCGGGTGGCGGTGCCGGTGTGGGTGCGATCTTCGGGCAGGCGGGATCAGGGACGGCCATCGGAGCGGCCATCGGCGTAGCGGTCGGAGGGATGATCGCCGGCGTCCTGAGGAAGCGGTCGGCCCGCTGAGCGACCCCCGGCGGGCTCAGGAGGCGGGGTCGTCCTCTGAGTCGCCCTCGCCGGACTCGCCGCCGGCTGCCGCGTCCTCGCTCGGGCGGTTCTTGAGCTGGACGAAGGCCATGCGGATCTGCGACATGGCCTCGCGCAGGGTGGCCTCGGGCTCGTCGAGCCGGCCCTTCATGCCGTCGAGCAGCGCGCCCAGGGCGTCGATGGCCACCGTCGCCTCGGTGAAGTTCGGCGGCTGGCTGGCCAGATGGAGGGCGGCGAGCTCGTAGAGGCCCATGGCGTGGTTGGCCACCACCACCGACGCGGGCACCGACCTGAGCCGCTCCCGCGACTCGGCCAGCTCCCGGATGTACTGCTCGGCCTGCTCGCGCTCCTCCGGCGACAGGCTGTCGAGATCGAAGCCCTCTGGCGCCGCAGCCGCATCGGCAACGGAGGGGTCGGGTGCTCCTTCATGGCCGGCGGGAGCGGAACCTGAGGGGCGGTCGCCGACCGGCACCTCGCCTCCGGGCGTCCAAAGCGTGCTCATCGGAACACCTCACGGTTGGCGGCACAAGGGGTGAGCGTGGTCGCTTGACGCGACCGGCTGCTACCCTACCGGGGTCAATCCAGCGGACCAGCGCCCCGGCCGCGGCCGGGGCGTTCCGCCCGAATACGGAGGTTCCGTGCTCACGAGGAGTGAACGGCGATAGCACCGCCAGGCGAAGAGCCCAACATCAACGACCAGATCCGAGCCTCCGAGGTGCGCCTCGTCGGTGAGGATGGTCAGCAGATCGGCATCAGGACGATCCAGGAGGCGCTCAACTTGGCTCGGGCCGCAGGACGCGATCTCGTCGAGGTCGCCGAGTCGGCCAACCCGCCCGTCTGCCGCATCATGGACTACGGCAAGTTCAAGTACGAGGCGGCGCAGCGGGCCAAGGAGTCCCGCCGCAAGTCGTCCAGCGTGATGGTCAAGGAGATGAAGTACCGGCCCAAGATCGGCCGGGGCGACTTCGACACCAAGACTCGCAGGGTCGAGAAGTTCCTGGGTCAGGGCAACAAGGTCAAGGTCACGATCATGTTCCGGGGCAGAGAGGTCCAGCATCCCGAGCTGGGCAAGAAGATCCTCGACGACGTGGCTGCGACCGTGGAGCACGTCGGCAAGGTCGAGTTCCAGCCCCGCCAGGACGGACGCAACATGGTGATGGTGCTCGCTCCTGACAAGCAGGCGCAGGCCCGGCACCGCCGGAGGCTGGAAGCCGAGGCCGCGATGGCGGCCTCCGAGCAGCCCCAGCCCGGCAACGCCGACTGAAACCGTCTCGCGCTTCGCACTCACACCACCGCGAGCACCAGCCCTCGCACGTCAGCCACGAAGAGGATCGAGAGCCAGCCATGCCCAAGATGAAGACCCACCGGGGTGCGGCCAAGCGCTTCCGGCGCACCGGTTCCGGCAAGCTGCGCCGCCGCCGGATCAACAAGAACCACATCCTCGAGAAGAAGTCCCCCAAGCGCAAGCGCCAGCTCCGGGCTCCGGCCGACGTGTCGTCGTCGGACAAGCGGATGCTGCGCGACCTCGGCGTGTAGTGCCGCGGTCCCGATCAAGTCGCTGACGCGAGCCCCATCAAGGAGACACGACGATGTCGAGAGTCAAGCGTCCCGCCCAGTCCAGGCGCCGCCGCCGGGAGGTCCTGTCCCGGGCCAGGGGCTACTACGGCAACAAGTCCCGTTCGTGGCGGTCGGCCAACGAGCAGCTCATGCACTCCGGGAACTACGCGTTCCGGGACCGCAGGGCCCGCAAGAACGACTTCCGCCGGCTCTGGATCCAGCGGATCAACGCCGCCTGCCGCCAGCGGGGAACCTCCTACAGCCGCTTCATTGCCGGGCTGAAGGCGGCCGGCGTCGAGGTTGACCGCAAGATCCTGGCCGACCTGGCCGTCAACGACGCCGACGCCTTCTCGGCGCTGGTCGAGGCAGCCTCAGAGGCATCGGCGGCCCAGGCGAGCTGACCGGACACGACGCGCCCGACCCGCGCCGCCGGCAGGCAGCCGGGCCAGCTGATAGAGCCGGGCGCCGGAGCCGCGGGTCGGTGGGGTGAACCGGGGTCGGCTCGGACCCCGGGGCGCAGCACAGTCATGCTGAGTGCGCCGGATGCGCTCGGGCCCCGCAACCAGCGTGTGGCCAGGTTGCGCCGCCTGGTGCGCCGCAGGGCGCCGGGTGACGCCACCGTCGTGCTGGAGGGGCTGCGCGCCGTGTCGGAGGCGTTGGCGGCCGGGATCGAGCCTTCGGTCGTGGCCGTCCCCGAGTCTGCGGCCGGCAATGCGAGGGTCCAGGAGCTGCTGGCCCGTCTCGGCCCCGGCGTGGAGATGATGGTGCTGTCGGACCGGGCATTCGACTCGGTGGCTCCCGCCGTTAGTCCCCAGCCGATGCTGGCCCTGGCCGGCAAGCCGCCCGCTTGTCTGCCGGAGTCGGTCGCTGCCGATGATCTCGTGCTGGTGCTCGTCGGGGTCTCCGATCCCGGCAACGTCGGCACCATCATCCGGCTGGCCGAGGCGGGTGCGGCCTGCTGCGTGGTGGTCGTGGGCGGAGCTGATCCGTGGGCGCCCAAGGCGGTGAGGGCCTCGGCCGGCTCGTCGCTGCGGGTGCCGATCGTGCAGGCGGTCGACGCCCGGGCCGCGCTGGGCGCCCTTCGCGCCGCGGGAGCGCGGATCGTCGCCGCCGACCCGGGCGAGGGTGAGCCCTACGACTCGGGCGTGGTCGCCCGGGGGCGGGGCCCGGTCGCCCTGGTGCTGGGTTCGGAGTCCCACGGCATCGAAGCCTCGCTGCCGGTCGATCACCGGGCCCGAATCCCGATGGCGGGCGACACCGAGTCGCTCAACGTGGCTATGGCGGCCACTCTCCTCGTCTTCGAGTATCGCCGCTAGGGCAGCGCGGCCCTCCACCCCGGCGGCGCTGCGAACTTCAAGGAGTTAACCACTTCACGGGTGGCAAACAGCTTGATGTTTGGTGCGGGCCCGGCAACTCCGCGGACTAGCGGCCCGTGCGCTCTAGCCTTGCTCGGATGATCGAGGGCTACGAGCAGGCCGCCGCCCAGGCCGAGGCGCGCCTCGCCGCGGCCGCCGATCTCGACGCGGTCGCCGGCATCGAGCGGGAGCTGCTGGGCCGCCGATCCCTCTTCAACGAGGCCAAACGCCGGCTCGGCGAGCTCGACCCGGGCGAGCGGGCCCAGGCGGGACGGTCGTTGAACGATGCGCGCGCCCGGGTGGAGGCGGCCGTCGCCGAGGCCCGCGACCGGCTCGCGGCCGCGGATCGGGACGAGCGCCACGCGGCCGAGCGGCTCGATCTCACCGAGCGGCTTCCCCAGACGGTCCCGCTGCGCCGCGGTCGCCTGCATCCCGTGACCCAGGCCCGTGACCGGCTCGAAGACGTGTTCGTGGGCATGGGCTACACCGTGGCCGAGGGCCCCGAGGTGGAGAGCGCCTGGTACAACTTCGAGGCCCTGAACATCCCCGACTGGCATCCGGCCCGGAGCAGCTTCGACACCATCTTCGTCAACCTCGGCGAGCCCGAGGAGGTGATGCTGCGCGCCCACACCTCCCCGGTGCAGATCCGGGTGATGGAGGGCCGGAAGCCGCCCGTCTACATCGTCGCGCCGGGCCGCACCTTCCGGTCCGACACCGCCGACGCCACCCACCTCCCGGCCTTCAACCAGATCGAGGGGCTGGCCGTGGACCGCAACATCACCATGGGCGACCTCGCGGGCACCATCGACGAGTTCGTGAGGGCGTTCTTCGGCCGGGAGGTCAAGAGCCGGCTGCGACCGTCCTACTTCCCGTTTACCGAGCCTTCGGCCGAGTTCGACATCTCCCGCCCGGACGGGTCGTGGTTGGAGCTCGGCGGCTGCGGGATGGTCCATCCCAACGTGCTGCGCAACTGCGGGATCGACCCCGAACAGTGGCAGGGCTTCGCCTTCGGCTTCGGCATCGACCGTCTGGCGGTCATGCGCCACGAGATCGACGACATCCGCGAGTTCGTCAACAACGACACTCGCTTCCTGAGCCAGTTCTGATGGGTGTCGGAACGCTGCCGAATGCGCGAGGGCATGAGCCCGTCCGCCAAGGGAGTCGGCGGGCCCAGGGCGGCGGCGCGCCTGAGCCAGTTCTGATGGGACACGATCGACGATGAAGGTTCTGCTGTCGTGGCTGCGGGAGTTCGCGCCCGGCATCGACGGCGACGCCGCCGCGCTCGGCGACATGCTCAGCGCGCTGGGACTCACCGTCGAGGAGACGACCGTCACCGGCTCGGTGCCCGACGGCGTGGTGCTCGGCCGGGTGCTGGAACTGCGTCCCCATCCCGACGCCGACCGGATCCAGCTCGTCGAGGTGGACGACGGGTCGGGCAAGTCCCTGCAGGTCTGCTGCGGCGCGTTCAACATGGCCGTTGGCGACCTGGTGCCCCTGGCGCGGGTCGGGGCCGTTCTGCCGAGCGGGTTGGAGATCGCCCGCCGAAAGATGCGGGGCCAGGCCTCCGAGGGCATGTGCTGCTCGGAGATCGAGCTCGACATGGGCGACGACGCCGAGGGCATCATGATCCTCAACGACCGGGTCCCCGCCGGTGCCGGACCGGGCACGCCGCTGGCCGAGGCGCTCGGCCTGGAGCCGGACGTGCTGTGGGACCTGGAGGTCGGCGCCAACCGGCCCGACGCCCTGTCGGTGATGGGTGTGGCCCGCGACCTGGCCGCCGGCCTGGGCGTGGCCTTCGAGCCGCCCGACTGGTCCACAGCCGCCTCCGGCCCGGACACCTCCGACGTCGCCGCGGTCGAGATCGTCGACCCGACGCTGTGCGGCCGCTTCGTCGGGCGGGTGCTGCGCAACGCTCCGCAGGGAGCGTCGCCCCCGTGGCTGGCCAACCGGCTCACCGCGCTGGGGATGCGTCCCATCAACAGCATCGTCGACATCTCCAACTACGTGATGCTCGAACTGGGCCAGCCCAGCCACACCTTCGACCTGGGGAGGGTCGCAGGCGCGCGGATACGGGTGCGCCGGGCCCGCGACGGCGAGACCATCACCACCCTCGACGGCGTGCACCGCACGCTGGCGGCCGGCGACGGGGTGATCGCCGACGGCGACGATGAGGCGATCGGCATTGCCGGGATCATGGGCGGCGCGTCCACCGAGATCGACGTCGGCACCACAGACGTGCTGGTGGAGATGGCGTGGTGGGACCCGCCGTCGATCTCCCGCACGGCCAAGCACCTGAACCTGGCCAGCGAGGCGGCCACCCGGTTCCGCCGGGGCGCCGACTGGGGCTACAACGTGGAGCGCTGCATGAACCGCTTCGTGCAACTGGCGGCCGAGCAGGGCGCCGGGGTGGCCCCCGGGCTGATCGACGAGCGCGGCGATCTGCCCGATCGTCGCCCGCTGCGAGTGCGCACGTCCAGGGTCAACAGCCTGCTCGGCACGGGCCTGAGCACTGCGGACATGGCGGGCCACCTGCGATCGATCGGCTTCGGGGCGGATCCCGCCGACGACGCCGAACTGGACGTGACCATCCCGACCTGGCGCTGGGACACCGAGACCGAGACCGACATCGCCGAGGAGATCGCCCGGCTCCACGGGTACGAGAACATCGAGCGCACCGTGCCCACCGCCAACGAGGCCGGCGGGCTGTCGGCCTACCAGCAGGACCGCCGGCTGGTGCGCGAAGTGCTGGTGGGCGCGGGCTGCTACGAGACCCAGCCGATGCCCTTCGTGGCACCCGGCGCGCTGGCTGCGGTGGGCCTGCCCGAGGACGGCATCACGCTGTCCAACCCGGTCGACGACAGCGAGTCGGTGCTGCGGACCTCTCTGCTGCCCGGCCAGCTGCGGGCGGTGGCCTACAACCAGCGCCACTTCAACGGCGACACGCGGCTCTTCGAGATCGGCCACGTCTACCTGCCCGCACCGCAGGGCCAGCTGCTGCCCGACGAGCGGGAGTTGCTGGCTGTGGCCCTGTCGGGCGAGGAGGCCCCGGCCGCGGTGGCGGTCCTGGACCTGCTGGCCGAGGCCTTGGCCCTGCCCGCGGTCGAGCTGCGCAGCGGATCGCTGCCGGGGATGCACCCCACCCGCGCCGCCGAAGTGGCGGTGGCCGGGCGGGTTCGGGGCGCGGTGGGGGAGGTCGATCCCGGAGCGCTCGAGGCCGCCGGCGTGTCGGGCCGGGTGGCGTGGCTCCAGATCGACCTGCAGGAGGTGCTGGACGGGCCCAGGGCCCGGCGCCGTTACCGGCCGGTCAGCAAGTACCCGCCCAGCGATGTGGACCTGGCCTTCGTCGTGCCCGAGAGCGTGGCCGCGGCCCAGGTGGAGAGGGCGCTGCGGGCCTCAGCAGGGGCGCTGCTGGCCAGGATCGAGCTGTTCGACGTGTACCGGGGCCCGGGCGTGGCCGACGGTTCCCGCAGCCTCGCCTACCGGCTGCGATTCCAGGCCCATGACCGCACCCTCACCGACGCCGAGGTGGCCGAGGCCCGTCAACGCTGCATCGACGAGACGACCCGCCGCACCGGGGCAGCGCTCCGATCCTGAGTGCAAGAAGTATCTTTTATCTGCACATAGTTGCAGAGTGTGAGGCCGGCCGGTAGCTTGGCGTGATGCACAAGGTCGCGGTCATCGGCGCGTCCGGGTTCACCGGCGCCGAGCTGCTGCGGATCTGCGCGTCCCATCCCGACCTGGAGGTGGCCGTGGCCACCGGTGACTCCATGGCCGGCCGGGACGTGGCCGACCTCTACCCGAGTCTGGCCCCCGCCTACGGAGGCACACAGTTCGCGCCCTATGTGCCGGGCGTCGCGTCGGGCTGCGACCTCGCCTTCTGCGGGCTGCCCCACGGAGCGTCCCAGGCCGTGGTCGGTGAGCTGCGGGACGACGTCAAGCACGTCGTCGACCTGGCCGCCGACTTCAGGCTCGACGACCCCGACCTCTACCCGGCGTGGTACGGCGAGGAGCACTCCGTGCCGGCGCTGCTGGACGAGTTCGTGTTCGGCCTCCCCGAGCTGTTCCGCGAGGACATACGGGGCGCCGAGCTGGTGGCCGCGCCGGGCTGCTACGTCACCACCGCGGCGCTGGCGCTCGCCCCGCTGGTGGCCGCGGGCGCGGTGGAGCCGGGCGGCATTATCGTCGATGCGGCCAGCGGGGTGTCCGGCGCGGGCCGGCCGCCCAAGCCGAACACGACGTTCTGCGCGGTGGACGAGGACTTCACCGCCTACGGCCTGCTGACTCACCGGCACACTCCCGAGATCGAGATGGCGGTGTCGCGGCACGCGGGCACCGGCGTGCAGGTCCTGTTCACCCCTCACCTGGCCCCCATGAACCGGGGAATCCTCGCTACCTGCTACGCAAGGCCGGCCGGCGACACCAGCACCGAGGAGGTCCTCGGAGTGCTGGCCGAGGCCTACCGCGACGAGCCCTTCGTGGTGGTGAGCGAGCGGTCGCCGTCCACCAAGGCGACGCTCGGGTCCAACAGCGTCCACATCACCGCGCGGGCCGACGGCCGCACCGGCTGGGTGATCGCCATCGCCGCGCTCGACAATCTGGTCAAGGGCGCCTCGGGCCAGGCGGTGCAGTGCGCCAACCTGGCGCTGGGCATCGACGAGACCGCCGGGCTGGCCTCGGCGGGGGTCTACCCCTAGAGGCCGCCATGACTCCCGATGCCACGACTGAGACCGGGGTCTCGCCCCTCGCTCCCGCGGCGTTCCCGGCGGTGTCCACCGTCGCAGGTGTGCGGCTGGCCACCGCCGCGGCCGGGATCCGCTACTCGGGCCGCGACGACGTGATGCTCGCCGAACTGCCTCCGGGCACCACCGTGGCCGGCACCTTCACCCGGTCGCTGTGCACCGCCGCGCCCGTCGACTGGTGCCGGCATGCGCTGGCGTCCAGCGGAGGCCGGGGCCGAGCCATCATCGTCAACTCGGGAAACGCCAACGCGTTCACCGGCGCGGCCGGGTACGCCGCCGCGGTGCACACCGCGGAGTCGGTGGCCCGCACGCTGGGCGCGCCCGCACACGAGGTGCTGGTCGCCTCCACCGGCGTGATCGGCGAGGACCTGCCTGTGGAGCGCATCGACGCTGTGCTCGGCGCCCTCGTCGCCGCACTGTCCGCGGCCGGTCCGGACGGCTGGGAGGCCGCCGCCAACGCCATCGGCACCACCGACACGTTCCCCAAGGGGGCGTCGGCCCCGGTGGCAGGCACGAGCGCCCATGTGGCCGGCATCGCCAAGGGCAGCGGCATGATCGCCCCCGACATGGCCACCATGCTGGCCTTCGTGTTCACCGACCTTGCCATGGACGCCCAGGCCGCCCAGCAGTGCCTGGCCGCCTCGGTCGAGAAGAGCTTCAACCGCATCACCGTCGACTCCGACACCTCCACCAGCGACACCGTGCTGCTGGCCGCCACCGGCACGTCGGGCCAGCCCGCGGCCCTGCACATGGCGGACTTCGCGGCCGCGCTCGACGCGGTGACCATGGATCTCGCCCACCAGATCGTGCGCGACGGCGAGGGCGCCACCAAGTTCGTCGCCGTCACCGTCACCGGCGCCGCCGACGACGCCGCCGCGCAGGCCATCGCCAGGGCCGTCGCCGACTCCCCGCTGGTGAAGACGGCTCTGGCCGCCTCCGACGCCAACTGGGGCCGGATCGTGGCCGCGGTGGGCAAGGCCGGCCAGCGGGCCGACCGGGACCAGCTCTCGATATGGATCGGCGACGAGCAGTGCGCCGAGCACGGCGTGCCGTCCCCCGGCTACAGCGAGGAGAGGGCCACCGAGCACCTGCTCGGCGACCACATCGAGCTCCGGGCCGATGTCGGCGTGGGCGACGGCACGGCCACCGTCTGGACCTGCGACCTCACCCACGGCTACATCGACATCAACGCGGGGTACCGGACATGAGCGCGAGCCCGACCCAGGCAGCCGGCCCGATCGGCGAACCGGACGGCTTCGAGCCCGACCGGCGGGCCCGGGCCCTGGTCGAGGCGCTGCCTTACATCCGGCGGTTCCGGGGGGCGGTGGTGGTCGTCAAGTACGGCGGCCACGCCATGACCGACCCCGCCCTGGCCGCGTCCTTCGCCCGCGACATCGTGCTGGTGCGGGCCGTAGGGCTGCATCCGGTGGTGGTCCACGGCGGCGGCCCCCAGATCGGCGAGCACCTGGCTCGCATGGGCAAGCAGAGCGAGTTCCGCGACGGCCTGAGGGTCACCGACGCCGAGACCCTCGAGGTGGCCCGGATGGTGCTGGTGGGCAAGGTCGGCCGGGACATCGTCAGCGCCATCAACGCCAACGGCGGCGCAGCCCTGGGGCTCTCCGGCGAGGACGGAAGCCTCGTCACTGCCGTTCCCCGGGACCCTGAGCTCGGCTATGTCGGCGACGTCGCCGCGGTCGATCCCCGGATCATCGAGCGGCTCGTCACCAGGGAGATCGTTCCCGTCGTGTCATCGATCGGCGCTGACACCGGTGGCCAGGCCTACAACATCAACGCCGACACCATGGCCGCGGCCCTCGCGGGCGCGCTCGGCGCGGCCAAGATCGTGTACCTCACCGACGTGCCCGGCCTGCTGGCCGACCCGTCCGATGTGTCGTCGCTGGTGAGTCGGGCCACGGTGGACGACGTGGAGGCCATGGTCGCCTCGGGCGCTGTGAACGGCGGGATGATCCCGAAGGCGCGGGCCTGCGTGGACGCGGTGCGCTCCGGGGCCGGCTCCGCCCACATGCTCGACGGCCGGATCCCGCATGCGGTGCTGCTCGAGCTGTTCACCGACGCAGGGATAGGAACGATGATCACCGAGAGCAACGAGGACCAGCCATGAGCAGAGCCGCGCTGATGAACAACTACGGGACCCCGCCCGTGACGTTCGTGCGGGGCGAGGGCGCCGAGCTGTGGGACGACCGCGGCCGCCGCTACCTCGACTTCCTGTGCGGTCTGGCCGTCACCGGGCTGGGTCACGCCCACCCGGCGGTCACCGAGGCGGTCGCCTCCCAGGCGTCGACGCTGATCCACACTTCCAACCTGTTCGCCAACGAGCCGACGGCACCGGTGGTGGAGACGCTCGACCGGCTCATCCGGTCGGGTCCCGGCGGGGACGCCGAACCCGGGAGGATCCTGTTCCAGAACTCCGGGGCGGAGGCGGTCGAGGCCGCCCTCAAGCTCGCCCGCAAGCACTCCGGCCGGGGTCGCCACGCGGTGGTGAGCGCCTACGGGTCGTTCCACGGCCGGACGCTGGCCGCACTGGCGGCCACCGGCCAGCCCGAGAAGCACGAGCCCTTCGCACCCATGCCGGAAGGCTTCCGTCACGTGCCCTTCGACGACCTCGACGCCCTGGTGGTTGCGCTCGACCCCTCGGTCGGCGCGGTCGTGCTCGAGTCGGTCCAGGGCGAGGGCGGCGTCGTGCCGGCCGGCGACGGATACCTGCGGGCCGTGCGTGAGGTTTGCGACGAGCGCGGCATCCTGCTCGTGCTCGACGAGATCCAGACCGGCCTGGCCCGCACCGGCCGGTGGTTCGGCTACCAGCACGCCGGCGTGCAGCCCGACATCGTCACCATGGCCAAGGCCCTCGGCAACGGCGTGCCGGTGGGTGCGGTTTGGGCCCGGGCCGAGGTGGCGTCGGCCTTCGGCCCCGGCGACCACGGCTCCACCTTCGCGGGCCAGCCCCTGGCGCTGGCCGCTGTCCGGGCCGTGTTGGCCGAGCTGCAGGCCATGGACGCGCCCGCGGCGGCGAGCCGTCTGGGTGCCGCGCTCAAGGCCATGCTGGAGAGCCTCGACGGCGTCATCAACGTCAGGGGCCGCGGTCTGCTGCTGGCCGCCGAGCTTTCCGAGGAGGCCCGGGCGGGGCGTGCCGCCAAGGACGTCGCCTCGGCCTGCCTCGAGGCCGGCCTGGTCGTCAACGGCGTGACCCCGACCGCGCTGCGCCTCGCCCCCCCGTTCGTGGTCTCCACCGAACAACTCGCCGAAGGGTGCTCGATCCTGGCGGGTGTCCTGGAGCAGCGCTGATGCGCGATCGCGACCCACTTGCCACAATCGATTCACACTCCATGAAGGAGCTCACATGCGTCACTTCCTAGACATCGACGACTTGAATCCGAGCGAACTCGCCCGGATCATGAACCTCGCGACCACCCCGAACCCGCCGCCGGTGCTGGCGGGCAAGGGCGCGGCCCTGCTGTTCGAGAAGCCCTCGGCCCGCACCCGCAGCTCCACCGAGATGGCGGTGGTGCAGCTGGGCGGCCACCCGATATACATCGGTCCCGCCGAGGTCGGACTGGACGAGCGCGAGAGCGTCGAGGACGTGACCCGCACCCTGGCCTGCTACAGCGCGGTGATCGGGGCGAGGGTCTTCGCCCACGACACGGTGAAGCGCATGGCGGCAGTGAGCGCCGTGCCGGTGATCAACCTGCTCAGCGACGCCGCCCACCCCACCCAGGCCGTGGCCGACCTGCTGACGATCCGGGCGGCTCGCGGCCATCTCGAAGGCCGTGTCCTGGCCTATGTCGGCGACGCCAACAATGTGGCCCACTCGCTGGCGTACGCCGCCGGCCTGGCGGGCATGGCGGTGCGTATCGCGAGTCCCCCCGGCTACGAGTTCAGCGAGGCCGACCTGCGGCGGATGCGCCGCCACGGCTGCGAGCCGGTGCAGGTGCAGAGGCCGGCCGAGGCGGTGAACGGTGCCGACGTGGTCTACACCGATGTGTGGACCTCGATGGGCCAGGAGCAGGAGGCCGAGCAGCGCCGCGAGGACTTCAGAGGGTTCAGGGTGGACCGGAGGATGATGGCCCGGGCCTCAGCCGATGCCGTGTTCCTCCACTGCCTGCCCGCCCACCGGGGCGAGGAGGTGGCATCGACCGTGCTCGACGGGCCCCAGAGCCGGGTGTGGCCTCAGGCCGCCAACCGGATGCACGCGGCCCGGGGTCTGCTGCTGTGGCTCATGGAACAGGCGGATTGAGTCAGGCCATGAGCAAGACCAGCCGCCAGCACCTGATCGTCCGGCTGCTCTCCGAGCACGCCGTCGCCAGCCAGCAGCAGCTCGTCGAGCTCCTGTCCGACTCGGGCGTCACCGCCACCCGGGCCACCGTGTCGCGGGACCTCGACGGCCTGGGCGCGGTGAAGGTCCGGGTGCCGGGGGGCAGCACCGTCTACGCCATCCCGGAGCTTCCGGCAGAGCGCATCGCGCCCGAGGATCATCTCCGCCGGGTGATGGGCGACTGGGTGGCCGACATCGGCTCGTCGGGCAACCTCGCGGTGGTTCGCACGCCGCCGGGATCGGCGCACGTGGTGGCGTCCGCCCTCGATCGGGCCGGGCTTCCCGAGGTGCTCGGAACGGTGGCCGGCGACGACTCCCTGATCGTGGTGGCCACCGACGGCACACTGGGCGCGGAACTGGCCGAGACCCTGAGGGACCTGGCCGGCCTGGCCCGGTGACCGCAAGACGAGGCTGAGAGAGGTATCCGATGAGCACACCGCATGCCGAGCCGACCGGCGGCGCGCCCGTCTCCAAGGTCGTGCTGGCCTACTCGGGCGGGCTCGACACGTCCATCATCCTGCACTGGCTGCAGGAGACCTACGACTGCAAGGTGGTGACCTTCACCGCCGACATCGGCCAGGGCGACGAGCTGGAGCCGGCCAGGGCCAAGGCCCTGGCCATGGGCGTCGCGCCCGCCGAGATCTTCATCGAGGACCTGCGCGAGGAGTTCGCACGCGACTTCGTGTTCCCCATGTTCAGGGCCAACGCCGTCTACGAGGGCGAGTACCTGCTGGGCACCTCAATCGCCCGGCCGCTGATCGCCAAGCGGCTGGTGGAGATCGCCGCCGAGACGGGGGCCGACGCCATCAGCCACGGCGCCACCGGCAAGGGCAACGATCAGGTCCGCTTCGAGCTCGGCGCCTACGCGCTCAAGCCCGACATCCGGGTGATCGCGCCCTGGCGGGAGTGGGACCTGGGCTCGCGGGAGTCGCTGATGGCCTACGCGGCCGACCACGGCATCCCCATCGAGCGCAAGCGGGGGACCGAGTCGCCCTTCTCGATGGACGCCAACATGCTCCACATCTCGTATGAGGGCGGTCCGCTGGAGGACCCCTGGTACGAGCCGCCCGCGGAGATGTGGCTGTGGTCGGTGAGCCCCCAGGCCGCCCCCAACGAGCCCACCTACGTGGACCTCGCCTTCGCGGGGGGCGACATCGTGGCCGTAGACGGCGAGGCTATGACTCCCGGCCAGGTGCTGGCCGCCCTCAACTCGCTGGGCGCGGCCAACGGCGTCGGGCGCATCGACATCGTCGAGAACCGCTACGTCGGCATGAAGAGCAGGGGCGCCTACGAGACGCCGGGCGGGACCATCATGCTGCGGGCCCACCGGGCCATCGAGTCGATCACCCTCGACCGGGAGATGGCCCACCTCAAGGACGAGATGATGCCCCGGTACGCGGAGCTGATCTACAACGGCTACTGGTGGAGCCCCGAGCGCCGGATGCTGCAGACGGCCATCGACTACAGCCAGGCCAGAGTCAACGGCGAGGTCCGGGTGAGGCTCTACAAGGGCAACGTCGAAATCGCCGGGCGGCGCTCCGACGACTCGCTGTTCGACTACAACGTGGTCACCTTCGAGGAGGACGAGGGCGCCTACGACCAGGCCGACGCCACCGGGTTCATCGCGCTGCACGCCCTGCGGCTGCGCAACCTGGCCCTCAAGCAGGCCCAGAGAGGGGGTTAGCCGTGGACGACTCCGCGACCCTGTGGCACGGACGGTTCGACGGCGACCCGGCCGACGCGCTCCGGGCCCTCAACGACAGCCTCGGATTCGACCGCCGGATGTTCCGCGAGGACATCGCGGGGTCGCGCGCCCACGCGGCCATGCTGGCCGCGGTCGGCCTGCTCACCGAGGCGGAGCGGGACGCCATCGTGGCTGCCCTCGACACTGTCGAGGCCGAGATGGCCGGGGGCGCCTTCGTTGCCGCGCCCGGCGACGAGGACATCCACACCGCGGTCGAGCGGCGGGTCACCGAGATCACCCCGGCCGGGGCCAAGCTCCACACCGGACGCAGCCGCAACGACCAGGTGGCCACCGACCTGCGGTTGTGGACCCTTGCCGCCCTCGGTGATGTTGCCCGGGCTGTGCTCGGGCTGCAGGCCACGCTGCTGGCCCGGGCCGAGGACGCGGGCGGTGCGCTGCTACCGGGCTACACCCACCTCCAGCAGGCCCAGCCGGTGCTGCTGGCCCATCATCTGCTGGCCCACGGCTGGACCCTGGCCCGCGACGTCGACCGGCTGGCCGAGGCCCGGCGGCGGGCCGACGTGTCGCCTCTGGGCGCGGGCGCGCTGGCCGGGTCGTCGCTGCCGCTGGACCCGGAGCGGACCGCATCGGAGCTGGGCTTCTCGGCGGTGTTCGACAACAGCCTCGACGCCGTGTCGGACCGGGACTTCGTGGCCGACGCCCTCTACGGGCTGGCGATGCTGGGCGTCCACCTGAGCCGGCTGGGCGAGGAGCTGGTGCTGTGGTCGTCGTCGGAGTTCGGCTTCGTGGAGCTCGACGACGCCTTCGCCACCGGATCGTCGATGATGCCCCAGAAGAAGAACCCCGACGTCGCGGAGCTGGCCCGGGCCAAGGCCGGGCGGCTAATAGGGCACCTGACCGGCCTGCTGGCCACCCTCAAGGGCCTGCCGCTGGCCTACGCCAAGGACCTCCAGGAGGACAAGGAGCCCCTGTTCGACGCGGTCGACACCGTGCGGTTGACGCTGTCCGCTCTCGACGGGCTGATGGCCACCGCCCGTTTCGACACCGACCGGATGGCCGCGGCCGCATCGTCGCCCTACACCGCCGCCACCGATCTGGCCGAGTGGCTGGTGGCTCGCGGGACGCCGTTCCGGCAGGCCCACACCATCGTCGGCGAGCTGGTGAGACGCTCGCTGGGCGGCGAGGGGTCGCTGGCCGACCTGGTGGCTGCCGACGACCGGCTCGGTCCCGAGGCCGCCGCGCTGCTGGAGCCGGGCGTATCGGTGGCTGGCCGCAACACGCCGGGCTCCGCCGGCCCCGAGGCCGTGGCTGCCCAGATGGCGAGGTTCCGGCAGCGGATGGCAGCCGACGCGGCCCGCCTCGGGTGACCGGCAGGCGGCTGGATCGGGACTTCTACGCCCGCGGCGCGCTCGAGGTCGCGCCCGAGTTGCTCAACAAGGTGCTGGTGGCGCCGGACGGCCGAGCCGGCCGCATCGTCGAGGTCGAGGCCTACCGGGGCGCAGACGATCCCGGCAGCCACGGCTTCCGCGGCCCGACCAAGCGCACCGCCACCATGTTCGGCCCACCGGGGCACCTGTATGTGTACTTCACCTACGGCATGCACTGGTGCGCCAACGTGGTGGCCGAGAGCGACGGGGTGGCCGCCGCGGTCCTGCTACGGGCCCTCACACCGCTGGAGGGACTCGACGCCATGTACGGGGCCCGCGGCCCGGCCGCCCGCCGGGACCGGGACCTGTGCAGCGGTCCGGCCAAGCTCACCCAGGCCCTCGGCATCGACGGCACCCTCGACGGCGCCGACCTGGTCACCGCCGACCGGGGCGTCACCATCCTCGACGACGGCACGCCACCCCCGCCTAGCCCCGTCGTCACCACCAGGATCGGCCTCACCAACGGCTCCGACCTCCCCTGGCGCTTCCACATAGAGGCCATCCCCGACATCTCCCGCCCCTGACCCCTCTATACGCAACTATTATGTTTATGCGTGACTATCACTATTAATCACTACAATTCACTATTGGAGCGATGGCCTCTTAGACGTCGCCGGGGACTTGGCAGTTGTCCATGTTGTTGAGGCGGGCGAATCCGTCCATGCGCTCGGTGTATGTGCTGCCCTCGGTCAGGTCCACCAGCAGGAAGCGCAGCTCCCGGTCGGGCGTGTCGTCGCCCGCGGTTCGCAGCCGGTCCGAGTGGCTGCGCCGGTCCGAGATGTAGACGTCCCAGTCGTCGAGCCAGGCACTGACGAGCTCCGCGTCGGGCGGGCCCTCGCCGTCGGTGGACACCGCCAGCGCGGCGCCGGCCTGCCTGCGGATGTCGGCGACGAGCGCCTCCACCTCGTCGGTGCCCCGGTCCACCTGATCGGCCCGCTCGGGACGCGAGGCTGCCTGCCGCGCTGTCGGCAGGGCGTCGATGGCCGCCTGGGCTTGGGCGCAGCGCTGGTCGGCCCACTGCACGAAGGACCGGTCGTCGAGGCGGCCCGGGTTCTCGGTGCGGGCCCACGGCGAGAAGGCCCACGCCCAGAACACGAAGCTGCCCACCACGAACAACCCGCCCAGCCACCTGCCCACCCGCCGGAGACCGCGCCGCGGCGGGCTCGGCGCCGTCGCGTCGCCCGCGTCAGCCCGGACCGCTGCGTCCGCCGAAGGCGGCTCTTCGGTGGTCACGGTCCGGGGTTCACCCATATCTCGGCCGACCCGCCCGGCTCGACCGGCACTCCGGCCGCGGGGGACTGGCGCCAGACCATTTCGGGCTCGCCGCCGAACCGCTCGGCCTCCGCGTCGAAGAACGGCTCGACGAACACCTCCACCCCCAGCCCGGCTGCGGCCAGCACTTGGCGGGCCTCGGCCTCGGTCAGGCCCACCACCTCGGGCATCGACAGGACCGAGGGCAGGTCCGGGGCCACCGCCACCTCCACGGTGACGGTGATCCCGCCCCGCTGGAGCGATCCGGCTGCCGGGGCCTGGCCCATGATCGTGCCCTCCGCGAACTCCACCGTCTCGACCTCGATCGCCGCCACGCCGAGGGTCAGCTCCGCCAACTCGGTCGCGAGCAGCTCGGGGTCCCACGCCCGGCCGACCAGGCTTGGGATCTCGACCGAGTCGAGCCGGGGCGGCTCTGTGGGCGCCGGCGGCGCGCTGGGCGGGGGAGCGGGCAGGCCGACGGGGTCGATGCCCTCGTGGGCCGCGATCATGATCTCCCGCCAGATCTGGGCCGGGTACGTGCCTCCCGTCACCCTGATGTCGGTGGTCGGGGGCTCCATCGGGATCTGTGCGTCGGGGAATCCGACCCAGACCGCGGCGGCCCGCTGCGGGGTGTACCCGACGAAGGTGGCGTCGGCATAGTTCTGGGCGGTGCCGGTCTTGCCCGCCGCGGGCCGGTCGATGGCGGCCCGGCCGCCGGTTCCCTGGGTGATCACACCCTGGAGCACCCACGTGATCTGGTTGGCGAGCGACGGATCGAGCACGGGCACGGTGTCCTCGACGTGGCGGAACAGCGCGGTCCCGTCAGGCTGGACGATGCTGGTCACCATCACGGGGTCGGCCCGCCGCCCCGACCGGGCGAAGGTGGAGAACATCGTGGCCATCTCCACGGTGTTGACGTCCTCGGTGCCCAGCACCCCGGCGCACACCGGTGCGATGCGTCCCGGGTCGAGGCCGAGCCGCTCGGCCATGGTCACGAAGTTGGCCGGCCGGACGTCCACCATGAGCTGCGCGTACACCGTGTTGATCGACCGGCGCATGGCCTCGATCAGGTGCGACTCCACCGGTGCCTCCGGCTCCGAGCCGAGCCCGCCCCGGATGGTCCACACCGGCCCGCAGACGTCGGGCCGGTCGATCTCCAGATCGTCGGGCGCGTCGTAGGCCTTGGTCACCGAGAAGCCCTGGGTGAGGGCGGTGGCCAGCGCGATCGGCTTCATGGCCGACCCTGCCTGGCGTCCCTTGCCGCTGGCCAGGTTGAACTTGGCGTCGGTGTCCTCGCCGAAGAAGTCGCGGCCCCCGACCATGGCCAGGACATGGCCCTCCTCGGAGCCGCCGACGCCGAGCACCGTCGCCGCCGCGTCGGGATTCCACTCGTTGTGGGGCAGGATGGCTTCGATGGCGGCCTCGGCCTTGGCCTGCAGCCCCAGGTCGATGGTGGTGTGGATGTCGAGCCCGCCCTCGAACAGCAGTTGGGTGCGGTAGTCGCGGGTCGGCCCGAAGGCGGGGTTGTCGAGGAACCACTGCTTGACGTCCTCGACGAAGTGGGCCGCGGGGTAGCGCTCCTCGAGCAGCGGGATGTCCTCGATCAGCACGATCGGCTGGTCGAAGGCCCGCTCATGCTCGTCGGGGGTGATGTAGCCGTTGGCCAGCATCCTCTCGAGCACCAGGTTGCGGCGGCGGCGGGCGTCCTGGGGGTTGCGGTAGGGGTCGAAGGCGCTGGGCCGCTGGATCAACCCGGCCAGCAGCGCGGCCTGCTCGAGGTTGAGCTCGGTCACCTTCAGGCACTCGCCGGGGCCGCGCCCGGCCGCGGTCCGGTCCAGCTCGCAGGCGGGGGCGCCGAAGTACTGGCGGGCCGCGGCCTCGATGCCGTAGGCGCCGTTGCCGAAGTACACCCAGTTCAGGTAGCGCAGCAGGATGAAGTCCTTGGTGAAGAACTGCTCGAAGCGCCGGGCCATGAAGAACTCTTCGATCTTGCGGGTGACGGTCTGCTCGGAGCGGTCGAGGAACACGTTGCCGACGTACTGCTGGGTGATCGTCGAGCCGCCCTGGCTGATCCCGCCGGCGGACACGTTGGACCGGGCCGCCCGCAGGATGGCCTTGAGGTCCACGCCGTCGTGCTCGTAGAAGCGCTCGTCCTCGATGGCGACCACCGCGTTGCGGACCACCTCGGGGACGAGGGCGATGTCGGTCACGTCGGTGCGGCGCTGCTCGCCCCGCAGTTCGGTGATGAGCACCCCGTTGCGGTCGTAGATCCGCGAGGACTGGGCGGTGGTCAGCTTCTCCACATCGAAGGTGATGTCGCGCTGCTCGACCGAGCAGCCCGCCAACAGCACGGACAGCAGCGCAGCGAGGGCCGCGGCGGTGGTGATACGCCGACGCACGGTCTAATTGTGCTGCGCCGGGGCGCGATGCGGGCGCAGCCCGGAGACTGACCCCGCGAAGTCCGTCGAGTTTCGACCGTGTGCGGGCGCCGCGGACGCCGGGGGTGCCCGCATCTCCGGAGCCGATACAGGCGCCCGCGGGAGTCGCGGCGGCCCGCCGCTCAGGAGCCGATGCGGCCGCCCCCGGTCCTGGTGACCGCCACCAGGCTCGGCAGCGGCGGCCATTCTCCGTCGGGCCAGAGACTCTGGGGATCCTCGGGCCCGGCGCTGGCCTCGCCCGGATGCTGGACGTTCACGAACAGCGACTCGAAATCGGGCGTGAACTCGGGACCGCACACCTCGGCCCCCCTCGGCACGCTCAGGAACGGCTGGACGTTGCCGCGGTCGGAACCTGAGGAGGGAACCGCGAACAGCGTGTCGTTGATCTCCAGCGTCCTGGGCTGGCCGTCAGTGGCGATCCAGACGTTGCCGCGCTCGTCGAACGCCAGGTTGTCGGGCGCCGCGATCGGGCTGACGCTCGACTTGTCGAAGCCCGCGAACCACGTGCTTGGATCGCTGGGCTCGCCGCAGATCAGGAAGAACTCCCAGGTGAAGGTCAGCGAAGCGAGGTCGCCGCCGTCCTCGGTGATCTCGAGCACATGGCCGTACTGGTTCTCGGCCCGCGGGTTCACCGCGTTCTCGTCGCCGGCGGCGCGGCGGGTGTTGTTGGTGAGGCAGACGTAGACCCGGTTGTTGCGGGGGTTGACCTCCACATCCTCGGGCCGGTCCATGGGGGTGGCCTCCAGCAGGTCCGCCGCGCCCCTGGTGTTCAGCAGCACATCCGCCTGGCTGAAGCCGGCCAGCGGGCCGGTCCTGCCGGCGACAATCGGGAGCCACTCGCCGGTGCCGTCGTCGTAGAACTTCGCCACGTACAGCACGCCGGAGTCGAGGAGCGAGAGGTTGGCCTGCCGGTCGTCCTCGTTGTACAGGCCGGCGGTCACGAACTTGTACAGGTAGTCGAACCGTTCGTCGTCGCCCGAGTACACCACCACCTGGCCGCTGTCGGCCAGCGCCGTCGTGGCGGCCTCGTGCTTGAAGCGGCCCAGCGCGGTGCGCTTCCTCGGCACGAACGACGGGTCGTGGGGGTCGATCTCCACGATGTAGCCGAAGCGGTTGATCTCGTGCGGCTCCTGCGAGAGGTCGAAGCGCCGGTGGTGGAGCTCCCACTGCCGGCGCGACGCCCCCTCGGGCACCCCGTAGCGCTTGTTGACCTCCCTGAGAAATGGGTTGTTGTTCAGATCGTTGTTCGCGAAGTACTGATGGAAGTTCTCCTCGGCGGTGAGCACCGTGCCCCATGGCGTCTTCCCGCCGGCGCAGTTGTTGAGCATTCCGTGAACCAGCCGACCCGTCGGGTCCGCCGAGGTCTCCAGCAGCTCGTGGCTCGCCAGCGGTCCCGTGATCTCCATCGGGGTGAAGCCGGTGAGGCGGCGGTTGTGCTCGCTGTCCAGGTTCACGGACCATTCCCCGTCCGGCGTGCTCTCCAGGTTGATGATGCTCATGCCGTGCGAGGCGATCTCCACGTCGACCTGCTGTTTGGTGGGACTGGCCGCGTCGTAGTCGGAGAACATGCGGGCGCCCTCGGTGTACTCGTGGTTGACGCACAGCAGCCCGCTCGAGGCTCGCCCCGAGCTGTGTCGCTCCAGCGGGAAGTACGCGTTCAGGTCGGCGTTCCATCCGAAGGTCTGCTCCTGGAGCTCACGGGACGCGTTGGTCGCGGTCATGCGGTCCACTCCCTCGCTGAGCGGGTCGCCCCAGCGCATGAGCACCTTGGACTCGTAGCCGTCGGGCACGACGACCTCGTCGAGGTCGTTGAGCATGATCGGCGTGAATCCGAGCGAGGCGCCCGTGGATGCGGGGGCCGCCGCGGCTCCGTCGGCGGAGTCGGCCTGCAATGCGGGGTCGGAGCCCGCGGATCCGCCCGAGGATCCCGTCACGAGCGACGCTGCCGCGGGGCTCGTCGACGCGAGCAGCAGCGGCGGCGCCACGGCCGCGCCCTTGAGCAGGGTCCGGCGGGCCAGGCGGCGCTCGGCCACATCCGCGAAGGCCCGGCCGTCGGCGGCTCGGTGCTCGTTGGGGGCCTCGTGGAAGTCGTCTTGCGGGTTGGAAGCCACCGTTGTTCCCTTCGTTCGGTGTCGGTTGCCTGTCGCCGCCCGAATGCTTCGGGTAGCGGCGACGCTGCACAGTACGCGGGGTGCGGTAACGCCGGGGCCGGTTCGAGACCAACGATCGGCAAACAACTGTGTCGTTCCGGTGAACTCTAAGCGCAGGCGCCCGTCTATGCCCGCTCTTGTTCGCTGCGCTCACGGGCCGCTCGGGCCCGGTATGCCCGCTCTTGTTCGCTGCGCTCACGGGCCGCTCGGGCCCGGTATGCCCGCTCTTGTTCGCTGCGCTCACGGGCCG
>JAJEEV010000053.1 GCA_022820805.1 Acidimicrobiia bacterium
TCGGGATCGGCGAGGAGGGCAAGGTCAACCTGCTGCTGTTCGCAGCCATCTGGATCATGGTGATCGCGGCACGATCGGGGGTTCTGGCCGTCAACACCACCAAGGTCCACGCCGCCTACTCGCTGGGGGCGTCCAAGGCGCAGGTCCTGCGCCATGTGATCATCCCCAACGCGCTGCCCGAGATATTCACCGGCCTGCGGGTGGCCATCGGCGTGTGCTGGGGCACTCTCGTCGCGGCCGAGCTGCTCGGCTCCAGCGCCGGGCTCGGCTTCACCATCTTCAAGGCCCGCCAGTTCTTCCTGCTCGACCTGATGCTCTCCGCGGTGATCCTCATCAGCATCCTGGGCGTCACCATGGACGTGGCCATGCGCATGGCCGAGAAGCGACTGATCCCCTGGCGGGGCAAGGGCTGACGCAGCCCTTGCCGGCGGTGGACCACGGTCCGGTCGACGAGCGGTGGCGAGCCGCCGCCCGTTCGGCGCGGGTGCGGGTCGCGCTGGCCGACGGCGGCGACGAGAGGGCGGTGGCCGCGGCCCGGACCCTGGATGCCGAGGGGCTTGCCGACCCCGTGCTGGTTCACACCGCCGCGCCGTTCCGATCGCCCGCAGTGTGCGCGCGGGCCGAGGCGTCGACCTGGCGCGAGCGGATCGACCTGGACGATCCGCTGCACGTGGCCGCCCTCATGGTGGCCGCGGGAGAGGCCGACGCCTGCGTGGCCGGCGCTGCCCGGCCCACACCGGACGTGGTCCGAGCGGCCCTGTTCTGCGTGGGGACGGCTCCCGCCGTCGACCTGATCAGCAGCAGCTTCGTGTTCGTCCTGCCCGGCGGGGCCGCGATCACCTACGGGGACTGCGGGGTCGTCCCCGAACCGGATGCCGAGCAGCTCGCATCCATCGCCATCGCCACCGCGGCCACCCACGCGCAGCTCATCGGAGAGGAGCCCCGGGTGGCGATGCTGTCGTACTCCACCAGGGGCAGCGCCGACGGCCCCCGCGTCGAGCTGGTCCGCACCGCCACCGCGAGGGTCCGCTCGAGGGCGCCGGCTCTCGCCGTGGACGGCGAGCTGCAGTTCGACGCGGCCTGGGTGCCCGAGGTTGCCGCCGCGAAGGCACCCGGCTCGCCGGTCGCGGGCCGGGCCAACGTGTTCGTCTTCCCCGACCTCACCGCAGGCAACATCGCCTACAAGATCACTCAGCGGCTGGCCGGCGCGCGGGCCTTCGGGCCGCTGCTGCAGGGCACCGGCGGCGTGATCCACGATCTGTCCCGGGGCTGCAGCGTCGACGACATCGTCACCGTGGCCACGATCGCCGCCTGCCAGGCCGCCGGCTCGTCAGCCCGTTATAACTGATCTGCTATGCCTGTTAACTTGACTCTGGAGAGGACTCCGGCGACCGGATCCATCCGCGGGACGGAGAGCAGTGAGAGCCCCATGACCTCAATCGAGAACGACACGGCTCCCCCCCGGCGGCCCCTGGACGCCGAGCGGGTCATAGCCGCCGCCGCCGGTATCGCCGACGCGGAGGGGCTCGACAAGCTGACCCTCACCAGTGTGGCCGACAGCCTCGGTGTCCGGCAGCCGGCTCTGTACCGCCACGTGGAGGGATACGACGATCTGCTGCGCAGCCTCAGCCTCCGGGGACGCGAGATCCTGGCCCAGAGGCTGGCCGACGCCGCGGTGGGTCTCTCGGGCGATGATGCGGTGGCCGCAGTGGGCCACGCCTGGCGCGAGATGGTGCGCGACCATCCCGGCATATACGCGGCGACCGACCGCTACCCGTGCGCCGGTGACACGGAGCTCGAAGCGGCCGTGGAGCGGGTTCTGGGCGTGCTGGGACAGGTGTTGAGGGGCTACGACCTGACCGATGAGGATCGGGTCCACGCGGCCCGCACCCTGCGCAGCGCGTTCCACGGGTTCAGCCATCTCGAGTCCGGGGACGGCCATCCGCTGCCCCACGACCCCGAGGCCACGTTCGACCACCTGGTGCAACTGCTCTGCGCGGGCGTGCACCGCCTCTCGCGCCACACCTGATGACCCGGCTCGGGTTCCTCCTGGACAGCGACAGCTGCATCGGCTGTCATGCCTGCACCGTTGCCTGCAAGAGCGAGCACGACGTGCCCCTGGGCGTGAACCGGACCTGGGTCAAGTACATCGAGACGGGCACGTTCCCCAACGTCAACCGCCATTTCTCGGTGATGCGCTGCAACCACTGCGACAACGCGCCGTGCATCACCATCTGCCCCACCAACGCGCTGTTCCGGGCCGCCAACGGCGTGGTCGACTTCGACGACAGCAACTGCATCGGCTGCAAGGGGTGCATGAACGCCTGCCCCTACGACGCCATCTACATCAACCCCGTGACCAACACCGCCAACAAGTGCAACTTCTGCAATCACCGGATCGAGCAGAACCTGGAACCCAGCTGCGTGGTGGTGTGCCCCACCCACGCCATCAAGGTCGCCGACCTCGACGACCCCACCGACGAGACCACCCGGATCATCGCCCGCAGCGACACCGCGGTTCGGGCCCCCCAGCAGCAGACGCTGCCCAAGGTCCACTACCGCGGCGCCGACCAGGCGTCGCTGGATCCGCTGCGCACCGCCATCGCGCCCGACGGCATGATCTGGGCCGACACCACGCCCCAGCATCCGACGGCGGGGCCCGACAGCCACGGGGTGGTGGCCCGCACCGTCTACACCACCGCCCACCAGATGACCTGGAAGGCCAAGGTGTCGAGCTACCTCGTCACCAAGGCGATCGCGGCCGGCATGATGGCGGTGGCCGCCCTGCTGGTGCTGCTGGGGCACAGCGCCGAGCAGGCCGCCGTCGGGGTGGTGCCGCCGGTGGTGGCCGGCTTCTTCCTGGCGGCCACGGGCGTGCTGCTCGTAGGGGACCTCAAGCGTCCCGAGCGCTTCTACTACCTGCTCACCCGGAGCAACCGCCGCTCCTGGCTGGTGAAGGGAGCCTGGGTGCTCGGCGCCTTCGCGGCTGCGTGCGCAGCATGGTTCGCGGCCGGGCTGGCCGGCTCGCCGGTCGCGTTGCAGGCGCTGGCCGTCCCGGCGGGGCTGCTGGGCCTGGCCACCGCCGGCTACACCGCGTTCCTGTTCGCCCAGTGCGAGGGGCGCGACCTGTGGCAGACGCCGCTGCTGCTACCCACGCTGCTGGCCCAGGCCGCGGTCGCGGGAGGAGCCGCCTACTCGGCAGCCGATCTGGTGATGGACGTTCCCGACCCGGATGCGGTGCGCTGGGTGCTGCTGGCCGGCCTGCTCGCCACCGGTGTGCTGATCGCGGCCGAGGTCATGTCGCGGGGCACCGCCCACGTGGAGGCGGCCGTCGAGGCCATGACCCGGGGCCGGTACGCCCGCCGCTTCTGGGCCGGCGGGGTGCTGCTGGGCCTGATCCTGCCCGCCGTCGCCACCGCGGTCGCCCTGGCGGCCGGCGCCGGTGCCGCCCTGCCCGCGGCCGCGGGACTGGCCGCGGTGGCGGGAATGTGGTTCTACGAGGACTGCTTCGTGAGGGCCGGCCAGTCCGTGCCGCTGTCGTAGGGGAGCCGGCGTGAGCGAACTGCACAGCTACCCCCCGCACGAGACGTGGCACGACGCGACCACTCTCGACGCCAAGGCCTGGCCCCGGCGGGTGGAGCACCATCACACCCTGGTGCCCACAACCTGCTTCAACTGCGAGGCGGCCTGCGGGCTGGTGTGTCACGTGAACCACGCCACCGGCCGCATCGACCGCATCGAGGGCAACCCGTTGCACCCGGCCAGCCGGGGCCGCAACTGCGCCAAGGGCCCGGCCACCCTCAACCAGATCGACGACCACGAGCGGATCCTGCACCCGCTGCGCCGGGCGGGGGAGCGGGGCGAGGGCCGGTGGGAGCGGGTCAGCTGGGCCGAGGCGCTCGACGACATCGGGGGCCGCATCCGGACCGCCATCGCCGAGGGCCGCCACAACGAGGTCATGTACCACGTCGGCCGTCCCGGCGAGGACGGCTACGCCGAGCGGGTGCTGCAGTGCTGGGGCGTGGACGGCCACAACAGCCACACCAACATCTGCAGCTCCAACGCCCGCATCGGCTACCAGAGCTGGATGGGCCACGACCGGCCGTCATCGGACTTCGCCCACGCCGAGGTGATCTTCCTGATCTCGTCGCACCTCGAGGCCGGCCACTACTTCAACCCCCACGCCCAGCGCATCATCGAGGCCCAGGGCCAGGGCGCCACCGTGATCTGCGTGGATCCCCGGCTGTCCAACACCGGCGCCAAGGCCGACTTCTGGCTGCCGGCCTGGCCCGGCACCGAGCCCTTCCTGCTCCTGGCCATCGCCCGCCTGCTGCTGCTCAACGGCACTTGGGAGCAGGACTTCGTGCGTCGCTGGACCAACTGGGAGACCTACCTGCAGCAGCGCCACCCGGATCTGCCCGCCGAGTTCGAGTCGGTGGAGGCGGCCCTGCTGGAGGACTACGCCGGCTACACCCCCGAGGAGGCCGAGCGGGTCTGCGGCGTGCCTGCGGCCCAGATCACCGAGGTGGCCCGGATCATCGGCGCCCACCCCACGAAGTTCGCGTCCCACAACTGGCGGGCCGCGGGCGCCGGCAACCTCGGCGGCTGGCAGACGGCTCGCTGCCTGTTCTTCCTCAACGTGCTCACCGGCTCGGTCGGCACCGTCGGCGGGACCACCGGCAACGGCTGGAACAAGTACAAGGCGCCCCACCCGCCCGCCGCGGGCCCCGTGCAGCACTGGAACGAGCTCAACTGGCCCCGCGAGTACCCGCTGGCCTATCACGAGATGTCGATCCTGCTGCCCCACTTCCTGAACGAGGGCCGGGGCCGTCTCGACGTGTACTTCAGCCGGGTCTACAACCCGGTGTGGACCAACCCCGACGGCTTCAGCTGGCTGGAGGCCCTCAAGGACCCCGCCAGGGTGGGGTGCCATGTGGCGCTCACACCGACCTGGTCGGAGACGGCGATCTTCGCCGACTACGTGCTGCCCATGGGGGTGGGCGCCGAACGGCACGACGTGGCCAGCTTCGAGACCCACGCCGGCCGCTGGATCGGCTTCCGCCAGCCGGTCATGCGCCGCTACGCCGAGATCCGGGGCCCGGAGCATGGATTCGAGGAGGTCGGCCACTCCTCCCGCACCCACGAGTTCAACCCGGGCGAGGTGTGGGAGGAGAACGAGTTCTGGATCGAGCTGTCGTGGCGGATCGATCCCGACGGCTCGATGGGCATACGGCGCTGGTTCGAGAGCCCCGACCGCACCGGCGCGCCCATGTCGGTGGACGAGTACTACGCCGCCATGTTCGAGAGAGTGCCCGGGCTGGCCGACGACGCGGCCGCGGCCGGGCAGACCCCGCTGGAGTTCATGCGCGACCGGGGCGCCTACGCCCTCGACGGCGAGATGTACACGCCCTATGAGCGCGAGGTCGACCCCGGCGCGCTCGAGGGCTGCACCCTCGACGACTTGGGAGTCTTCCGACGGGCCGGAACGCCGGGAGCGTGGTCGGGCGAGCCCGGGGAGCTGGCCGGCCTGCATCTGGCCGGGCTCGGCGACGGTTCGCCCGCGGTTCAGGTCGACGGGAAGGCGCGGGAGGGGTTTCCCACCCCGTCGCGCAAGCTGGAGCTGTACTCGCAGACGCTGGCCGACTGGGGCTGGCCCGAGTACGCCACCCCAACCTGGATCCCGTCGCACGTCCACTGGGAGGAGCTCGACCTCGAGGCCGACGAGCGGATCCTGCTGCCCACCTTCCGCATCCCCACGCTGATCCACACCCGCTCGGCCAACAGCAAGTGGCTGTCGGAGCTGAGCCACCGGCACCCGCTGTGGATCCATCCTTCCGACGCCGAGGCGCTCGGCATCGACGTCAACGGCCTGGTGCGGGTCACCACCCGCATCGGCCACTTCGTGATCGGGGCCTGGCGCACCGAGGGGATACGCCCCGGCGTGGTGGCCGCGTCGCATCACATGGGCCGCTGGCGCCTCGACTCCCAGAGCGGGGGCTCATGGACCGGCGGCGATGCCGACGTCACCAACGACGGCACGGTGTGGAGCCTGCGCCGCCGCGGCCGCCCCGAGCGACACGCCAGCGAGGACTCCGACACCGAGCGCATCTGGTGGAGCGACACCGGCGTGCACCAGAACCTGACCTTCTGCGTGCAGCCCGACCCCATATCGGGCATGCAGTGCTGGCACCAGCGGGTACGGGTGGGTCCGGCCGAGCCGGGAGACGCCTACGGGGACGTGGTGGTGGACACGGCCAAGGCCCGCGACGCCTACCGCGAGTGGCTGGACATGACCCGGCCGGCGCCGGGTCCGGGAGGCCTGCGCCGCCCCCTGTGGTACGCCCGCCCCCTCAAGCCCATACCGGCCGCCTACGCCCTCCAGAGGCCGAGCGGATAGGCACGCGAATCCGGCCCATACGGCGCGAGGCCGTGGCCCGAGCGGCCCGTGAGCGCAGCGAACAAGAGCGGGAATGACACCGCCGCACCGTGACCGGCTCGCCCATCCGCGTGGCCCCGTAGACGCCCCGCCGCTTGCGGGTACAGTTGGCGGCGCCGGCGGCGAGCATGTACGGAGGTGCCGCTGATGAGTTCCGCCCACCCGACCGAAGGCGTCGACACGTCGAACGCCCCCTACGTGATCGTGTCGAGCGACACCCACGCGGGACTCCAGTGCGAGGAGTACCGCCCCTATCTCGACTCTGCCCTGCATGAGGAGTTCGACGTCTACGTGGCCGGCCGCCATGAGCACCGGCGAGTCCAGGAGGAGGTCAACGCCGAGTTCCTGGCCGAGTGGGAGGGCGAGAACTCCGAGGGCCTCCGGGGCGCCTACGACCCCGAGGCGCGCGACAAGGAGCTCGACGCCGACGGCATCGCCGGCGAGGTGATCTTCGCCGACGGCGACGCGGTCACCGGCCAGGAGTCGCCGCCGTTCGGCGCGGGACTGTCCGCGGGCCAGATCACCGACTCCCGCCAGGCTTTCGGCGGCGCCCGGGCCCACAATCGCTGGCTGGTCGAGTTCTGCGCCACCAACCCGCCCCGTCGGGCCGGTGTCGGCCTGGTGCCGATCACCCACGACATCGACGAGTCGGTGGCCGAGATCGAGTGGCTGGCGGGCAAGCCCGGCATCAAGGGGATCATGATTCCGACGATGTGGCACGGCTTCGCGCCCTACGGATCCGACCACTACGACCGGGTCTGGGCTGCGTGCGCCGAGACCGGCCTGGTGGTGCACACCCACTCCGGCGAGGCCGACTTCCCGTCTTACGGCGACAACGTGGCCATGTACGTGTCGGAGGTGCCGTTCTGGACCCACCGAGCGCTGTGGCAGCTGCTGTTCTCGGGCAAGTTCGACCGGTTCCCGGGCCTGCGCTACGCGGTGGTCGAGTGCGGCTCCTACTGGATCGCGGACCTGCTGTGGAAGACCGACGTGAACTTCGGGGCCAGCAACAAGATCAAGAAGATGAGCTCCCGCATGAAGGGCCTGATCTCCCGCCTGCCGTCGGAGTACTTCGGCACCAACGTGTTCATCGGGGCGTCCACGATGAGCACCGAGGAGATCCGCCGCCGCCACGTCAACGGGATCGACGCCTTGATGTGGGGCACCGACTACCCCCACCCCGAGGGCTCGTGGCCCCACACGGCCCAGCGCCTCGAGAGCGACTTCCGCGACGTGTCCATCGAGGACGCCCGCCTGCTGCTCGGCCTCAACGCGGTGGAGTGCTACGACCTCGACCTCGACTCCCTCACCGAGATCGCCGAGCGGATCGGCCCCACTCCCGAGCAGCTCCACCAGGATCCCGGCCTGCGCACCCCGCCCGACGCCAAGCGCGCCGCCCGCTGGTGGATCGACGAGTACGGCTGCGAACTCCAGTACTGAAGCTGTCTGCGACCCTGCGGGGGCTAGCGTCGTGGCTGTGAGAGACGGGGGATACGAGCCCAGCCCGTGGAAGCTGATCGCCGACCATGTCGATCGCTACCTGGCCACCGACGGGGCCGACGGGTTCGAGTGGGAGGGCGCCCAGTGCGTGATCCTCACCACGGTGGGGCGCAAGACCGGCAGCCTGCGCCGCACGCCCCTCATCCGGATCCGCGACGGCGAGCGCTACCTGCTGGTCGGCTCCATGGGTGGCGCGCCCCGGCACCCCAGCTGGTATCTCAATCTGGTCGCCAATCCTGACGTGACCATCCAGGACCGGGGTGAGCTCCACCGGCTTACGGCCCGCACGGCCAACCCTGAGGAGAAGGCCGAGCTCTGGCCCATCGCGGTCAGCCAGTGGCCCGACTACGAGGACTACCAGGCCCGCACCGACAGGGACCTTCCCCTCGTCATCTGCGAGTGAGCCCCGCTTCCCCGGCCGGCTCGCCTGCGTCGTAGAGTTCGGCCACCACGTCCAAGGCTTGGGCGACCAGGGGACCCTGCTCGGCAGCCCTTGTCAGCAGCAGCAGTGGTACTGACGCTGACTGGTCCTCAAGCGTGGCGTAGTGCAGCTCCGGGGGTCGAAAGGTCTGCACGCTCGCCGGCACTATGGCGATCCCCTCGCCGGCGGCCACGAACCCGAGGATGGTCGCGTACTCGGTCGCCTCGATGATCGGGTCATACGTCACCCCCGCGGCGCGGAGCATCCCGGCCAGCACCCCGTGCAGGCTGGGCGAGACCCTGCGGTCGAACCCGATGACGGGCTCGCCGGCGAGATCCTGCAGGCTGGCGCTCGGTGATGCCGCCAGTCGATGGGATGCGCTCACCGCCACCAGCAGAGGCTCGTGCATCACCAGGGTCGCCTCGACATTGCGGGGATCGGCCGCGGCCCGGCCGATCCCCAGATCGATCCGACCGGCTTGCAGCGCCTCGACCTGCTCGTCGGAGCTCATGGTGTGCAGCTCGTAGCCGACCCGGGGCCAGCGGCGCCGGTACTCGCTCAGCACCCGGGGCATCACCTCGTAGGCGGCCGAGTCGACGAACCCGACCCGCAGGGTTCCGGCCCGGCCGTGCCGGTGCTGGTCCATGAGCCGGTCCACGCCGTCGGCTGCGGTCAGCAGCCGGACCGCCTCGGGATACAGGAAGACGCCCGCGTCGGTGAGGGTCACCCTGCGGGTGCTGCGGTCGAACAGCGCGGTGTCGAGCTCGCGCTCCAGCAGCTTGATCTGCTGGCTCAGCGGCGGCTGGGACATGTTGAGCCGCTCGGCCGCCCGCCCGAAGTGGAGTTCCTCGGCGACGGCCACGAAGTAGCGCAAGCGCTGCAAGTTCACGGCAGTATCATATGGATGTCGTCTGAATCAATCCGATATTGATACTTCTTGTCTCCGATCATGGCCCTTAGGGTTGATGGGCGATGAGGGGACTCGCACGGGGAATGAGCGGCGCATGAGACGCCGGCCGGCGAAGTACTCCGCGGCGGCATTGGCCTGGCGGGGCCTGCGGGGCGACTCCTGGCCCCGGGTCTGGCGCGACACCGAGTTGAAGCGCTCCTACGACGCGGTGGTGGTCGGCGGCGGCGTGCACGGCCTGGCCACCGCCTACTACCTGGCCCGGAACCATGGCATCACCGATGTGGCCGTGGTGGACAAGGCCTACCTCGGCAGCGGCGCGTCGGGCCGTAACACCGCCATCGTGCGGGCCAACTACCTCACTCCTGAGGGGGTGGCCTTCTACGACCGGTCGCTGCAGCTCTACAACAGCATGGCCACCGACCTGAACATCAATGTGATGTTCAGCGAGCGGGGCCATCTCACTCTGGCCCACTCCGACGCCGCGCTGCGAACCATGAACTGGCGGGCTGAGGTCAACAAGCTCCAAGGCGTCAATTCCAGCGTCATCGACCCCGACGAGATCAAGAAGATCGCGCCCGCCCTCGACACCTCCGACCATCCCCGCCACCCGATCCTCGGCGCTCTCTACCATCCGCCCGGCGGCATCGTGCGCCACGACGCGGTGGTGTGGGGCTATGCCCGGGCGGCGGACCACATGGGCGTCGAGATGCACCAGAAGACGGAGGTCCTCGACATCCTGTGCACCGGCGGTGACGGTCCCGACGGCAAGGGCGCCGGCGGCCGGGTCACCGGAGTCCGAACCAACCGGGGCGACATCTCCACACCGGTCGTGGTCAACTGCACCGCCGGCTGGGCCGGCCTCATCTCGGCCATGGCCGGGGTGCGCCTGCCCATCACCACCCATCCGCTTCAGGCCGCGGTGACCGAGCCGGTCAAGGTGTTCCTGAACACCGTCGTGGTGTCGGGCTCGCTGCACGTCTACATCAGCCAGACCGACCGGGGCGAGCTGGTCTTCGGGGCGGCCGTCGACCCGGTGGCCACCTACTCGATCCGGGGCTCGCTGGAGTTCACCGAGGAGCTGGCCGGCCACGTGCTTGAGCTGATGCCGGGCATATCCCGGATGAGGCTGCTGCGCCAGTGGTCCGGCCTGTGCGACATGACCCCGGACTACTCGCCGGTCATGGGCTTCACCCCGGTGGACGGCTTCCTGGTGGATGTCGGCTGGGGCACCTACGGCTTCAAGGCCGCCCCGGTGTCCGGTGAGCAGATCGCGGCGGCGGTGGCCACCGGCAAGACGCCAGAACTGATTGCGCCCTTCGCTCTCAGCCGCTTCGACACAGGCGACCTGGTGGGCGAGAAGGGCGCGGCGGCGGTGGGGCACTGATGCTGCTGGTGCCCTGTCCGAACTGCGGGCCGCGAAACTCCGCGGACCTGCGGTACGGCGGCGAGTCCCACGCTCGTCCCGACCCCGCCACTGCCTCCCCCTTGCAGTGGCGGGGCTACCTCTACCTGCGCGACAACCCGGCGGACTGGCTGCGCGAGACCTGGTACTGCCGGTCCGGATGCCGCCGCTGGTTCACGCTCGAGCGCAACACGGCGACCAACGAGTTCCGCGATCCGCCCCTGCCCGGCGACAAGCGAGGGGGCAAGGCATGAGCGCACCGCCGACCTCGCTGGAGCGGTCGCCATGACCATGAGCCGGCTGGGCTCCCAGCCCACTGAGGTGATCGACCGCTCGACGACGCTGCGGTTCCGCTGGAACGGCAAGCGCTTCAGGGGCTTCGAGGGTGACACCATCGCCTCGGCGCTGGCCGCCGCGGGCGAGCACGTGTTCTCGCGCTCGATGAAGTACCACCGGCCCCGAGGCATGCTCACCGCCGACTTCTGGGACCCCAACCTGCTGGTCCAGGTCGGCGACGATCCCAACGTGCGGGCCGGCCACCGCCTGCTGGAGTCGGGCATGGACGTGCATCCCCAGAACGTGTGGCCGTCGCTGCGCCACGACATCAAGGCGGCCAACGGCCTGGTGGCGCGGTTCCTCACCGCGGGCTTCTACTACAAGACGTTCATGCGCCCGCAGAAGCTGTGGCCCACCTACGAGCGGGTGCTGGCAACCTTCGCGCCCGGGGGCAAGGTCGACCTCGACACCCCGCACCGCTACCACGACAAGCGCTACGTCCATCCCGACGTGGTGGTGGCCGGGGCCGGACCGGCCGGTATCGAGGCTGCGCTGGCTGCGGCCGCGGCCGGCGCCCGGGTGATCCTCGTGGAGCACGAGCACGCCGTCGGCGGGCATCTGCGGTACAGCAGCGCAGAATCGGCCCGGACGGCCCTGTCCGAGCTGCGGGCCGCTCTCGACGCCTCCGATGTGGAGGTGCTGACCGACTCCACCGTCACCGGCCGCTACGAGGACAACTGGCTGGGGATCGTGCAGCGCAACCACCCGATCGCGGTGGAGCGCCTCATCAAGGCCCGGGCCAAGGTGCTGGTGGTGGCGCCGGGCCTCATCGAGAGGCCCTTCGTGTTCGCGGGCAACGACCGCCCCGGGGTGATCACCTCCGGCGCGGTTCGCCGCCTGATCAACCTGTGGGGTGTCAAGCCGGGCGAGCGTGCCGTCGTGTTCAGCGCCAACTCCGAGGGCGACGCGGCCGCGGCCGACCTCGATCGGGTCGGCGTCGAGGTCGCGGCCGTCATCGACGGCCGCGAGGGCAGGCGCGTCAGCGCTGCCCAGGGTCCTCCCAAGGCCCTGGAGGCAGTGGTGGCCGGCGGGACCCGCACCGACGCCGACCTGCTGGTGGTGGCCGCCGGCTGGACCGCCCCCACGTCTCTGCTCAACATGGCCGGCGACCGGCCTGTCTACGATCCGGATGCGGCCCGGTTCTTCCCGTCCGATCCGCCCAGCAACGTGCTGGCCACCGGCGGCCTGGCCGGTGACGGCAGCCTCGACGAACTGCGCGCCCATGGCGCAGCCACCGGGCGGCTGGCCGCCCAGCGGGCCTCGGCCGTGGCCCACCGTCTCCAGGCCCGCACCGCCCGGGCGCTGGAAGTCACCGGCGACGAGCCGGACTGGGCGGCCGACGAGCGCACGCCCTTGGGACGCAGTCCCCACCCGGAGCTGTACCGCTCCGACACCCACGGCATGATCGACCTCTCCGAGGATGTCGGCTCCAAGGACCTCGTCGCCGCGGCCCGGGAGGGCTACGACTCCGTCGAGCTGGCCAAGCGCTACACCACCGCCACGATGGGGTCGGCCCAGGGCAAGCTCGAGACGGTCAACACCGTGGCCGCCATTGCCGAGGCCCGGGGCGAGACCATCGCGCAGGTCGGCACCACCGTCTGGCGGCCCCCGTACGCCCCCCTCACGCTGGGCGCGCTGGCCGGTCGGGTGTTCGAACCGGTCCGGGTCTCGTCCATACACCCCTGGCACGAGGCCAACGGCGTGCACACCATCCTCGCGGGCCAGTGGATCCGCCCCGACCATTACGGCGACCCCGCGGCGGAGGTGCGCAACGTGCGCACCAATGTCGGACTCATCGACGTAACCCCGCTGGGCAAGCTCGACCTGCGCGGCCCCGACATTCCCAACCTGCTCAACCTGCTCTACACCAACAAGTGGTCCAAGCTGCCGGTGGGCAAGGTCCGCTACGGGATGATGTGCGCCGAGGACGGTGTCGTCCTCGACGACGGCGTGACCGGCCGCCTCGGCGAGGACCACTATCTGATGACCACCACCAGCTCGGGCGCGGCCAGCGTCTGGGAGTGGGTGGAGAACTGGCTGCAGACCGAGCGGCCCGACTGGCGGGTGCACGTCACCCCGGTCACCACCGCCTACACCAGCATCAACGTGGCCGGACCCAAGAGCCGGGAGTTGGTGAGCCGGGTGACCACCGGCGTCGACCTGTCGCCGGAGGCCTTCGCCTACATGGAGGTCCGCACCGCCACTGTCGCGGGCGTGGCCGGATGCTTCATGTGGCGGATCGGCTTCACCTGCGAGCTGTCCTTCGAGATCCATGTCCCCGCGGGCCATGGCCTGCACGTGTGGGAGGCGCTGATGGAGGCGGGCGCCGACCTCGGCGTCGGGCCTTTCGGCCTGGAGGGCCAGCGCATCATGCGACTCGAGAAGGGCCACTTCATCGTGGGCCAGGACACCGACGGCCTGACCCTGGGGCCCAGCACCGGTCTGAGCCCTCTGATCAAGCTGGACAAGGACGACTTCGCGGGCATGCCCGAGCTGGCCTGGGCTGCCGACCGGCAACTGCCCATGATCGTGGCCATCCAGCCCGACGATCCCGGTGTGGTGCCCGAGGAGGCGGCCCAGATCGTCCGGGGCGACACCAACGAGATCCTGGGCCGCATCACCTCGTCCCGGATGTCGCCCACGCTGGGGCGTTCGATCTGCCTCGGGCAGGTCGAGCCCGAACTGGCCGCGGGCGGCACCAAGCTGACGGTTCTGCTCACCTCCGGTCAGCGCATCAGCGCCACCGTGATCGACCATCACGCCCACTTCGACCCGGACGGGGAGCGTCTCCGTGGCTGATCGGCCCGTCTTCGAGAGTCCCGTAGTGCGGGGCTACGAGACCGCCGACTCCGGCGATCTCGTGCTGGCCGACGCCAGCGCCACCACCAAGTGGCTGGTGTGCGCCTCCGCCTCCGGCGCGGTCGCCGATCGGCTGGGTGCCCCGTTCGGCTCGTCGAGCACGGGCGCGGGCGGAGTCATCGTGCTGGGCTCCAGGCCGGGGGAGTGGATCGTGCTGGGCACCGCGGACGCGGTCGACGGCGCGGTCGACGGTCTCGACGCTATGGACCCCTCGGACCATGTCAGCGCCCTGGACTGGACTCACGGCCGGGCCCTGTTCAGGGTCACCGGCCCCGAGGCGCCCCGCATGCTCGAGAAGGTGTGCAGTCTCGACTGGTCCGATCCGATGACGCCAGACGGCGCGGTGGCGTCGGCCTCGGTGGCCAAGGTCACCTGCGACATCGCCCGCAACGACGTCGACGGAACACCCTCCTACCTCGTGTTCTGCGACCGCTCCTTCGGCCAGTATCTCTTCGACGCCCTGATCGACGCGGGTGACGAATTCGGTCTGGTCGTAGGTCCCGCCACCGGCCAGTAGCCGGCGGCGCTGAGGCTGTTGGGCTTTCAACAGTCGCCGGTGTAGGCGTCGGCGGGATTTGGCATGGGGTGTTATTCCCGCTCTTGTTCGCTGCGCTCACGGGCCGCTCGGGCCACGGCCTCGCTCGGTGCTCTCGGACGTTCTTGTGGACTGCTGCCAATCGCTCGGCCTCTGGCGTACGCCAAGCGCGGCGTGAGCGCCTATCCTCATGGCGCCGGGGCTTGCCGCTCCGGCGCCGTCCGGTCCGCCCCCAACCGCCGATGGAGACGCTAAGTGGTCGAGGTACCCGACTATCTGCTTGAGCGCTCGCGTCAGCGACGGGCCGAGTTGACCGGGGCCCCGCCGGCCGAGGACGCTCCCGCCTCGGCTGACGCCCCGTCCCCGGCGGCTCCCGCTCCGGCCGCGGCCGCTCCGGCAGCACCGGTCCCCATCCCCGAGGCTGCCCCGCCGCCGCCTCCCGAGCCGGACCCGCCCTACGTCGAGGCCGCCCAGCGGCGCAAGCGGATGCCCTATTGGGCTGCGTCGGTGATGGTGTTTCTGCCGGTCTGGGCCATCTTCTATGTGGGCATGCTGGAGCCCCCCGCCACCGACGAGCTGGTGCTGGCCGACAACGGCGCCGCTGTGTACAGCACCTGTGCATCCTGTCACGGCGCTGACGGCTCCGGCACCGCCACCGGCCGCCAGCTCAACGGCGGCGAGCTCCTGCTGACGTTCGGCTCCACCCCCGACTTCGACGGCCTGGCCCACCATCTGTCCTGGGTCTACCTCGGAACCGCGGGCACCAAGCGCCTGGGGCTGGACTTCTACGGCGACCCGAACCGGCCCGACGGCCAGCGGGAGGTGGACAGCTTCGCCAGCGGCATGAGCGGCTTCTCCAACCTGAGCCTGGAGGACCTCGTCTCGGTGGTGTACTACGAGCGGGTCGTCCACGGCGGGCTCGACGCCGAGAAGGCGGCCCACGAGGAGGAGATGCTGCTGGCCCTGGTGGCCGACGCCCCGGTATTCGAGTCCGGCTCGCCCGACGAGATCAGCGCTCTGTTGACAGAGTCCGCCGAGGGCCACGGCATCGATCTCGCCGCCGGCGAGTAGCCGACCGGGCCGAGCGAGGCCCGAGGGACATGGTCTCCAGCGCCATCACGGCCACCGAGGAGTGGGCCGCGCTGGCCCGTCACGCTCGCGAGCTGCAATCCGGGGGCACGCACCTGCGGGGGCTGTTCGACTCCGATCCGGGCCGGGCCGACAGGTTCACCACGCTGGCCGGCGACCTGGTGGTCGACTGGTCCCGTCATCTGGTGACCGCCGAGACCGTCGAGTTGCTGCTGGCTCTGGCCGACCGGGCCGCAGTCGCCGGGCGGATCGAGGCCACGCTGGCCGGTGGTCTGGTGAACGCCACCGAGGGCCGGCCCGCACTGCACACCGCGCTCCGGGCCGGCCCCGACGCGTCGCTGGAGGCCGGCGGCGTCGATGTGGTGCCCGCGGTGCGGGCCGAACTCGATCGCATGGCCGGCTTTGCCCGCGCCGTTCGAGCCGGCGAGCGCCGGGGCGCCACCGGAAGGGCGATCCGCACGGTGGTGAACCTCGGGATCGGCGGGTCGTACTTGGGTTTGGCCATGGCCCATGAGGCGCTGGCCGCCTTCCGGGATCCCGGCGTCGACTGCCGTTTCGTGGCCAATGTCGACCCGGCCGACCTTGCCGGCGTCCTCGGGGATGGCTTGGACCCGGCCGAGACGCTGTTCGTGGTGGTCTCCAAGAGCTTCACCACCGCCGAGACGCTGGCCAACGCCAGGGCCGCCCGCCGGTGGGTGGCGTCAGCGCTGGGGACGGACGCAGCGGACCGCCATTTCGCGGCGGTGACCGCCGACGGGGCCGCCGCGACCGCCTTCGGCGTGGCCGCCGACGACGTCTTCACGATGTGGGACTGGGTGGGCGGCCGCTACTCGCTGGGATCGGCGGCGGGGCTGTCGCTGATGATCGCAATCGGTGAGGCCCGCTTCCGCGAGATGCTGGCCGGGATGCGGACCATCGACGAGCACCTCGCCCGGCAGCGGCCGGCGGGCAGCGCTCCGGTGCTGATGGGACTGCTGGCGGTTTGGTACCGCAGCTTCTGGGGTCTCCAGACCAGGGCGGTTCTGCCGTATGCCCACCGCCTGCGCCTGTTGCCTTCCTACCTGCAACAGCTCCAGATGGAGTCCAACGGCAAGCGGGTGAGTCTCGATGGAGCGGCCGTGGACTGTGACACCGGCCCGATCGTGTGGGGCGCGGCCGGCACCGGCGGTCAGCACTCCTTCCATCAGCTGCTTCATCAGGGGACGACGGTCGTTCCTGCCGACTTCATCGTGTTCGCCCGGCCCGACGCCGACACGGCCCGCCTGCCCGAGGCCGGGTCTCAGCATGAGTCGCTGGTCGCCAACTGCTTCGCCCAGGCGGCCGCGCTGGCCTTCGGCGCCGGTTCGGACGACCCTCATCGCGAGCTCGTCGGCAACCGCCCGTCCACGGTGATCATGGCCCCCGAGCTGACGCCGTCGGTGCTCGGCCAGCTGGTGGCCCTCTACGAGCACGAGGTGCTGGTGCAGGGTGCGGTGTGGGGCATCAACAGCTTCGACCAGTTCGGCGTGGAGCACGGCAAGGCCCTCGCTGACGCCATAGCCGCCAGCCTGCACGTTGACCCGTCCCAGCCGGCAAGCGATCACGACCCCTCCACCGCCGCCCTGCTCGCCCAGTACCAACGCCTACGGCAGTCCTAGGGCGAGATCCCCTCGCGAGGAGGCGACAAGTCGATGCGAAGCCGTTCCAGCTCCTCTTTGGTGAAGTTCCTGCCGAGGAACTCGACCAGCTCCTCCTGTCGGGGCTGACCGAAGGCGAGACGATACGCAGCGAGGGTCTTGCGCAACCGCGGCAGGGCTGCCGCCTCCCGGCTGAAGGGCATGTACGGCACAAGCCGCTCGATCCTGGCGGCACCTCTGTGGAACACCCAGTAGGGCACCATCTCGTCGGTTCCGGCTTCTCTCCCGGCTACCGCAAGGTCGAAGAGCTCGTTCCATGGGTCGCAGCCGGCGGCCAGTCCCTCGCCGAGCAGGCCCGGACCCAAGGTCGTCGCGATGTTGCGCCTCACCGCGTGGCCCTTGTACCGGTGGACCCGGCCCTCGCGCTGCTCCAGGTCGACCGGGTTGGACGGCAGGTTCCAGTGGACAACCGCATGGCACCAGAGATGGAAGTCCAGACCCTCCTGGCCGATGGACGTGGAGGCGAGCACGAAGGGCCAGAACGGCGAGTTGAACGCTCTTGAGACGGCCTCGATGCGGGCCTCCCCGCCCTCGTCGAGGGTTTGGTGGCCGAAGGCGACCGCGAAGCGCGAGCGCATCCGGTGAGGATGGAGTTCGATCCCGGGGCCGTCGCCCTCTGGGCCGGGGATATCCACGCGATACGACGAGGTGCGCAGGTCCAGGGCGTCAGCGAGCTTGTAGGCGATGTCGTCAGCGGCGTCGACTCGCCGACCCTCGGTGTCCAGGCTCAGGAAGCCGAGCCAGTCGCGCAGCACATGGATGTGCTCGTCGAGCACCGCCTGAAGGTTGCCGTCGATGCAGTGTCGCAGCACCTCCTGCCAGTAGCGGGTTGCACCGGCGTGGCCGGCACCGTCCTGAGGCTCGCCGCCGATGACCACCGCGGTCGTCTCGGGGGCACTGAAGAAGTTCCTGAACGCGGCCCCCACCCATGCCGCGTTGGCCAAAGCGCCTTCGTGGGAGATCTCCAGACCCACTACCGAGTTGATGGACCGCAGCGCGCACTGTGCGGGCCCGCCCACGGCCAGTTCGGCCAGCACCTCGGTGAGGTCGTCGGGCGGACGGCCGAGAGCTTTCACGCCCTCGTCGAGAATGGCTCGCGCCTCAGCCATGTGGATGTGCAGCCCTCGTCCGTCGTCGCTGCCGCCACCCAGGTAGAACGCGCCGTTGGCGCCGAGCAGGACCTCGACCGCCGACGGATGGAACTCCTCGTCGAGGAGCAGGGGCGTGGCCCAGTACCAGCGCCGGTCGATGGCTCCGGCATCGGGCGCGGACCGGACCAGTGGCTCCAGGGCAGTACCTATCCGAGCCTCGACATCAGCGGTCAGCTCGGAGACTCGAGGGCGCCCGCGACCCGGATCGACCCCGCCGCGTCCGGGTCCGGTGGCTCCATGCGAAGGGAGAGCTCGCCGGGTGCCGGTAGGCCTGGGATCACCGAGTTCGGCCAGACTCGGGCTCGGCCATGTCAGGATGAATGCGGTCATCGCGGCCGCTCGACGTTCCCCCAGCGCTTCCCCAGGTCGGGGCTCGGCACCGCCGCGTGCCGTGGTCCGGAGGTCGAGCCGGCCGCCGCCGCGGTGCGCGTAGTCGGCGGTGTAGCTGTGGTCGCGACCGGCGAAGACCCGCCGCTCGGCCTCGAAGCTCACCAGCGAGGAGACGACTTTGGGCACCACCGTCCAGCCTGAGAAGATCAGCCGCTTTGTGAACCCGGAGGCCTCGGGCGACTCGTACACCGATCCGGTGTCGTAGTACCTCATCGACGCGGGCACCCATAGCAACTCGAAGGCGCGCCGACGCTCGAGGTCGTCGAGCAGCCAGCGCAGCCGTGCGTTCTGGGGGTCGATCCGCCGGTAGGCCTCGATGTCGTCCCAGCTCAGCAGGCCGGGGCCGGGATCGAGCGCCTCGCCGTCGAACAGTCCCTGCTCTGCGCCCGCCTCGATCGCCTGCTTCAGCTTGTAGGCCTCCATGAAGTTGACGAGGTACGGCGCCGACTTCCAGTACTCGGTCGGCTCGTGGTGTGCCACTGCCTCGGCCAGGCCACCGATGCGCACATAGGCGCGGAAGTCGTCAGGGCTCACAGCCGTGGGGGCCTCTGTCTCGTCGAGCATGCCGTCACGGCTCGGAGTGGCCGCCAGCCGTTCGGTACGGGCCATCACGTCGCGCAGATCAGCCTCGATGTCTCGACAGGTCGAGGTGGCCTGGTCGAGCGAGTCCCGCGATGTGAGCGCGGCGCGCAGTTCCCTGAAATGGCCTTGGAGCCGCTCGACCCGGGCCGGGTCTCCGTACAGGAACGAGCAGGTGTCGAGGAAGTCCTTGTAGTGGTCGCCCTCGGGTTCGCCCGAGGTGGTGTACATGCGGTACGGGGTCGCCGACAGCAGCAGCGTTCGCGTCGGCGTGCCGGTACCGGGGTCCTGATAGTCGAAGAGCCGCTGGGCCAGTTCGGCCGCCAGGTTCGTGGGTTCCGGTTGCAGCAGGTCCTTGAATCGCTGGAACTCGTCGAGCACCACGAGATCGGGACGGAGCGCATCGATGCCCACCAGCGCCATGACCCGCCGAACCTCCCCGATGAACTCGCTGCGCTGCACGCGGAGCTCCCACGGGATCCTTCGCTTGTAGGCGAGTTCGTCGACCAGCTGCTCGAACAGGTCACTCAGAGAGGGCCGTCCGTCCGCGGCCCGGGCTCGGTCAGCCTGTTCGAGCCGCGCGCCGAAGTGGCCGAGCGATCCCTCGATCTGAGGGCGGTACCACTTCTCCCAACTTCGTACCCACCGGTCCCGGTCGTGTCGGGTGCCGGACCGCAGACCCTCCCAGAAGATGCGCTTGACCGGGGATCGGCTCATGGCGCTCGCCCCCCAATGGCCCCGCAGGAACGTGTAGGCCAGACACCGCTCGGGGAACGTGCCCGTGCTGCGACCGAACCGCAGCGACGTTCCCGGCGTGATCGCCAGCAGGTTGATGCCGGTGCGCGTGTCGTCCCCGTCGTCGAGCTCCGCCAGCGGCAGCATGGTGAGCCGATCGACCCTCGCTACCGGCTCGATCCCCTTGGGGGCGAGTTTGCGGAGGTTCTGCCGGGCGATCGCTCCGTTGGAGCAGACGTAGACGATGTCGTGGCGCTCGTCGCCGGCGTGGTGGAGGTGTTCGATCACTTGGGCGATCACGCCTTTGGCGACATGGGTCTTGCCAAGGCCGACCTCGTCTGCCACCAGGAATCGCAGGGCGGGATCGTCGTCGTTGAACATCCGCTGGAAGGCCCAGCGCGCCGTCCTCCGCTGGAAGTCCTTGAGGTCGGCCAGCACCGCCTCGGCGTCGATGGCCTGCCCGCTCACTGCGCCGGTCCCTCTGTGGATGCCACCTCGTGGATCATCTCCCACAGCTCGGCGAAGCCCTGTGGCAGGGCGTCGTCAGCGGCGAGGTCCGACACGAGCGGATGGAGTCCGGCCAGCTTGCCGGGGTCGCGCCGCATGGTTCGCAGCAGCCTCTCCAGCACCGGCAGGTTGATCGGCTCGTCGCCTCCGTCTGGCTCACCTCCGCTGATCCGCTCGATGGTGTCGATCACGCTGGACTCGCCGGTGTCGTCTTCGAGCAGCGCCATGAGGTAGCGGAAGAAGCGCTCCGCGTTCCCGATCAGCGACCGCAGCAGTTCCCGGTCGCGGTGCTCAGGCACGCCTGCGAGGGGGACCGGGACGACGAAGCAGCTCATCTCGCCCTCGGTGTGGGCCAGTTCGAACGCGAGGAAGCCGCTGAGGTTCGCCAGGCTGGTCTTGAATTGCTCGACCAGCGGCTTTCCTGGGACCAACTGCCTCCGGTTCCCGGCGACGGTGAGCGGCCAGCAGTGAATCGTCACGTCGTCGGGCTCAGGCATCGACTCGGTCGTCCGGTAGGCCACCGTCCATCCGTCGTCGCCCTCGATGACTTGCCCGGTGTATGAGAGCCGGGCGATGGTGTGCCGCCAATGGTCGACCGACGGTCTGCCGCTGGGCGTGTCATCAGTGCACGACCGCCGGTAGTCGTAGAAGAGGTCTCGAAGGCCCGGTTCGTCGTCGCTGCCTTCGCACAACCGGTCGATGCCGAGAGCGTCAACCGACCCGGTCAGTTCCACCAGGATCTCGACGTTGCTGCCGAATGCGGGGCCGGTGGCGTTGGCCGACCCGAGGAACAGTCGAGCCCTACCCTTGTCCTCGAACGCGAACACCTTGGCATGGAGCCCGATGAGAGGCCGTCCGGGATCGAAGGGCGAGAGCTTGTCGTCGTCGGCGCGGTCTGTGGCACTCCCGTCGTCGAAGGCATGGACCTTCTCCACCTCGGCCAGGGAGCCCGGATCGAGGCGGTCGAGCTGCTCTGAGCTGCTGACCAGTTCGTCGATCTTGACCGGATGAACGCTGGTGAAGAAGCTGTCGCTGACGAACGGCGAGATGATCAGCGACCGCTCGGCGCCGGACGGCAGTGGTGAGAAAGGGCCGTTCAGGCCAAGGACATGGACCTTGAGTTCGCCCACGCCCGCGGGCAGGGCGAACCGGGCGTCCTGGAGGGCCTCAACCAGCGACTGGACTCGCGTGCGGTGGTCCTCCGGGACGCCGGCTGAGCATTGACGCAGAAGGGCCTCGAACAGCTCGCCTACGGGTTCCAGCGTCGCTCCACCCGGGCCGGCGGCCTCGTCGAGGCGCAACACCGTGTCCCAACTCATGTCGAAGGTGAGGTTGCGGCTGGCAATGAGCACTCGGAGCCGCTGCTCGGCCGCCTGCCCGTCTGCCGGGTCCCCGGCCGCGTTGTAGCGGATCACCCACACCTTGGGGTGCACGATGCCGCCTCGTGGTGCCGAAACCGGCAGAACCGTCTGCTCCAGGAAGGCGAACGCCCGGCGCGACGGCGCCAGGGCGATCTCCCCGACCTGGCTGAACACAGTCAGCCTGCTGGCGTGAGCCCGCAGCGCATGGATCAGCTCGATGGGCTCGTAGGTGTCGCTGTCGTCCCCGGAGTCGGTGCCGCGGCCGGCGAGGGCCAGCGCCGCGGGCGCGGCCAGGAGAGCCCGGAGGTCGAGGGTGTAGGTCACGGCCATGGCGGACTCGAAGCGGAAGCCGGCCGGGGGACGCATGGCGTCGATCAGCGTGAGCCGGTTGGCAGGTTGCAGCATCAGGTCGGTGCCTCCGCAGCCCTGAGGTCCTGGAGGTAGCTCTTCGTGATGGACCACCGGTATTCGAGTTGACCTCCGAACGGCGCCTGGTTCCAGTTCTCCAGGGCGGCCCGGTGGGACAGCCGGGCCCGCTTCGACTTGAGTCGCCGTTCCCGATCACGGATGAGCCGGTGTACCTCAGGACTCTCCGCGAACCGTGCCGGATTGTCCACCGCGTGTCGGGCCATCTGGTCCCAGAATTCGAGGGTGCTGTGTGCGATGCCGTCGCCGGCGAGCACTTGCCTGAAGTCGTGGGGCGCGTTCACCCAGGCCTGCAGTTCCGCCTGGCGGCCGCCTACCAACTCGCTCCATTCATCGAGCCTCTGTTTCTGGCTCTCTTCGAGTTCCTTCGTGTCCCAACCGAGTTCATGGCTCGCTGCCCGGGCCAGCAGCAGGTTGTAGACCAGTTGCGGCCCGTGAGTCAGCTCCGAGAAGCAGCGGGCGTGGTGCAGCATCGTGTCGAGACGGTCGGGGAGTTGTGATGCCGGCGCGAGCCACGGGTAGTCGATGCTGTCGAGCGCCAGTTCCGGCCTTGCCGACAGAACGGCTATGAGCGTGTCGGGGTGCTCCCGGCGGATGCCCTCGGTCAGCGCTTGGGCCTCGTCCGGGTTGAGCTCGAAAGTGATCTGGCCGGTTGGGAAGTCCTTGGGTGCTTCAGGGACGGCCGCCCATATCGATCCGGCCGGCTCGGTGGCGCCGCCATCGTCGTCGCGCTCGGGCCGGTACCGGCCCAGGGCTCTCGCCTGCCGTCCGTAATCGGCGAGGCTCAGGTCCGGCTTCCTGATTCCCCAGGCCGCCATGCTTCCCCAGTAGATGTCGCTCGGCATGCGTCGCAGGTTGCGGCCGACGATCCGGCCGATGACGCCCTGGTTCGACCCCAGGTGGCGGAGGCAGTCGATGAGCTTGACCTCGTAGTCGCGGAGCTTGCGCGCGAAGGTGGCCGGCGGGGTGCCCTCGGCCTCCAGGCGTTGGAAGATCCACGGCAGGAATATGAAGTAGCGCAGTCTGGTCTGGACGGTCGAGGTTCCTGGGGTGAGCATGTCCGAGAAGGCGTCGCGGATCGATCCGAGGCCGAGCGCGTCGATGGTGCCGGGCTCTTCTAGCGAGCGCAGGAGAGTGGCCACCCGCTCGCTGGCGGCGGTGTCGAGGTCGAGCCAGCCCAGCGACGAGGCTGGTGAATAATCGGTCATCGGCCACAGTCAAGCATCGACATGCGACATGCGGGCGAGCGGGCTGCGATGGTTGGCCCTTTTTATGATGTGTAACTGCTATTCATAGGTTCTTGTCACACCCTCTGTCTAGTGTGGCTGGCATGGAATCGAGGACTGAATCGGGTGAGGCCGCCGGCCGCGGGTGTGTGGCTTGTGTCGGCGATGTCGGGGTCGGGGCGCTCGGCGACGGTGAGCTGGTTGAGCGGGTGGCGGAGCTGGGGCGGGCCAGGTCTCGGGTGGACGCCAGGCTGGCCGAGGCCACGGCCGAGATGCGCCGGCGCATGGGCGGTCGGGGTGCGGCCGCGATGCTGCGAGAGCGGCTGCATATGTCGGCTCGGCAGGCGACCGCTGATACCGAACTGGCTGCTTCGCTGGACGAGTTCCCGGCCACGCTCGAGGCTTGGCGTGCGGGGGAGATCAACGCTGGGCACGCCCGGGTGATCGCACGGGTGGCGGCAGATCCCGAGCACGCTGATGAGCCCACTCTTCTGGACATGGCGCGGGGCCATCCGGTGGACATGTTCGCCCGGATGACCCGCCAGCACATGCGCTCGCAGGATTCGTCTGACGAGCACAAGCGCCAGCGCGAGAACCGCTGGGCGTCGCTGGTGCAGGACCCCGACGGGTCCTGGCGGCTGTCGGCGTACTTCGATCACTGCACCGGCAAGCGGGTGAGCCTCGCGTTCAACCAGATGGTGCGCAACTACCGCAACGGCGAGCGAAGCCACGAACGGGTGAGCTCCCGGCACCGTAGAGCCGACGCGTTGGCCAGCCTGATCACCGGCGAGGGCGCCCACCACCGTCCCCGAACCACCCTGCTGATGATCGCCGACTACGACACCGTGGCCCGCGAACTGCGCAACCTTCGCTACGACGACGGGCTGCCGGTGCCCGCAGACCAGATCGCCAAGCTGGCAGCCGACGCCAGGATCCTCCCGGCCATCTTCAGCGCCGACGGCGATCCGCTGTGGCTGGGACGGGCCCAGCGAGATGCCAGCGCCGGCCAGCGGATCGCTCTTGCGGCCCGTGACGGCGGCTGCGTCAACTGCGCCGCCCCCGCCGAGGGGGGTGAGCCCCACCACATCGAGTGGTTCAGCCGGGGCGGCCCCACCGACATCGACAACCTCTGCCTGCTGTGCGAACGCTGCCACCACCTCATCCACGACGACGGGTGGCAGCTTCACAACCACGACGGCGGGCTCAGACTCCGGCCACCGTCGCGGTCGCCCGCACAGGCTCGCCCCCGGCCCGACGCTGACCGCCGGAACGGGCACAACGGGCACAAAGGGCACGACGGCCGCTCGCGATCGGACGGTCTGGCCCGGTCACAGCAGCGCAATCCGGTGCTGCTGACCTGACGGCCAACTCGCTCCCCATGGTGGGCAGCGGTGATCCACAGCGAAGTGTCAAGGTGTACATTGGACTCGGACGCGTGAGCACGAAGTCACGTCGGTGGAGGATCCAGGATGGAGGCAGACACTTCCGGCGCCACCATGGCCAGGAGCGGTCGTGTCGTCGAGCCCTCGGTCTCGAATGCGCTCCCGCACTTCGTTCCCCTTGCAGTCTTCCCGCTCGTGGTGTGCGCCGCCGCCTACGGCGGGTGGTGGCTGGCGGGTCCGTTCGTCTTCTACGCGCTCGCAGACGGGTTCGAGAAGATCCTCGGCCCGGAGGAGCGGAACATGGATCCGGCCACGACCCGCGAGAGCCAGCTGTTCCCGTACAAGCTCTCACTCTGGTTGTGGGGGGCCCTCTGGCCGGTGACCTTCGTGTTCTCGCTGTGGCAGGTGCTGGTCTCCGGTCACCTGGCCCTGTGGGAGATCGTGATAATCGCAGTGTTCCTCGTGCTCGTGGCTCAGTCGGTCTTCATCGTGGGCCACGAACTGGTCCACCGGCGCGCCCCCTGGGAGCGCCGGCTCGGCGAGTTCCTGCTCTCCTCCTGTTCCTATCCGCACTACGCGACCGAGCACGTCTACCTCCATCACCCCCACGTATGCACGCCTCTGGACCCCGGTTCCGCTCCCAAGGGCATGTCCTTCTGGCAATACCTCTTCCCCGAGCTGAAGAACAACCTGCTGGGCGCTTGGCGGTTCGAACGGCGCGGGCTGAGACGCCGCCGGCGGCCGGTGTGGCACTACACCAATCCGTTCTGGCGCTACGCCGCCGGAATCGTCTTCTGGTACGGGCTGGTCTTCTGGTTGGGCGGCCCGTTGGCGGTGCTGGCCTATCTCATCCTGTGCGGCAGTCCGGTCTTCTCGATGAAGATCAGCAACTACGTGCAGCACTACGGGCTGCGGCGCATCCGCACACCAGCAGGCAGGTTCGAGTCGGTGAAGCCGCGGCACGCCTGGAGCGCTGACTACAAGTTCAGCAACTGGATGTACTACAACATGCAGCGCCACGCCGACCATCACACCTCGAACCAGCGTTACCCGCTGCTGCAGTATCACGGCGAGTCCGCCTCGCCGCAGCTGCCGGGCAGCTACACCCAGATGAACAGCCTGGCACTGCTTCCCAAGCGGTGGTTCGCGACCATCGATCCTCTGCTCGATCGCCAGCGCGCCCAGTTCTATCCCGAGATCGACGACTGGAGTGCCTACGACAGCCGGGCGTTCGCGGCGCGCCCCGACGCCTTCGACGTCATCGCGGAGATCCACGCCGCGGCCCCGCGACTCGCCGGATGGATCAACCGCTCCCCGGAGCTGCTCGACAGGCTGCGGGATCGGGAGTTCACCGACTTGGAGCTACCGGCCGGAATCGGTCCGGATCCGGAGTTCGAGGCGACCGCCCGCCGCGGACTGGCCCGCCTCTACTGGACCCACGAACTGAGCCTCTCCGAGATGAAGGCCCAGCTCGCCGACATCCCTGTGCAGGACGGCAGCGAGGCGGTCGATGCGGCCCGCGAATGGTCGAACAGCAAGGTCTTCCAGGTCGCCGTGCACGTGATGCGCGGGAACCTGTCGATTCGCCGAGGCGGGCACGGCCCTGTCGCGCGTGGCCGAAGCCTCGATCGCGTCCGTGCTGGCCGCGGTGGAGGAGGACTTCGCTGATCGGGGACGACAGAGCGACAGCGGCGGGGTGGCGGTCGTCGTTCTCGGATCCCTGGCGAGCAGTGGGGCGGTGCCGGGCGAGCCACTCGACGTCCGGTTCGTGTATGAAGGCAGCCCGGCCAAGCACCATCAGGCACTGTGCCGCCGCTTCCGCAAGGCGCTGCGTGCGCTGTCGAGCAACAACCTGCTCCTGGCTCCAGCCGGGCGCGGCGGCCTGGCCGAGGCCCAGGCTCTCGCAGACTTCGCGGAGCAGATCCGGAGCCCCGCTTCGGGCCGTGATCTGTTGGCGCTGGCGCGGGCGCGCCGTGTGTTCGTGGCCGGGGATGCGGAGGTCGGGGACCGGGTCGGGCAGGCGATGAGGGATGCGTTGGGCGAGGGCGCAGCCCGCGATCTGCTGGTGGCCGAATTGCGTGAAGCCAACAATGGCGTCGAACGGGACTTGCTGTCGGTTGCCGAGATGCGCGGCGGGCTTCGGGACCTGGAGCGCGCCGCCCTGTACCTGCAACTGATGGGCGAACCTCGAGCGTCTGAGATGCAGGACTGGGACGCCGGTTCGGTCTTCCTCGAGGCAGGCGAGCGAGGGCTGATCGCCGCTGACGACGCTGAGCAGCTGGCGGAGGCGGCGGCCCTGTCGCGCAATCTGCACGGCTTGCTGCGGCTTCTCCCCGGGGACGGGTTCGCGGTCGACACTACGACCTCCGAGACGAAGGCCGCGATCGCCGGGGGATGCGGGCTGGACGACTTCGATGCGCTGGTCGCGGCGGTCCACGAGACCGGACCCCGCGCTGTCGCCCATCTCGACGCGCTAGCCCGTGTCACCGCCAGTTAGGCCGGCCCGGCGGCGGGGGCCGCGGGGCGCTGCATAGGCGAGGGCGCAGGCTTCCGGTGGTCGAAGGCGCGTACGGACGGGACGGGGCTGCGACGGATCACCCCTTCGCCCTCGACGAGTTCCTGGATGCGAGCCGGGGGCGGGTCGACTCCTACCTGGACTCAGCGCTGCCGGCCGCGAAGCAGCACCCCGCTGAGCTTCACCGTGCCATGCGTTATGCCGTCTTTTCGGGCGGCAAGCGCTTGCGTCCAGCGTTGACGTTCGGCGCTGCCCTGGCTGCGGGCGGGGATCCCGAGCCGGCCGTGCCGGTTGCGGGTGCGGTGGAACTGGTCCACGCCTGCTCGCTCGTGCTCGATGACCTGCCTTCCCAGGACGATCACGCCGTCCGCCGGGGACAGCCCGCGGTCCACATTGCCTTCGACCAAGCCATGGCCGTTCTGGCCGCCAGTGCTCTCCTGGCCGAGGCGTTCGCTCAATGTGTGCGGCTTCCTGATCCCCCCGCTGGTCCGGCCGTGGGAGCACGCCTGACCCGTGCGATCGGATCCGGGGGCTTGATCGGCGGACAAATCGATGACCTCGCCTCCACCCACGCGAAGACGAGCCTGGAGGACGTCGAGTTCGTCCATTCGAGAAAGACCGCCGCGTTGTTCAGTTTCTCGGCTTGGAGCGGCGGTGTCGTCGGGGGCCTAGCGGGCGAGCAACTCGGCCGTCTTGACGCGTTCGGCCGCGCCTACGGACTTGCCTTCCAGGTGGTTGACGACATGCGTGACGAGGACCTGGGTGGATGCTCGATCCTGCGTGTGCTCTCGCAGGAGGGGGCGCGTGGGCGTGCCCGCGGATTGCTCGACGACGCCCGGCGCGAAATCGAGGCGTTCGGGCCGGACGGCTGGGTGCTTGCGGGTCTGGCGCGGCGCCTCGAAGGGATGATCCCATAGCAGCTCGGACAGCTCGGCCGCAGATCAGGCAATCTGCCGGCTCATCAGGTTCTGGAATACGCCCGGAGTCGCGGCCAACTCCTCGAAGGAGCCCTCCTGAACGACCTTGCCCCTGCGCAGCACAAATATTCGGTCGGCTCGACGCAGGGTGGAGAGGCGGTGCGCGACCACTATCCGCGTCGACGTCAGGCGCGACAGATTGTCGAGGATCTCGGACTGCGTCTCGGCATCCAGCCAACTGGTGGCTTCGTCGAGAATCAGGATGCGGGGATCGCGGAGCAGCGCGTGCGCGATCTGGATTCGCTGGCTCTCGCCGCCGGACGTTACGGCGGCGCCAGCGCCCACCGGTGTCAGCATGCCCATCGGCATCGCCGCGATCTCGCGGTCCAAGGCGGCGAGTCGGGCCGCCTGCCATGCATCCTCCGCAGTGGCGCCCTCGTGATCGCCGACGATGTTGTCCCACAGATCCTGAGGGTGGAGCTGCACATCCTGGGGCACCACGCCGATCTGCCGTCGCACCGCCTTGAGATCGAGCTGCTGAAGATCCCGACCATCGAAGTAGATCGACCCGCTCGAGGGCTGCTCGAGCCCGAGCGCGAGCCGCAAGAGGGTGCTCTTGCCGGCGCCCGACTCGCCGACGATGGCTACGAACTCGCCCTTGCGGGCCCGGATGGACACTTCGTCGAGGATCAGCGGCCCGTCCGCATCGTGGCGGAACGAGACCCGGTCGAAGACGATCTCGCCGCGCAGCTCTTCCACGAACTCCCCTTCGGCCCTCGTCTCGGTGGCCTCGGCCAGCAGGGGCCGGATCTGACTCCATGCGGGCACTGCGGCGGCCAGGGCGCTGAACGATTCGCCCAGCCGGATGACCGCCCTCTGGTAGAGCAGGAACAGGACGAAGACGACGATGAAGTCGCCGGCCGTGACGGAGTCCGGGCCGGACATCGTCGCGATCAGGATCACCGTCGCTCCGGCCAGCGACGGCAGAGCCGCACCGAATGCCCGCAGATGCATCTCGATGGCGCCGAGCTCCAGTTCCGCACGCTTCTGCTCGCGGTAGCCCCGCGCCCAGGCTGCGAAGCCCGAGCCCTCGGCGCCGTCCACTCGCAGCTGTGGGATGCCGTTGATGAGTTGGAACAGCCGGCCGGACAGACGCCGAACAGCCTTCAGCCGGCGGTCGTGCGGCCCGATCTGGCGCAGTCCGATCGCTCCGGTCACGAGCAGCGACAGCAGCCCGAAGGCAGCCGTCAGCCCGCCGAGCCGGGCGTCGCGCCAGGCGATGAGCAAGAACGCCGGCGACAGGAACAGGACCGACAACACCCCGGCGCCGATCACGCCCTGCGCGGCGTCGCGCACATTCTGGAACGTCATGCCTCGAACGGCCAGGTCGTTGGCCGGGTACTGCCGCAGGACGCCGGTCGGCAGCCGCAGCAATCGGTCCCAGAAGGCGGCCTCCATGCGGGAGATGACGCGACCCTCGAGGCGCATCAGGGACATGCCGTGCAGGACGTGCAGCAGGGCGCGGGCGAGACCGAGGGCCACCAGGGTCAGGCTGATCCCGTAGAGCAGACCGGCATCGCCGGCCGGGATCACCTCATCCGCGACCAGACCGAGCGCCACGGCCGGCAGCAGCATGATCAGGCCGCCGAGCAGCCCGGTCGCCAGGAAGCGGGCCAGGTCCGCGCCCAGTCCCTTCCGTGCGACGGCCCACAGGTCGCGCCAACCGGCGGCGGCGGACTTCAGCGGGGGATAGAAGACCCAGGCTTCCGGGCGCAGCGCCCCGGCGCTGGATGCAGTCACCCGTCGCTTGCGCCGCTGGGCGGGATCGATCTCCCGGTAGTTCCGGATCACGCCGGGCAGCAGCGCCACGGGTCGGTCGTCCTCGGCGTGGAACGCCAGCATGGCGCCGCTGTCGCCGACCCACCAGCGATCCTCAGCGCCGAGCCGCACCCTCCGGCCGCGCACTCCGGATGCGCTGAGCACTCTGGCGAGCACTGCGTCGGTGGTGGATCGTCCGGCGGTGGGCGGACCGGGCGGAGGCTGGAACGTGATGCCCGCGTGCCGGCCGATCACTCTCAGGACATCGTGCAGTCCTGAGTCCGCCGCTCTGGTCCCTTCATCCAGGAGGCCGTACACGTTGAAGAGGCGTCGGCGGGCGTCCTCCTCGTCGCCCCGGCGGCTGATGGTCCGGGCCAGTGCCTGATTCGCCTGGTCGACGACGGCCAGCCGGCGGTTCAGTCGCTCGAGCGAGAACGCGACCCGGTTGAACGCATGCAGGGCGGGCAGCAACAGCCGGTCCTCGGCGAGTTCCGCCGAGGATGCCGTGGAGACGTGCACCCCCTGCGTCAAGGTGCACCAGGTGGCCGGCGTGAGCGGTAAGGCGCGTCCGGCGTCATCGGGGTCGGTCTCGCTCTCGGCGGGGTCGATCAGGTCCATGAAGAGACCCGCTCCAGGCGGCAGCCCGGTGACCCACACCGCGCCACGGCGCGCCGCGAGCGTGCCGCTCCGGGCCGCCGGCCCTTCACCCGATTCGAGGAGTGCGTCCATCCGCGGATGATGGGCCACGCCTCGGACCAGCATGGCGGAGATGTCCAGGAGCCATGCGTCCACCTGTCCGGCCAGTTCGGCACTGCCGATGGCCTCTAGCCGGGAGGAGGGAAGACGCCGCAGCACGGTGCCCGGCAACCCCTTGGCGATCAGTCCCAGGGACGTCTCGTCGTGATGGGGCGCCACGCCGGGCAGGAGGCGACCGGCGCCGGCGCGCAGCACGTGCTGCGGTGCTGACTGCTCCACTCCCTCCTGGCTCTCGATCAGGAACAGGTCGACCGCGCCGGACTCGATGAACCAGGCGAAGTCGGGATCGCCGATGTCGACGGGCAGGTTGGCGGCGGACGTGACCGCGGTGCCCGACTCAGCCGCGACCTGACCGAGCGTCGGGTTCCCCGGGGCCGTCATCCGGCCAGCTCCGTCCGCACCAGGCGGTGGTACGTCCCGTGCGCGTCGGCCATGAGCTCGTCGTGGGTGCCGCGCTGCACGGCCACGCCCCCGTCCAGCACAATGATCTGGTCGCAGTCGCGAACCGTGCTCAACCGGTGTGCGACGATCATGCAACTGACGCCCCGGCGGCGCAGCGCGTCGTCGACGTACGCCTCGGTGTCGGCATCCAGAGCGCTGGTTGCCTCGTCGAGAATCAGTACCGTCGGGTTGCCGACCAGGGCACGGGCGATCTCCAGCCGCTGCCGCTGCCCGCCGCTGAAATTGGCTCCGTCCTCTTCCACTGGAGATGCGTAGCCGCGGGGCCGGCCGAGAATGTCGTCGTGGATGGCGGCGTCGCGGGCCGCGGCGACCACGTCTTCGTCGAGCACGGTGGGGTTCCACAGCGTGAGGTTGTCGCGTACGGTGGCGGAGAAGAGGACGATGCGCTGGTCCGCCATCGATATGGAGCGTGACAGCACCTCGTCGGGAATCTCGTCCCGGGGCCGGCCGTCGAACAGGACCTCCCCCGACCAGGGGTGCAGGATGCCGGTGACGAGGCGGGACAGCGTCGACTTCCCCGACCCGCTGGGGCCCACCACCGCGACGCGCTGCCCCGGCTGGAGGGTGAGGCTGAGATCCTTGATGAGCGGCGGGCGGTTCCGGTTGTAGCCGAAGGTCACACCGCGCAACTCCACGTGCCCCGCCAACCGCAGGCGCCCGTCGAGGGTGGCGATCGACTGGGACGCTTCGGTCCGGTGGGCCGCGCCTGGGTCCACCGGTGTGTCGGTGATGTCGTCCAGGCGTTGCATGTCGGTCAGAAGAGCCTGGCGCTCGTGAGCGAACTCGGCGAAGCGCCCTATGGGTTCCAGGAACATGATCGCGACGAGGAAGAACGCCGTCAGCGCGCCCAGCGTCAACTCGCCGGACATGACCCTCGTCGCGCCTAGCGCCAGCACGGCGGCGCTTCCAAGGATCGTGAACAGGTCCGGCGCGGCGGTGATGAGGTTGTTCAGTTCGGAGAATCGCTGGCGCACCTGCAGCTCGCGCGCCTGATGGCCGCTCCAGCGCCCGAACATGTGGTCCTCCGCCCCCGCCATTCGCAGGACGTCGGCCTGGCTCAGCATGATCGTGCCGACGCCCATCAGCAGGCCCTGCTCGTGCCGCAGGGCGGCGGCCTGCTCGGATCGGTCGCGCGCCACCAGGCGCAGGAGCAGCCCGTTCAAGAGCGCCAGGGTCAGCACCGAGAGCGCCAGGAGCAGGTCGTACATCATCATGACGGCCAGGAACACGACGCTCATGGCGACATCCGCCAGCAGGCCGAGGACGCGCTCCGACAGGCCTTGCGCAACCCTGTCGACGGACAGGAGGCGCGCCGTCAGGTCACCGACGAGTCGGTGGCTGAAGTAGTCCACCGGCAGGCGCAGGAGCTGCGATACGGAGCGGTTGCCCAGCACGATCGAGATGCGGACCGCCAGCCGCTGAAGGAACCGCTGCTTCAGCCAGGTGACGCCATACACGAGGAGGCCCGCACCCGCCAGCGCCGCCGCCACGCCGAGTCCCCACGACTCGCCCTCGCCCAGTACGCGGTCGATGAACAGGCCGGCCGCGAACGGCGCTGTCAGGGCGAGCACGGCCAGTATCAGCCCGCAGACGACGGCCCACGCCGCCCCGCTCCAGGCGCCGCTCAGCCAGAGCGGGAGGCGTCGCAGCAGGCCGACGGGAGCACCCCCGGGCTGGAACGCGGGGCCGGGACGAAGTGTCAGCGCCACCCCGGTGAACCCGGCGTCGAACTCCTGCGGGGAGACTCTGCGGTAGCCAGCAGCCGGGTCGTTCAGGTAGACCCACTTGCCGTCGAAACCCTCCAGGACAACGAAGTGGTTGAACTCCCAGTAGAGGATCATCGGGAGCGGCATCTGCTTGAGGCGGCTCACCGACACGCTCCACCCCGAGCCCTCGAGGCCGTAGCGCTCGGCGGCCCGCATCAGCCCGGCGGCGGTGGATCCGTCCCGCCCGACCTCACACGAGCCGCGCAGCTCCGACAGCCGAACCCAGCGGCCGAAATGGGCCAGCAAGCTGCCGAGGCAGGCCGCGCCGCACTCGGTCGCGTGGGTCTGCATGAAGAGAGGCGTGACGATCCGCCGACCTCGCGAGGCCTGACCCTCCTGGCCGCCCCGCGACATCCATCGCAAGTTGCGCCGCGCCATTACCGCGCCATTGCTAGGCCGAGCCGAAGCCGAGGAGGGAGGTGAGCGAGTATGGTCCGCGGTCGATCCGAGCCCGGCACGGCGCGCCGTTCGGAAGGTCCAGGTCGGGCACCGGCGGGAGGTCGACATTGATCTGTCGCCTGGAGTCCGCCGCGCTGACGCTCCCTTCCAGCCGAAGCGTCGTGCCATCGGGCAACTGCACCTCAACTGAGGCCTGCATGCCGCGACTCAGGCTCCGGGTCACGTGCGGGGCTGTCAGCAGCGTGGCTCGAAGGTGACGGTCCCCGGCGTCGTCCGCCCGGGAGGCCACTTGGTCATCCGACTCCGGCACGAGCAGGACGCAGTCGAGCGCGACCTCACGGTCGATGGTGCCGAAGAGGACCCAGGCTCCGACGCCCACGAGGATCAGTCCGACGGCAACCAGCGCGATGCGCTCGCGGGGGGCGGTGACGCGGAGCAGACGGTCCAACTGCTGCCGGTTCGCGCGCGCCGCGATCGCTCGCTCGCGAAACGGGTTGTCGAGCATGAGGAGCGTCCCTTCCTCGCGTTGCCGTGGGCACGGGACCCGGCCGTCGGCGTCGTGTGGACGGCCGGCTTCACGCCTTTCTTCGGAGGGGCTGCAGTTCGTGGCGTCGAGCGCTAATCTACTGTCTGGTGAGAAGTTCATATACTTCGCACACATGACGAAACATCTATACTCGGGAAGGATCAACATGTCCACTGATGTGAACACAATGATGAGGTCGGCAATCCAGACTGCGGGCGAGATGCAGCGTCAGCTGCTCGAGAGGGCCGGCGAGAATGCCGATTTCCGTGCGCGACTCATTGCGGATCCCAAGGGCGCGGTCAAGCAGGAATACGGCATCGATCTGCCCGAATACATCAACGTTCAGGTGCATGAGAGCAACCCCAAGGACATGCACCTCGTCCTGCCCCCGGACCCCGACGCCGAGATGGAGTTGAGCGAGGAGATGCTGGATGCGATCGCAGCCGGCCTCTCCTGTTGCCTCTGATCAGCGGTCTCCGGTGGTCCCCAGCGGGGGGAGCACGAGGCAGAACACGTAGGCCTTGACCTCTTCGAAGCGGTCGCCGACCAAGGCCATCTTGAGGTGATGGACGCCTCTGACGGCCATTAGCAGGCCGCTGCGGCCGAACACAGTTTCCACTCCCGCCCAAGACTCCGTGAGCGCGGCCAGTTTCTCCGGTACGACCCGTCCCGGCGAGCGCAGGCCGTCGATGATTCCCATCCACGGTTGGATGTCCTTCGACCACTGGGTGTCCCTGGCGTAGTAGCTCACGCCCAGATCAGGCCTCACGCCGCCCGGATCGATGTCCAGGTGCGCGGCCAGGTGGGCGAAGGCCCCTTGTGCCTCGAGGTCCTCCACGAACGGCGCGAAGGTCTCGGCCCGCCCGGGCCACCCGGCTCGCTCCAGGAACGATGTCAGCTCGTGCGTGCTCCTGATGCCCGTGATCGCCACCCGCAATGCCCTCGGCCGATCCGGGAAGGCGCCGACGGCGCCGAGTTGCGCGCCCGGCGGCCTCGCCCCGAACAGCTGTTCTGCGTGCCGGCGTTCCGCGTGGTCCGGCTGCCACCCGCAGGCGCCGGCGACCGCGTCGGCGATGACGCACAGTTCTTCAGGCTCCTGGACCGAACCGGGGTCGGGCAGCGCGTCGACGGTGGGATAGAGGAAGATCCCCGGATCGGGGAACGGCCCGTGGTGTTCTGGATCGATGTCGTACTCGAGCATCAGCTTCGTGCCGGCGTTCCGCTGCAGGGCGGCCCCTTCCCGCCCCATCTCCTGTAGGAGACCGGCGACCGCTCTCGCGGACGCATCTTCGGGCCGCGACCGGGACCACGCCTCGAAGTGCGCCGCAGACCGGCTCCCATGGAACAGCGCAAGGCCGAGATCGCCCCTCGGTTCGGCCTCATGCAGCCGCAGCTCGAAGCCGAAGCCGGAGGTCGCGAGGCTGGTCGGAAGCCCGCTGGCCCGCTCCACCAGCCGGTCCCATCCACGGCCGGAGATCAGCGCGGGCGGGATTCGGCTCTTGAACTGCTCCAGCAGTTCGCCGACGGAGTCCGCCTGAGCCAGCATGTGCTCCTCGACGCCGGCTCGGAGTTCGTCGATGTTCATGGATCCATTGCCTTTCCTTGCTGTCCGCTGCTGTTCGACATCGTTCAGGCGATGACCGGGATCGGGTTCAACTGCTCCTCCGAGAGCGGGCTCTCCCGCCGACCCGTCGAGACCGGAACGTCGAACAGCCGTCCGGGCGCGAGGCGGGCCCAGAAGTGGCGCATGCCCGGCACGACGACGCGCGTCACCGGCATGCCGATGTCGGGCCGGGTCTGGTCGAGCACGAGAAACTCCATGCCGCGGGCTTCGACAAGCGCCCGGCAGTGCTCCACGTCCTCGCGGGTGTCCGAGGTGTCGGGAACCGGATAGTCCAGGCTGCCTCTCCGGGCTGTGCCGGGCGCCGGCGCCAGCCAGGGGTGATCCGCCAGCTTGCCGGTCTGCCACCACCAGCGGCTCATAGCGTCGTTGACGGCGTAGCGGGCGCCGCGTCGCGCCGGTCCGCTCACCCATTGCAGGCACTGGTTCAACTCGCACACCGCGCGCAACGCGGCGATGTGCGGATCGGGGTGCGCTCCGGCGGAATACAGGATGTCCTCAGCGCCTCCGGTGGTCCTGCGGGAGAGCGCCACGAAGACCGGAATACCGAAGTCGCCGGTCGCGTCCAGCACCCACATGTCGCGCTCATGGCGGCCGTAGTACCCCCGCGCCGACGCCAAGTACCCGTCGTCGAAGCTCGACAGGTCCACCTCCGGCAGGAGCAGCCGGTTGTACCACCAGATGGCGAAGGCATCGCGCTCGACGAGTTCGAGGAACCCCTGCAGGATCGCCTCCTCGAGCGTGTTCCCCGCGGCGCATCCGTTCGAGTCCGCCCTGAGACCCGAACCGTCGCCTCCTTCGGTGGCCATGCCGTAGAGGATCGATGTGGGCACATACCGGTGACGGCCCTGGGTGAGCGACCACACCGGTGACCAGTCGATCTCCGCTTCGGGATCGAGCCGGGGCGGCACGAAGTTGTAGGGATGGCCGTCGGCGTTGATCCGTTCCGCATCATCGAGTTGCCGGTCGCTGAACAACTGGACATCGTTCGGATGGATCGCCTCGGACTCTCCGGCCTTCTCGAAGCTCTCGAGGCTGCGCCGGCAGCGGATCTCGTCGTTGTGAAACGCGCCGCTGTAGCGCTCGATCGCCTCACAGAGAGCGCTCACCTCGGACTGCTGCGGCGTGCTGCCCTTGCCCGCGCTCTTGCTCCGCAGGCTGGTGCGCAGGGAACTGAGAGTGCGGCTCCTGAGCGCATGGTTGTCGCCTGCCCAGTGCACGTGCCGCCAAGGGTCGGCCTCGTCCGACGTGCGGGTGAGCCATGTGACCACGCCGGTGACCGGGCTCACGAGGTGGCGATACTTGGCCAGCGTCACCTCGGGAGGGGCGACGCGCCGGCCGCCGCTGTTGTGCACCGGCTTGGGGCTCGAGCGCAGCCGCACCGGCTCGGCCGGCCGGTCGGCGCGGTACAAGGCCTGGTCTCCGCAGGCGAGGCACTGCGGGCGGCGCATGGCCGGATGCTGCCGGCTCTCGAGGCTGCTGGCATCCAGCGAGATGACGTGCTCGTGGACGGGGGCCAGCTCCCCGAATACCAGCCACTTGGCGATCTCGACCGCGGCCAGACCGCATGCCGCCTCCGCCAAGGCCGGCTCCATGGCGCGGGGCCGGACGGCTGAGGACTCCCCGCCGAAGTTGCGCACGAAGTTGTGGACCTCCTGGTGGGCCCGGAGGCGGTAGGCGAGACACGCCCAGCACGGGCCGCCGCCGGCCGGCCGGAAGACGGGCCCGAACAGCGGCTGCATGCCGCCCGGTCGGACGAGGATCCAGGGCGTGCCGGACTGGAGATGTCGGCGATTGACCGCGTCGTGGCGTTCCTCGAGGTAGTCCGCGCACACGACCGCCGACACCGAGGGGCGGTCGGCGGCCACCCGGACGCCCAGCATCTCGAGCCGGTCGGCGAGCGGGCCGGCGTCGCCGGCGACGTCCACCGTCGCCCCGTCCAGCTGCTGCTCCGCCCAGCGGGGGGAAGCACCGAGCGATGTCCAGTACGCCGCCCGCCCCGGGGCCATGCGATGGTCGCCCGACACGAGATACCCCCGCGACGCCAGAGCGGTGATCGCGGCCCGGACCTCGGACGCCGAGTGTGCGGGGCCCAGGACGTCGGCGATCTCGGTGTGCGAGCGGCGCCCGTCCAGCAGCGGCATGAGGTCGCAGTGGATCCGCCCGCTGAGCAGCGTGTTGAAGGTCTCGGAAACAAGCAGTGTCTGTCCGTCGCCGATCGGCCGGTACTCGAGATGGGGCGTGAGAAGCGGCGCTTCGATGAGGCCGCAGTCGGCGGGGGTGGTTCGTTTCAGCACCGGCGGCCGCGCCGGATCAGGTCCTCGGGCCGGCGGCGAACGGCATTCCCGCCCGATGGAAGACCTGGTCCGGATCGAACTCCTGCTTCCACTTGATGCCCTGTTCGAGCATCTCGCCGTAGTGCTGCTCCCACTGCGCCGGGCTGTAGCCGACGCCGCCCGACAGGTAGCTCTTGCCGCCGAGTCCGACGAGCTCCCGGTCGATGTCCTCCAGTTTCTCGACCAGTTCGGTGGCCTGCTCGTACTGGAACTCGCCCAGCACGGTGAGGATCGAGTACGAGATCAACGGATCCTGTGGTGGACGCATGAACAACGGGGCCTCGACCTCGCCCCTCCTGCCCGGGTAGAGCCCGATCCAGGACCAGGGCCCGCGCGGCGTCGACTCCAGATCCAGCAATGGTTCGGCGAGCACTGATCGCAGGGTCTCCCACGGCAGCAGCCAGTCGCGCCACGGATGGTAGTGCAGCCAGCTGAAGCCCCACGAGGGGAACATCCCGGCGCGCCCGACGCTGGCGGTGTCCCTCGTGAATGCCAGTTCGTCGTGCCCGAGCGCCCCGAGGAGCCTGCCGTCGTCGGGCTCCTCGTCGTACTCGATGCCGACGAGGAAGGCGAACAGGTTCCCGCGGTGCCGGATCTCCACCCGCAGGTGGTCGAAGCAATCCGCTTCCACCGTGCGCTCGAAGTCGTCCGCGAGCCGCTCGTAGTCGTGGTAGTGGAGTTCGTACTGCCGGAACCGTGCTCCTGCCGGACGGAGCCGGATCCATGCCTCGGTGATGATCCCGAACTGCCCCTGGCCGCTCCTCACCGCATCGAAGAGCCCCGCGTTCCGGGTAGGCGAGCATCGAACCCGTTCGCCGGTGCCGGTTACCACCTCGAGCTGCTCGACCTGTTCGACCTGCGCGCCGTAGCGATGCGAGGTGGTGCCCACGCCTCCGGCGGCCAGGGTTCCGCCCACCGTTGCCTCGCCGATGTCCACCAGCACCGCCGGCAGCCGTCGCGTGCCTTCCAGCGAGTCCACCAGGTCGCCCCACCGCACCCCGCCCTGGGCGCGCACCAGGTCCGGGCCGGCGGGCTGGATCCGATCCAGACGCGTCGTGTCGAGGACTGCGCCGTGATCGGTCAGGGTCTGTCCGCCCTGGGAGTGTCCTCCTCCCCGAACCGCCAGCTGGATCCCCTCTCGCGAGGCGCAGCGCACGAGGTCGACCGCTTCCTCCACGCTCCGCGGCGTGGCCACTGCCTCCGGCACCCGCCGGGTCATCCTTCCGAAGTCGAAGGCGCGTGCCTCCCGCTGTTCCAGGTCGCGGATTGCGCCCTGGAAGAAGTGTTTCCTTTTCGTCATGGACGGGTGAAGAGTAACTGAAACTCCATGACGCCGTGGTCCTCGACGGACACGACTATCGGCGCGGTCGGCGCGGTCACACCGAAGTCGCTGAAGACGACGTCGCTGGACCCGACGGCCACGATCCTGTCGCCCACGAGCTGGGCCTGCAGGTCGAAGGTGACCCGGTTGGTGGTGCCCTTGACGGTGAGATCCCCCACTGCCGATCCTGAGAACGCCTCGCCGCCGGCCATTCCTGCGGGCAGCTCGACCGGTTCGACGAGGGTGAACGTGGCCAGCGGGAACTCGCCGGTGTTGAGGGCCTGGTAGATCCTGCCGTCGCGGAAGCTGTTGTCGGTCGCGAGCGTGCCCATCTGGACCTCTACGGTTGCGGCCACCAGCGCGGTGTCGCTCAATTCGATTGACCCCGACACCCTGGCCGTGCGGCCCACCGCGGTGAAGTCGCCGATGTTGTTGAGCACCTCGTCCACCCGGAAGCCCGCGAAGCTCACCGTCGGCTCGCCCTGCAGGTCGCCAGGGTTCTCGGAAACCTCAACGGTCCAGACCCCGGCCAGTCCGGCGCCTGCGTCGACGGTCTGGCCCTCTGATGGCGTCTCGGCATCGGTCTGGCCGGCATCCGCGTCAACCGCTTCAGCCCCCGTCGTGGGCCCGTCGGGTTCGGTCGCCGCGGTGCCGTCGCCGTCGGTACTCGATGTGGTTCCCGTGTCCTCCCCGCCGGCGGCGGGTTCGGACGGTTCTGTGGCGGACGGCTCGCCGGTGTCGTCGCCGCCGGCCTCGGCCGCCTCGATGCGGGCCACCGTGGTCTCCAGGTCGACGGCCTCGGGGGCGTCATCACGGGTCAGGATGAACACCACCACCGCCGCCACGGCCAGCACCACCACGGCCCCAATAGCGCCCAAGATGATCTTCACAAGCTTGCTCATGTGCGGTCCCCTCCGGGTCGGCGGCACCGGGCCCCGACGATCAAGCCTCGCTAGCCAGTTCGAGGGCTGTCTCCGCTGCCGCGGTGATCGTGGCCTCGATCTCGGCGTCGGTGTGGGCGAGAGATGGGAATATCGCCTCGTAGGCCCCCGGAGCGAAGGCCACCCCGCGGCGCAGCATCCCGTGGAAGAAAGGCGGATAACAACCGTTATCAGCCGCCTTGCGAGCCTCGTCGAAATCGGTGGGAGCCTCCTCGGCGAAGAACAGCCCCAGCAGCGGTCCCACCCTGGGAACAACCGCGGCAACCTCGGCCGCCGCGAAGGCTCCCTCCAGACCGTCCTGCAACACCGCCGCGGTCGCCTCGAGCTGCCGGTAGGCGCCGTCGTCGAGCAGGCCCAGCGTGGCCAGCCCAGCCGCGGTGGCCAGGGGATTCCCCGACAGGGTTCCGGCCTGGTACACACCGCCCAATGGCGCCAGGCCCGACATGATCTCGGCCGATGCCCCGAAGGCGCCGATCGGCAGCCCTCCGCCGATGACCTTGCCGAAGCACCAGATGTCGGGCTGCACCCCGAACCACGACGCTGCCCCGCCCCGGCACAGCCGGAAGCCGGTTATCACCTCGTCGAACAGCAGCAGGGCACCGACCTCGTCACAGGCGTCGCGCAGACCCTGGAGGAAGCCGGGCTCCGGCGCCACCAGGCCCATGTTGGCCGCCACCGGCTCCACGCAGACCACCGCCACCGTCTCGTCGAGCTCTGGGACCACGTTGTAGGGAGCGACGATGGTGTCGGCCACCGCGCCCAGCGTCACCCCCTCGGACCCGGCCAGACCCTGCTGGGCCACGCCCGAGCCTCCGGCCACCAGCAGAGCGTCGCTGTGGCCGTGATAGCAGCCCGCGAACTTCACGACCGTCGGCCGTCCGGTCACACCCCGGGCCAGCCGTACCGCCGACATGACCGCCTCGGTGCCGCTGTTGGTGAGCCGAACCATCTCCAGGCCCCGCACCCGGCCGCACATCTCCTCGGCCATCAGCACCTCGTTGCCGGTGGGGGCGCCGTAGCTGGTGCCCCGTGCCGCGGCCTGCTGCACCGCGTCGATCACGGCCGGGTGGGCATGGCCGCAGATCCCCGGCCCGTAGCTCTGGACGTAGTCGATGTAGCGACGCCCCTCCACGTCGAACACGAAGGGCCCCGAGGCCTCGGCCACGAAGTAGGGCGTGCCCCCCACCGACCGGAACGCCCGCACCGGGGAGTTGACCCCGCCGGGGATCACCCTCTGGGCCCGATCGAACAGAGTCTCGTTGGTGTCGGCGGCGCCTGCGCGGCTAGCCGGGCTGCTCATTGCATGGCCTCGGCCAGCCGCTTGCAGAAATAGGTGAGGATCACGTCGGCGCCGGCCCGGCGGATGGCCAGCACATGCTCGTAGGCGACCGCATCGAGATCGAGCCAACCCCGCTCGGCCGCGGCACAGACCATGGCGTACTCGCCGGAGACGTGGTAGGCGGCCAGCGGCACGTCGACGGCCCGCCGGGCGGCCGCGATCACATCCAGGAAGGCCAGCGCCGGCTTCACCATCACCATGTCGGCACCCTCGGCCACGTCGAGGCGGATCTCCTCGAGGGCCTCCCGGGAGCCGGCCACATCCTGCTGGTAGGTGCGCCGGTCGCCCCCGCCCGCGATGGTCACGTCCACGGCGTCGCGGAACGGTCCGTACAGGGCGGTGGCGTACTTGGCCGCGTACGCGAGGATGGCGGTCTGCTCGAACCCGGAGCCGTCCAGGGCGGCCCGGATGGCGCCGACCTGGCCGTCCATCATCCCCGAGGGAGCCACAATGTCGGCGCCTGCGGCAGCCTGGGCCAGCGCGATGCGGGCGTAGACCTCGAGGGTGGCGTCGTTCTCGACGTCGCCGCGGCCGTCCAGCAGGCCGCAATGTCCGTGGTCGGTGTACTCGTCCATGCACAGGTCCGCGATCAGCACGATCTCGTCGCCGAGGTCCGAGCGCAGGTCCGCCAGCGCCACTTGCACGATCCCGTCGGGGTTCCACGCCTCGGAGCCGATGTGGTCCTTGCGCTCGGGAACGCCGAAGAGCACCACCGCGCCGATGCCGAGGGCGTGCAGTTCGGCGACCTCGGCCCGCAGCGACGAGCGGGTGTGCTGGAACTGCCCCGGCATCGACACGATCGGCTGGGGCTCGTCGATCCCCTCGCGCACGAACAGCGGCGCGATGAAGTCGGCGGGGTGCAGCCGGTGCTCGGTGACCAGGCGCCGCAGGGCACCGGTCCGGCGCAGCCGGCGCATGCGCCGCTGCGGGAAGTTCATCGCCGCGAGGCTATCCAGCGCCGCCGGAGGCCGACCACGGCCGGGCGTGGCGCACCAGTGCGGCCACCACGCCGTCGATGGTGTGTTCGGTGGCTTCCACGGTCACCTCCAGCCCGTGCTCGGCCGCGGTGGCCGACGTGGCCGGGCCGATGGACGCCACCAGCGGCGGGACGGCGGCGGGGCCGACTTCGGCCACCAGCCGGTTGACGGTGGACGACGACGTGAACACCACCCCGTCGGAGGCAGCCACCGCCTGGCGCTGCTCGTCGCTCAACGGGGCGGCCACGTTGCGGTAGGCGGCCACGTCGAGCACCTCCCAGCCCGCGGCACGAAGCTCGTCGGGCAGCACTGAACGGGCCACCGCGGCCCGGGCCAGCACCACCAGGCGGCCACCGTCGGGATCAGGGTCCGGGAAGGCTTGCAGCAAGCCCTCGGCGATCGACCGGTCGGGCACCATGCGCACCGTGAGGCCGGCCGCGACGGCCCGGTTGGCGGTTCCCGGTCCGATGGCGGCCACATTGACACCGTCGGGCAGCGACCCGGCGGCCGCGACCCTGGCCGCGCCGTTGGGACTGGTGACTACCAGCCAGTCCCCGGCCTGCAGCCTCGCCATCGCATCCCGCAGCCCGGCACCGCCGTCGGCGGGGTCGGTGATGGCGATGACCGGTGCGCTGACCACCGCGGCGCCGGCCGCGGCCAGGCCGTCGGCCAGTGGCTTGGCCTGCTCGCGGGGCCGGCAGATCACGATTCGCAGTCCGGCCAGCGGCCTGGATGCGTGCGGGCGGCCGCGCTGGGGGCTCATAAGGAGCCCTCCAGCAGTTCCCGTCCGCCGCAGACGTCCAGCAGGTGCCGGGCGACGGCGGTTCCGAGCATCTCGGGATCGCGGCCGCTGCGGGTGTCCCGGATCAGCCGGGAGCCGTCCGTCGATGCCAGCAGGCCGGTCAGATGCACTCCGCCGCCGGGGTTCGTGGCGTGGGCGCCCGCCGGCAGGTTGCAGTCGCCGCCCAGCTCGGCCAGGAAGGCCCGCTCGGCGTCGACAGCCCGGCGGCTCGGCCGGTGCTCGATCGCGGCCAGCATCCTCAGAGTCGTCCGGTCGTCGGCCCGGCATTCCACGGCGATGGCCCCCTGGCCGACCTGGGGCACGAAGTCGTCGGGATCGAGCACGTCGACCACGTCCGGCTCCAACCCCAGCCGTTGCAGGGCCACGGCGGCCATGACGATGGCGTCGAAGCCGGCGGCCGCCTCGAGCCTGGTGGCGATGTTGCCTCGCAGCTCCGCGAAGTTCAGGTCGGGTCGCAGACCGGCGAGCTGGGCCTTGCGTCGCACCGAGCCGGTGGCCACTGTCGCCCCGGCACCCAGATCAGCCAGACGGCGGCCCACCAACGCGTCGCGAGGATCGCCGCGCCGCGGCACCGCCGCCAGCACCAGGCCCTCGGGCGTCGACGACGGCAGGTCCTTGGCCGAATGCACCGCGATGTCGGCCCGACCGTCGAGCACCGCGGCCTGCACCTCCTTCACGAACACGCCCTTGCCCCCCATCGCGTGAATCGGGGTGTCGGTTCGCCGGTCTCCGGTCGTGGACACGGCGACCGGCTCCGTCGCGACGCGGCAGGCATCGGCCAGCAGTCCAGCCACGATGCCGGTCTGGCACCGAGCCAGAGCACTGGCCCGGGTAGCCGCTCGCAACACCACGGCGGTCACGGCGCGTGCTCTAGAGGTCGAAGAGGTCGCGCAGCGCTTCGGCTAGGCGGTCGCCCCGGGCGTGGCCGGCGGCGTCCTTGAGCCTCACCGTGGGTTCGTGGAGCAGCTTGTTCACCACGCCGTGCACCAGCGCCTCCACCGCGGCGCGCTGAGCCTCCGAGAGATCGGTGAGGCGCGAGGCATGGCGGTCCAGCTCTGCGGTGCTGACCCGATCGGCACGGGCCCGCAGCGCGGCGATCAGCGGTGCGACCTCCCGGGCCGACGCCTCGGCCAGGTAGCGCTCGACCTCGGCGTCGACGATGGTCTGCACCGCGTCGATCTCCTGTGTCCGGCCGGCCCGACCCTGCTGCACGAACTCACCCAGATCGTCCATGTTGAGCAGCGTCACGCCGGGCAGTTCCCGGGCGGCCGGATCGACGTCGCGTGGGACGGCCACGTCGACGATCAGCAGTTCTGCTCCGCCTCGCCGGGCCATCACGTCGCCGATGTCGCTGTGCTCGAGCACTATGTCGGTGGCGCCGGTGGTGGTGATGACCACGTCGGCGGCCACCAGTGCCGGCTCCAACTCGGCCAGGCTCACGGCCCGCCCGCCGCACGTCTCTGCGGCCGCGGCGGCCCGCTCCGGGGTGCGGTTGGCCACTGCGATGTCCGCCGCGCCCGTGCCGGCCAGCGACTTGAGCGTCCCGGCGGCCACGTCTCCGGCGCCGAGCACCAGCACGCGCCGTCCGGCGAGGGTGCCGAGGCGCTGCTGGGCCAGCGCCACCGCAGCGTGCGACAGCGATGCGATGCCCCTCGCGATGCCGGTGGTGGACCGGACCTTCTTGCCGGCCTCCACCGCTCGGCGGAAGAGGGGATCGAGCACTGCGCCCACGGTGCCCTCTTGCTGCGCCGCCTGCCAAGCGTCCCGGACCTGGCCCAGGATCTCGTGCTCGCCCACGACCACCGAGTCGAGCCCGGCCGCGACGCTGAACAGGTGCAGCACCGCTTCGGCGTCGTGATGGGAGTAGAGCTCGTCGGCGACGGTCTCAGGCGGGAGTCCCGAGTGCACCGCCAGCAGCTCGCGTATGTCGGCGTAGCCGCCGTGGAAGCGCTCGGCGTAGGCGTAGACCTCGATGCGGTTGCAGGTGGACAGCAGCACGGACTCGCTCAGATGCGAGGCCGACGCCAGCCCGTGGAGAGCCTTGGGAAGGTCGCCGGGCGCGACCGTCATCCGCTCGAGCAGATCGAGCGGGGTAGACCGGTGATTGCACCCGACGACTACCAGCGACACTGCGTGCGATGCTATCGCCCCTCACCGGCGGCCGGGCAGGGGTCGGCCGCCGGTCCGCCCGTCCGGAAGCCGGGGCTGTCAGCGGGCCAGGAAGAAGAGTTGCAGCACCCCGGCGATGACGATGATCGCCATCAGCGCCACGAGCGCGATGGTGGTTCCCGGCCTCATGAGGCGCCTCCGCTTCCGTGTCTCGCGGGTCCCGCCGGCCGGCGGCCCAGGCCGACGGGCGTGGCCGTGCCCGAGGCGCCGTCGGAACGTCGGTCGGCCGCGGCCGTGAGCCGTACTTCGGCCCCCTCGTGGAGGCCCAGATCTTCGGCCGTGGACCGCTTCGGCATCGCCAGCGACACCAGCCCGCTCGAGTCGGTGATCAGGCCGACCCGTCCGGGTGACACCTCGGCGTAGGCGCCGACCCGCTCCGCGGTGCGGAGGTCCTCGCCCGCCGCGACCTGCAGCGGGGCCCCGGCCGGGGCCAGCTCATCCAGTTCGGCGGGATCGAGGTTGAGCTGGCAGTTCCCGAAGCGGTCGATCCACAGCACCTCGGCCACGAGGTCGTCGCCTTCACGGGTGCTGACCGGCAGCATTCCCGGCGTCAGGGTGGCCGGGTCGACGGCCGGTCCGAGGGCGTCGATCCGCACGCCGCAGCACAGGTGTGCGGCGGCCGGAGCGAACACGTCCCGGCCGTCGAAGGTCGATCCGAGCTCGGGCTGGACATCGAGGCGGAACTCGGGGTTGGCGAGCTCGACGGCCCGGCTGGCCCCGCCCACGAGCGCAACCGCCGGGGCCAGCAGCCCGTTGTCCGGTCCGACCAGGACCGAGGCGCCGTCCCCCACCTCGATGGCCACCGGTCGCCGCGCGGTGCCCACCCCGGGGTCCACCACCGCGACGACGACGCCGGGCAGGAGGTACTGCGCGGCCCGGGCCAGAGCCAGACCGCCGGCCCTCACGTCGCACGGAGCTATGCCGTGAGTCACGTCCACCACCCGCACATGGGGAGCGATCGAGGCGATCACCGAGTGCACAACCCCGACGAACTCGTCGTCATGGCCGTAGTCGGACAGGAACGAGATCGTGCTGTAGCCGCGGCCCGGGCCGGTCTCGGGAGTCACTGGCCCAACTCCCGTGAGCGCCGGGTGGCCGCGTCCACCACCCGGTCGATGAGGCCCATGAGGTCGGCCTCGTCGAGCACGGCCAGCCCCGCCACCGTGGTGCCGCCCGGAGAGCTGACGTTCTCGCGCAGGAGGCCCGGGTCGTCCCCCGACTCCGCCAGCAGTGTGGCCGCTCCCAGCAGCGTCTGGCGTGTGAGAGCGTCGGCGGTGGCGGGGTCGAGGCCCTGGGCGACTCCCGCGGCTCGCAGCGCCTCGGCCAGCCGGAACACGTAGGCGGGACCGCTGCCCGACAGGCCGGTCACCGCGTCGAGGTCGGCCTCTTCCACGACCACGACCGTGCCCACCGCCTCGAGGATCCCCCGGGCCCAGTCGAGGTCCGCAGATGAAGCGGCCGCCCCCGGCGCGATGGCGGCCGCACCCTTGCCGACCAGAGCGGGCGTGTTGGGCATGGCCCGCACCACGGGGGTTCCGGCCGGCAGCCCCGCCTCAATCGCGTTGGTGCGCACGCCGGCCGCGATCGACAGGACCGGGCCGACGCCGGCGTCCTCGAGCGCGGCCAGCACATCCGCCACCACGTCGGGTTTCACTGCGATGACGGTGGCTGCATCACCGGCGGGCTCGGCCGACACCGACACCCCCGGCGCAGCCGCGGCCACAGCCTGCTGACGGTCTGGATCTGGCTCTACCACGTGCAACTGGCCGGGTTCCGCCCAGCCGCTGGACACGAGGCCCGCCAGCAGGGCCTCGCCCATCTTGCCGCCGCCGATCACCTGGAGCCGGACCATGCCTGTCATGCTAAGAGGCCGAGCGAATAGGCGGGGCATCGCGGCTCATACGGCGCGAGGCCGTGGCCCGAGCGGCCCGTGAGCGCAGCGAACAAGAGCGGGAATGACACCGCTGCGACGCGACAGGCTCGCACCTATCCGCGTGGCCCCGCCAAGAGGCCGAGCGAATAGGCGGGGCATCGCGTCCCCTACGGCGCGAGGCCGTGGCCCGAGCGGCCCTTAGGTGGCCTCGCTGCCCCCTGCCGGTGCCGGACGGTTGCGGGCGGTGATCTGGAGGTCGCGGTGGATCACGCCGGCCACCGACGCGAGCACGATGATCCCGCCGACCACCTGGGCGAGCTTGATCGGCTCGTCCAGGAACAGGGCCGCACCCACCATCGTTATGGGGGGCGCGCCGAGAAGGGCCATCGACGAGACCGTGATCCGTACGTGCTTGTGAGCCCAGTTCATCAACAGGTGACCCGATCCCGGTACGGCCATCAGCACTGCGATCCACAACCACGCGGTCAGGTCGGGCGGCGACAGATCGTCGCTGAGGAGCACGGCCGGCGGGGCGACCACGATCATGGCGACCGTCCAGACCGTCGCCTGCAACTCCAGTGCCCCGACCTTCTCGCGGGCCTTCTTGGCCAGGGCCATGTTGGCCGAGAACCACAGCAGCGCCAGGAAGGCCAGGCCGTCGCCGCGCAGGCTCCAGGTCGGGACGGAGGTCGAGCCGAACAGCACCAGAGCAGTCCCGCCCAGAGCCGCAGCCACCAGCGCCAGCAGCTTGAGCGAGACCGGTTCAGCGAACCGGCGGACGGCCGGCCACAGCAGCACCACCGGCGACAGCGACACGATCATGGACACGTTGGTCACGGTTGTGGCCTTGATCGATTCGTAGAAGGTGACGAGCCACAACCCGATCGCTACCGCGGGCGGCAGGCAGGCTCGGAACTGGGCCCACGTCAACCGGCCCCGCCGCGCCAGCACGATCGCCCCGTAGATGGCGGAGCTCAGGACCAGGCGCCAGAAGGCCAGCTCCAGTCCGGGCAGGTCGACCTGCCGCACCAGTATGTTCCCGACGCCCCAGCAGGTGACCGCGCACGACACGGCCACCAAGCCCAGCCGGTGCCGGTCAGTGGCCAGAGACGACATGGTTTGCAGCCTGTGTGCGGCGGTCGCGGCGATCAGGCGCCGACGGCGCGGATGGCCCGGCCCGTGGTCCCGGCCTCCAGCAGCCCGGCGTGGGCGTCGGCGTCGGCCCGAAGCACTGCGTACAGCTCGACGCCCATGGGCGCCACCCGGTCGATGCCGGTGTCGACGTGGAGCATCATCGACTCCTGGGTGGCCGCCAAGGCCTCATCGCCGGCCCGGCGCAACTCGTGGAACAGGTGCACCCGCTTGGGGTCGGCGCCGGCCACGGTGGTGTCGACCACCAGCGGCGTCTCCGGGCCCAACTCGTCCACGAAGGCGATATGGGTCTCCACTGTGTAGAACGAACCGCGGGTATCGGCCCGGTAACGCTCACCGAAGCCCATGCGGATCAGGTACTCGTCGCTGGCTAAGCCGAACACGACGCCGTAGAAGCCCTCGCTCATGTTGCCGTTGTAGTCGATCCACTCGTCGAGCACGGCCCCCCGCCAGATGCGCAGCGGCGCGCCGTCAGCCATGGGCCGCCCCTCTACGGATCCCCGGTTGGGGCGTGGAGGCCGTGGTCAGAACAGGGTGAGGTACTGGTCGACCTCTCCCGCGGTGACCACATGGTGGTGGGCCAGGAACTCGTCCCGCTTGACCTTGGCGAAGTACTCCGAGTAAGGGCCTTCGGCGGTGTCGCCCAGGCCGGCCCGGATCACGTCGCTGCCGCTCAGCTCCTCGGCCGCGTGCAGCAGCGTGGGCGGCAGCGCCTTGATCCCCTTGGCGGTCACCTGCTCCGCCGACAGCGTGAAGAGGTTGTCCATGTTGGGCTCGCCCGGGTCGGTGTCGTTGTCGATGCCGTCGAGGCCGCAGGCCAGCATTGCCGCGAACATCAGGTACGGGTTGGCCGCGCCGTCGCCCAGGCGTATCTCGATGCGGTCGGGCTCGGGCACCCGGATCATCTGGGTGCGGTTGTTGCCGCCGTAGGCCGCGTAGGCCGGCGCCCAGGTGGCTCCCGACGTGGGCGCGCCCACGCCCATGCGCTTGTAGGAGTTCACTATGGGGCAGGCCACCGCCACCAGCGACGAGGCGTGCTCGATGATGCCGCCCACGAACTTGTAGGCCAGGTCGCTCAGGCCCAGTCCCTTGGTGTCGGCACCTCCGGAGCTTCCGCCGATGAACAACGGCTCGTCGTCATCGGCGCTCCACAGGCTCAGGTGGGTGTGCAGGCCGTTGCCCGTCTTGTCGCCGAAGGGCTTGGGCATGAAGGTGGCGTAGCGGCCGTCGCGCTGGGCCAGGGTGTGCACCATCAGCCGGAACAGGATGAGCCGGTCGGCCGTGGTCAGCGCATCGGAGTACATCCAGTTCTGCTCGAACTGCCCGTTTGCGTCCTCATGGTCGTTGGCGTAGTTGCCCCAGCCCATGGCGTCGAGGTTCTTCGACACCGCGGTCAGGTGGGGCAGCATCCGGGTCAGGCCCTTGGCGTCGTAGCAGGGCAGGGCCATGGTGTCCCGGTCGTCGGCCACCGAGATCGAGCCGTCGTCGTTGCGCACCACCAGCGAGTACTCGGCCTCCACGCCGCACTTGAGGATGAGGTTGCGCTCGGCCGCGGCGTCGAGCGCGCGCCGCAGGATCACCCTCGGGGCGTACGGCCACAGCTCGCCCTCCACCGTCGGGTCGCACTGCATGGCGGCCACGTTCGGCTGCCAGGGGAGCTGCGTGTAGGACGCCGGGTCGGGCAGGGCGAGGATGTCGGGGCTGGACGGGTCCTGGCCCATCGGCCCGGCCGCGAAGCCCGCGAACCCGGCCCCGTCGCTCATCAGCCCCTCGAGGGCGCCGACCGGTACGAGCTTGGCGCACGGCTTGCCGTGCATCTCCACGAACATGGCGTAGATGAACTCCACGCCGTCGGCTTCCACCCGGCTGCGAATCTCCTCGAGCGCTCCCATGTCGTTCCCCCTGTGGTCGTGTCGTCGGCGGCTGGGTTGCGGCGCCCGAGAGTAGTCAACGATCCCTAGATCGGGGAATCGGAGCATCGAGCCGCGGCTCGTCGCCGACGGGCTGCCGGGCTGGGGCGAATAGGTGGCAGGGCGCTACCGTGCGGGCCGGACTTCCGGCGGTGATGGTTCGAGAGGCCGAGCGGACGGGGAGCACACAGGGGAGCAGTGATATGTGCGGGATCGTGGGACTGTTCTGCAAGACCGAGACCCACCGCCACGAGCTGGGCCGGTTGACCGCCGTGATGCTGCGGGAGATGCGCGACCGGGGCCCTGACAGCGCCGGGTTCGCGTCCTACGACGCCGGGGCGCCGGGCCGCACCCGCATCACTGTGCTGGCCGAGGGCATCGAGGTGGACTGGGGGCCGGTGGCCGCGGCGCTGGAGAAGGTGCTCGACGCCGAGGTGACCGTCCGGAGCGTGCACGACCATGCGGTGTTCTCCACCGGTGGCGACGGCCGGGCCGCCCGCCAGTGGATCATCGACAACGTGGCCGGTGCCACCGTGTTGAGCTACGGCTCCCAGATCGAGCTGTACAAGGCGGTGGGCGACCCCGACCTGGTGGCCGAGCGCTACGACCTCGGCTCCCGTACCGGGACCCACGCCCTGGCCCACACCCGCATGGCCACCGAGTCCGCGGTCACCACCAACGGCTCGCACCCGTTCGCCACCGGCGCCGACACCTGCCTGGTGCACAACGGGTCGCTGTCCAACCACAACCGGCTGCGGCGCTTCCTGGAAGGTCACGGCGAGTCGTTCCAGACCGAGAACGACTCCGAGGTGGCCGCCGGCTACCTGTCGTGGCGTATGCGCTCGGGCGACACCATCTCGCAGGCGCTGGAGGGTGCGCTGGAGGACCTCGACGGCTTCTACACCTTCGCCATAGGCGTGGCCCACGGCTTCGCCATCCTGCGCGACCCCATCGCCTGCAAGCCGGCGGTGGTGGCCGAGACCGACGACTGGGTGGCCATGTCGTCGGAGTACCGGGCCATAGCCCGCCTGCCCGGGGCAACTCACGCCGAGGTGTGGGAGCCCGAGCCGGCCCGCATCTACACCTGGAGCCTGGCCGCGTGACCACCTTCGACCTGACCGGGGCGACCCGGCGCGAGCTCAACCAGGCCCTGCACGACGCCTCGGGCGGCGAGTCCTTCGAGGTGGTCAACCCCCGGGGCGCCCATGCGGTGGCCTGCGGCATCAGAGCGGACATCGATGTGGTCGTGCGGGGCTCGGTGGGCTACTACTGCGCCGGGATGCACCAGCACGGCCGAGTGCTGGTCGAGGGGAACGCCAGCACCGGGCTGGCCGAGAACATCATGTCGGGGCTGGTGCGCATCACCGGCAACGCCACCATGTCGGCCGGGGCCACCGGCTGCGGCGGCCTGGTGGTGGTGGGCGGCAACGCAGGCGCCCGTTGCGGCATCTCCATGAAGGGCGTCGACATCGTGGTGGGCGGCAACGTCGGCCACATGAGCGCGTTCATGGCCCAGGCCGGGAACCTGGTGGTGTGCGGCGACGCCGCTGCCGACCTCGGCGACTCCATATACGAGGCCCAGATCTTCGTTCGGGGCGACGTGGAGTCGCTCGGCGCCGACTGTGTCGAGAAGGAGATGCGTCCCGAACACGTCGAGACGCTGCGGGGCCTGCTGGCCGCGGCCGCTCCGGCGACGGAGGGTGCCGAGGTGTCCCAGTTCCGCCGCTACGGCTCGGCCCGCCGCCTCTACAACTTCACCATCGACGACGTCGACGCCCTGGAGGCCGAGCGGGAAGGCGCGATCCCATGACGAGCCATGCGCCTAGCGAAGCCGTGGCCCGAGCGGCCCGTGAGCGCAGCGAACAAGAGCGGGGTGCAAGGGAGGCCGATCGATGACCACGCCACTTCCCGACGGCGTCGATCCGGCCGACGCCTCCGATCCCGACTTCTGGCACCTGCGCGAGTCGTACACCTTCGACCGCAACGTGATCGCCGAGATCCGGCGGGCCGCCAACACCGGCATCTACCGCATCCGGGGCTGGGGGGCCAAGCGCCGCCTGCCCACCCTCGACGATCTCGTGTTCCTGGGCGCTTCGATGTCCCGCTATCCGCTGGAGGGCTACCGGGAGGCGTGCGGCACCGACATTGTGATCGGCGAGGACCGAGCCGAGCGCCCCGTGCATCTCAAGATCCCGGTGACCATCGCGGGCATGAGCTTCGGCTCGCTGTCGGCCCAGGCCAAGGAGGCCCTCGGCCGGGGCGCCAGCGCGGCGGGCACCTCCACCACCACCGGCGACGGCGGCATGACCGACGAGGAGCGCCAGCACTCCACCACGCTCGTGTACCAGTACCTGCCGTCGCGCTACGGCATGAACCCCGATCACCTGCGGGTGGCCGACGCCATCGAGGTGGTGGTGGGCCAGGGAGCCAAGCCCGGCGGCGGCGGGATGCTGCTCGGGCAGAAGATCACCGAGCGGGTGGCCGAGATGCGCACCCTGCCCGAGGGCATCGACCAGCGCTCGGCGTGCCGCCATCCCGACTGGACCGGTCCCGACGACCTGGAGATCAAGATCGGCGAGCTGCGGGAGATAACCGACTGGCAGGTCCCGATCTATGTGAAGGTGGGCGCGGCCCGCCCCTACTACGACACCGCGCTGGCGGTGAAGGCCGGCGCCGACGCGGTGGTGGTGGACGGCATGCAGGGCGGCACCGCGGCAACCCAGGACGTCTTCATCGAGCATGTCGGCATCCCCACGCTGGCCGCCATCGGCGAGTCGGTGCGGGCGCTGCGGGAACTGGGCGTGCACCGCCGCGAGGTGAAGCTCATCGTCGCGGGCGGCATCCGCTCGGGCGCGGATGTGGCCAAGGCTCTGGCCCTCGGTGCCGATGCGGCCTCCATCGGCACCGCCGCGCTGATCGCCATCGGCGACAACGATCCCGCCTACGAGTCCGAGTACCGGGCGCTGGGAGCCTCCGCCGGGTTCTGGGAGGATTTCCAGGCCGGCAACGACCCGGCCGGGATCACCACCCAGGACCCGGACCTGTCGGCCCGGCTCGATCCGGTTCTGGCCGGCAGGCGGCTGGCCAACTACCTGCAGGTGCTCACCATCGAGACCCAGATCCTGGCCCGGGCCAACGGCAAGTCGCACGTGCTGAACCTGGAGCCCGAGGACCTGGCCGCGTTGACCGTTGAGGCCGCTGCGATGGCTAAAGTTCCGCTGGCCGGCACCAACTGGGTGCCCGGCACCGACTGATCCAGCCAGGGCCGGGTCAGTCGGGCCCACAAACGGGTGGAGGGGAATTCGATGGCTCAGGGGCTGCCCGATCGGGCCCAGGTCGTGGTGGTCGGCGGCGGCATCGTGGGATGCAGCGTCGCCTACCATCTGGCGCTGCGGGGCATTACCGATGTCGTCGTCCTCGAGCAGAACAAGCTCACCGGCGGCACCACCTGGCACGCGGCCGGGCTGGTGTCGCAGCTCAAGTCCACCCACAGCCTCACCAAGCTGGCCACCTACTCGGCCCGGCTGTTCGAGGCGCTCGAGGACGAGACCGGCCAGGCCACCGGGTGCCGCACTCCGGGGTCGATCTCGGTGGCCGCCGACGCCGAACGGTGGGAGGAGATCAGGCGGGGAGCGGCGATGGCCGTCTCGGTCGGGGTCGAGACCCGCGAGATCGAGATGGACGAGCTGAAGGAGCGGTGGCCGCTGATCCGCACCGACGACCTGGTGGGCGCGCTCTACATCCCCCGCGACGGCCACACCTCGCCGGTGGACACCACCATGGCCCTGGCCAAGGGAGCCCGCAGCCGTGGTGTTCGCATCGTCGAGGACGTGGCCGTCACCGGGCTGAGCGCCCAAGACGGCGCCATCTCGGGGGTCGACACCGAGCAGGGCAGCATCGAGACCGAGACGGTGGTGCTGGCCACCGGCATCTGGACCCGCCAGCTGGCGGCCCAGATCGGGGTGAACGTGCCGCTGCAGGCGTGCGAGCACTTCTACGTCGTCTCCGAGCCGCTCGGCGTGGGCCCCGAGACGCCCGTGCTGCGCGACCCCGGCAACTACACGTACTTCAAGGAGGAGACCGGCAAGATCATGGCCGGGTTCTTCGAGCCCCGGGGCAAGGTATGGGGCCTCGACGGCGTGTCCCGGGACTTCTCCTTCGGCACGCTGGGCGAGGACTGGGACCACATCGGCCCGATATTCGAGCGGTCGATCCACCGGGTGCCGGCCCTGGGGGAGTGCGGCATCCAGCTGTTCCTGAACGGACCCGAGGCCTTCACCCCCGATGGCGTCTACTACCTGGGCGAGGCCCCCGAGGTCGACGGCTGCTTCGTGGCGGCCGGGTTCAACTCGGTGGGGATCCAGTCCGCGGGCGGGGTCGGCTGGGCCCTCGCCGACTGGATCGCCGACCGGCACCCGCCCATGGACCTGTCGTCGGTGGACATCCGCCGGGCCTTCGCGTTCCAGGCCGATCCCGCCTACCTGTCAGAGCGCGTCCCCGAGAGCCTGGGGCTGCTGTACGCCATGCACTGGCCCTTCTACCAGTACGAGAGCGCCCGCGGTCAGCGGGTGTCGCCGTTGCACGACCGGCTGGACGCGGTCGGCGCGGTCTGGGGCGAGACCGCGGGCTGGGAGCGGCCCAACTGGTACGCCTCCGAGGGCCAGGCCCGCGAGTACGTGTACAGCTACGGAAAGCAGAACTGGTGGGCCAACGCCGGCGAGGAGTGCCGCGCCGTGCGGGAGCGGGTGGCGCTGTTCGACCAGACCTCGTTCGCCAAGTTCACGGTGGACGGTCCTGACTCGCTGCTGGTGCTCGACGAGTTGAGCACGGCCCGCATCGACGTTCCCGTGGGCCGGGCGGTGTACACCCAGTGGTGCAACGACCGGGGCGGCATCGAGGCCGATCTCACGGTCACCCGCCTGGGCCTGGACCGCTTCCTGGTGGTCACCGCGGCCGCGGCCCAGACCCGGGACTGGGCCCGCCTGCGCCGGGCCTGCCGGGGCCGCAACGTGGACATCGCCGACATCACCGAGCACTGGGCCATGGTCGGTCTGATGGGCCCCAAGGCCCGTTTCGTGCTCGGCCCGCTCACCGACGCGTCGCTCAGCAACACCGACTTCCCGTTCGGCACCTCCCAGCGCATCGGTGTGGCCGGCATCGACGTGCTGGCCCTGCGCATGAGCTATGTGGGCGAGCTGGGATGGGAGCTGTACCTGCCGAACGAGCACGTCGTGGAGCTGTTCGACGCGCTGGTTGCGGCCGGGGAGCCCCACGGGCTGGCCATGGCCGGCTACCACGCCATGAACACCCTGCGGCTGGAGTCGGGCTACCGCCACTGGGGCCACGACATCACCGATGAGGACACGCCGATCGAGGCCGGGCTCGGCTTCACGATCGGCTGGGACAAGCCCAACCCCTACAACGGCCGCACTGCGCTGGAGAACCAGCGGGAGCAGCCCCGCAACAAGCGCCTGATCCAGTTCCGCCTGGAGCACCCCGAGCTGCTGTGCTACCACGACGACCCGATCCTGCGCGACGGCGAGCCGGTCGGCAGCACCACCTCGTCGATGTGGAGCTACGTCGAGGACCGCTGCCTGGCCATGGGCTACCTGCACCGGGCCGGCGGCGAGGGAGTGGTCCAGGATTGGCTGGATGCGGGGACCTTCGAGATCAACGTCGGCGGCGAGCTGGTCGCGGCCACCCCGTCGATCCGCAGCTTCTACGATCCCCGCAACCAGCGAGTCCGCCTGACCGACGGCCCCTGACCCTTCAGGCGGTGGCGGCCGGTGGGAGCCTGGCCTTGTACGCCTCGATCAGGCGCGGCATCCACCGGGTCCAGAACGACTCCGACGACTCTCCGACGGAGCGCTCGATCTCAGTGGTGTAGGACTGCATCAGCTGGGAGTTGCTGAACAGCTCGCTGCGCGCGCTCACCTCGGCGTGAGCGGCCATGAACGCCCGGCGGGCCCGGCTGCCGCCCCAGCCGTCACCGACAAGCTCGGCAGGCAGCAGCGGGTCGTCGCGAAGAACGGTCTCGAGATCCAGGGTCGCCTCGAACATGATGTTCCTCGTGTGGGCGATCTACGACGCCACCGGCGAGAGCAACTTCATCCAGCGGGTCTCCCGGAGAGCCCAACCGTTCACTTTCTGGCTCGTCGTCTCGACGTGGATCCTGCTGTCGTTGATGTGGATCGCCTATCCGAGCTAGCAGGCGGCTAGCAGCCGGCTAGTTGGTTGGCCGCAGGGGCTGCGCCACAACTACACTGCCCGCTCGCCGCGCCCTTCTGACGCGGTGCTCGTGCACACACCTTCGGGAGGGGCGGTGACGCAAGAGGCGCGGTGCGTGATCATCGGGGGCGGGGCCATGGGAGTGGGCCTGCTGTACTACCTGGCCCAGGAGGGGTGGACCGACACCATCCTGCTGGAGAAGGGCGAGCTGACCTCGGGATCGACCTGGCACGCGGCCGGGCTGATCCCCAACTTCATCGGCGATCTCAACATGGCCAAGGTCCACGAGGAGGCGGTGGCCCTCTACCCCCGCCTGGAGGCCGAGACCGGGCTGTCGGCCGGCTGGCACGGCTGCGGCGCGATCAGGCTGGCCCGCACCGACGACGAGGTCGACTGGCACCGCTACGTGCACGCCATGCTCACCCAGTTCGGCATCGAGTCGCACCTGATCGGCCCCTCCGAGATCCGCGAGCGCCACCCGCTGCTGGAGGACCTCAGCGACGTGCAGTTCGGGTTCTACACCCCCAATGACGGCTGGACCGACCCGTCGGGATGCACCAACGCCATGGCCCGGGGGGCCCGCAACCTCGGTTGCGAGATCCGCCGCCACACCATGGTCACCGACATGAACCACCTGCCCGACGGGCGCTGGGAGATCATCGCCACACCCGGCGGCATGCACGGCAAGGGCGCTGACGACAGCTACCGGATCGTGTGCGAGCACGTCGTGAACGCGGCAGGCCACTACGCGCCCCAGCTCGGGGCCATGGTCTGTCTCGACGTGCCGATCGTGTCGGTCATCCACCAGTACCTGGTCACCGAGCCCCTGCCGGCCATGATCGACCTCGGCTTCGAGCCGCCGGTGACCCGCGACCCGCGGGCGTCGTGCTACTACCGCCGCGAGATCGACGGACTGCTCGTCGGGCCCTACGAGATGTCGGACTCCAGGGTGTACGGGGTCGAGGGCATCGACTGGGCCCACGACTTCCACCTCACCGGCGAGAACGTCGACGTGCTCGAGGAGTGCCTCGAGTACACGGCCATGCGCATCCCGACCTTCGCCGAGGCCGGCATCAAGCAGATCGTCTCCGGTCCCATAACCCACACACCCGACTCCGGCTACCTGATGGGCCCGGCGCCGGGGCTGCGCAACTACTGGCACTGCAACGGCGCCTCCATCGGCATCACCCAGGGTCCGGGAGCGGGCAAGTACCTGGCCCAGTGGATGGTCCACGGCCAGACCGAGATCAACGTGCGGGGCATGGACCCCCGCCGCTTCGGCGACCACACCGGGCCCCGCTCGACCTTCGCCATCGCCAAGGCCGAAGACGAGTACCACGAGATGTACCAGGTGCGGCTGCCCGGCGAGTTCCGGGCCGCGGGCCGCCCCCAGAAGACCAACCCCATCTACGACCGCCTCGACCGGCTGGGAGCCCAATGGCAGGAGGTGTACGGCTGGGAGCGGCCCCAGTACTACTCGCCCGACGGGACCGGCGAGCGGCACTCGTTCCGCCGCTCCAACGCGTTCGATCCGGTCGGGGACGAGGTGCGGGGCGTGCGCCAGCGGGTCGGCATCGCCGACATCACCGCGTTCGCCTCCTTCGAGGTGGTCGGGGCCGATGCGGCCGCCCTGCTCGACCGCCTGTCCGCCAACCGGCTGCCGGCCCGCGACGGCGGCATCCGGCTGACGCACATGCTGACCGACCTCGGCGGCATCGAGTGCGAGATGACCATCGCCCGCCTGGCGCCCGACCGCTTCTACCTGACGTCGGCCATCATGGGCCAGAGCCACGACCTCGACTGGCTGGTCCAGAACGTCGCCGCCGGTGAGGACGTGACCGTCTCCGACGTCACCGACTCCACCGGCATCCTGGCCGTGACCGGCCCCCGGGCCCGCGACGTGCTGGCCCCGCTCACGGGCGCCGACCTGAGCAACGAGGCATTCCGGTGGTTGACCGCGGCCGAGATCGAGGTCGCGGGCGTGCCGTGTGTGGCCCTGCGGGTGTCGTACGTGGGCGAGCTGGGCTGGGAGCTGCACTGCGGTATGGACCGCCTGGTCGAGCTGTACGACGCGGTGGTGGCCGCCGGCGAGACCCACGGCATGGTCCACTTCGGCAGCTACGCCATGAACGTCATGCGCATCGAGAAGGCCTACAAGGCCTGGGGCTCGGAGCTCACCACCGAGATCACCCCGATCGAGGCCCGCCTGGAGCGCTTCGTGGACCTCAGCCGGCCCTTCGTCGGCCGCGACGCCACCGTGGCCCGGCGCGACCAGCCCGAGCCGCTGTCGATGGTGCTGGTGTACTGCGAGGTGGACGCCACCGACAACGACGTGCGGGGCAATGAGCCCGCCTTCGACGGCGACGGCAACGTGATGGGCATCGCCACCAGCGGCACCTGGGGCCACACCGTCGGCCGCAGCCTGGCCTTCGTGTACGTGGCGCCGGAGTTCGAAGCACCGGGCTCGACCTTCGAGCTCGACCTGCTGGGGGACCGCCGCACGGCCACGGTGCTGGCCGATCCGGCCTACGATCCGGCCAACACGGCCCCCCGAGCCTGAACAGGAGGTGACGCCGGTGCCCGCAGAGTCAGGTGGTCGCCGTCGAAGCGGAGGCCGGGCCGGAAGGATCGCGGCCCGCCAGGCGCCGCTGGAGGTCGATGTCCGGCCGGTGCGGCCCGGCATGCCGGGCGGCAAGTACGCGCCGCTGAGCGAAGCCGACATGCAGCAGGTCTACGACACCGCACTCGGCCTGCTCGAGGACATCGGCATGGGATCGCCGATCGAGGAGTTCGTCGACGTGGTGACGGCCGCCGGCGGCCACGTCGACGAAGCTGAGCGCCTGCACTACCCGAGGGGCGTGGTGGAGGGCGCCATCGCCGCCGCGGCCAAGGAATGGGTCTGGCACGGCTTCGACGACGACCGGTCGATCACCGTGGGCGGCGACCGGGTCCACTTCGGCACCGCCGGCGCCGCGGTCCTCATGTACGACCACGAGACGGCGGTGTTCCGCCCCTCCACCGCCGTCGATGTGTACGACTGCGCCCGGCTGGTGGACACGCTCGACAACATCCACTTCTTCGTGCGCACGGTGGTCGCCCGCGACCTGGAGGACGCCCGGCTGCTCGACCTCAACACCGCCTACGCGGCCATGGCCGGCACCACCAAGCCCATCGGGTCGTCGTGGTTCGAGAAGGAGCACGTCTACGAGACGGTCGACATGTTCGACACGGCCCTCGGCGGCCCCGGCGAGTTCCGCAAGCGGCCCTTCGTGGCGGCCAACAACACCTTCGTGGTGCCGCCGCTGCGCTTCGCGGAGGAGTCGGCGAGGTGCATGGTGGCCCAGGTAGAGAGGGGCATGCCCATCAACCTGCTGTCGGCCGGCCAGGCTGGAGCCACCTCCCCCGCGGCACTGGCCGGTTCGCTGGCCCAGGCCCTGGCCGAGTGCCTGGCCGCGCTGACGGGAGTGAACCTGCTGAGCCCGGGCCATCCGTGCGTGATGGGCATGTGGCCGTTCGTGTCGGACCTGCGCACCGGAGCCATGAGCGGCGGGTCGGGGGAGGAGGGCGTCCTGAACGCGGCCGCCGCCCAGCTGCTCAACTGGATAGGCCTGCCGTCGGGAGTGGCTGCTGGGATGGCCGACTCGAAGATCCCCGACAACCAGGCCGGCTACGAGAAGGGCGTCAACGTCACCCTGGCCGGCCAGGCCGGCGCCAACCTGGTGTACGAGTCGGCCGGGATGCTGGCCAGCATCCTGAGCTGCTCTTTGGAGGCGCTGGTGATCGACAACGACATGCTCGGGTCGATCAATCGCACCGTGCGGGGCATCGAGGTCAACGAGGAGACCCTCTCGGCCCGGCTCATCGCGGAGGTGATCGACGGTCCCGGCCACTTCCTGGGCTCGCCCCAGACTCTGGAGCTGATGCAGCGCGAGTACGTCTACCCGGAGATCGGCGACCGTGACACGCCCGACAACTGGCTCGACGCCGGCGGCAAGGACGCCCGGGACCGGGCCCACGAGCACGTGAAGCGGGTGCTGGCCGAGCACCGGCCGGGCCACATCCCCGGCGATGTCGACGCCCGCATCCGGGCTGCCTTCCCGATCGAGCTGCCCCCGCTCTAGGCTCGGCCCGCAAGTTCCAACAAGGAGGCACTATGAGGGTCCGCGTGGATCAGGAGGCCTGCCAGGGCCACAACCGCTGCTACATGCTGGCGCCCGAGCTCTTCGATGTGGACGACGAGGGCACCGCCTTCGAGATCGGCGACGGCCAGGTGCCCCCCGAGCTGGAGGACAAGGCCCGGCTGGCCTACGACAACTGCCCCGAGTACGCCGTGGAGATCATCGAGGACTGATCGCGCCTCCGCCTTGGCGTTAGCCGTGGGCGGTGCGCCCGGTTAGGGTCGGCGTCCCTTGCGTGCGCAGGTCCATTAGAGGGAGGGTCATCCAGCGTGTCGTCGCCAACCATCAGAAACGTCGTCCTCGTCGGCCACAACGGCAACGGCAAGACCACCCTGGCCGAGGCGATGCTGTACCGGGCCGGCGTGGTGGGCCGCATGGGCCGTGTCGACGACGGCACCGCCCAGTGCGACCACGACCCCGAGGAGAGGGCCCGGCACCAGAGCCTGAGCCTGTCGCTGGCGTCCTTCGAATGGCGCGACCACAAGATCAACATCATCGACACGCCGGGCTACACCGACTTCGTGGGCGAGGCCGTCAACGGCATGCACGCCGCGGACCTGGCCGTGTTCGTCGTGGACGGCGTGTCGGGGGTCCAGGCCCAGGACCAGGTCATGTGGCGCCACGCCGAGCGGCTGGGCCTGCCTCGCATGGTGTTCGTCAACGGCCTCGACCGGGAGCGCTCGTCGTTCCAGCGCACCCTCGACGACCTGCAGTCGCATTTCGGCGCCCATGTGGAGGCGGTGCAGCTCCCGCTGGGCGCGGAGGCCTCCTTCCACGGCATCGCCGACCTCGTGGGCGACGGCGCTCTCGACTACAGCAGCGGGCAGTCGGCGGCTGCCGCCGTGCCCGACGAGCTCGCCGGAGACGCGTCCGACGGCCATATCCAGCTGGTCGAGGGGGTGGTCGAGGGCGACGACGAGCTTCTGGAGCAGTATCTCGAGGGCGTGGAGCCCACCGAGGAGCAGCTCGAGCGCCTGATCCACGATGCCGTCGACCATCGGGGCGTGTTCCCGGTGCTGTGCGGCTCGGCGGCCAAGCCGATCGGCGTGGACCGCCTGCTCGACTTCATCTGCCGGGTGGGCCCGGCGCCGGCCGAGAGGGGCCCGGTGGACGGGACCCGCCGAGGCGAGCCGGTCGAGGTGGCCATCGATGCGGCCGGGTCCCCGGTGGCTGTGGTGTTCAAGACCAGGGTCGACGACTTCCTGGGCCAGATCTCGTTCATGAAGGTGGTGGCGGGCACCATCCGGTCCAACGACACCCTGGTGAACAGCCGCACCGGCGACAAGGAGCGACTCCACAACCTCATGACGTTCACCGGTGCCGAGCACCACGCGGTGGACCGGGCGGTGGCCGGCGACCTTGTGGCCGCAACGAAGCTCGGCGACGTGCGCACCGGCGACACGCTGGCCGACGACAACGCGCTCAGGGTGCCCATCACCCCGCCGCCCACACCGGTCTACGGCGTGGCCATCCACGCCTCGGCTCCCGCCCAGGAGGACAAGCTGGCCTCCGCGCTGCGACGCTTCGCCACCGAGGATCCCAGCCTCGTGATCCGCCAGGACCCCACCACCCGTCAGACCGTGCTGTCGGGTGCCGGCGAGGCCCACATCCGGGTGGTGCGGGCCCGCCTCGACCGCATGGGCATCGACTTCGAGATCGAGGACATGAGGATCGCGTACCTGGAGACGCTGCCCCGACCGGCCGACGTGGAGGCCAAGCACAAGAAGCAGAGCGGCGGTCACGGGCAGTTCGCGGTGGCCATGGTGCGGTTCGAGCCCACCGCGCGCGGCACCGGCTACGAGTTCGACAGCGAGGTGACCGGCGGCGCCATCCCCCGGGGCCTGATCCCCGCGGTGGGAGCGGGTATAGAGGAGGCCATGGCCAACGGCGGCAGGCACGGATTCCCGATGGTGGACCTGCGGGCGGTGTGCTACGACGGCAAGCACCATTCGGTGGACTCCTCGGAGATGAGCTTCAAGATCGCCGGTTCCCTGGCCCTGAAGCAGGCGGTGGAGCAGGTCGGGAGCGCCGTGCTGGAGCCGGTCAGCGAGGTCCACGTCGAAGTTCCCGACACCTACCAGGGCGACGTGCTCGGCGACTTGAACTCGCGGCGCGGCCAGGTGTTCGGGACCGAGCCCGGCTCAGCTGCGGGCACGAGCGTCATACACGCCCATGTGCCCACGTCGGAGATCCTCAGCTACGTGATCGATCTGCGGTCGATGACCGGCGGGACCGGCACGTTCAGCGCCGAGCATCACGACTACCAGCCGCTGCCCCACGCCCTGCTGGCCAGGGTCATCACCGACGACTGAGGCTCGCAGACGCAAGCGTCCGGGTCTAGCGCGCTCGAAGGGACTCGAACCCCCAACCTTCTGATCCGTAGTCAGATGCTCTATCCAAATTGAGCTACGAGCGCTGGGGGAGCGTCAGTGTACGCCCCGGCAGGCTCGGGGGCTACGGCCCCCGATGGCCGGCCGCGATGGCTTCCCGCTCGGACCGGCTGGGGGAGCGGCCCAGGAAGATCTCGAAGTACGCCGCGGAGGATTCGCCGATGCCCCCGGCCGGCGCGTCGGTGCCGTCGTACCACCCCATCTGCATGCGGTAGAGGGTGCGGGCTCGATGCAGCGTCATTTCCGGGCTGTGGCCTTCGGGTTCGACCATCGTCGCGAGGGCGGCCACCCGCCGCTCGTCGGCCGCCCTGACCCTCGCGAGCACTTCCTTGTCGCTGCGGCCCCACTCCCTCACGGCCGCGTCGAGGCGCGGATCGAAGTCCGACCAGCCGAGCCAGAGACGGGACAGGGCGATGTACCTCTCGATGAGCGACCCCGGAACGGTGGCCGCCTCCACGATGGCCTCGGTGTTCTTGCCCTCCCAGGCGGCCAGCAGTTGACTGAGCAGCTCCTTGCGGCCGCTGAAGTGCCAGTAGAAGCTGCCCCTCGTCACGCCCAGCCGTGTGGAGATCGGCAGGATCTTGACGCCGGCGATGCCGCTCTCGACGAGGACTCGACACCGGAGATCGCCGGTCGACTCGACATCAGCTCCCACACGGTGCTGAACCACATCCGCAATTTCCGCCGCAAGCTCGATGCGTCGACCAAACTGGAGGCGGTCGTCACCGCCGCCCGCCTCGGGATCCTCGACTGGACTTAGCGAACGAGATCCGGCCGTCTAGAATGCACGTCGCGAGTGACCGGCAAGCCTGACCCTTTTGACGTCCCGTTCGGGACCATCTTGTGCGATTGGATGACGACCGCCCGCGCCGACGGGGGACCGTACGTCTACGGCGGATCGCCCGAGCCGTACGGGGACCTCGCCATCAGCCCGTCCGCACACGTGCTGCACTACGGCAGCGCCATCTTCGAGGGCCTCAAGGCCCACCGCCAGAGCGACGGATCGCTGGCCGTATTCCGGCTCGACAGTCATGTCGAGCGGATGGTCAGCAGCGCGGCCCTGCTGAGGCTGCCCCCTATCGACGCCCAGACGCTGCGCCAGATGGTCATCGACGCGGTGGAGGCCAACTCGACTGAGGTGCCCGATCCGCCGGGCTCGCTGTACATCCGCCCGACCCTCATCGGGACCGAGCCCGACATCGGCGCCGCGGCCCGCCCGACCCGCAGCGCGCTGCTGTACGTGGTCAACAGCCCGGTCGGGGACTACTTCAAGGGCGGGGTGCGGCCGCTGACCCTGCTGGTGGAGACGTCGATGCCCCGCACCGTGCCCCAGTTCGGCATGGTCAAGTGCGGCGCCAACTACGCGATGGCGCTGGGCGTCACGCTGGACTCGATGGCCGCGAACGAAGCCATCGACCAGGTCCTGTTCGCCACCGGCGGCGACATCACCGAGACCGGCGCCGCGAACTTCTTCCTCGCCGACGGTGAGCGGGTCATCACCCGCCGCCTGGACGAGTCGTTCCTGCACGGCGTCACCCGGGCCTCGGTGATCGAGCTCGCCCGGTACCTCGGCTACGAGGTGGAGGAGCGCACGATCAGCCCCGACGAGCTGGTCGAATGGGCCGAACGGGGCGAGGCCTTCCTGTCGGGCACGGCCGCGGTGCTGGCGCCGGTGGGCACCATGCTCTACGAGGGCATGACGCTCACCGTCGGCGACGGGGCGCCGGGTCCCAACACGATGAGGTTGCGCCAAGCGCTGGTGGATATCCAGGTGGGTGCGGCACCGGACCCGTTCGGCTGGCGAACCCCGGTGCGAGGCTGACCGGCCCCAGTTCCTAGGCGCTCGCCGCGAGGCTCAGTGCTGAACGGACTTGACGGTGCCACCGTCCACGCGGACGGTCGCACCGGTGGTGTAGCTCGACGCAGGGCTGGCGAGGAACACGACGGTGCGGGCGATCTCCTCGGGAGTGCCCATCCGTCCTAGCGCGGGCAAGCCCAGCACGAACTCGTAGGTGTCGGGATCGCCTTCTTGCCGTCCAGTCCCAGATGCACGTGCTGCTCCGTTCAGTCAATGCGGATCGGGGGCCATGTCTAGCGGGCGATCGCGGCGAGGTCCCGGAAACACCTGGCGAGAGACGGCCATGACAAGGGTGATGAGAGTATGGATCAATCCCAGGCCAGCCCATTCGAAGCACCCTCGGTGTCGCCGCGGGCCACCAAGGACGACGATTACTCGCCTCGCGTCCGTTGCTGTGCTCGCTCTGCTGTCGGCGGCCGCGGTCTCGGTCGTCGAGCCCAGCCGGGCCTACGCCGTGCACAATTCCGGCGCCGTCTTGTGCCCGGACCCTGTGACGGAAGGCGATTCCACGCGGATGGGGGTCTACGGCGCCATATGGCTGGACGTCTATACCTATCGCGGCGACCACACGACGAGCTCCAACGACTTCACGCGGTACGACGGCGCCAGGTTCGCACGGGAGGACCCGACGGAGTCGATGCTGTGGATACCGATCGAAACGACGGAGGACACCCGGCTCGAACACGATGAGACCTTCGCCGTCGGCTTCTTCGCCCACGGGAGCTGGCACGGCTGCGTGGTGACCATCGTCGACGACGACCAGCCGAGGATCATCGGCGTGGACTTCGCGACGAGCCCCACCGAGGGTTTCTTCTACCGCGCCGGCGACGCCGTCGATGTCGTCGTGAGACTGGATCAGAACGTGGAGGTCGAGGGATCTCCCCTGCTCGACCTGTACGTCGGTGACGGCGACTCCAGCACCTGGCGGGGTGCCGTCTACCACAGCGGCTCGGGCAGCAGGGAGCTCGTCTTCAGATACCGCGTCCAGCCCGAGGATCTCGACCTCGACGGCCTCAGCGTGGGCGCGGCCGCCACCGCCGAGGACCGCACGCCCGCCTACGGCTTCACCGGCACCATCTACGCTGCGGGCACCGACGTCCCCATCGACTACACCCATCCCGGCATCGAACCCGCATGGCGCCAGAGGGTCGACGGGCGGCCCTATGTCCGCAGCACCCGGATCGTCTCGGTGCCCGCGGCCGGGCTGGGCTTCTATCGGGCCAACGAGGTCATCGAGATCGCCTTCACGTTCGACACCAGCGTCGTGGTGGAGGGCGACGTCTGCGTGGAGCTGTACGTCGGATACGACGGGTACCGCTCGAACTCCGTGCGAGAAGCGGACTACGACCGGGGATCGGGCACCGACACGCTCGTGTTCGGCTACACCGTCCGTCCCGGCGACATGGACTCCACGGGCATCATGGCGGCCGGGGGAACTGTGACGACCGGCTTCCGTGGAAACGAGACGACCGGTTTCTGCGGGAGCGGCACCATCAAGGCTCACGGCACCGAGGTGCAGCGCAATCCCTGGTACCCGATGCTGAACGTCCAGAGCGAGCACCGGGTCGACACCGAGCCGCCGGCCGTCTCGGCAGTCTCCATCGTGTCCCGGCCGCCCGCCGGCGATGCCTACGCCGCCGGCGAGACCATCATCGTGGAGGTCGCCTTCGGTGAGGAGGTGACGGTGAGCGGGGAGCCCCACATCGAGCTGGACATCGGCGGGGAGACCCGCCGAGCGATTCTGGCCGCAGGTCAGGGGACCGGCAGCCGGATCGCCTTCGAGTACGAGGTGCAGAGCGGCGACGCCGACCCCGACGGCGTCGGCATCAGCGCCAACAGCCTGCGCCTCAACGGTGGCGACATCCACGACCGCGCCGGCAACCTGGCGGACCTGTCCTTCGACACCGTCGCGGCCGACCCCGCCCAGCGTGTCTCCTAAGCGACAACCCCCTGGGGAACTGACTCGGCGCAAGGGTCGGGAATGGGCGACGGCTCATCTTGGAGCGGCGCATGCTACGGGTCGCTGCTCAGGTGGGCGGGGTCTCCAGCTTCACTCCATGAAAGCGCAGAAAGTCCGTGTCGTAGGACACGACCTCGCATCGGTGTTCGATGGCGAGGGCAGCCAGATGGGCGTCGTTCACCAGATTGCCGCCCGCCGCGAGCGGCGCCAGCAGTTGTTGGACGATGCCGAGGTGGCGGGCGGTCGGCTCGACAACTACAGCCGAGGGTTGAGCCAGCCAGTCCTGGGCCTGTGTGATCGCCTCGTTCGCGGTCAGCGGCTCGTCGAAGATCCGCCCGTTGGTGGACAACCGCATGAACGCCAGCAGCACCACCCAGCAGAACGCCACCCGAGCGCCGCCACTGAGCGCCTCGTCGAGCCAGTCTCGCGCTGAGGCATGCCGCGGCTCGTCCCGGTTGACCGCGTACAACAAGACGTTGGCGTCGACGAGCTTCAAGATCCGGTCTTCACCTTCCTGGCGAGTTCGCCGTCCTCAGCTTCGGCTGTGAGCCGCAGCGCCTTGTTGAGGTCGACCTTGGCGCGCCCCATCGACCTGGCCGTCGTCTTGAACGGACGCGGCCCCTCTGCTGAGCCCCGGCCCTCTCGGATCAAGTCGTTCAATGCCTGCTTGAAAGAGGTCCGGCGTTCGGCCATGCGCTGGCGGATGATCTGTTCTGTGTCGGAGTCGAGTGTGACCGTGGTACGCATATTGACAGCATAGCATCAAGTGATGCCTTGCTATCAAGACTGCGGACTGACGGGCCGCTGCACGGGGCCTCGTAGGTGTCAATGCTGGTTTTGCAACACTTCCAATGCAGGTCTTGGTAGCGGACTCACGGGACAGTCGTCTTGCCATCCGGACGAGTTGATGGCCCGACGACGGCTTCGCGGATGTGCAGAACATCCAGATGTCGTCAACGGCATAGGTCACGTGCCCGCCGAGGTGTCTCAGCTCCGGTCCAGACAATAGAGAGGCTCCATCCCGAGACAGAGTCCGGCGCATGTCCTGTCGGTGCTTGGCCTCCATTTCATCGTGGATGCCCTCAGCGTCCTCATAGTTGCGGCGGTAGTGCTCCGGCGTAGCGATCTGCACGAACTCTGCACGAGGCAGCGCATGCCCGATCTGTGAGAACTTCACCACCAGTCCCGGCTCCGCCAGCGGCCTAGTTCCAGGGAGGCTCACCCGGCACACGACAAGAGCCCGAGGCTCCGCGTCGTCGCAGAACGCCGATTCAAGCACCACCCCTTCGCACTCCAGCGCCCCTCGGCGTCCGTCAGTCAACTGGATCTGCTGCATCAGCACTTCCCGCCCCGCAGGTACAGGTAGGTGTCGGTTCCCTTGCATCCGCAATCTATAGATGTTGTCAGAAAATTCAGCTATATTTCTGACAACACACCGTGCTCGTTGCACCACACGAAGGGAGGGGCATCCGTGGCGTCTGTGGCGGACAAGATCACGCAGACGGTAGCCGAGCGCGCACCGGGGGCATGGGTATGCACCCCAGGGGACTTTCTGGGCCTGGGGAGCCGTGAGGCCGTCGACCAGGCACTGTCGCGCTTGACCAAGGCCGGCAAGCTGCGCCGGATCGGGCATGGCCTATACGACATGCCGCGATTCAGCAGCGTGCTGGGCCGGTCTGCGCCGGCCAACATGGACGCCGTCGTGTTGGCGTTGGCGAGACGCGACGGCGTGCGGATCATGCCCGACGGGCTGGTAGCCGCGAATCGGCTGGGTCTCACAAATGCAGTGCCGGCAAAGGCCAGCTACCTCACCGACGGCGCTTCCAGGACGCTGAAGATCGATGGCAGAACGGTTCGGTTCCGACATGGAAAGCCCAGAATCATGCAGTGGGCCGGCAGGCCAGCAGCACCGGTGGTTCAGGCGCTGGACTGGCTCGGTCCCGACGCCGCCGGCGATGCCGGGGTCGTCGCGATGCTCAGGCGCAGCCTTCCTGACGACGTGAAGCACGATCTCGCACAGAACATCAGCGACGTCCCCGGCTGGGCGGCGCCGCTCGTGCGCAGCATCGTGGCCGATCAGAAGGCCGCCGCGTGAACGCAGCCTTCGCAGCATTCCTCGCCCTCGCTGAGCAGGACCGGCGCGACGTGATCGAATCGGCCGCTGGCCGTCTCGACACGCTGCCCACCTATGTGGAAAAGGACCTCTGGGTCTGCGTCGTTCTCGACGCGATCTTCAACGGACTGCCCGATGGCCACCCTCGGCTGCTCTTCAAGGGCGGAACGTCGCTGTCGAAGGTGTTTGGACTGATCGACCGGTTCTCCGAAGACATCGATCTAGTCGTGTACCGAGACGACTTGGGTTTCGGAGGAGATCGAGACCCGACCGCGGCGGGCGCCCTGTCGAAGAAGAAGCGAGCTGAACTCTTCAAGACTCTCATCAACGAGTGCAGCAGTTACGTACTCGGGGACTTGCGGACTGCGTTGGCAGACGCGATCGGCGAGGCCAGCGAAGCATGCCGCATCGTCCCCGACGCCGACGATCCGCAGTCGCTGCTGGTTGAGTACCCCACGCTCTACCCGGCCAGCGACACCGCCTACGTCGCGCCGAGCGTGAAGATCGAAGCCGGCGCGAGATCGGCTCTCGATCCCAACCAGACCAGCGGCGTCACTGCGTTCATAAACGACGAACTGAACGAAGCCTCGCTCGACGTCGTCAACGTCAGAGTGCTCTCGCCGCAGCGGACATACTGGGAAAAGCTGCTGATCCTGCACGGCGCGCACTGCGGATACCGAGACAAGGAGCGTTTTCCAGAGGACAGGAACCGGATCTCGCGCCACTACTACGACGCCGCAATGATCACGGCAACCGAGACGGGCGCGTCAGCCCTGTCAGACCTTGACCTTCTTGATGCAGTACGCAGCCACAACCTCATGACTTTCAGGCAAGCATGGAAGCGCTTCGAACAGGCCACTCCCGGTTCGGTGAGACTGGTGCCGCAACCCGGACTGCGCGAGGCCATCGAACGGGACTATGCGGCCATGCAGAGCATGATCCTCGGCGATGCTCCCGATTTCGAATGGATCAACGAACAACTACAGCAAGCCGAGAACGCCATCAATCACAGCTCGCGGCCATCAGGCTGAACGAGCACACGGTGCCGGATCGATGCGGCGCTGCGTCACCGGCTGAGCGCGGGCAGTGCGGCCCCGGTGGGACTCAGGGAGCTCGGGCTAGGCGCTTGTCCCGTCGCGGTGCGGGCTTAGGTTCTGCTTCTTGGGTGGTGGCCCAGGTGCCGTCGGGTTGGGGGACCATGCGGTAGCCGTGCTGGTGAACGAAGTGGTGGTGGCGGTGGTACAGCAGCACGAGTGTTGTCGAGGTTGGTGGGTCCTTCGCAGCAATAGCGTGCAGAGGAGCATTGTCGGGAGGACCAGTGAGTTCGGGCCAAGCGAAGCGCCAGCACTACATCCCTCAGATGCTGCTCAAGCGCTTCTGCGATCCCGCTGGCTACATCTGGGTCGCGGATCAGCAGACCGGATCTGTCAAGAGCCTGAAACCGGTCAACGCGTTCGTCGAGCGGCACCAGTACACGCTCTATTCGTACGCCGACGACTCACGGGACACGGTGTACGAGGCTCGGCTGGGCGAGATCGAGTCGGCCGCTGCAGGAGCATTCGACAGGATCGTGATGAGCGTCAGCGTGGGGCGGCTGCCGGGCCTGACCGATGCCGAGCGGTGTGCTGTGAAGCGGTTCGTGTTCTCGCTGGCGAGACGCACGCGCGAGTCACGAGCACGCGTCGCCACCACCGATGACCACGATGAGGTGTTCTACCAAGCGGCTCAGCATCGGACGGCGGAACTGGACCTTCCGCCATTGCCGCTCAAGGAGGAACTGCTCGCCGACGACCGAATCCGTTTTCTCGCCGACAAGGTGGAGCACAACGTCGACGCAGAATTCGCCGCAGGCGACAACGCCCAGATAGAGGCCGAGGAACCCAAGTTCATCCGCGAGACAGGACTCCATTACGGCGCGTTGATCCCCTCAGGCCCCGAGCTGGTGATCGGAAGCCACGGCATCACCCTGCACGACGCCGGAACCCGCTCCGACAAGCGACTCTGGTTCGACGGCACCGTCGTGCCGATCACGCCCCACACACTCATCAATGTCACCGGATTCCCCGACAACGACCATCTGAGCATCCTCGGATCAGGCACCGACGACGTGGTCCACAGCATCAACCAGGCGACTGCGAGCCTCAGCCGCTGGGTCGGAGGCCGATCCGAGACCGCTGTCCGGTCGGTGCTCTAAAGCGAAACAACAGGGCCAATACGCTCTGTCGCCCGGCCGCGGCGCTCATCCCACGTAGCGATGAGCGGCCATCTCGAAGGACTAGTGCCGAAGGGGCCGGTGTGGTGTCCGCGAACAAACGCTCAGGTCTTGTTGGCGGCTTTCTATGGTGTAGGCGCTTGAGTCCAGCCAGATTCTGCCTCCGACGCAGCGATGCTGGGTGCGTCGGTTCTGCCGACACCGCCAAGAAACCCACCCTGCCACCTGGCGTAGAGCGGCCGTTGCGCTGGCAGTCTCGTCGACTGACTTCAGAATCCGCGTCCGCAGGAGCGGGGCTTCGCTTCGTCTCCCTCAGCGAGGGCGCCAACTGTCAAGTTCCGGTTGTCAAGTTCCGGTGTCAAGTTCCGGTTGTCAAGTCCCGGTGTCAAGTTCCGGTAGGCGGGATGCTGCCTGACACCATAACTGACACCAGGCTGGCATCGGATTAGCGAAAGCCGAGGTGAAAGGGCATTTTCTACCCATATTTGAGCGGAGACGGTGGTGTGCTGGTTCAGGACATAGGAACCTGATGGTGCAAGACATAGGAACCTTCGCAGCGCCTTCAGGGTGGGGCCATGTCGAAGGCTCGTCTGGTGATCACCGCTGTTGTTGTGGAGGGGCGAACCCACGCGGACGC